>CAXDRX010000013.1:0-41608 GCA_963991985.1 uncultured bacterium | reverse complement strand
TTGTGACATTTGTCAAGATGTATGTCCTTGGAATCGTTTTGCTAGCCCACACGCTGAACCTAAGTTTGCGCCAAGAACCAATCACCTCTCCAAAGGAGAATGGGAAGAAATGACAAAAGAAATTTTCGATGAAATTTTTCAGGGGAGTGCTCTAAAAAGAGCCAAATGGGAAGGCGTTCAAAGAAATATTTTGTTTAACAAAAACGGCTAAAAGTTAAACATAAATTGAAAATTGTTTGCAATGATTTGAGCCGAATCTCCTGGTTTGTGAATTTTGTGAAAGTAGCGTAAAGGAACTGATTGGGATCCAGAAAAAAGTTGAGCCAAATCCACATTTATTTTCAGCATTTTCGTTTTGCTTGGCCCTCTATTTCCCTGAATTTTTTCTGGAAATTTCAATCGGATTTCCTGCGCTGTTTCTTGTCCTTTTTTATACCCGCCAATATGCAATATAACTGCTTCGTTTGGGCTATTTGGGCTATTGCCCTCCAATTTAAAATTAATATATCCAGCATTCATCTGCCAATACATTGGATCAATAAATAGTGGGTTCAATTCTCCTTTTGAATTGATTACAGAATCTCGAACCCCTAAGTCAAATTGAATCGAAGTAAAAGTCTTGTTTGGAAACGTACCCAAATTTACATCCACAATTCCTGACTGTGGATTGAGCATAAAGTACTGGTTGTCAAATGAATGTTTTGAGCCATCTTCTGCAATTAGTTGAAAATTATTGACATGGTAAATGAGTTTTGAAGGCATAAATGAATCTCCATTTTCAAGATTAAAAAACTGACTTTGGAAGGTCAAGGGGTTAGGCCCGATTTGATGCCTAAAACCGATCACCAAGTTTTGCTGGTACCTCTGTTCATCTTCATCGTTGCATTGACCAAACACAAAACAAAGACAAATAGAAATTAAAATGAAGAAAAGGTTTTTCACTAGCCCAAAATACAAAATATTTATGGTTATTTATGAAAATTCATTTTGTTTAATTTTAAAAGAAAAAAAATAAACATAACTTTGATTAAATTGTAAGACAAGAGGTTTTGAGTGTATTACTTATCATTTCAACTTTTTGTGTGATGGAGTTTGTGGCGTGGTTCACGCACAAATACATCATGCACGGATTTATGTGGAGATGGCATAAATCTCACCATTCCGTTCATAATCATATGTTTGAAAAGAACGACCTCTTTGCTGTAGTTTTTGCTTTAATGTCCTCTGCTCTCATTGTGTTGTCAAGCGAAGAAATAATTCCTGCCAGTTTCTTTCCTATAGGAATTGGCGTATGTCTGTATGGTGTGGCTTATTTTTTGGTTCATGACGTTTTTGTTCATCAGAGAATTAAATGGCTAAAAAAAACCAATAATAACTATTTCAAAGCGATGCGAAAGGCACACAAAATCCATCACAAAACGCTCACCAAGCGAGGCGCGGAAGCATTTGGCTTTTTATATGTCCCAAAAAAGTATTTGAAAAAAACTAGATGAACGCAGTTGCATTATACAATAAGGTTTCAAAGGAAGTCAGTAAAAATACTACGGAAAGGTATAGCACGTCTTTTTCATTAGGTATACGAATGGTTTCTTCCGAATTGAGATGGGCAATTTATGCAATTTATGGAATGGTAAGGTATGCCGATGAAATTGTAGATACATTCCATCACCAAGACAAAAGATTACTGTTGGATGAGTTTGAGCAAGAGACAATCAAAGCCATTGACCGAAAATTTTCTACAAATCCCATTCTACATGCTTACCAAATGGCACATCACCAATACAAAATTGATGTTAAATTGGTGTTATCATTTTTTGAAAGCATGGCGATGGACATTGATCAAAAAGCGCATGATGTATCCTCTTACAAAAAATATGTCTATGGAAGTGCTGAGGTCGTTGGTTTGATGTGTTTACATGTATTTACAGAGGGGAACAGCAAGCTTTTTGATGAATTGCTCCCTAATGCACGAGCTTTGGGATCTGCTTTTCAAAAAGTAAATTTTTTGAGAGACTTGAAAAGTGATTTGGAGGAGCGAGGTAGATTGTATTTCCCCAACGTTAATTTTTCTGATTTTACAGACCATGACAAGGAATCAATCATAAAAGAAGTAAAAAGCGAATTCAAGCTTGCCTTAGTAGGAATTAAAAAATTACCGATGTCTTGTAAGTTTGGAGTTTATACAGCTTATAAATATTATCTAAAATTATTGATTAAAATAGAGAGTAAACACAAGGAAGAACTTTTGCAAAAAAGAATAAGGGTGAACAACGCCCAAAAGGTATGGGTTTTGGCCAAGAGTTTCTCTAGATATCAGCTGAATCTTCTTTAAATTGAAAAGTAATGGGGAGGGATTAAGAATTCAATCTCTTTGAAAGACAAATCAAATTTTTTGCTCAAGATTTCGTTGGTGAGTTGTCCTTTATAAAGATATACCCCTTTTCTCATTCCACTTTCCTGGGAAATATAAGCCGCAAGATTTCCGTACTTTGACCACTCCAAGAAAAGTCCTGAAAAAAGATTACTCAAAGCATAACTTGCCGTTCTAGCCACTCTACTTGGGATATTTGGAACACAGTAATGCACTACATCATATTTTTCAAAAACAGGTTCGAGGTGGTTGGTAATTTTGGAAGTGCTAAAATTTCCTCCCCTATCAATGGCTACATCAATAATAAGCGCTTTTGCTTTCATTTTTTGGATCATCTCATCGCTTACAACGCATGGGGATTCTCCTTTGCGCGAGGCCATGGCTCCAATGGCAATATCTGCTCCTTCTAAAGATTTGGCCAATAATTCTGGGATAAGAGTTGAGGTGTGAATTCGATTGTCAAGACGTTGCTCTATTCGTTTTAGCCGATGAACAGAATGGTCAAAAATACTGACCATCACGCCCATACTTGTGGCGATTTTTGCTACATATTCTGCAACGGTTCCAGCACCTATAATAACCATTTGAGTTGGATGAACCCCTGAAATTCCGCCCAAAAGCTCACCCTTGCCAAATTTTTGATTGGTTAAATATTCTGCAGCAATAAATACAGCTGCTTTGCCCGCAATTTCACTCATGGTTTGGATAAAGGGAAATCCACCTGAATCATCTTCAATAAATTCATAGGCCAATGCATTTATTTTTTTCTTCATCATTAATTGAAGGCACTTCTTGTCTAAGTGTGCCAATTGAATGGCGCTTATTATGTTTTGTCCTTCCTTCATCAATTTGATTTCTTCGAAAGTAGGAGGGTCAATTTTCAATATAGTTTCACAGGCATAAATGGCTTTTGAATGGTCTACTATTTCAGCTCCTGCTTCGCTATAATCCATATCAGAAAAGTGAGCATTTGCGCCTGCACCACTCTCTATTTTAAATGAAAACCCATATTGTTTGAGTAATTTCAATGAGAGAGGGGTCAGCGGAATCCTATTTTCCTGATAGGTTATTTCTTTAGGAATTCCAATTTCCAGTTTTTTTTCTTGCTGGTCAATTGGTATAAGTTGTTCTTTGGGCTGAATGGAAGTCTCTTGCATCATCCTGTGCAATGCATGTTTTTTTTGATCACCCATTAAATTTCAATGGTAAATTATTTTTTTTGGATTTCCCAAAAAAATCACTTTGTGGGCAATTCCAAGTTCAAAAAATTAGTTTTATATTCATATTTGTTTGTATGAATGTATTCAAAGGCATTTTTCTATTTTTTGTTCTTGTTATTGGTAAGTGGAATCTTTCTTTGGCTATCCATTCAGATAAAATTGCCTTATTTCCAAGTGGAACCTTAGGGGTTACAGAAGAAGTATTTAATAGTAAAATGAATTGCTTAGAGTTTGAAGTCCCAATGGTTTATAATCATCAAGTGGGAAAATACATAGATTTTTTTGCCATCACCTGGCAAAAAAAACTTAAAGAGGTGCTTCAATTGTCAGAATATTATTTCCCAATTTATGATCGAATATTTGATCGATACGATATTCCTTATGAAATCAAATATTTATCAATTATTGAGTCAGCATTGAACCCAAACGCTGTTTCTAAATCAGGGGCTGTAGGACTTTGGCAATTTATGCCAGCCACAGGAAAATTATACGGACTAAAAAATACAAACTCGATAGACGAGAGGAAGTCTATCGAAAAAGCAACCGAAGCAGCGGCAAAATATCTAAGGTCATCTTTTGAAAGATTTGGGGACTGGCACTTGGCATTGGCAAGCTACAATGCTGGGCCAGGAGGTATTTCTAGGGCAATCAAAAAATCTGGAGGAACAAATTTTTGGGAAATTCAACCTTTTCTTTACAAGGAAACACAGGAATACATTCCAAAATATATCGCCATGGCCTTTGTAATGAACACCTATAAAGATTATGGAATTACCCCCAGTACAGGCAAACGAGATTTCGAAAATATAAATACCATTGTCTGTTCCGAAGCCTATTACCTAGAAGATCTTGCGCTTATTTTGCAGGTAGATATAGCAACCTTAAAATTTTGGAATCCAGAGTTAAAAAATGGACAATTGCCGTCTCAAAAATACGATTTGAGGCTCCCCGAAGACTATTCGTATAAATTTCTAGAAAACATTGAAAAGTTGAATAGGATGCATAGGACATCCCAAAAAATAAAGGCGCCTCAGTATATCATTCATTTCGTAAAAAGGGGGGAATCAATACCTGTAATTGCTCGACATTATCAGGTAACTGAAGGAGAAATTAAAAGTTGGAATGACCTTAGAAGCAATTTGATTTTTCCAAACCAAAAACTTAAGATTTTTAAATCAAGTGAAAATAGGCGGTAAAATTTTCCTTTTATGTTTTTTATGTGCTTGTTCAGTTAAATCTGAAAAAAACAAAGTAAAACTGGAATCCTATGCCAAGTATGGCGATTTTTTTGTTTTTGCAGACGAATCCATTTTGGATGACAGGACGAAGCAAACATTTTTAGAAATTTTTTCAAAAAAGGAAGACAATCTTCTGCCACCAAAGCCAAACAAATATTTGCCTCGGTTTTTGGCGCTCAACCAGCTCGGTAATTATTCGAGAAGGTACTTCAATTCGATTGTTCTTTTGGATGAAAAAACCAAAAACAGCTTTTTAGCAATGTTTCCCCAAAATCGGGCAATGCAGATAAAAAAGAAGCTTTCTGACCAAAAATCTTTGGGAATTGTGCTTAAAGATTTATGGGCCAAACCGCAAAAAATATTGATTATTTACGAGAAAAATAAAGCGTCTTTGCGTAGGAAATTAATTGCATTGGGTGAAGAAATTTTTGATTATGTAGAGTTCTCTGAATTGACTTTGGGCGAAGAAAAAATGTTCCCGCAAGGAAAACCAAACAATCCTTCCTATAAATCAATGAAAAATCAACGAAAATTTGCTTTGCCGCTTCATCCCTACTATCGTTTGGCAATCAATAATCCTGAAATGATTTGGTGTCGAAGAAATTCTAAAAAAATGGATTATGCAATTTGTATTTACGAAGAACCTTACCGCTCGGAGGAACAGTTAAAGGTAGGATATATCAAAAAGTTGCGGAACCAGAAAACAAAAAAATTCTTGCATGGTCAATTGCCCAACACCTATGTTGAAATAGACAGCACCATTCCCATCTCAATAAAAAAAGAAACCTTTAGAGGTTTGCCCACAATAAAAATAAAAGGATGGTGGAGCATGAAAAATGATTTCATGGCCGGACCATTTTTTACCCGAACAATCTTAGACAAAAAAAACCATAGAGTGGTAACCATAGATGGCCATTTGTATGGACCACAAATTGGCAACAAAATCAATTACTTGAGGGAGCTAGAGGTTTATATCAATACTTTTGAACCAAGTTTATGATTCGTTTGGCCATTTTTGCTTCAGGTCATGGCAGTAATGCCCAAGCCATAATGAAATATTTTGCCAATCATAATAAAATTCTTATTTCTGGAGTTTTTACCAACAATCCCAAGGCCGGCGTGATTGCTCGATGCAAATCCGAAAACATAGAATGTGTGGTGTTTGATAATGGTGATTTGGTCAATGGAAAGCTTTGTGAAAAACTTTTGTCCAAGGGTATCAATGGGATTGTGTTGGCTGGATTCTTGAGAAAAATTCCATACCATATGTTACAAAATTTTCCAAACAAGATACTCAATATACATCCTAGTTTATTGCCCAAATATGGAGGCAAGGGAATGTATGGCGATTTTGTTCATCGTGCTGTGTTAGAAAACAAAGAAAAAAAAACAGGAATAACCATTCACCTTGTCAATGAAAACTATGATGAAGGGAAATTCCTCCATCAGTCAGAAGTGAATCTTGAGTCTCATGACACCATAGAAAGTGTAAGAAAGAAAGTGGCAACCCTTGAGTTGGCGGATTATTCTAAAGTGGTTGAGGCTTATTTTCTATCCCAAAATATATGGCCCGAATAAGGGATTTTCCACAGCAAAGGAATTTGAAATCAAAAAATATGTAATCGATAAACAGGGCAGTTTTAGTAATTTTTTTTGTGAACTTATTTTAAAAATCTTTTTGGTTTATTGACTTGCTTTTAGAAAACAGTTGTTCGGATAGATTATCCAATATATGTCCTTCTCTTGTGGCATTTAAAATATCAACAAATAAATTTGCCATTTGACCATGACTGGGCATAGTTGGATAGGTGAATTTTTCCAACACATCATTTAGACCAATTGATGGATGCCTTTTTCGTTCTTCGCGAATTAAGTTCATCAACAGAGGCGTTGCCATTTCCATTATGGGTAAAGTAATTTGTGGCAACACTTTGCATTGTTTTTCGATTGCTTTGGCCACGTTTTCTCTTTTGTTGCCAAGGATAAGTATCAAGATTTTTTTTCCTTCCTCTCCCAATTGTTTAGGATATCCTTTTGAGAAAAGAGCATATAGGTTGCCAGTAAGTTTGTTCGAACTACTGATTTCAAAAATGTTTTGCCATATTGCTTCATCTTTTTTATCTAAAATTTGTTTTTGCATAGCAATCAATAATGTTGGCAAAGCCAAACTCAAAATCTCACCCGTCTTATCTTCAGATTGCTTTGTCTCTTTGGCAAGTCCATCGACAACTTCCTGACCCCAAGTATCGCTCAAGATTTCTAAGATTTTCATAGTAAATTCAATTTTATGACAATTTAAGCAGAAAGAAAAATTTACCTGTTGGCAGTGGCTCTAGGGGATGGGTCTTGTATAAAAGGCATAAGGCCCTTTTTCATACAAAAAGATAAGTTTTGGGTACGCATCCATCTTGTGCTGATGTTTTTTTAAAATACTTACATAAACTGTTTTATCGATATCGCCACAAAGACACCAATGCCATATCTTATTGGAAAAATGAGCGCGTTTTTCAAGAGGCAAATCGCTATAGCTATGACAAGATAAGTTTTTAAGAATAGATTTTCTTTCTGCCAAAAGTTTATCGCTGTTTTGATATGGATGGTTTCGTGCGTAGAAGTTTGGAACGTAGCTTGCAAAGGAATGACTGATAAAGTAAGCATCTTCTTTGGCATGTGATTGGTGAAAGTCTATCAGAACTTTTTGGCTATGCGCTTCAATTTTTGGGGCAAAGCTAATGAGCAGGGCAGGGCAGAAAAGGGAAATCCAAAGAAAAAGGTACTTTATTTTATTTGTGTATAATGTGGTCAATAAGCCTAGGGAGAAAATAGTTGAGATATACAATTCCATTTGGGTCCAACCACCATCCAAAAGAAGACCTTGGATGGTAATAGGATTGTTAATATTTGAAATCAAAAGGCTTTTGGATTCCCAAACATTGTTGCCTATAATCGCCAAACTTGCAAGAGAAATGCATAGCAGCGTCCCAACAATCCACAACAGATTCTTTTCTATTTTATTTAGACTTAGGTTTTTCAAACGAAGGGCAGCGAAATAAGTAATTGGCAAATAGGTCATAGAGCTGTAGTGCACAATCTTTGTTTTAACAATGCTGAACAAAATCAAAACAACCCAGAAGAATATTCGAAATAGTTGACCAAGTACTTCAGATTCATTAAGCCATTTTCTTTTTAATAAGGGAAGAAAAGCCAATATGGAGGCTGGAAACATACCAAATAATAAGATGACTGGATGGTAATAAAACGGTTGGGCATGGTTGGCAACGTTTTTTGAAAAAAGAGCTTTTTGAATATTGATAAAATTCCATAAGGCCTTTGAAGGACTACCTTCCTGGCCAAATCCATACCAAGATCCTATGGCTAAAAAGATTGGAAACAAAATAAAAAGTAAGTGATGTGGCTTAAAAAAAAGTTTGAATTTATTGCCCATCCAGTACAAAAGACCAACCAAGCCAATCACCAAAATAGATACAGGTCCTTTGGTTAAGAAAGCCAAAGCCAACAAGACGCCAACCAAAAGAAAGAAGAGAGATTTTCTTTTTGAAACAATGCTTTTATAAAAAAAAAATAGACTACAATAGATGAAAAAGTTGAACCACGGATCTATTATGCCCGACCTGAAATAAATTTGAGAGGTAAAGCATCCTAGATAAACCAATACCCATAGTTTTGCTGTCTCAATCCCGTGATACTTCTTACCCAAAAAGAAAATCAAGTTCAAAGTGGCTATGCCAGCCAGTACATTGGGAAACCTAGCAGCCCATTCATTTACCCCAAAAAGCTTCATGCTTAATGCTTGCATCCAAAAGAAGAGCGGGGGCTTATCGGTGAATGGTAGATAGTCAACCGTTATCTTAGACCAATGGTTGCTCAGTAACATCTCCTTTGCTATGGTCGCAAAATTTACTTCATCCCAGTCAAATAGGTGAACTTTACCGATGAAGACACTGAGAAATAATAAAGAAAAAAAGCTGAGAAAAAAGTGAGGGTACTGCTCAAGTCTGCTTCTCATCTCCGGCAAATATAAAATCCAAAATAAGAAAACAAGGTTAAGGCGAAACCTACCCAAGCACCAAAAAAGACATCGATCATGAAATGTTGGGCCAAGAAAACTCTGCTGATTCCTACCAAGGCCGGAATAAAAAATAAAAACCAAGAAAAGCGATGTTTATTAAAAGCAATGGCCATGTGGGTAAAGAAAACAAAAGCGGCACTCGTATGGCCTGAGGGAAAGGAAAATTGTTTGTTTATTTTTATAAAAGGATGATAGTTTATTTGACTTCCAAACATTGCAAAAGGACGATCGTAGTTTTGGAACATTTTGTGTTTCAAAAGGTAGATGACTATAAGATTGGCTATGATAGAAACGAGAAATGGCCAGAAATTCGTTTTTCTCTTAAAAACAAACAAAATAAGACCCACAATTATGCCTGCATATATTTCACCAAATTGCGTTAAGTAGCCGAACAAAATTTCTGTATAACCATCATAGAATTGGTTGAAAAACAAAACCGCATCGCCTTTTTCAAATAGAAGCAAAAACAGGCCCAAGATTAAGTTCCACAAAAAGAACGCAACGAAGAAGATTCGATTTTTAAATATTTCCCCCAAGACTTTTCAAAGATGGAAAAACTTTGATATTAAATAAATTGTTTTTAATTTGAAAATATCAGAGGATCAGATGAATAGGGAAAAACTGGAGTTAGAGTTTGAGGTAAGGTCAAGTCCAAGTGTTTTGTTCAATTATCTCTCGACGCCAAGTGGTTTGGTGGAGTGGTTTTGCGATGATGTGAATCTCAAAGGGAAAGATAAATATATTTTCATTTGGGAAGGTGAAGAACGGATAGCTACTTTAATTAGAAAGGTGTCAGGAAAGTATATAAAATGGAGATGGGATGACGAGGATGAAGCAGAGTTTTTTGAATTTTCCATACGAAAAGACGAATTAACTGGAGACATTGCACTCATCATTACGGATTTTGTGGATGAAGATGAGGTAGAGGAGATGGAGCTTTTGTGGGAGAGTCAAGTGCAGGATTTAAGGAATGCACTAGGGGTTTAAGAATTTAAAAATTATTGGCAAGAAGTAATTCAGGGAGAAAGTTTAGTTATGCACAGCCAACAGACCCTTGGTTTAGAAGGGTATCGATATATTTTGTAGAGTTTTTATTGGGGAAACGCTTTTTGGTCAAATTGTATTTCAAAATAATTGGCCAGCCATTTACACCCAACAACCTATATGAGCTTTTGCTAAAGGAGCTCAATCTAACCCTAAATTATGATGAAGAGCAACTTAAAAAAGTTCCCAAAAAAGGACCGCTTATTTTTGTTGCCAATCATCCATTTGGCATGGTAGATGGAATGTTTTTGCTCTACCTCGTGAACAAGGTAAGAAAAGATTATTTCATTCTGATCAATGAAGTTTTGGCCCAAGAACCGGAAATGAAGAAACATTTTGTTCCCGTTTCTTTTGAGAATTCTTCCAGAGGAAAAAAAATCAATCAATTGGCCAAAGAAAGTGCCAGAAATAGACTAAAAATGGGAGAAGTTTTGACCATATTTCCTTCGGGCGCAATAATGACTTTAGACAAAGGTGCTCAATTTCCAAGGGAACATTCTTGGAGAAAATTCACGGCAAGTCTGGTTTCCGAAACAAAAGCAACGGTTGTTCCTATTTTTTTTCATGGGTGCAATAGCAAACTTTTTCATTGGCTCAGTAGAATACACACAAACTTGCGTTTGGGATTGCTTATCTATGAAGCCAAAAACAAAAGGAATCGAAATTTCCAAGCCACCATTGGAGATCCCATCAAGTACGAAAGTTTGTCCAATCCAAACAATATTCCAAAGTTGACGAAGGAGTTGAGATCTAAAACTTTAAGTTTAAGAAATATTGATTAAACTTTCGTGTTTGAAAAAGCGCTTGCTGCTTTCACAAAATGGATGAACAAGGCATGAGGCGCTTCAACAGTACTTTTAAGTTCAGGATGAAACTGAACACCAATGAAGAAGGGGTGATTTTTTATTTCAATCACTTCCACAAGCTCAGAATTGGGATTGATCCCTGAGGCAATGAGGCCACTTTCTTCAAAATCGCTCAGGTATTTATTGTTAAATTCATATCTGTGCCTATGGCGTTCGGAAATTTTAATTTTCCCATAAGCTTTATGGGCTCTTGAATTTTTTTTCAGCTTACATTCATAGCTACCCAAACGCATTGAACCGCCCATTTTTTTTATGTTTTTCTGTTCTTCCATCAAGTCAATCACCTTGTGATGTGCACTAGGATACATCTCTGTTGAATGTGCATCCGGAAGTTTCGCCACATTTCGAGCAAATTCAATTACTGCGCATTGCATTCCCAAGCATATTCCAAAATAGGGCACCAAATTTTCTCTGGCAAATTTTATCGCTTCGATTTTGCCTTCAATTCCTCTTTCGCCAAATCCAGGTGCTACGAGTAAACCGTCTAAGTGGTTTAATTTTTCTTTCACATTTTCAGCCGAAATCGATTCGGAACTAATAAATTCAATATTTGGTTTTACTTCTTGATTTGCTCCAGCATGTTGAAAGGCTTCGGTAATTGACTTATAAGCATCTGGAAGCTCTACATACTTACCAATAAGGCCAATACTAACTTCAGACTTATGGTGTTCTAACCGAAATAAAAAGTCTTTCCATTTGCTTAATTCTGGTTCTTGTTTTAAAGGAAGTTTAATTTTGGATAGGACGACACGATCCAATTTCTCTCGGAACATTTCAAGTGGAACTTGGTATATACTTGGAACATCACAACTTTCAATGACTGCATTGAAATTGACATTACAAAAAAGTGCAATTTTCTTTCGAATTTCTGTTGTAAGCTTGTGTTCTGTTCGGCAAACGATAATGTCTGGTAGAATCCCATTTTCTTGCAACTCTTTCACCGAATGCTGGGTAGGTTTTGTTTTAAGTTCACCGGCAGCCGCTAAAAATGGAACCAATGTTAGATGAATAACACAGGTTTGATCAACCCCTAAATCCCATCTAAGTTGTCGAACACTTTCTAAAAACGGCAAAGACTCGATATCTCCAACGGTACCCCCCAATTCCGTAATAATGATGTCGAAGTCATTGGTTTCACCTAGTAATTTAACTCTTCGCTTTATTTCGTTTGTAATGTGAGGAATCACTTGAACAGTTTTTCCTAAATAGTCTCCCCTCCGTTCATTTTCTAAAATGGTTTGATAAATTCTCCCTGTGGTCACATTATTGGCTTGGCTGGTTGGGGTATTTAAAAATCTTTCGTAATGACCCAAATCAAGATCTGTTTCTGCACCATCGTCCGTCACATAACATTCTCCATGTTCGTAAGGGTTTAAAGTGCCCGGATCAATATTTAAATAGGGGTCCAATTTTTGAATAGAGACTCGATACCCTCGTGCTTGAAGAAGCTTGGCCAGAGAAGCAGATATTATGCCTTTACCCAAAGAACTTGTTACACCACCTGTAACGAAAATGTATTTAACTTTATCCATTTTCGTTGGCAATTAATTTTTCCCGTGTTTTTTTATTGTCAAACAAAAACCTCACGGGATTCAAAAGTAGGTATTGAATTGAATTTTTTTAACGATGTGGATGATTTGCCAATAATTGTTCCACCTTCAAAACGTCGTCGGGTGTATCTACCCCTCGACTTTCATAATCTGTTTGAAGCAATGAAATAACAAAATGATCTTGTATCCATCTCAATTGTTCCAGATTTTCTGCATTTTCAAGTGGTGAGGAAGGGATTTCTATCAACTCTGGCACAATACTGGCTTGAAAGGCATAAATGCCAATGTGTTTGTAGTAAGTATGTTTTTCCAACCATTCTTCTTTGTTAAGATCTCTAATCGAGGGAATCGCTTGACGACTAAAGTACAAAGCATCAGCATTATTTTCATGGAAAATAGTACCCACTACTTTGACCACATTTGGAGAGTAAAGTTCTTCAATGTTTGTAATTTTTTTAACCAATGTAAGGATTTCAGTTGTGTTGTTTTGGCTAAAAAAGTCAATCATTCTGTCCAGTTCGTTCGGCTGAATCAGTGGTTCATCCCCTTGAACATTGATCATAATATCAAAAATTTTACCTTCATTTTCCAGTTGTTCAAGTACCTCTGCGCATCGTTCCGTTCCTGTTTTATGTTTATTGGAGGTCATCATCGCTTCCCCGCCAAATTCAAGGACTGCGTCATAAATCCTCAAGTTGTCGGTGGCGACAATTACACGTGTTGCTTTGGATTTTTTACTTTGCTCATATACTCTTTGAATCATCGGTTTGCCTGCAATGGAAGCGAGTGGTTTTCCCGGAAATCTGCTGGAGGAATATCTTGCTGGTATGACAAGTAGGCTTTTCATTTTTTTTTAGGTATAAAATCCAAAATAAGTCCAATAGAGGACGAAATTAAGGTGATCATGCTAAAGGTCAAGGCTATGGACATTCCCAATTCGGCATTTATTTTAAAAAGAGTACTAAATTTTTCAAAAATGAATTCTCTAGCGCCCATGCCTCCCAGAAAAATGGGGACAGCTGTGCCAATCGAAGAAATCCAAAAAAGTAGCACAATAAAGATTTTTTTTATGCCAAATGAAAAAGCCAAACAAGCAATGCTGCAGCCTTGAATCATTTGTATTGCGATTGACCACAATAGGCCGATAACAAAAGATTTACGTTGTTTGAATATCAAGTGGGTGCCAAAAAATGCACAACCCAAAAGGACCAAACTAGCGAGGATATAGGCGATAGGAGGATAAAAAAATCCTAAAATGCTGAATCCTAGGGAAATCAACAGGAGTAAGGCAAGTAAGCCCAAAAGGCGATCCAAAAGCACTGCGGAAAAAAGATGCTTCTTGGGGTATTCAAAATGTTGGTTGATGTACAATATTTTAAAACCATCACCTCCAATTCCCCCTGGCAAAAATAAGTTGTAAGCCATGCCTATATAGTAGAGGCGTAGATTATTCAAGAATGGAATTTTTGTGTCATACTTTTTAAAAATATAAGAGAGTCTTGCAGTGGATGCGAGCTGAGAAATATTGAACAGCAAAAGCCCTAGCATTAGATAGTTGCCCTTTGCTTTGGAAAAGAGATTGAAAATAGAATTTAAATTGACTTGCGTAAAAACATACCCCAAAGCAAAAAAACTTACCAAAAATTTGAGAATGATGAAAAAACGCTTTTTAGTGACCAATGGTATGAGTTTCTCGAATATTGTAGGTTTTCTTTTTTTGAGATTCGTAATAGGTGCGCATGAGCAATTCAGCAAGGATCCCAAAAATTACCAGTTGGAATCCGGCCAAGACAAAAAGTGCTCCTAAAATTAAGATGGGTCTCCCCCAAATATCCTCTCCCATCATTTTTAAGACGAGCAAGTAGAGGTTGATCAAAAATCCGAAGCCAAAAAGTAAAAAGCCTAGATTCCCAAAAAGATGCATAGGTTTTAAAAGATATTTTTTCATGAATACCATAAGAATCAAATCGCTGATTACTTTGAAGGTGCGATTTAGGGTATACTTTGATTTTCCATGAACTCTTGGATGATGTTTTACAGGGACTTGCAGAATTCGTGCTCCTTGTAAACTTGCCAATACTGGAATAAAACGATGAAGTTCACCATACAAGTCTAGTTTTTTGGCAAAAAAAGACTTAAAAATTTTTAGGGTACAACCATAGTCTTTGATGTGCACGTCCGTGGCGTTTCGAATGATTTGGTTGGCAATTTTGGATGGAATCTTGCGCAAAAAAAAGCCATCTTTACGATTTTTTCTCTCGCCTGCTATTAGGTCATAGGGCTCATTTTCAATTTTTTCCAAGAGCATAGGAATATCTTTAGGGTCATTTTGAAGGTCTCCATCTAAGGTTACGATGTAAGCACCCTTGCTTTGATCTATTCCAGCTTGCATCGCAATACTCTGTCCATAATTTTTTGTAAATTCAATAACGCGCACAGCGTCGTATCCGTTGGCTAAGATTTCTGGCACAGTTTTGTCTGTGGAACCGTCATCCACAAAAATTATTTCGTGGTTTATCTGGGTCAGGTTCTCTCTAAGGGAAGCCAAAAGAGGCCGAATATTCTCCTCCTCGTTCATCACCGCTATGACAACAGACAATTTCAATTCAAAATCAAAATAACAACTATTGATTTAGATAATACCTAGGGGATATAATTTCGTTTTCCACATCAGTCTTTTGGTAATGTCTGAAATGTTTGAATTTTACCAAAGCCATTTTTTTATTTTCAAATTTTCTTGTAAACCTAAAATAATATCGGACATCTTCTTGGCAACAGATTATTTCCTCAGGAACAATATAAAAAACGGAAGTATCAAACTTCTGTATCTGCATTTTTGTAGGTAATTTTCTATGGGTTGAAATGTACCAGTTGAGGTCCAAATCAACATTACAATTCATCATTTCTAATTTTTTATTTGTCGTGATAACGGCGATCTTATTTGCAATTTCTTCTACGCGCGGTTTTGAGATTTCTTGATTCCTTTGGGGTATCACAATTAGATTGAATAGGAGTTTCCCTAGAAGGAAAAATAAAATCAAATGCATCAATGGATGCTCTTGTAAAAAGAGAAGTAGATAAATGGCAGTAAAAATAAAGAAGTAAATGGAGGCAAGCTGAAAAGTCCTTATATTCTGGGATGAAAAAACTTGGACAAACGAGCAAAACAAAAGAATCGTAAAAATTATGGAAAGCATGAGGATGAATATTTTTTTTGATAAATTCGGTTTTACTTGTTGTAAAGGAAGACAATCAATCAAGGGAATGGAAATCAAAGGGATAAGAGTAAAGATATAGCGAGCGCGATAGTCTGGAGACAGCCAATATGGAATCAAGTTTATTGCAAAAATCCAGGAAAGCGCGTAAAATGAAGAATCCTTAAACCTTTGTCTATTTTTCTTGATCAATAAGATAAAAATGAGAAAGATTGAGGGTAGAAAATCAATCAATAATTTTAAAGGAAATTCAAAAAGATGCTTGGTAGATTCCCACCATGTTTTGTTGGCGAAGGTTCGCTGACTTGATTCTTTGAACAACACCCAAAGAAAATCACTGAGGGAACCTGTTTTTGAAAATTGCCAAAAATAAATAGCATTCAGAGAAAAGAAAACCAGAAGACTCAGAAAATGAGCGGGATGAAACAATTTTTTTAGATTTCTATTATGGAGAAAAATAGTAAACAATGAAAGCCCCTGAAAAACCAAACTGGGTAAACCTTTCATCATAAATCCAACAAAGCAAAGAAGATAGGAGAATCCAAAAAGCAGCCCATATTTTTTGCGTTTTGAATAATAAAAAGAGAAGTAGATTTGATTAAAAACCAGCCAGCTGAAGGGAATGTCGATATGCCCGAGAATAGAACTAAAAACCAAAAAATTTCCGCTAATCAATAAGCTTGTACTCAGTAAAATAGCTTTTCTATAGTCATTAAATATCCTACTTCCTAGAAAATACAATTGAAGGGAAAAACCCAAAATACTTAAAAATGATGGGAGTCTAACCACCCAGTTGTGCACACCGAAAAGTTTGAAAAAGGATGCCAATATCCAGTTGTATAAAGGTGGTTTGTTGAGATATGGGAGCCCATTGATGTGAGGATTTAGCCACTGGTGGTCCAAAAGCATATGAAAAGACACCAAAGCTCGAATGGGTTCATCCGCCCACAAGGGCAACAAATGAAGATTTAAACCAAAGGAGAAAATCACCAAAAGCAAGAAAAAAAAAGGCAGCGAATGAATTTTCAATACAAAACAAAATAAGCCATTTTTGTCTTAATTACTTAGATTTGATTCTATGATTTTTAGGCTATTTGTTTTCCTTTTTGCAACTTTTTTAGCTTTTAATGCTGGAGCGCA
Source organism: uncultured bacterium (assembly GCA_963991985.1). Taxonomy (GTDB): domain Bacteria; phylum Bacteroidota; class Bacteroidia; order NS11-12g; family UBA9320; genus MED-G17. The sequence goes on along the minus strand of CAXDRX010000013.1, from coordinate 24,874 downwards.
GGAATTTTCTTTTAAGCAAACAAAAAAAAGCTTTCCATTGAGTAAAAGCATAAAGCTGAGCAATTTACCTCTGAATACTTTTTCTCAGGCGCAAGAATTGCCTTTGCCAGGTATGATGTTCGCAAAAAACAAAGAAATAGTAGATAAGCTCCGGAAGGAAACTCAATTCAATTTCTTATACAAACAATATCAGGAGACCCCTCAATTGATCAATCCTAAAATTGGAAATGGTTTTAATGGACACCCTGCTGGCTCTCGAGGGATCCCAAATGACAACAACATGGCAATTTCGAATGATGGTTGGATTGTAAGTGTTCAAAACAGCATCGTCAGAGTTTTCAATCCAAACGGAGAACCACAAATGATTAGAACACTTGAATTTATGCCTTCGGGGCAAGTTGGACGTTTGGAAAGATCCTTTGATCCCAAAATTGTTTATGATCCTATTTCTGACCGATTTATATTGGTTTTCTTAGAGGGAAACACAAGCAAAAGTTCAAAAATTGTTGTTGGTTTTAGCCAAAGCAATTTGCCCCTTGAAAAATGGAATTTTTATGCCTTAGATGGAAGCCCTTTTGAAGACAAAAGGTGGAGCGACTATCCAATCATTGCATTCAATGAAAGTGACTTATTTGTAACGGTCAATTTGTTAGAAGATGGAGGATCTTGGATTGAAGATTTTGCTGAGAGCGTCATTTGGCAAATTTCTTTAGAAGACGGATATAATGGAAAGGAAGTTCTAAGTGCATCCTTTTTAAGTGAAATTAAATTCAATGAAGAATATATCTGGAGTGTTTGCCCCGTAAGATTTGGAAGCAAGCCAAATACAGGCAAAAAAATGCATTTTTTATCAGTAAGGCCTGGAGATTTAAAAAATGATACAATCTTTCTTCATACAGTTACTGGTAGCGTCAAGGGCAATGTGGATTACGAAGTAGAGCAACTTCAAGCACCTATCCCCTATGGAATCCCCCCTTCTGGAGTTCAACCCAATCAAGGAAAGGGTCTCCATACCAATGATGCACGAATTTTGGATGCCATAGAAGAAGACAACAAAATTCAATTTGTCCAAACAACCAACATATCAGACAAAAATATTCCGGGGATTTATCATGGAATAATTGACTTAAAAACAAAGGGGGTGCAAGCCAATTACATTTTCTCAGACACCATGGATTATGCTTATCCAAGTATCGCATTTGCAGGAAATTCGCGCTTCAAAAATGCGAGTGTCATAACTTTTTCTCACTCTTCAACCTCACAATACCCCGGGACAAGTGCGATCTTTTACAATCAACTCCGTGGACTGGAAGGTATTTATTCCGAAATAATAAAAGTGAAAAACGGCGGGCGGACGATTGATTATAATACTTCTGACACCAATGTGCGATGGGGGGACTATACAAGTATTCAAACCAAGTACAATCAAGAAGGCATTGTTTGGTTGAGTGGTGCTTTTGGAGATACAAATCAGCCAAAGGGTTATGGTACTTGGATAGCACAGCTAAAGGTCAATCCAATACTAAACGCCTTATTGCCAGAAGAACAGATGATAATTTATCCAAATCCATCACGAGAAGTGGTACAGACAAAATTTTTATTGAAGGAAGCAAAAACCTTACAGGTTTTGGTTTATAATTCCTTGGGTCAAAAAGTATATGAATCAAATGCTGAATTTATTCCAAAGGGTATTTTTTATCATCAGTTCAGCACAGATCATTTGTCCAAAGGAGGATACACTCTGTTTTTACAATCTATTGGGTCTGAAATTATTTCCTCTCAAAAATTTATTATTCAATAAACAAAACAATTAACCCAAGTATATCACACAAAATTGCTTCTTGCTTGTTTTAGCATTGGGTTATGGCAAAAGTTATATTAGAGAAGGCAAAATGGGAAAATCTTTTTTCCCAACTCAAAAAGATTGCTCCGGAGTGTTTCAATCCAGAAGGGGATATATTGAATCTTGTAGAAGGGAAATGGCAAAAGGAAGGTAATCTCAAACCTTTCAATTCAAATGTAGACGGAACATTGCTCGGCCACTATCCTATGCTCAGGAAGGAGGATGCTGTACTGGCAGTAAAACATTGTAAAAAAGATTTTGATCATTGGGCTAAAATAGGTCTTGAAAAAAGAAAAGAGCTTGTTCATGCTGTTGTTAAAGAAATAGAGAACCACAAGGAGCTCATTGCTCTTATTTTGGTGTGGGAAATAGGAAAGCCTTACAAACAATCACTCTCGGGTGTTGAAAGGTGCATTGAGGGCGTGTATTGGTACATTGAGAATATCGAAGCTATGTTGGAAAGCAGAACACCCATTGGGGTTGTTTCAAACATTGCTTCGTGGAATTATCCCTTGTCTGTGTTGGTGCACGCCTGCTTGGTCCAAGTGCTTTGCGGCAACGCAATAATTGCCAAAACACCAACCGATGGAGGATTGTTCGCTCTTACTCTTTGTTTTGCTTTGGCTAGAAGAAAAAATCTCCCTTTTTCACTGATAAGTGGCTCGGGTTCGGTGCTAAGCGAAGCGCTCGTGTCGCACCCTTCTATAGACTGTTTGTCCTACGTTGGCGGTAAAAGTAATGGGAAAAGAATTGCTCATTCGGTGCTCAACAACAAAAAAAGATACATGCTAGAAATGGAAGGAATCAACACCTATGGTGTTTGGAACTTTAGCCAATGGGACAATTTGGGAAAGCAAATCAAATCAGGATTTAAATATGGTAAGCAAAGGTGCACGGCCTATGTTCGATTTGTTGTTCAAAGAAGTTTATTTCCAAAATTTTTGGAAATGTACCTTCCTGTGCTAAAGTCACTCACCTTTGGGAATCCGGTATTGGTTGAAGAGGGAAGCGATGAGTTGCCGAATTATGATTTTGGCCCAATCATTAATGCAAAAAAAGTGAGTGATGTAAATGTGATGTTTAGTGACGCCATAGGAAAAGGAGCAGTTGCCTTGTACAAAGGAAGTTTCAATGCCGATTTGTTTTTGGGCAAACAAGATACGTCAAGCTATTATGCACCAAGTTCACTGCTGAATGTGCCTAAAAATGCAACCTTATATCATAATGAGCCATTTGCTCCTTTAGATAGTATTATTCTGGTAGATTCAAAAGAAGAACTTATTTCAGAAATGAATGTTTCCAATGGCTCTTTGGTTTCATCTATTGCTTGTGATGATGAACTTCAGGCCAAACAACTTACTTCCGAACTTAGAGCCTACAAAATTGGCATCAATAAAATGATGTCAAGAGGCGATAACGAACAAACCTTTGGGGGAATGGGTGAATCTTGGAAGGGTTGTTTTGTGGGTGGATCACATTTGGTAAATTCTGTCACACAGGGTCCGGGCAGATTATGCGGAAACTTTGAAGACTACACCCTTTTACCGGAACAAAGAGACTAATAGCTTTCTTTTTCGTTCGGAAAATCTAGGTTTCTGACGTCGTAAATATACTGGCCTACTGCGGTTTTGATGTCCTCATATAGGTTCATATATCTTCTCAGAAATCTAGGATTAAACTCATTGGTAATTCCTAACAAGTCGTGCAATACCAAAACTTGCCCATCCGTATCTTTGCCTGCTCCAATCCCTATGGTAGGTATGCGTACATTTTGTGAAACATTTTTGGCCAAATGAGAAGGAATTTTTTCTAAAACAATGGAAAAACAACCAGCATCTTGAAGAAGTTTAGCGTCTTCAATAAGTTTTTTTGCTTCTGCATCTTCCTTGGCTCTCACGGCATAAGTACCAAATTTAAAAATAGATTGAGGGGTAAGACCCAAATGCCCCATTACAGGAATTCCTGCAGACAATATTCTCTTTACAGATTCTAGTATTTCCTCGCCTCCTTCCATTTTGATGGCATGAGCACCCGATTCTTTCATGATTCTAATGGCGGATGCCAAAGCCTCTTTGGAGTTTCCTTGATAGGAACCAAAAGGTAAGTCAACAACGACCAAAGCCCTTTCTACAGCTCGAATTACAGATTGGGCGTGGTAAATCATATGATCAAGGGTAATAGGGAGGGTGGAAATATGACCAGCCATTACGTTACTCGCGGAATCTCCAACTAAAATTACATCAATTCCTGCGGCATCTACAATTTTTGCTAGTGAATAGTCATAGCTTGTCAGCATTGAAATTTTTTGTCCATGCTGTTTCATTTCCACCAAGGAATGAGTAGTTACTTTTTTAAATTCTAAAATTTCTTTGGTCATTTGTTCAATTGTCTTTAAGAAAATCTGTTACTTTTTGCTTGAGTTCTTCATTCTCCACTTTTAGCTTTTGAAGCTCTTTATTTAGCCCATCGTTTGTTTTTTTTTCTTTATCGAGAACCTCCATAAGGTTCATTACTAAGTCCCCGTCTTGATTGTCCTCGATTTCCGATTTCATTGTCTCTAGATAGTCTAATCTTCTTTGTTGTTTTTCTAATCGATTGAGCAAATCTCTATTCTTGAGGCGGTTTACATCTAATTGGCTTTCTAGGCGCTCAATTTTCCCTAAATTAACGGTGTCTTGAATGGCTAGATTTTGATAACTTATAAGTTCCTGTTTCAGTGCTAAATTTTCTTCTCTTTGACGATTAATTTTTGTTCGAAGTAATTTGACCAAATCAAAAAGTTCTGCATCATGTTGCTCTTCTACACTCTTTTTTACAATTTCATTTTGCAATAAATTAATTTGAATGTCATCTACCTTAAAGGATGAATTTGCATCCACAAAAAAACCAAACTTGCCTTTTGTGTTTAATTTATCTTCAAAAGAACTTTGATATTTCTCATCGATATAAAGATCAAATACATTACGAAAGGAACGTAGTCTAACTTTATGTTTACCTAAACTTTTAAGGCTTCGGCAAGTTACCCAGCCATCATCACTTTTGTTATGTAAATCAATCAAATAATTCTCCTTGAATTGTAAAATTCGATATCCCTTTTTTGCATTGAACTGAACAACCAATGCTTGGTCTGGATTTTGGTTTGCATGAATTACGAGCCCGGCAGTGGTGTTATTTTTATTGAGAAGATGTTTTTCGACTATAGAAATATTTGAAAGTTGAAAATCTAGGCTGCATATAAATTCAAAGTTGTTGAATGCGGAAATGCTGTCCGAGAGAAAAATGCTAAAACCTTGCGGTGCACTTCTCTCCAAAATATATTCACCGTTTACAATACTTGACTTTTCAAAAACATTTGATCGGAGCGGCCAATTGCGGTTTGCCCCGTCAAAACTTTCTTGAACATATGGATATTTATATCTCTTAAATATTCGCTGAGCAAAAATATGACTGGGCAAGCTTAGATAGAGAATGACAACAAAAAAACGCATATTTGTGGTTTTGCTATGAAAAACAAAACTAAATCAATTCTACTTTTTAATGGCTTAAAAAATGGGCATTTGTTCGCTTTTTTTATTTGTATTTTTTGTTTTGGTTTTTGGACATGTAAAGATGAAATTGATGTGACTGCCTCTTGGAAGCCGATTCCAATAGTTTTTGGAATATTAAATGCCACGGATGACAGTACTTTCATAAGAATCAACAAAGCATATTTGAATCAAAATGCCCAAGATGCTCAATTTGCCAACAATCCTGACAGCTTATTTTTTGATTCTTTGAATGTTGTCATTGAAGAATTTCTAAATGGAAATTTTACAGGAAATAAGGTGAACTTACAAAAGATAAATGCAAAACAATGGGGGATATTCAAAGATTCTGGCGCTTTTGCTTACCAAAACCACTATCTCTATTATACAGATTTCCCTTTCAAAGAAAGTATTTTCAGAGAAACCTATTCCTATAGGTTGTCCATAAATGTAATCAACAAGGACGGCAAGGCAGAGAAATATTCGGCCATTACCAAATCTGTTGGTACCATAAACTCAACATCTCCGAGATTTGATAGACCTCCAGTTTTTTTAAATATATCGGATGAAGGAGATTTTAGAATTCTATTTTCAGAAGCTTTTCATGCCACTACATACGATTTGATCATAAAAATGAAGTATGAAGAATTTTTGAAGAACAAACCACAGGAAAAAGAACTCAAATCCTTAAGTTACACGGGCCAATCGGGCGTTCAAGGAAATCCAAAAGGAGGAGATATCAATGCGCTCAGCTTTCCTGGTGCAGCCTATTATAACTTTTTAGAAAGCAGTATCAATGCAAATTCAAATACAAAAAGAGAAATAAAAAGCTTTGATGTGATAATAGTTGGAGGAGATGAGCAATTGTCAACCTATATTGAGGTGAGTAAGCCATCCATTGGAATTGTTCAAAAGAAACCTGACTATACAAACGTTGAAGGAGGGAGGGGTATCTTCGGCAGTAAATTTGAGCGGAGATATAAAAATATTGCCGTAAACCCTGACATGCTTACCCGGCTAAGAAAGAACGAAAAAACGGCAAAACTTAACTTTTAATGCCGTTTTGGCAGCATTTACAATGCTTTCAATACTTTGGCATTTTAGTTGAAAAGATCCAAGTAAATGAGCAAAGTAATAGGTATAGATTTGGGAACGACCAACTCCGTGGTCAGTGTTATGGAAGGCAATGAGCCTGTGGTAATCCCCAATAGCGAAGGTAGACGGACAACTCCAAGTATCGTAGCTTTTCTAGACGATGGTAACGGCGAAAGAAAAGTAGGAGATCCGGCCAAAAGACAAGCCATTACCAATCCAGTCAACACCATAAGTTCTATCAAAAGATTTATGGGTACAAGATTCTCCAAATTGAAGAAGGAAGCTGAAAGAGTTCCATATCAAGTGGTAGAAGGCTCAAATGACACCCCTAGAGTTTTGATTGGTGATAGAAAATATACACCACAAGAAATTTCAGCTATCGTCCTGCAAAAGATGAAAAAAACAGCAGAAGATTACTTGGGCACAAGTGTAGATCGAGCAGTAATTACGGTTCCTGCCTATTTCAACGACAGCCAAAGACAAGCGACCAAAGAAGCGGGAGAAATCGCCGGTCTGAAAGTAGAAAGAATAGTAAATGAGCCTACGGCGGCAGCACTTGCCTATGGCTTAGACAAAAGAAATAAAGATATGACCATTGCGGTTTATGATTTGGGAGGGGGAACTTTTGACGTTTCAATATTGGAATTGGGCGATGGTGTATTTGAAGTGAAATCGACCAATGGAGATACGCACTTAGGTGGCGACGATTTTGACCAAGTAATCATCAATTGGTTGGCAAATGAGTTTTATAGCGATGAAAACATGGAGCTAAAGAAAGACCCCGCGGCCTTGCAAAGGCTAAAAGAAGCTGCGGAAAAAGCAAAAATTGAACTTTCGAGCTCTACGGAAACAGAAATCAATCTGCCATATATTACCATCAAAGACAATGTTCCAAAACATCTTGTTCGAAAGTTAACAAGAGCCAAGTTTGAGCAACTGGCGGACGAATTGGTTCAAAAAACTCTTGAACCGTGCAAAAAAGCTTTGGCTGATGCAGGATTAAAAATAGACGAAATTGATGATGTAATCCTTGTCGGGGGATCCACTCGTATTCCAAAAATTCAGGAAGAAGTCCAAAAGTTTTTTGGAAAAGAACCTTCCAAAGGAGTAAACCCAGACGAAGTGGTGGCCATTGGTGCAGCCATTCAAGGAGGTGTTCTTACGGGTGAGGTAAAAGATGTTCTTTTGTTGGACGTAACACCTCTTTCTTTAGGTATTGAAACCTTAGGCGGGGTAATGACCAAATTAATCGAATCAAATACCACCATCCCTACCAAAAAGTCTGAAACCTTTAGTACAGCAGCAGACAATCAACCTTCGGTTGAAATTCATGTTCTTCAAGGCGAAAGACCAATGGCTAAAGACAACAAAACCATTGGTCGATTTCATCTGAGTGATATCCCACCTGCTCCAAGAGGTGTGCCTCAAGTAGAAGTAACCTTTGACATAGATGCCAATGGAATACTCAACGTAAGTGCAAAAGACAAAGGAACCGGTAAAGAACAAAAAATAAAAATAGAAGCATCATCTGGTTTAAGTGAAGAGGAAATTGAAAAAATGAAAAAAGAAGCAGAAGCCAATGCAGACGCAGATGCAAAAGTCAAAGAGGAAATTGAGAAATTGAATGCAGCTGACGCCTTAATTTTTTCAACAGAAAAGCAGCTGGATGAATACGGAGATAAGATTCCGGCAGATAAAAAAGAAAAAATAACCACGGCAAAAGATGCTTTAAAAAAGGCACACAACGATAAAAATCTTTCGGAAATTGAAAAATATACCGAGGAACTCAATACCGTTTGGCAAGAAGCTTCTCAAGACATCTACCAAGCGCAACAAAATCAGGATTCTAGCTCCACAAACGAGCCCAAAGCACAAAACGATGGCCAAGGAAATGATTCGGGCAGCGATGATGTGCAGGATGCTGACTTTGAAGAAGTAAAGTAAGGCAATTATAATTTTTAGAAATAAACCTGCCAAGCGCGGGTTTATTTCTGATCCATTGTATTTTTGGTTTTGTGCAAATATTTTATGCCGCCAAAATTGATGGCGATTGCGTGTTTATAGAAGGGCAAGAAAACCAACACCTCAAAGTCTTACGAAAGAATATTGGAGATGAGATAGTTGTGATCGATGGAAAATCGAGTGCTTATAGCGTTTTGATTGAAAAAATATCGCCACAAAAATCCATTGGAAAAATTCTTTCAACCTATCAATCGGACGCATTGACTCTTCAGTCTAAATATCATTTGCACCTAGCGGTAGCCCCAACCAAAAATATGGATAGAATGGAATGGATGGTAGAGAAAACATGTGAACTTGGAATCCAACAAATTACCTTCCTCATCACCAAACACTCTGAGAGAAAGACAATCAAGTTTGAACGACTACAAAAAAAAGCTTTGGCCGCCACAAAGCAGAGTAAAAAAGCTTTCTTGCCTCAATTTCAGATTTGCAAAATTTCCGAATTTTTAGCCCAAGATTTTAAAGGAAAATGTTGTATCGCCCATTGTCAGGATGGAAAAAAAACGATGCTACAAAAAATGAAGTGGAATCCAAGAGAAGAGATTACAATCATGATTGGACCAGAAGGAGATTTTACCAATGATGAAATTTATCTTGCAACAAAAAATAAATTTGAATCAGTGAGTTTAGGTTTGTCACGATTGCGAACGGAAACAGCTGCAATCTATGCCACTTCTTGCGTCTATGCATATTTTACTTGACTTACCGAAGAGCAAATTTTTTTGAAAAAATGAAAAAGTACTGCCAAACATCTTTTAGTGAAAAAAATGAATAAAATAATCTTTATTTTTTCAATCATAAGCGTATCTCTTGGTGTCCCGAAAGAGATAAAATTAGGCAAACTTAAGTACAATGGAGGTGGAGACTGGTATGCCAACAGAACAGCTCTGCCTAACTTAATTTCCTTCTGCAATGAAAACTTAGGAACGCAAATAGCAGAAAAAGAAGAAAATGTAGACGCAGCATCCCCACAAATATTTAATTATCCCTATGTGTACATGACAGGCCATGGAAATGTAGATTTTTCAGATGAGGAAGCAAAAAACTTAAGGACCTATCTTTTGGCAGGCGGATTTTTACACATAGACGACAATTATGGACTCGACCCCTATGTTCGTCCGCAAATGAAAAAAGTTTTTCCCGAATTGAGCTTTATTGAACTACCTTTCGACCATCCCATTTACAAAGGGCCTTATCGTTTTAAAAATGGCTTGCCCAAAATACATGAACACAACAATCAGCCAGCAAGAGGGTATGGGTTGATTTATGAGGGAAGATTGATTTGCTTTTATGATACAGAATGTGACTTAGGCAATGGATGGGAAAATGCAGGTATTTATCCTCAGGATTCACCTGAAATTAGGGAAAAAGCCCTACAAATGGGTGCCAATATTATTCAATTTGTTTTTGAAGGGAATTAACGTTTTGGTCTTCCCGAATAGGGATCAATTCCTCTTTTTTTCGCCATTTCCTCAATTTTCTTCTGAAATCTAGATTTTTTGACAGGACCAACTTTCTTTTTATTGGCTTCGATTTCTTTTTTTATTTTATTTTCATCAACAAAAAATCTTTTAATCAAAGCATTTTGTCCGAAAGTAATCATGTTGGCCAAGAAATAATAAAAACTGAGTGCAGCAGGATAATTGTTGAAAAAACCCAAAAACATAATGGGCATGATGTAACTTATTATCTGCATTTGACCATTTGCTCCACTCATTGAATTATTGATTCGGGTATAAATTAGGGTTGAAATGGTCATCAATAGGGTGAACAAACTCACATGATCTCCGTAAAAAGGAATATTGAAACCGAAGTCTAAAATAGAATCATAAGTAGAAAGGTCATTGCACCACCAAAGCGCTTCTTGTCTTAGTTCTATGGAGGAAGGGAAGAAGCGAAACATGGCAAATAAAATGGGCATTTGAATCAACAGCGGCAGGCAACCACCAAACGGGCTTGCTCCTGCTTTTTTGTAGAGTTTCATTTGCTCTTGCTGCAACTTTTGCATGTTGTCGCCATACTTTTCCTTTAGGGCATCAATTTCGGGTTTCAAAACCCTCATTTTGGCCATACTTACATAAGATTTAAATGTTAGAGGCGAAAGAACAAGCTTAAGTATGATGGTGAGAAGAAGTATGATGACTCCATAGCTTTTGAAAAACGAGCTAAGAAAATTAAATATCGGAATGACCGCAAATTTATTGACCCAACTAATGATGCTTGGTCCAAGTGGAATCATTTTTTCCAAGCCCAAACCTTGTTTTTTTAATGTTTGATAATGATTGGGACCAAAATAGAAAGACATGTCGTAAATTTCTTCCGGGTTGAAATCATAAGTCAAATAAATTTCTGCTTCCGTGTTTTTAACCCATTCATTGTTGTTTTCGTCTTCAGGAACAAGTAGGCTAATTTGGCTTCCGTCTTCAACAAAATCTTCGTCGAAAATAAAAGAGGCATTGAAAAATTTTTGTTTGAATGAAATCCAATTCAATTCTCCTTGAAGTGTTTTTTCTTCCTTACTGATGTAGTCTACCGACTCATTTTTTCGGTATTTGAACAATATTCTTGACGCTTCTCGCTCATTTTTAGCGCTTTGTTCCAGCAAGTCTTGTTCTAGACCAATCTGTAGTGTGAGATAGCCTTGTTTTCTTGGAATAATTTTGTGAAAGCCAATCAGTTTTATTTGTTGATTTACACGATAGTTTTCTTCTAGACGATAAGCAATTTCCACGCTTTGCTCATCACTCAATTTGCTTTCCAAAACAAGGGTCCCCTTTTCAGAAGATTTTTGTTTAAAAATGAGATCTTTAGATGGAATAGGTCCCTCCATGCTTGGAATATTTAAGTTGTACTTAAAATTATTCTCGTTGAAAAGAAATAGGTTCTCCTGGGCGTGGGTTTTGTATTTCTTGAGCCAAATGCTTTCAGGGGAACCACCCCAATTGCTAAATGCAATTTTCCGGTTTTCATCTTCCAAAAAAAATTGCTCTTTGGCTACTTTTTTTGTTAGGTCTTTTTTTTCTTTTGACTGGGACCAAGCGATGGAAGAATCTATCTTTTTGATTGCTTGGCTATCAATATTTTCGGCATATTCTGATATAGTGTCTTTCTGGGATTGGTTTTGAATTTCCTTGTAGTTTTCTCTATTTAAGTACCAAAAAACCCCAACAATAATGGCGATGAGTAAATAACCTACGCTTGTGTTTTTGTCCATAAAAGATGGCAAATTTAAAGATTTAATTGACAGCTTCTTGCTTTTGAGATCCAATAGCTGCAAGCATCTTTTTTGTTGCTTTTATCAAATCAAAATCGGAATTTTCTAAATGCTCTCTTCTTTGATCTATTTTGCTTGTATCAAATTCTTCTTGGAAACATAAATTAATTTGATTTATAAAATTTTGCGAATTCTCACAAACGATACACTCTTGCGAAAAACTAGTGCCTGAAATCATTTTGTCATTTACCAAACAAAATTTCCCAAGATAAAGCGAGTTAATTAGTTTTAATTTTACACCCGTGGCTTGCTCGGAATATAAAATATTAATATGCGCCTGTTGAATTAGTTGGTATATCTGTTTCGAATCTATATTGGCCATTAATTTTATGTGGGAAAACTTATCTATTTTTCTTCTTAGTTCTTTGCTTGGTTTTGTTCCAGCAATGACGACGGGAAATTTGACTTTAGAAAATACCTCATTGCATAAATATAATGCAGCTCGGTTATTTTCTCCCACTGCAAGATTTCCGTGATATAGAATAAAATTTCCTTTCAAAGGGTGTATATCAACATTTTCATTGCTGTGAAATGGCGGCACAAATCTTACCTTTCTATGTTTTTTGTTGAAATACTTTTCATCTTTTAAAGAAAGAGGGCAAAGGAGATCGGCAAATTGAATTTTCTTCTCATACTTTCTTAATCTCTCAGATTCTAGACGAAAAAAATACTTTTTGAAATAATTACTTTCAACCAGCTCCAGATGCTTGTAATATTCGTGTTCTATGTTGTGCGTTCGAAGTATCTTATATCTTTTTTTAAGCTTTGGATGATCCAATAGATAAGTAGTATGAAGCCCCTCAAATATGATGGGTTCATTGTCACGAAGAAGATTATTCAAAAGTTCTTGGGAGTTTCTACTTTCGACGATGTAGGGCAAAGTACCAATGAGCGGATTTTTAAAGACATTTCTTTTGTAGTAATATATAGTATCACAAAAAGATTCTAACTCTTTGGCTTTTTTTCTGCCATACTCAAAACAGTGCAAGGTTATGGAAACACCATTTTTGTTTAGGTGTTTTAGCTTAAAAAAAATATCAATAACGCCTCCATAATTTGGCGGGTAAGGTATGTCAAATGCTATGATGTGTAATGATTTCAAATGCCATTTATAAGCTTTATGAGGTGGATTTTTTCTGCTTGCCAGTTTACTTTTTGAGCCGCTTTAAAGCAGTTTTTTCGTAGCTTTTCAGTTTTACGATCGTTCGACAAAATATTTTGCATGGAATCAACAATTTTGGCCACAGAGTTCTCGGTTGGCAAGATTACATCAAATTTTTTGTTTAAATCAACATATTCAGGGAACGGACTACAAATGATTGGAAGTCCGTGATGGATATAATCAAAAAATTTGTTGGCCAAGGAATAGTAATAACTCAGGCTTGATTTATCCAAAATATTCAGGCCAGCCTGGGCGCTGAGCAATTCATTGGAGAGTTCTTCAGGTAGGAGATAACCAGTAAATTTAATTTTACTCTCTAAACTTAGTTTTTTTGTCAATATTTCAAGTTTTTGCTTCATTGGTCCATCACCAACAATTTTTAGTTCTCCATCGACATGTTGCATTGCACGGATGCAATTTTCGAGTCCTCTGCCCGGGTTGAGGTCTCCCAAATAGATAAACGTTGGCGTTCGTTTTGTATGTTCTTTACTATGGAAATAGGGGACATTGAAGATGGGATTAAAACCATGGCTATATTTTTTTTCAAAAATTTTTGCCAGTTGTGTCCCCACAGTAAGACAAAGGTTGCAGTGTTTTATTCCCCATCTTCCAATATTGTGCCACACCAACTTTTTAAATGGTTGATTGGACAATTCTGGAACTTCGGTAAAATATTCGTGCGCATCAAAAATTATTTTTCTTTGAAATAGCCTTTTGTAAAATACGTTTGCCAATAAGGTGTCAAAATCAACGGCATAGACAATGCTTGGTCTTAGTTTTAGAAGTCTGAAAAAAAAGCGGATGTTGATTTCCAAATAAAAAAGAGCGGATTTCTTAAACCAAGGGCTTATGCGATTTTGCGAGTAATTCTTTTTTAATCTTAGGGCGAATGAATCTTTTCTTTGAACCCCCAATAGATGGACCTCATAGCCCTCCTCTTGAAGGCAGTGGGCAATTCGGTGCATTCTCCGATCACGAAGTAGGTCATTACTTACCGTTATACTTAAGGATTTTGCCAATGATATTGCATGTTTTTATTCAGGTCAATAAAACCTTCGCTTTGCAAATCTCTCAAAAAGTTTCTTAATTCTTCTGCCTGAACAAAAGGAAATTCTCTTTGAATTTCTTGAATAGTCATTGGATGTGACATTACTTCTTTAAGACCTTTAAGATTGGGAGATTCATTTTTTTTCATTTGAACACAGAAATCACAAGTGCCACAGTTTTCTTTCATTTTTTGGTCAAAATAGTCTAAGAGCAATTTGTTTCGGCAGGTATCGGTGTTTTGGAGATACTGGTTCATTGCCACTAATTTTTGGTTTTTTTCCTTTTTTATTTCCAGATATTTTTTGAAATGTAAGTTGGGTTTTTCTACTCTATTTTCAAGAAAAGTTAGGACTGAATATGAATGGTTTTCTCCGATAACTTTGTTTGTTTTTATGATACGAAGACTCTCGAGCCATGCAATAGTCTGAACAATCTTATTTTTCGAAAATTCAAATGTTTGAGCGAATTCTTCCATGTCGAAATCATAGCTTTCATTTTTTCCATGTTGCACGGCCAACTGATATTTGTTGAATAGAGCACGATAGATATTGGTCATATCCGATAAGCTAGGCCCAAAATTTTTGTTTTGGATTTGTTTTTCATGAAGTTCCCTAAAAATTACACAATAAGCTTTTTGGCCATTTCGTCCCGCCCTTCCTGCTTCCTGATAATAAGATTCTAAGTCTTGAGGAGAATGGTAGTGGAGCACAAATTTGACGTCTGCTTTGTCGATGCCCATTCCAAATGCATTGGTACAAACAAGAACCTTGTAGTGGTTCTGTATCCATTTTTGGAGTTTTTGCTCTCTTATTTCTGAGGTCAAACCTGCATGATAAAAATCCGAAGAAATTCCTTTGCTTAGAAAGAGCTTGCTCAATTCTTCTGTCTTTGATCGAGTGTTGGCATAAACCAAACCAATGCCAGACAATTTTTGGATGTACCATAAAATTCTTTGATTTTTATCGTCTGTACACTCTACCCCGAACTTTAGGTTGGCACGAAAAAAGGTAGATTGGAAAAATTGAGGATTATTTAGTCCCAACTGATAGACAATGTCGTGCTTAACTTTTTTGGTTGCTGTTGCCGTGAGAGCTATCGTGGGACAGTCTGGCAGTTTGGACTTGAAATCTTTTATTTTACGATAGCTTGGTCTAAAATCATGACCCCATTGGGAAATACAGTGGGCTTCATCTACAGCAATAAGTTTGGGTGGATTTACAACAGCGAATGAATTAAATTTTTGGTTTTCTAGCCTCTCTGGCGAGATATAAACCAATTTGTATTTTCCAAACTTGATATTCTCCAATTCCTGGGTGTATTTTCCTGTACTCAAATTGCCATGAAGATAGATGGCAGAAATTCCTCTTTTGTTCAACTGCATAACCTGATCCTGCATGAGGGCAATGAGAGGTGAAATGACCAAAGTATAAGCTTCAAAACAAAGGGAGGGAATTTGATAACAGATCGATTTTCCTCCGCCCGTAGGAAGCAAAGCAAAGGTGTCGTTTTGGGATACAACCGATTGGATTATTTCTTGTTGTAAAGGTCTAAATTTTTTAAATGACCAATATTTTTCAAGAATTTGATGCAGATTCAATGAGTAGATAGGGTATCTAAAATTTTTGCCAGTTGATAGTCTTTTTCAGTAATTCTGCTGCCTGCCTCGTGAGTAGTAAGGCAAACCATAATCTTATTGTATTTATTGGTCCACACCGGATGGTGGTTTAATTTTTCAATTTCGTGAGATGCGTTTTGCATCCACTTCATCGCCTCCAAAAAGCTTTTGAATTCAAAGGTCTTTGTCAATTGATTGTTTTCTTCTTTCCAACTCATCTGGCAATAGTGATTTTTTTAAAAAGTATTTGGCCAAAATCTAATTGAAGTATATACAACCCAGGTGGAAAGCTAGGCCATATTTTTTGCTTTCCATTAGAGGAGAAAAATTCCGCTACTTTTTTCCCATCACTTGAAAATATTTTGCTTTGGAAAGCTATTTTTTTTCCAAAGTCAATTTCCATGGCTGATTGATCGAATGCAAAACCTTGCAGGTTAATGAGTACCGGATCAATATTTTGAATGGACTGCTGGGCAATATTGGAAATTTTGGGTAGGATGCCATTGGATGCAAAAATGTCCCAAATCGTTTGACTGTATTTTCCACCGTAAAATTGTGTGTCAAGTTTTAAAATAATTTTTGCCATCTCAGGCATTGTTGCATTGGGCATTTGAAAAAATAGATGCGATAAAATCAATCGATCTGCTTTTTCTTTCCCTATATTTTCCCAAATTTTCATCAATGGAGTACTCCAAATCTCACGGTTATTGTTGCTGCTAGAAGTCATGTCATTGGGATATGATTTTTTTGAATCTATGGAAAAACCTGGCCAAAACTCGTTGTGACCGTCCCAAGAAAACACCTTCCCTTTGTTGATATTTCCTGTGAAAGAACGGCTATAGCTTTTGCATAAATAGTCAGCATTTCCCTCTTCCATGGCCAATCTATCCAAACCGGTTGTCGTGTTAGGTGAGGCTGTGGTAGACAGCGCATGGCCATATTCATGGACAATTACTTCGCCGTCCTCGGCATCATCTACGTTTCCAATGCCAAATTGTATTTTTTTATTCAAAAAATCATAAAATGAATTATCACCTTCGATTCTTGGATCGATTGAAATGGTATCCAAAAGAGACTCAAATCCTATTGCTGTGAGGTAATTGGCGAAGTTGCTTAGATGAAAATAACTGTTGATAAATTCAAAATTTGAGTTGGATCTGTCAAAATAAAAGGAGTCATGTATTCCTTTCGGTTCTTTTTGTTTTGGCGGGCTCAATTCTTCAAATTGGAAAAATTGATTTTTCAGTCGAAAGGAGTCTTGTTCAAATGTTAGATTGATTTTTTTCCAAGTCAATTCATTCTCTAATTCTTTTGAGTAATTGTCATTATTGTCGACATAGGGAGGACCGTAGGAAGTGCCAGCGGAGTTCACAGGATTGACCAAAAATACCTTCATGTAGCCAAATGTATCTGGGAAATTGTACAGGTACAATTTATTTGAATTTTGGAACAATGTATGGCCTTTTGAGTCCAATATCTCGGTTTTCGTCAAGGTGTTTTTCTTGTACGCATATTTCAGACAATCCCCAATTTGAACCATTACATTGGCTTTGGAAAAAACATTGCCTTTTGGTTTTGCAAACGATAAGTGAGCTTGTTTGTCAATCAAATTTCCTAAGGAATCAAAATGTAGTTTTAAAATAGCCTTTTCGATAGGGAAACCATCATAATATTGTTGAAAAGTAAGATGCGTTCCAAGTGGGCTTTTTTGTATAGACTTCAATTGCAATTCACCTTGCGAAATGTCAATGGAACTCTCCAAACACAATGCCAATGTGGAAGGTATATCCATGTGATCAGTATTTTTATTAAGTATGGAGAGGTGGTTGATTTCCGTTTTGGGATTTGAAAGGTATTGTCCCCGAATGGGTTGGCACATGCAAAATATAAAGAATATGGAAGAAATAAATGCTTTCAATGTTCGGAAACCAAATATACAAACTTTATTGTTCTCGTTAGACCGAGGATTTGCTCAAAGACAAAATTGCAATTGCACAAAGTGCGAGAAGCACGCCAAGGTAATTTATTTTATTTAGTTTTTCCTTGAAAGCCAATGAAGCAAGAAAACCAATAAAAATAACTCCCATGTTATTGATTGGAAATACAACAGATGAAGGAAAGGGAGCATCATGAAGACATTTGAAAAGAAAAAAAATGGAAAAGAAATTGGGAAAACCCAATAGAATACCCCAAAAAATGTTGGCCTTACGGGTTTCTTTATTGCTGTGCCAAGTTTTGATTGTGTTAGGAATTCCCCAAAACACAGCAGAACCGAAAATAAATAAAGTAGGAATCATAAAATTTGAGCTTTCCCCAAAGTATTTGTCTTCTAAGAAAGCAATACCTATATCGATGGTGCCTGACAAGAGAAATACGCCAAAAAGTAGCCAAAACATAATTTTATTTTTATGACTTTCTTTTCTGTAAGTTACCATCAACAAACTTGTCAGGCAAAGACCAATTCCCAAAAAAGTAATCCAATGCACAGGCTCTTTCAACACAAGCAAACCAAAGCATACGGGAAGCACAAGGCTCATCTTATTGGAGACGACCATAGAGGTAATGCCAGATTTTCTAGTCGCCTTCGCCATAAGGGCTAAAGTGACAATAAAAATAAGCCCCAAGAGGAAGGTGTAGATCATCCAATTTTCATATTGGATACTTTGTAAGCTTCTAAAATTTAAACCAATCCCGATGACTAAGCATGTTAAGTAATTGAAAAAAATTGCCGATTGAGAGGATAGGTTTCTTTTTTCAAAAAACTTAAAAAAAATGCCCAAAGAGCCTGAGCACAGTATGCTTGCAAATAGATAAATCATGAGGCAAAAATGTGTTCAACCAGATTATCTCCAACCCTATATTGTGCCTTGTTGACCCCTTTTATTTCAGGCGATTTTTTGCCCTCAAAAATCTCTTTATTGGATTTTATGACGAAGGCTTCATCCCACAAGTTCTGTTCAATAAATCTGCTAAGCGTGTAAGCGCCACCTTCCACCAATAGACTATTGATATTTTCCTTTTTGGCTTCTTTCATCAGATCACCTAGAAGGTCTTTTTTTGTTCCTTGTATTAAGATAGGTTTCCGTGCAGACTTGAAAATATTCTTATCCTTAGATATTTTGTATTGAGAATCTAAGACAAAAATTCTCGGAGAAGAACCTATCCAAAGTCTATTGTTTAGCATAGGATTGTCCTCCAAAATGGTATGACTTCCTACCAAAATTCCATCCAATTGACTGCGCAATTGGTGCACCATAATTTGAATCATATCATTTGAAATTTTTTTATCCATTGGATTGGTCGGAGCCATAATCCCGTCCAAAGATTCGGCCCATTTCAGAACGATGTAGGGTCTTTTTTTGCCAAGTTGGTGCAAAAAATTTCGATTGAAGAATGCGCATAGTTCTTCTTCAACGGGGGCAATTACTTCAATACCCTGTTGCCGTAGTTTTGCAATGCCTCGGCCAGCAACAAGAGGGTTGGGGTCGATCATGCCAACGACTACTTTTTTTATTTTACTTTTAATTATAGCATCGCAACAAGGCGGGGTTTTCCCAGTGTGACTGCAAGGTTCTAAATTGACATACAGAGTACATTCACTGGGTTTTTGGTCAATAGATAATTTACTCAGTGCATTGACCTCGGCGTGTGATTCACCAAACTTCTTGTGGTGTCCTTCAGCAACAATTTTTCCTTCTTGGTTTACAATTACACAACCTACCATTGGGTTGGGTTCCACATGGCTTCTTCCTCTTTCCGCTAGATGAAGGCATCTTTTTATGTAGATGGCGTGGTTGATTGGAATTCAAAGTAAAACTAAATTTGAGTGAATTTTGAGATTGAATCAATTTAAAGAAAAAGTATTTTTTCATTTACAAGAAATTTATTCCCAAAGGGAATGTGAAAGAATCTTCTTTTTACTTCTAGAGGAAATAGAGTCCATACCAAAGTACGAGGCAATTCTCAATTCGGACAAGATTGTAACAAAATCTCAAAAACTCAATTGGGCTCTAAATGAATTGAAAAAAGGAAGGCCTTGGCAATATACTTTGGGTTATTCTTGGTTTTTTGGATTGAAATTTTTGCTCAACCATAATGTTCTTATCCCTAGACCAGAAACGGAAGAGTTGGTACAACTTGTATTGGATAAAATAAAAATCAAGCATAAAACTACCGTTTTAGACGTTGGAACAGGAAGTGGTTGTATTGCTATTGCTTTGGCCAAAAAACGAGCCAATGCCAATATTTTAGCTGTGGATGTTTCAAAAAAAGCAATTGAAATTGCCAACCAAAATGCATTGATGAATGATGTAAAAGTTACCTTTTTACGGTTAGATATTTTAAAAGAAGAAACCTGGTCTGTATTGCCCGAAAACATACATACGATTGTCAGTAACCCTCCCTACATTGATGATGAAGCAGAAATCGACGAAATGGTATTGAAAAACGAGCCCCATCTGGCTTTGTTGGCGCCAAAAAAGGATCCCTTTATTTTTTACAGAAAAATTTTACAACTTGCTTTGATGAAAAAATCGGTTCGAAATATATTTTTTGAAATCAATGAAAATCATGCAGATTCCCTTGGAAAGCAACAATTTTTAAGTGGTTTTGAAACAAGCTTCTCCCATGACATGCAAGGAAAAAATAGGTTTCTTTATGTAAAGCTGAGCTAAGTGTTTTCCAAACCCATACCGAACAAAGCAAAATCATATTTAATAGGATCTTCAGGATCAAATTTTTTCAATGAATTTGTCAATTCAACAGTTGCTTTCCAATCATTTTGTTTGCGTTTCAACAAGCCTAGCCTGCGTGCTGTTTTTCCAACATGAACATCGAGAGGGCAAAACAAGTCTCTCGGTTGGATGACTTGCCACAAACCAAAATCTACCTCTTTTTGATCTTTTCTTACCATCCATCTCAAAAACATATTGAGACGTTTACAGGCCGATCCTGTTTGGGGTGATGAAATGTGCTTGCCATTTCTTTTTTGATAATTGGGATCACTGGTGAAAAATAAACGGAGCTCTTCCAGACCACTGGGAACTCCATTTGAAAAAAAATATTCCATGCTTCCTCTTTTGGCATAAATATTTTTCAATACATGTATTGTAAAAAGCAAATCATTGTCGTTGAATGTTCTATGAACGAAGCCTTGTAGTTTCTTTAAATCTTGTGCACGACTCTGGGTAATAAACTCATAGGGAGCATAATCCATCCTTTGCAATAAATCTTTACTTTTTTTGATAATAATGTCACGTCGTCCCCAAGCAAAAAGTGCAGCAAAAAAACCAGCTATTTCGATGTCTTCCTTCTTTGAAAACAAGCGTGGAATTTGTATTGGATCTTTGATCAAAAAATCTTGATTATTGTATTCCAAGACTTTTTGATCAAGCAATTGTTTAATTTTCGTCAGGGCTTAAAAAGCTATAGTCTTTGCCATATCGAATCATTTGTTCAACAAATGTTTCTTTCCCCACTTCCAGGGCTATGTCCTCCAATTTTCCATCTTTAAACATCGGACTGATTTTGGGTTGAACAAAGCCGCTGTAAGGTGCTAAGTTAAGTTTTGCATAACGTTCTTTGGCTTCTTTTAAGAGTTCTTGGTCCACACGAACACCATAGGTCTCAACCAAATTTTCGGCGCCATCATAGTCCCCTTGCGATTTGATTCGCTGAATTTCTCTTAAAAGTTCACCAAAAAGACTTTTTAATTTTTCGTAATCATTTACTACAAAAAAGGTTTTCCCATTGATCTTCTTTTTCTCAATCACATTGTCTTGTCTTCCTTTTTCAAAACACCATTTGGCCACTAGTTGTCGGTTTCTCATGTGGTCTTCTTCTAGGTTGTCGCCATATTCTAATCTGCGAAGTTGTAAGAAAAGACCATTGGCAATGTATCCGTTATATTCCGCTTTACCTACCTCCAAGTTTGGCATTAGACCCAAATCAATAAGTTTCTGATCATAGATATAGTAAAGTGCCACCAAGTCAGCTCTAGCCTCTTCTAAGGTGTTTGAATAGTTTTTTAATGTTTCCTTTGGAGTGCCGACTCCCGGATTCAGCTTGCCAGAGGCATGGCCAATGACCTCGTGCATGGCGGTGTGTAACTTACCTGCAAGTTGCCCATACTTTTTTAGACCTTCTTGCGTCGTAGAGTCCAAGTAAAATTCATCAATAGAACCACTTCCACTTGCCTTATTGTAAGCCGCTACGATATTGCCTAAACTAACTGATTTGGAACCATGTTTGGCACGAATCCAATTGGCATTGGGTAAGTTGATGCCAATTGGGGTGCTTGGGGAAGCGTCTCCCGATTCCATGGCAACATTCACAACTTTATAGCTTACGCCAACAACATTTTTCTTCTTGTGCTCCATCATAATGGGTGAATTGTCTTCAAACCATTGCGCATTTTGACTCATCACTTGCATTCGTTCAGATGCTTCAAAATCATTGATTTCAACGGCCCCTTCATAGGCTGCTTTATAGCCCAAAGCATCACCATAGACCTCAATGAATCCTAAGATAAAATCGATATCTCCTTTTGTAGCATTCACCCATGCTATATTACAATCGTCCCAAGTTTTTAAATCGCCAGTGTTGAGATATTTAATCAAAAGGTGAATGTATTTTTTTTGCCCTTCATTCTCTGCGACATTCTTTGCTTTTTCTAGCCAAAAAACCATTTTTTGAATGGCAGGGCCAAATCTTCCTTGGGCGGAATAAGTAAGTTCCTCAATACCATTGTTGGTCTTCAAAAGTTTAGAATTTAGACCGTAGGAAATAGGGGTTTCATCATTTTTAATTTTCAAGGATTGATAGTAATCCAAAGCCTCTTTTTCACTAATATTTTCTCCATAATAGTTGTTTGCTGAGGCTTTTATTTTGTCTATGCCTTTGTCTTTAACAACTTTTTTTGAAGCAACATCTGGATCAAAAAGTATGCTTTCCAAGAGCGCAATCATTTCTTTGTGAGTTTGGTTTGAGTAGGTAATCCAATTGGCTTTTGGTGAATTTTGAATAAGTTTTTGAAAGTATTTTACATCAAATTTGATTTTGTGTTTTTTTTCTGCATAGTGGTGGTGTATTCCATTGGAAAACCAAATTTTCTTCAAAAGAGTCTCAAAAGATTTCCAGTTTTTTGTATTTCTATCGCCCTCATAGGATTGATAAATCTGCTCTAGATTTTTCCTGATGATTAAATTGTGTTTGTAATTTTGAGCATAAATGATATCTCTTCCCGAAAGGCAAGCTTCAGAAAGGTAATAAACCAGTTCTTTCTGTTTTGCTGTGAGCTTTCCCCAAGAGGGGACTTCATATTTTAATAGCGCAATGTCGGCAAAACGGTCAATATAAGCTTCTTCATTATTCTCTTGTTTGTTCTCTCCCGTTCTGATTGAATTATTATCGCATGCAAAAATCAACAACAATGTGGAGATATAAATCATTCTTTTTATCCTCATGAGAACAAATATGCTGCTTAAAGATATTCTTGAGAAGGAATGCCCAACTTTTTAGCAATATCTACCAAATCATCCAAAACTTTTTGGTTGATTGGAATCCCTTTTTGTGTCCTTTTTTTGGACATCACAAATTCAGGTTCGCCGGGTATCAGCACAGGTTGATTTGGATTTATGGCTTTCGTTTTTTTGAATCGTTGAATCCATAAATCAACATTGGAAAAATACGTTTCTTTTTCCGAGAATCCGTCAATTCGGAAAGCGCCAAAAAAATGGCCGATTCCCTTTCCTGGCTGGTTTTTTAAAGGTTCTTTAAATGCAACAAATGGGGGAACCCAAGGGCCAAAATTTGCACCACTTAAAACACCTGAAAATAGGTCTACTGCTGCAGACAAACCATATCCTTTGTGACTACCCATTTGAAAAGTACTGCCTAGGGGCAATAATTGTCCATTTTCTTCCAAAATATGAGAATCAGTGGTTTCTCTTCCTTGCTCATCTTGGGCCCAACCTGTTGGAATTGTTTTTTCTAACCTCTGAGCAATCTGTAGTTTCCCATTTGCGACTGTACTCGTCGCCATATCAATTACGATTGGCTCTTTGCTGCTGGGAAAGGCATAGCAAATTGGGTTTGTCCCCAACATGGTTTCTTTCCCAAAAGTGGGTGTGACCAGAGGGCTCGCATTGGTCATAGACCATCCAATCATATCTTTTGAGCTTGCCAAAAGAGAGTGGTAGGCTGCAATTCCGAAGTGACTAGAATTCATAACACTTACAAAACCAGAACCACTTGTTTGCGCTTTTTCAATTGCGATTTTCATAGCTTTTGGGCCCACGATTAATCCCAAGCCGGCATCTCCATCAAGAGTGCAGGTAGACATGAATTCTTTTTTTATTTGAACTCTTGGACGAGGATTAATTCTTCCATTGTCTATCAATCTTAGATAACCCGAAAGCCTTGCAATACCATGACTATCAATTCCCCGCAAGTCAGATGCTATGAGCACAGACGCTGCTTGCTCTGCATCTTCGGTATTCAGTTTTTTTTGTAAAAAAACTTCTTTGATAAACTCAAATAATCTTTCGTGATGAAATGTCTGCATGTTTATGGTTTTGCATATTTAAGTTTTCGATGTAAAATTTCGTCATTTTGCCTTGGATTAATTTTCAATTAGTTTTATTTTTACAAATCATTTAGCTGCAAACTCAATGAATTTCTTTTTAAAGCTGCAACAAAAATACTGGGGTATTTTATTCTTTTTTGGTATCCTGTCAATAGCATCCCAAAAGGTCAATGCTACGCACATGATGGGTGCAGATATTACCTACGAATGCGTTGACACAGGAAAATTCAAAATTATTTTCAAGGTCTACAGGGATTGCAGAGGGATTGGTATGTCTTCAATACGTGGAACAATTACAGGTTGCGGAAAATCTTTGAGCATCACACCAACTCGGGTAAGTATTGCAGAAAAAACGCCATTGTGTGCCACAGCAAAAAGCCGATGCAATCCGCCCAATACTTATGGGACGGGCAAGGGCATTGAAGAACATCGTTTTGAGCTGATTGTTGATTTCAACAAAGCGCCATACAATACTTTTAAAAATTGTGAATGGATCCGTTTTTCCACGGCACAATGCTGTCGGAATGGAGCGATCACCACCGGTGTTTCGGGTAATTTTTATACCGATGCCCTTTTGAACCTGAAAAAGGCACCCTGCAACAATTCTCCGAAAATGACAACAGACCCCATTGCTTTTCTGTGTTGCAATCAACCCTTTTATTACAACAATGGTGCCGTAGATTTGAAAGATGGGGACTCTATTAGTTT
>CAXDRX010000012.1:0-43891 GCA_963991985.1 uncultured bacterium | reverse complement strand
TTTTGTGACATTTTGACGGAATAAGCAACTATTCCTTAATTCTTTGGATATCAGCTCCAATGGATTTTAGCCGACTTTCTATATCTTGATATCCACGATCTATTTGTCTTATGTTGTGAATTTCACTTGTCCCCTCTGCACTTAATGCGGCAATAAGAAGGGATACGCCTGCCCGGATATCTGGGGAGCTCATTTTGATTCCCTTCAATGGAATGGCGCGATTGAGACCCATGATGGTTGCTCTATGGGGATCGCAAAGAATGATCTGAGCACCCATATCAATAAGGTTATCAACGAAGAAGAGTCTACTTTCAAACATTTTTTGATGGATAAGCACATTGCCTTTGGCTTGGGTACACATCACCAAAATTACACTTAGTAAATCAGGACTCAGACCGGGCCATGGGGCGTCAGCAAGAGTCATAATACTTCCATCAATAAAGTTCTGAATTTCATAGCTTGCTTGTTCATCAACCACCAGATCATCTCCTTCTAATTTAAGATGAAGACCTAATTTTCTGAACGTTTGTGGCAACAGGCCAAGTTGATCGTAACGAACGTTTTTTATTCTAATGGAAGAATTCGTGATGGCCGCCATGGATAGAAAACTGCCAATTTCTATCATATCGGGAAGTATGGTATGACTGCACCCACCCAGCTCAGTTACTCCATAGATGGTGAGTAGGTTAGAGCCAACCCCTTCAATTTTCGCTCCCATGGCAATCAGCATTTTGCATAGTTGTTGTAAGTAAGGTTCGCAAGCTGCGTTGTATATCGTCGTTTTTCCTTCGGCCATGCTTGCGGCCATTAAGATATTGGCCGTACCAGTAACAGAAGCTTCAGGGAGTAGCATATGTGCACCTTTAAGATTTTTGGCATTTATGTGAAAAGATTTGTCTGCTTTTTGGTAGGTAAATATGGCCCCCAGTTTTTCAAAGCCAAAAAAATGGGTATCCATTCTGCGCCTTCCTATTTTATCTCCTCCCGGACTAGGAATGTACCCTCCTCCAAAACGAGCCAAAAGTGGGCCCAAAAGCATAACAGATCCCCTGATTTTTGCACTCTTTGATCGATATTCTTCTGTGGCGATATAGTCAAGATTGATGTTATCTGCCTGAAATATTTTACCACCTTTTTGCCCATCTTCAATTTTTACGCCCAATCCTCCTAACAAATCAATAAGTAAGTTGACATCAATGATATTGGGCAGATTGTAAATGGTAACCTTCTCTTGGGTTAAGAGAACGGCACACAATACTTGGAGTGCTTCATTTTTTGCACCTTGAGGATGGATTTCGCCAGATAGTTTTTGTCCACCGTTTATTCTAAAATAAGCCATTTATCTCCTCTTTTTTCTTTTTTGTCTATTATTATTCCTGATATTTTTTGGAATGGGCTTGCGTTTATCATAAAATAGATTGAGTTTATCGGGGTTTATTTCTAACTGGCCATTGGATAGTTTGGAAATATGATCCAGCAATGTTTCAGTTTCTAAGGCTTCTTCGTTCCAGGCTCTTGAGGAATTGGCCATAAAGCTGGCAATGTGGTTAACAAAAGTTTCTTTTTCTTCTCCATCCTCCATCTGACAGGCAAAGTCGACCATTTTTTGAAGATTCCTGCCATAAAAACGGTATTTGATGCGAACGTCTTTGTATGGAACCTTTTGCGGTTTTTGGGACAATTTTTCTTTGGTTGGCGCTTCAAATGGACCGTCAATATCCAGGGTAAAATTGCTAATGACATGTAAATGATCCCAGAGTTTTTGTAAGTAATTCTCCTCTTCTTTGATTTTTGGATTGAGCAAGATCATCAATTCTACGACCGACTCGCAAAGACGATTTCTTTCAAAGCGGTCCTCATGTTGGGCAATATTATTTACGATATCTTGTAGATTTCTTCCATATTCTAAAATCTGAACTTCTTCAAGGTCTGTATTGTACCAAATACCTTCCGCCATAGAAAACAAAGATAAACAAAACCATGTTCCGAGGTTTTCGGAAAATTGATTGAGTTTTCCACGGGGAAGTATATTTTCAAAACATCAACATAGAATACTCGAATTACAACAGGAATTTGAATTTTTTTATTTTATAGAAATACAAATGTTCTTTGGTTCTGTAAAAAAACGCATTGCTTCCCATCCTCCCTCTCTACCTACACCACTCTGTTTCATTCCGCCAAAGGGAGTTCGTAGATCTCTTACCAACCAACAGTTAATCCATAAAATTCCTGCTTTTACGTTTGCTGCTACGCGATGCGCCCTTCCTAGGTCTTTTGTCCAAATGGAAGCACTCAAACCATAGCGGGTGGCATTGGCCAATCGCACTGCTTCTTCATCGGTTTCAAATGATTGGAGTGTTGCTACGGGACCAAAAATTTCTTCTTGATTGGTTCTGCAATTTTCCCCTAAATTTTCAAATAGTGTGGGTTGGATATACCAACCTTTCTCCAAATTTGGAGGTTGGACGCTCTGGCCACCAAAAAGCAATGTACCCCCTTCTTTCTTGGCCAAATCTATGTAAGACAATATTTTTTCGAAATGTTGTTGGGAAACAATGGCACCTATTTTTGTTTCGTCTTGAAGTGGATTCCCGACGGTAAGGGTTTTCATCTTCTCCACAAAAGCTTTTTTGAATTTGCTGTAGATGGATTGGTGAACATAAATTCTTGAACCACAAAGGCAAATTTCCCCTTGGTTCATGTAAGCTGCTTTCACACTATTGTTCACCGCATTTTCAAAGTCGCAGTCGCTGAAAATTACGGTGGGATTTTTTCCACCCAATTCTAAGCTTAATTTTTTGAACATGGATGCAGTGGTTTTGGCGATGTGAGCTCCTGTTTTTGTTCCTCCTGTAAATGACACAAGCGGCGTGTCTGGGTGCGAGACAAGCGCATTCCCCGCTTTGTTGCCCAATCCATGCACGATGTTCAAAACACCTTTAGGCAACCCAACTTTTTGGCAAACTTTTGACAAAAGATAAGCGGTATATGGAGTTATTTCAGATGGTTTTGCAACGACGGTATTCCCTGTTGCCAGAGCTGGAGCAATTTTCCATGAAAATAAGTACAAGGGTAAATTCCATGGAGATATACAGGCTGCTACGCCAATAGGTTCCCTCAGGGTGTAGTTTACATAATTTTGGTCGTCTTTGTGGCTTTCAGAGGCGAAATGTTCAATTGCTCCGGCATAAAACTTAAAATTCGTAATGGCCCTTGGAATGTCTACATTTTTACTGATCTTCAATGGTTTACCATTGTCTCTGGTCTCGGCCAAGGCAAAATCATCAAGCTGCTTTTCTATCTCATTGGCTATTTTGTGTAGGAAGCTTGCTCTTTGGTGGTTGGTTAAATTTTTCCAAAGGGGAAAAGCACTTTTGGCCGACTCCACGGCTTTTTGAACGTCTTGATCATCACTATCTGGGATTTGGCAATAAACCGATCCCTCTATTGGACAAAAATTTGGCAAATAATCTCCTGATTTGGGCGCTGTCAATTCGCCGTTGATGTAATTCTTGATGGTTTCCATTTATACAAGTTTCTTCAATAAATAATTCATAGATGTTTTTTGGCTCACCTCTTTTTTTAGCTCATTTATTTTAATTCTTTCTTGCTTTAAAGTATCTCTGTTTCGGAGGGTTACATCTTGGTTTTCTAGACTCATGTGATCGATCGTAATGCAAAAAGGTGTTCCGAGGGCATCTTGTCTTCTATATCTTTTCCCAATGCTATCTTTTTCCTCGAAATAGCAATTAAATTCAAATTTTAAATCATTGAACAGCTTTTTACCCATTTCAGGAAGACCATCCTTTTTTACCAATGGCAAAATGGCCAATTGATAAGGAGCAAGTGCAGGGGGAAGAGACAAAACATCACGAGTTTCGCCATTTTCCAGCTTTTCTGTTTTCATGTTTTCAGAAAGGGTTAGCAGAAACAACCGATCCAACCCGATGGATGTTTCCACGACATACGGCGTGTAATTTTTGTTCAATTCACTATCGAAATATTGAATTTTCTTACCACTGAATTTCTGGTGTTGAGAGAGGTCAAAATCAGTCCGTGAGTGTATGCCTTCAACTTCTTTAAACCCAAAAGGAAAAAGATATTCTATGTCTACCGCAGCGTCGGCATAGTGGGCGAGCTTGCTGTGTTCGTGGAATCGGTATTTATTTTTTGGAGTTCCAAGATTCAGATGCCATTTCAAGCGATTTTTCTTCCAGTATTCAAACCATTCTTGTTGTTCGCCGGGAGCAACAAAAAACTGCATTTCCATTTGTTCAAACTCTTTCATGCGCATGATAAATTGCCTAGCAACAATTTCATTTCTGAAGGCTTTTCCAGTTTGGGCGATTCCGAAAGGTATTTTCATCCTACCTGTTTTTTGAACATTCAAATAATTGAGAAAGATACCCTGAGCTGTTTCTGGTCTTAGGTATAAATTTTCATCATTTTGTGTAGCACTCATTTGGGTACTGTACATTAGATTAAATTGTTTTATGTCGGTCCAGTTTTTGCTTCCTGAAATGGGACAGACAATACCCAAGTCTACGATTAGTTGTTTCAAGGACTCAAAATCTTCTGCTTCAAGTGCTTTGCTTAGCATTGACTCAATTTCATTCTTTTTATTCAAATAGCGCAGTATGTTGGGGTTTGTTTTAGTGAATTGATTCACATCAAAAACATCACCAAATCTTTTTTGTGCTTTTTCAATTTCTTTTCGGATTTTTTTTTCAATTTTTTGCTCAATGTAATCTTCGATCAATACATCTGCTCGGTAGCGTTTTTTGCTGTCTTTATTATCAATTAGAGGATCACTGAAACCATCGATGTGGCCACTAGCCTTCCAGGTTTTCGGATGCACAAAAATGGCAGAATCTATACCAACTATGTTTTGGTGCAGTTGCACCATACTTTTCCACCAGTATTCTTTCAAATTATTTTTTAGGATGACACCATTTTGGCCATAGTCATAAACCGCCGAAAGGCCATCATAAATTTCGCTATTTTGAAAAACAAATCCGTACTCTTTGCTGTGCGAAATAATTTTTTTAAAAGAATCTTCCATGGAAATGGGCAAAGCTACTGGTAAACTTTCTTTTTTACTAAGCAATTAAATACATCCATGTTTGTTTAAATTATGTTTAAAGTCTAATTTTGTCAACCTTTTTAAAATGGCCAATCACAAGAGTGCACTAAAGAGAATTCGCAGCAACGAGGTGAAGCGAGAAAGAAATAAGTACCAACACAAAACCACCCGTACATGGATAAAACGGTTAAAATCCTCTGAAAATAAGGAAGATGCATCCTCTTTACTGAAAGAAACCCAGTCGAAGCTCGATCGACTAGTAAAAAAGAATATAATCCACAAAAACAAAGCAGCCAATTTGAAAAGCAAGCTGTCTAAGTTTGTGGACTCTCTCTAAAATTTTATTCGAAAAGGATTGCATCTCATATCTTTGAGTGTGCGCCGCCTCGTTCTAAGTTGTTTTTATGTCTTCGTAACAATTCTGTGCGGCTGTAGTAAGAACGACTCCAAATCGGGTGATTTTACCATTACGCTTGTAGATAGTTTTCACATTCCAATCGACATTGATGATTTTGTAGCAAACAATCAGCAAATCTATTTCTCGAGTTTAAACGGGCTTTACACCTTCGATGCACAAAATAAAAACTTAACCAGGATAAGAAAAGGAGCTTTTCAAGGAATTGCCTTGGAAGTGATGTTTGGAAAAAAACTTATTTCAACACTGAACACTCAGCTGGGGTATCAAAAGTTTTTTTCACTTTCTGGTAAAAATTACTCGGGTGACTATTTAAATCCTGTTTTAGGAAAGAACCCAAAATTTATGATCTACAAAAATGAGCGTATCGGTTCGCACTTTCTTTTTGGATGGGGGAGTAAAAAAAAATTGAGGCAATGGAAGCTATTCAAAAATGCAAATGGAAAGATTGAAAAACTTAGGATTAGGGATTATTTCTTTAAAAATAGAATATTAGAAGTAGCGCAATATGATTCGGACGATGTCTTTGTATTGTGCCAAGGAAGCCAAATTTGGCGGTTGAATCCCAATAGGGTTGACCAACCAATCCAGTTGGTATCTATACAAAAGCAAAAACAAATTGTTTCCTTCGATGATTTGTGCATTATTAAGGACAAAAAAGAACCCTATATTTTTTTGTTGGATGACTTCGGAAATATTTGGTGCTCACGGGAAATGGCAGACAATCGCTTAGCAGTTGAGATTTTTTGGAAAAACGATAAAATCGAGGGCTCCATGCTAAAGGATTTTCAAGTCTTAGATGGTCAGCAGTTTTTGTTGCTTACAAAAACAAAGGAAAATAATGCAAAGTTCTTGTACTTAAAGGAAGAGGGTGTTACAGATAATTTCTTTCGACGAAGTCAATAAGACTATGGATTATCTTTATATGAATTTCTTGTGCGCGGTCTGCAAATTGACTTTGAGGGGCTCTTATCTCCACATCAACCAAATCTGCCATTAAACCCCCTGTCTTTCCTGTTAAACCTATGGTTTTCATTTTTTTCTGCTTGGCTTCCATTATTGCATTGATCACGTTCTTGGAGTTGCCACTAGTACTTATGGCCAGCAGAACATCTTCCTTTCTCCCTAAGCCTTCAATGTATCTAGAAAACACAAAATCATAGCCGTAATCATTGCCCACACAGGCCAAGTGGGATGGATCTGCAATGGCAATGGCGCCAATTGCCGGTCTATTTTCGCGATATCTACCCGTAAGTTCTTCGGCAAAATGCATGGCATCACACATGGAACCACCATTTCCACAACTGAGAATTTTTCCACCCTGATTTAAGCTGTTCACCAATAATTTTCCGGCATCTTCGATTTTTTTAAAGTTGGATGGGTCTGTGATAAATTTTTGTAAAATGTCTTGCGCTTCAAGAAAATGCTGCTTTATATTATTCATCTTTTCTTAGAATTCTCAAAAGATGCCAAACCTTGTTTCAAATAGTCAATAAATTTTTTAGTTTCATTTACATCATCGTAGGAAACAGTTGGCATCAGCAAATTGGCTTGATCAT
Source organism: uncultured bacterium (assembly GCA_963991985.1). GTDB lineage: Bacteria > Bacteroidota > Bacteroidia > NS11-12g > UBA9320 > MED-G17. The sequence goes on along the minus strand of CAXDRX010000012.1, from coordinate 36,834 downwards.
CCAAAATTGCGTATTGTGGTTGTTGGTTGGAACCAAAAAAGCAAAATTGGATATAAGTATTTTTCTTGCCCAAATTTTGTACTTCTCTTCCGTCGAATTTTGCTGTAAACTGTTCATTTGGAGGCAACATAATTTCCTTATCATCGGTATATAAAGAAAGAATAACAAAATTTTCCTTTAGCAGACGTTTTGCCCTCGGATTACTCCACACTTTGTCTTCCAGTTTTCTGCAATTCACGCATCCATGCCCTGTAAAATCAATAAATACAGGTTTCTTTAGTTTCTTGGCACACAAAAGACCTTGTTCCCAGTCAAAATAGCCAGGCAATTCATGTGGAATGTGTAGACCTTGGTCTTTGTATTTCGGAGTTTCACAAAGCATTTTTTCATTTCCCATTTCTTCTCTTACAATATTCCTGATGTCAAATTCAGATGAACTTATAGGTGGTAAGTAGCCGGCCAGAGCCTTGAGTGGAGCTCCCCACATCCCGGGAATCAGATAAATCACAAATGAAAAAGTGAGCATTGCAAATAGCAAACGAGGTACTTTCAAGAAAGGCAAATCAGCATCATGCGCAAATTTTAATCTCCCTAAAAGATAAAATCCCATCAAACCAAAAATTGAAATCCAAAGGGCTAGATAAACGTGCCGGTCGAGAAGATGCCAGTGATATGTTTGATCCGCTACGCTTAAAAATTTTAGTCCAAGAGCAAGTTCTACAAAACCAAGAACAACTTTAACACTGTTAAGCCATCCACCTGACTTAGGTACATTATTCAACCATTTTGGAAAAATTGCAAAGAGGCTAAAGGGCAAGGCAAAGGCAAGAGAGAAGGCCAACATCGCTATAAAAGGCTTAAGACGAGAACCTCCTTGAACAGATTCTACCAAAACAGAACTCACAATAGGCCCAGTGCATGAAAATGAGACCAATACAATGGTAAAGGCCATGAAAAAGACACCAAGTAGACCGCCTCGGTCTGCTTGTTTGTCTATCTTATTTACCAATCGAGAAGGAAGAGTTATCTCAAAAGCACCGAAAAATGAGGCAGCAAAAATCCAAAAAATGATAAAAAATAGAATATTCGGTATCCAGTGAGTACTGAGCCAATGGGCAAAATCCACATTCTTTGTAATAGAGACAAAAGCGCCAATCAATCCATAAATTGTAAGTATGCTTATGCCAAAAATGATTCCATTCCTAATTCCTTTGGATCTACTTTGATTGTCTTTAATGAAAAAAGAGACGGTCATTGGAATCATTGGAAATACGCAAGGGGTGAGCAATGCCACCAATCCAGCCGCAAAGGATAGTAGGAAAAATAGAAACCAAGACTTACTAGCGTTCTTCGCGTCTGAAGAAAAAATAGGAGTCCATTTTTGGCAGGGAAGCGTATCATTTTCTGATTGCTTATAGGCTTGAATTTTTGTGATAAATTCCTGGTCCTTTTGACTGGATTCTGTCTTGATTGGCTTAACGGGGTTGGAGGTTTCTTCGGGCTCTTCCTTTTCTGCCAATTTTTTTGGTTTATCTGTTTCTTGTGTTTCTTTCAATGGCTTTTGTTCCGTACTTACATTTTCTGGTTTTTTCGTTAAATGAGCTTCCAATTCAAATGGAAACTCGTGGTCAACGCAAGCAGACTCAGAACACATTTGATATTCCAAAAAGCCTTTAATTTCGACATGCTTATCTAAGACTCTGATTTTCTGCTTCAGCACAGCCTTCTCCTCAAAATCAGACACTTCGCAGTGAAAAACATCGTCAATATAGTGGTGTGCACCTTCAGGTATAGGTTCTCCAATTATGACAAAACTTTTGCTTGTTTCAAAGGTAAATTGCGCCTTTTTGGGCGGGCAATTCTCGGAAAAGTCATTTGAATAAATATGATACCCTTCAGGGATTTTCGTAGAAAAAATCAGATAAACTTCTTCTCCAACTTCCATGGGCTTGTTTTCAAAGGTTACCGTCCAGTTGGCAGGGGGGATAAATTGTGCTTTGCTTGGGATGAAAGCAAAAAGGACAACTATCACGGCAGCGATCTGTTTATATTTTTGGAAAAAACCCATAATTTCGTTTACAAGTTTATAACTTTATAAAATCATTCGCCAAAAAACATTTTGGTTTGAAGTGATGAAGCGATTTTCAGTAGGTTTTATTTTGCTTTTATTGTCTTTTCAAGTTTTGGCTCAAAAAATGACCACCAAAGCATACATCGAGTCATTTTCGTCTTTGGCAGTGGATGAAATGAAAAGAAGCGGGGTTCCCGCATCAATTACCCTGGCCCAGGGAATATTGGAAAGTAGTAATGGCAATAGTCGTTTGGCAAAAGAAGGCAACAATCATTTCGGTATCAAGTGCAAGGGGTCTTGGCAGGGCAAAACAATTTATGCAGACGATGACAGGCCCCAAGAGTGTTTCCGGGCTTATGCAAACGTATATGATAGTTATGCTGACCATAGTGATTTTTTGCGAAACAATGGGCGGTACTCTTTTCTTTTTGAGCTAAAAAAAACAGATTATAAAAATTGGGCGAAAGGGCTAAAATCGGCAGGGTATGCAACAAACCCAAAGTATGCAGACATTCTCATTTCGCTCATTGAACGTTTTCAACTAAATAATTTTGACACCGATTTCTTTTCTATTGATTCAACCAAAAAGAATTCCAATCAGCAAAATAAAGTAGGGAATGATCTTAGAAATATTTATTATTCTAGAGAAATTAGCTTGGAGGATTTGGCCATAAAAAATAATTTAACCCTAAGAAGGTTGTATAGATACAATGATTTGCCTTTCGGTAGCCAAATAAAAGAGGGCTCCATACTGTATTTAGAACCAAAAAATCGAAGGTCCAAGGCAAAACACCATTATGTTGGAGATGTAGAGAGTATGCACGAAATCTCCCAGAAATATGGAATAAAATTAAAAATGCTTTATTGGTTCAATCGGATGAGACCCGGGACCCAGCCCTCAAAAAATGCTCGCATTTACCTCAACAAAAGAAGACCAAAAAATAACCGAGTCAAACCATCCGTACCTATTGTAACACAGCCGAATAAAATGGCGGAACTCAAAAGCTCAGCCAAATCACAGAGCAAAGACACCGTTGACAGGATTGAAAAAATTACAAACACAGTACATGTATCCGAATCTAAAGACTCTTTGTTGCAAAAAGATACCCACCTAGAAACGCATACCAATCATTCACTACATACCGTTCAAAAGGGAGAGACACTTTATGGACTTTCGAAGCGATACGGGGTAAAAGTTGAAGATATCCTTTTTTGGAATCAGTTGGAAAAATACGAATTGAAAGTGGGTCAAAAACTTAAAATTTTAAAAGAGAAATAGTGTTTGTTGCAAAAACATTGAGATAATAAGTATTTTTGGTTTTTCTCGTGAAAGTAAAAAATGAAATAAAAGTTGGTTTGTTGGCCCTAGTCTCACTGATCATTTTAATTGTGGGATATGATTTTCTCAAAAACCAAAGTTTGTTCAAAACCAAGAATACATTTTTTGCAGTTTACCCAAAAGTAGAAGGGCTTTTGCCGAGCAATCCGGTCTTAATCAATGGATACAAAGTTGGAATGGTTAAAAAAATTGGTTTGAACCAAAAGACAATGAAAATCTGCGTGGAAATAGATGTTGATGAGGAAATTAAAGTATTTAAAGATGCAACAATAAAAATAGCCAACAATGATTTGGTTGGTTCCAAAGCGATAGAATTGTCTGTTGGCAACGATTCCCTTGGCTTGGCCAACAATAGAGATACATTGAAAGGGGAGCAAGATGCAGGAATAGCTCAAGCCATCAGTTCTGTTTTGACACCCCTTTCTGTAGAAGTAAAAAATGTTCTTGAAGGGGTAGATTCAACCTTGGCAGAGGGTATGCTCAATAGAACTTTGGCTGAAATGATTATTACCCTAAAAAGCATTCGAAAAGCTGCCGATATTTCAAGTGAAATGATTGTTGGAAAAAATGAATCCATCAATCAAATTTTGGCTAAGGTCAACAAAGTGTCTGATGATTTGACACGGCTCACGCCCAACCTAAGTCGTTTGGCAGAAAGTGCAACAGCAACAACACAAAAGATTAATGATCTTGAAATAAAGAAAACTTTAGAAAGCATAAATAGATCTTCAGCATTGTTGAACACACAAATTGCGCGTTTAAATGATTCCAATGGAACCTTTTCGAAGCTTGTAGACAACCCATCTCTGTATCAGAATTTGAACCAAACACTTGCTGATTTGAATCAACTTATTGTTGATGTGCAAAATTATCCCAGTATTTATACTGGCATTACAAAAGGGCAAAGAAAGAGAGCACGGAAGAAAAAGGCAGATGGAATAAAAGAGAATCCCTAACACAGCCCTTTGAGTATTTCCTTAATAAGTTTTGGCCCTTTAAATACCAAACCCGTGTACACCTGAACGAGATCGGCTCCTAAGCTTAATTTTTCTTTGGCTCGTTTACCGCTATCGACACCTCCTACACCAATCAATACTTTGCCGGGCATCCACTGGCGTGCAGATTTAAGCCAATGGTTAGAATCTTCAAAAAGCATTTTTCCACTCAATCCTCCAGGCTCGTTTATTGATCCATCTTCTTTAACTCTCAAGATATCTCTTCGAATACTTGTATTGGTCAAAACCAAGCCCTGGATGTCCTTTTTATTTAAAAATTTTACCAGATTCTCAAAATCCATTTTTTCCATGTCGGGAGAAAGTTTTACCAATATGGCTTTTTCCCCCAATCTATCTTTATTTTCTTTACGATAAGCCAAAATTGGATCCAATATTTTCATCATTTCCTCATGATTCTGTAAATCCCGTAATCCTTTTGTATTGGGTGAGCTAACGTTTATTGTAAAATAATCGGCGAAAGGATAAAGTTCTTGAAAACATTCCAAATAATCTTCAAACGCCTTATCGTTTGGGGTATCTTTATTTTTTCCAATATTGCAGCCAATCACAAGATTTCCCTTATAGTTCTTCAACTTAGCAGCCATAAAATGAACACCTTTGTTGTTAAACCCCATTCTGTTGATAAGGGATTCATTTTTGAGTAGACGAAACAACCTTGGTTTTTGGTTGCCATCTTGAGGTCGAGGGGTAACGGTACCTACCTCCACAAATGAAAAGCCCAATTGTTCCCAAACAGCGAGGTATTCGGCATTTTTGTCAAAACCCGCGGCAACCCCTAATTGATTTTTAAAAGAAAGACCCAAAAGTTGTTTTGGTTTCTGAATTGAAGTCCCAAAAAGAGCTACCAGCTTCAGTTTGGAAGCAATTTTGGCCAGTCCAAAAATCAAATTATGTGCTCTTTCCGCATCAATGAAAAATAGCAACGATTTTAAATATTTGTACACCAAGGCAAAGGTAATCCATAGATCATGCTAGTCTAGACATGTTGGTATCAATTTAGACAGTTTCTAACAATTTTACATAGGAAAGTCGAACAAGACATTTTTACTTTTGTTTTGTTTTAACATTGTAAAATGGGTTGGTTCAATAATCTCGTGTATTCAAGTTTGGGGAAAAAGTTAATCATGGCCGTTTTGGGTCTGTTTTTAACGCTTTTCTTAGTAGTTCATTTGGCGGGAAATCTGCAATTGCTTCTCAATGATGGTGGTTACATGTTCAATCGTTACGCTGATTTTATGAGCCACAATCCTTTGATTGAATTTATTGCAATTTTCACCTTTTTAAGTTTTGCATTGCATTCCCTTATCGGTTTGGCTTTGTACATAAAAAACAAAAAAGCAAGACCCAAAGGATACGCGAAAGTAAGGTCACAATCCCACTCTTGGACCAGCAACAACATGACCATATTGGGTCTACTGATTTTGGTTTTTTTAGTTTTTCATTTAAAAAACTTTTATTTCCAATACAAATTTGGTGAAGTCCCTCAGCAAGGATATGCAGTTTTTAAAGTGGATGGGCAAAAACAAGTTTATCCTGCCTCCAATGGACAAGAAGCAATAGCGTATATACAACAAAATTTCGCCAATCAAGAAATCAACAGCTTTCAATTCAAAACATTTAAAAATTTATACTTGGTTGTAAATACGGCATATGAGGAGTTGTGGTATGTTGTTATTTATGTTTTGGCAATGGCCTTAGTTGCATTTCATTTATGGCACGGATTTGCCTCAGGATTCCAAACAATTGGTCTCAAGCATCCAAAATTTCTTCCGCTAGTAAAGACCATTGGGTACATCATTTCTATACTGCTTCCAATGGGTTTTGCCATGATTCCAATTTACATGTATCTCACTTAAAACTATAAATGACAATACTAAACTCTAAAATACCAGCTGGACCATTGGAAGGTAAATGGTCCAACCATAAAGGGAAAGTCAACCTGGTTGCACCCAACAACAAAAGAGGAATAAATGTAATTGTAATCGGGACAGGTTTGGCCGGAGCCTCTGCCTCGGCTACATTGGCAGAGCTTGGCTACAATGTGAAAACATTTTGTTTCCAAGATAGTCCGAGGCGCGCACACTCCATAGCTGCACAAGGAGGGATAAATGCGGCAAAAAACTACCAAAATGATGGAGATTCCATTTTTAGACTTTTCTATGATACAATCAAAGGCGGCGATTACCGTTCTCGCGAGGCGAATGTTTATCGACTAGCTGAAGTTTCGACAAACATTATTGACCAAGCAGTAGCCCAAGGAGTTCCTTTCGCGAGAGAGTACGGAGGACTGCTTGACAATAGAAGTTTTGGGGGAGTTCAAGTGTCGAGAACATTTTATGCCAAAGGACAAACCGGTCAACAATTGCTTTTGGGGGCTTACAGCGCTTTAAGTAGACAAATTTCAAAGGGAAAGGTAAAAATGTATACGCGTCATGAGCTTATGGATATTGTGAAAATTGATGGAAAAGCAAGGGGAGTAATTGTAAAAAATCTTGTTTCGGGGAAACTAGAAAAATATGCTTCACATGCAGTTGTATTATGCAATGGCGGTTACGGAAATGTTTTCTTCTTGAGTACCAATGCTATGGGGTCAAACGCTTCGGCAAGTTGGAAAGCGCATAAAAAAGGAGCCTTTATGGCCAACCCTTGTTTTACGCAAATACATCCGACTTGTATTCCGGTTTCCGGGGAACACCAATCTAAGTTGACGCTCATGTCTGAATCACTAAGAAACGATGGAAGAATTTGGGTTCCTAAGGAAAAAAGTGATGCTGAATTGATAAGACAAGGTAAAATAAAGCCGACCGAATTATCTGAAGAGAAAAGAGACTATTATTTGGAGAGAAGGTACCCTGCATTTGGTAATCTTGTTCCTCGAGATGTAGCCAGTCGAGCAGCAAAGGAAAGAGCAGATGCAGGTTATGGAGTAAACAAAACTGGTGAAGCAGTATTTTTAGATTTTGCAGCGGCCATATACAGGTACGGAAAAACAGAAGCCCATACGATGGGAATCAATAATCCGAGCAATGAAAAAATCAATCAATTGGGCAAACAAATCATTGCGGCCAAATATGGAAATTTATTTGAAATGTACGAAAAAATAACAGGGGATAACCCCTATGAAACTCCTATGATGATTTACCCGGCGGTTCATTATACCATGGGTGGGCTTTGGGTTGATTACAATCTTATGACAACTGTTCCGGGACTTTTCGCATGTGGCGAAGCAAATTTTTCAGATCATGGAGCCAATCGATTGGGAGCATCTGCACTTATGCAGGGCTTGGCAGACGGATACTTTGTTTTGCCCTACACAATCGGAGACTATCTGTCAGAAGAAATTAGAACAGGTGAGATATCCACAGAATCTCCTGAATTTGACAAGGCAATTGATGAAGTTCAGGCAACCATAGATAAGCTGCTCTCAATCAAAGGAGATACTCCTGTTGATCACTTTCACAGGAAACTTGGAAAAATTATGTGGAACAACTGTGGCATGAGCAGAAATGCCAAAGACCTAAAAAAAGCCATCGAAGAAATTAAAGATTTACGGAAAACATTTTGGGAAAAAGTAAATGTTCCTGGAGATGCAAATTATATGAATCCAGAGCTCGATAAGGCAACTAGGGTAGCAGACTTCTTAGAGTTGGGAGAACTCATGTGCAAGGATGCTCTAGACAGAGAAGAAAGCTGTGGCGGACACTTTAGGGAAGAATATCAAACCCCTGAGGGGGAGGCGCTCAGAAATGATGAAGAATTTTCATTTGTAAGCGCTTATGATTACAATCCAGTTCCCTCAGAATCCAAATTGCACAAAGAAAAATTAGATTTTCAAAATGTAGAATTAAAAACAAGAAGCTATAAATAAAATGAAATTTTCACTTAAAGTTTGGAGACAGAAAAATGCCACTGCAAAAGGTCATTTCGAAACATATGAATTGGATGATATTTCAGACGATATGTCTTTTCTGGAGATGATAGACGTTTTGAATGATCGACTTTTAATGGAAGGTCAAGAGCCGATCACTTTTGACCACGACTGCCGAGAAGGAATTTGTGGAATGTGCTCCATGTATATAAATGGAAGACCTCACGGCCCCAAAAAAGCAACCACAACATGCCAGTTGCATATGCGTGAGTTCAAAGATGGAGATACCATAACCATTGAACCATGGAGAGCTTCTGCCTTTCCCGTCATCAAAGACTTAATGGTAGATAGATCCTCTTTTGATAGGATAATTCAAGCAGGTGGATATGTCTCCGTAAATACTTCGGGAAATACGATCGACGCGAACGCGATACCCGTTCCCAAAGAGGATGCTGATGCTGCCTTTGCTGCTGCAACGTGTATTGGTTGCGGGGCTTGCGTAGCAGCATGTAAAAATGCAAGTGCTATGCTATTTACCAGCGCCAAAATTGCTCAATTTTCTCATTTGCCCCAAGGCAAAACAGAAAGAAAAGAGCGGGCTTTGCATATGGTTGCTCAAATGGACCAAGAGGGATTTGGAAATTGTACCAATACGCAGGCTTGTTCTGCTGTTTGTCCCAAAGAAATTGGCCACCACCATATTTCCAATATGAATGCCGAATATTTCAAGGCAAGTCTCAACACTAAAAAATAGCAGCCATGTTCACCGGCATTGTTGAAACCCTGGGAACCATTGTAAAAATTGCTCAAAATGGCTCCAATAAAACTTTTTGGATCAAAGCTGATTTTGCGAAGGAATGCAAGCCCGAACAATCGATTCTTCATGACGGAGTATGCCTTACTATTGAAAAAGTGGAGGGAAATACATACCAAGTAACGGCAATAGAAGAAACGCTTAAAAAAACCAACCTTAAGAATAAAAATATTGGCGATGAAATTAACCTTGAACGAAGCTTAACTTTCGACAAATTTATGGATGGTCACCTTGTCCAGGGACATGTGGATAGCGTTGGGTTTTGCCACAAAATTGAAAAGCTCGAAGGAAGTTGGCTTTTTCACTTTCGATTGCAAAAAGAAACAAGTTTGGTGGTTCCCAGAGGCTCAATAGCCATCAATGGCGTTAGTTTAACACTAGCCGAGGTATCGAAAAAATCTATTACAGTTGCAATTATCCCATATACTTATGAACATACCAATTTCAATTCGCTAAAAGAAAAAGAAGCCGTTAATATAGAGTTCGATATAATAGGTAAGTATGTATTACGTCAATTGTCCTTAACCGCTAAACAATAAATCCCTCATCGCTAAAGCTATAATAATCACTTGTCCCAATAATTAGATGGTCAAGAAAACGAATGCTTAGTAGGTCTGCACACTCTTTTAACCTTTTTGTTAATTCGATGTCTGCCTCGCTAGGTTGGGTATGTCCTGAAGGATGGTTGTGGGCAACGGCAATCGCACTCGAACCAAATTCAAGAACCAAGGAAAAAATTTTTTTGGGATCGACCAGAGTTGCCGAAAATCCTCCTTCGCTAATTTTTTTTGTGGCAATGATTTCTAATTTTTGATTCAAACAAACCACCCAAAATTCTTCGTATTTTAAATTACCAAGTTTATGAGAAAAATGTCGAAACAAGTCCGAGCTGCTTCGCATTGGTATTTTCTTTAATGAAGTACTTTGAAACCTTCCTGCAATTTCAAAAGCCGCCATAATTTTGATGGCTTTTGCCAATCCGATGCCTTTTGTTTTACAAAAATCAGATATGCCATATTTTTTGAGATCCATTGGATGGGGAACAGAGTTGAGCAAATTCTTTCCAACATCAACTGCAGAAACTTCTTTGGTGCCAGAGCCAATGATAAGAGCGATCAATTCAGAATTACTGAGACTAGAGATTCCATGTTCCATTACCTTTTCTCTTGGTTGGTCATCAGATTGCCAATCTTTTATACTTTTAAATTTTTTCATAAAAAATTAGGGCAATACAAACTTACGGAAGATATTATGGTTTACCTATTGAGTTATGGATTCAAACCAAATTATCGATGCCTACATCTCTTTTGTTCTTAATCATGGAGAGAAGCCTAAATCTGTTTTCACTTTTGTAAAATCCATTGACCTAGATGAAGAAAAATTCTATGATTTTTTTAGTTCTCTAGATCATTTAGAATCCGAAATTTTGGCCAGCCTGTTTGGTCAGGCAGTGGCAAAAATGCAAGACCAAAAAGTTTTCAAGGAATACAACGTTCGAGAAAAATTCTTGTCAGTTATGTATGCTTGGGTCGAGATATTAAAAAAACACAGAAGCTTTGTGTTGACTACTGTAAAACCTTCTTCAAAGTTCATGGAAATGAAAGGATCTTTCAAGAAGCTAAAAAAGGAAGTAGAAAATTTTGCACAAAATTTGGTGCAATCAGGCTTAGAAAGTCAAGAGGTACAGGACAGAAAATATCTCTCAGAGCGTTATCCGAATATTTTATACGGCAGCGTACTTTTTGTTTTGAATTTTTGGCTGAAAGACCAAAGCAAAGGATTTGAAAAAACAGATGAAGCAATAGAAAGATCTGTCAATCTTGCTTTTGACTTAATGGCCAAAAGCACGCTCGATAATTTACTGGATTTCGGGAAATTTATTTATCAAAACGGACCACTGTCTTGAGAGAACAAGAAAAAATTATTTCTACCAAGATAGGGAGAGGAGCCAAATTTTTAGCGACTGGCGCAAAGGTTGGGGGCAATTATCTAAAGTACTATGCGAAAAAAACCATTCAAGGGAATTTAGACAAAACAGAACTTCACGAGAACAATGCCGAGGATATATACAACTCTTTGAGTCAGTTGAAAGGTAGTGCTTTGAAAGTAGCTCAAATGCTGAGTATGGATAAAAACATGCTTCCAAGAGCCTATCAGGACAAATTCATTATGTCTCAATATCAAGCTCCTCCTCTAAGTGGCCCTTTGGTTGTGCGCACATTTCAAAAAGAAATTGGCAGCACAATTGAAGAAGTATTTGATACTTTCGAACTCAAATCCTTCGCTGCTGCAAGTATTGGTCAAGTTCATAAAGCAACAAAAGGTGATCAGGTATTTGCAGTAAAAGTGCAGTATCCAGGTGTTGGTGCCTCTATCCAATCTGATTTAAAAATGATTAAGCCCATTGCCCTCAGGATGTTCGGATTTACAGAACTCGAACTCTCCAAGTATATGCTTGAGGTTGAAGAAAAACTAATGGAGGAGACAGATTATAGGCTTGAAGCAAGAAGAGGAACAGATATCTCTGAAAAAATCTCCATACCCGGTCTTTTTTTTCCTCAATATTTTCCTGAGTATAGCAGTCAAAAGGTTCTTTGTATGGAATGGCTAGATGGACAACACCTAAAAGATTTTTTAGAAAGCAATCCTAGCCAAGAAATTCGCGATTCACTTGGCCAAAAACTTTGGGATTTTTACCAATTCCAGGTTCATGAGCTTCAACAAATTCATGCAGATCCACACCCGGGTAATTTTCTTTTCCGCAAAGATGGGGGATTGGGAGTTATAGATTTTGGATGTATTAAAATTGTTCCTAAAGACTTTTATCGATATTACTTTTCGTTGTTGATTCCAGAGATTAGAGAGAATAAGAAAATTCGTGACATTATTTTGTATGATCATGAAATCATATTTGAAGACGATTCGGCAGCCGTCAAGCATGAAATTGAGAATGCATTTTTAGAAATGACCTCTCTTTTGAGTAGACCTTTTGAAAGTAATACCTTCAATTTCAATGATGACAACTACCTTGAGGAAATTTACAAGATGGGAGAGTCACTACAAGAAATTTCGGAAATAAAAAAGCCAACCAAAGCGAGAGGTTCAAGGCATGCATTGTATGTGAATAGGACTTATTTTGGCCTATACAATATTTTAGGAGATCTAAAAGCCAACATTCATACGCAAAAACGTTCTTGGAAAAAACCGCTTATTGATTTTTGGCATTCAGCCGAAAACAATCATCGGTTATAAAACTTGTTCATTACCAAGCTATGCGGTAAAGTAATCAATGAAATGAGTATCAACAATAGCTTTATATTCCCAATGGGAAGAACATTTTCAAAACTGAGATAGACCAACAGAATGCTTGCTCCAATACTAATTAGGCTAAATGGAGCCAAAGCTCCTATGAATTTCCCGAATGAATACCCTTTACGTAGCTTCAAAAAAGCATATTCTTGTTTCATAACCAACAGTGAGTGCACACCTGCAAAATAGAGTGTGAAACCCGGCATTATATCCAACAAGTAGAATCCAATCAAAAGGACAACCAGCAACGAAGATTCAAAAAGAAGCGATTTGAAAGAAAGTGAACCATATTTGAAGGCCATCATAAAACACACCACTACCAAGAGGGAGCTTTCCAAAAAAATGTATTGGACCAAAGTAGGATGAAATATAAAAAAGATTTCACGCACTTCTTCTTCCTTTTGGAGTTGATTTATTTCATGGATATTCAAAGCAACCAAACCACTCAAAAGACAAAGGCCCCATACGATGGGCAAAATCCATTGTGTCCACAAATTTTTTGGATAATCCGCAAATTGAGATTGCCCAAAATGAAAAATGCTCAGCAACATGAAAAATGCTAAGCTCCAAGCTGGAAAAAAAAACCACATAAGACCATAAGTAGCCATAAATCCTAAATAAAAAATGTAAAAAGAAGGTCCCAAACGACCCTCCTTGATTTTGTACAATAAATGATCAATTGCGCCATGTGGAATACCAACCAAGGCAATCCACACAAAACTTATTGCAATCATCGCTTGAGGACTTAGTATTTTCTGTGTTATCCAAAAAAATAAAAAGCCCAATAGGACAACAAGGAACATTTGGATATAATTTTTTGCCATTAGGTTTTTTTCTTTTCTTTTTTCGCCGATGGGAATAAAATATTGTTCAATATCAATCGATATCCCGCCGAATTTGGATGTAAGTTTAAATCAGTAGGCTCTTCCCCAACCATATGACGATAATCTTCAGGATCATGACCTCCATAGAAGGTCCAAGTACCTTTCCCAAGGCTGCCATGAATATACTTTACTTCATTCAACAGTTTGTTTTCCCCAAGAATGGTAACATAACTTTTAATCATGTTTTTATGATAAGCTGTGGTTTGCCCCATGAATCCCTTGATTATTTTCTGATGATTCTGTGTCAATATAGTGGGCACCACATCCCACTTTGCAGAAAATTCGTTCAAAATGAAAACATCGTTTTCCTCTTTCACCGCTCTTTTTGCAGGTTGAACATCTATATTGGCATATTCATAAATGGTTGGTCGAAGTTCTAAGGTGAAATTTTCGAAAGCAAAACAAGCTTCATAATTTATCTTACCTTGAGCATTAGATTCTATTCCGTCACCATCATACATCCAGTCTAGAATGTCAACGCCTTCTGCGCTAAGTGATATGTCATAACTATCTGTTGCTGAACACATTGCAAACAAATAACCCCCTCCAAGGGTAAAATCTTTGATTTTTTTTGCGACAGCAAGCTTCAATTGAGAAACTTTTTTGAATCCATATTTTAGCGCCATCCGCTCTGCTTCTTGTACCTGTTTTTTGTACCAAGGAGCGTGCTTATAGCTATTCCAAAATTTACCGTATTGGCCCGTAAAATCTTCATGGTGTAAATGCAACCAATCATAGAGTGCCAACTTTTCATCAAGTACTTCCTCATCAAAAATAATGTCATAGGGTATTTCAGCATAACTTAGCACCAAGGTTACTGCGTCGTCCCAAGGCTGTGCAGTTTTGGGCGAATAAACAGCAATTTTCGGCGGTTTCAGCAATTTTACTATTTCCGCATTTATCGATGGGTTGGCCAACTCAACTTTCAATCGACGGACATCATCATTCGAAATAACTTGATAGCTAATATTACGAAGTTTACATTCTTTTTCTATCTGTGTAAAACCTTCAAGCAAAAAAGAACCTCCTCTATAATTGAGTAACCAATCTACCTCTGAATTTTGGGACAATGACCAATAAGTAAGACCATATGCTTTTAGGTGATTTTTTTGTGTTTTGTCCATAGGGACTAAAATTTTTTGTCCAAAAAGATGGTGTGTTGATAGGGAAAGAACACAAAAAAATAGTAATCTTTTCATGAGAATAATTGCTGAGCGAGTAGTTTGCCCATCCAAACTACTAACAATCCAAAAATAAGGGTTGAAAGAAGGTATAGAATACCAGTGATGCTTTTTTCTTTCTGAAAAAGCATCAAGGTATCATACGAAAAAGTACTGTAGGTTGTGAAACTTCCCAGAAAACCGACAATACAAAAAAAATATAGAGTTGAATTTCTGGTCAGTAGGGCATCAAAAAAACCAATAAAAAAACAACCGAGTAAATTTACCAGAAATGTAGAAATGGGAAAATGGAGACATTTATTGGAAAGAAATAAAATGGAAACAAAATACCGGAGCGAGGCACCCATTGCTCCCCCGAAACCTATCCAGGCAAATGTGTAAAGTTTTTTCATCACTTCCACGGGCTTCTAGAATAAGGAATAAAATTAGGTTCTCTTTTCACTAGCGCTTCATATTGAATGTCAGCAGCTTTGGCAATCATAGCAGCGTTGTCTGTACAATAAGCAAAGTCTGGGATAAAAACTTTGGCATTTAGTTCATGACCCATTTGGGCTAATGCCTTTCGTAGATAAGAGTTGGCAGCAACACCTCCGGCAATTCCAATGTTCCTTATATCGTTTGAGACTAGATAATTACGGAAATTTTTCAAAAGATATTCTACCACAGTATATTGAATACTGGCACATAAATCATTAAGATTATCAGCGATAAAATTTGGGTTCTTTATTTCCTGTTTTCTTATAAAATTCATGAATGAAGTTTTAAGTCCACTAAAAGAATAATTAAATTTTTCAACCTTGGGATGACCAAACGAAAAAGCCAAATGGTTTCCTTTTTTGCTTCGTTTGTCTATTTCGGGTCCACCGGGATAAGTCAAGTTCATCACCTTTGCACATTTATCCAATGCTTCGCCCGCGGCATCATCGAGGGTTTTGCCAATCAAAGTCCATTTTCTTCTTTTGTCCAAACAAAAAATAAAAGTATGTCCCCCACTTACCAAAAGACAAGCAAAAGGTAAGTCAGGTTTTGGTTTGTCTATAAAATGAGCATACGAGTGGGCTTCTAGATGATCTATGGGCAATAATGGCAAATCAAGAGCTGCGGCCAATCCTTTGGCAAAACCTGATCCTACGAGCAGACTGCCCATAAGGCCTGGGCCATTGGCCACAGCTATGGCTGTAAGGTCAGAAAGTTTAATTTTTGCCTGCTTTAGACTATCTTTTACTACCTGATTGATTTTTTTTAGATGCGCGCGCGAAGCAACTTCCGGAACAACACCACCAAAATTGGCATGCACTTTTTGTTGGTAGATAACATTGGAACAAATTTCCCCGTTGATACAAACAGACGCGGCAGTCTCATCACATGATGTTTCAATAGCAAGTATAACTTTGTGATAAGAGCGCATAAAATTTTCCCAAAAATAGGATAAACATAAAGATAGAAAAGGACACATTTGAAGACTTGAAATTCATGAAGAAGAAACTGTTATATTTCCTAATTCTTTTTTTGCTCTTCATTTCAGTGGTCTTATGCTGGATTTTAAACCATTCCAAAACTCAAACGCGAATAGTAGAAAAAGTACTTTTTAGTTTTTCTCAAAAATTGGAGGGTCAATTGCTTGTGAAAAATGTGAGGTATAGATTTCCTTATGGCATTGAATTAAACAATCTATTGCTCTTGGACAAAAACAAAGACACTGCCCTTTATTTACAAAGAGCAAGGATTCAACTCAGTCACTGGAATCCCAAAAAGATTGCAAAACTTCATGCACTCTATATCCATGGATTAGATTGTCGTTTGATCGCCCCTCAAGGGGATAGCATGTATCGTTTGATGTCGATTTTTCGTCCATTGATGACCGATACACAAAAATCAAATACTGATTTCCCAATAAAAATAAAGAATTTAAATATTGAAAAAAGCAAATTTTTAATCCGCCATTGGAATGAAGAAAATATCATGAGTGGTCGGTTGAATCCAAAAAATTTGGTTTTAAATAATATTGAGATTGGGATGAAAAATTTTTTCATCTATGGAGATTCCATGTCAGCAAAAGTTCAAAATTTAAGTGCAGAAAGTACAGATGGATTTCTTGTTGAATCCATGGAATCTGCCCGTTGTATTATTTCTCCAAAAGTGCTATCATTCGATCAACTTCTTTTGAAAACCAATCAATCAAAGATCAAAGGAAATGTATCACTGAATCAAAATATGTTTCAAGATTTGGAAGATTTTTCGTCGAAAGTAAAAATGCAAATTGAATTGGAAGCGTCGGAAATTCACAGCCAAGATTTAAATTATTTTACAGGAGAATTATCTTTCAAGGAGTTACCTATATTGATTCGCCGTGCCGAGGCAAATGGAACATTGAACAACTTAAAAATAAAGCAATGCGATATTGCCTTAGGAAAAAACAATTATTTAAAAGGACAGGTAATGTTGAGGGGACTCCCAAATATTGAGCATACATTTATCCAAGCAGATATTGAAAAATCCTCTTTTGATTTGTCTGATTTGAAAAGTACCTTTTCTTTGTCCATTATTCCTAATGTAGACAAAGATTGGGGGCCAATTCATTTTGCTGGAAATTGCAAAGGTTATTACAACAAGATGTTTGCTGTAGGGAATTGGAATACGACTTTTGGCGCATTTTTTTCTGATTTGAAATTTGATTTTACAAAAGCCAAATCCAGTTATGTGGCACACATCAAATCACAAAATTTTGATGTTGGAAGGTTGTACAAAAAATCAAAATTTGGCAATGCACATTTTCTGGTGAAAATCGAAGGCGAGGGCCGAACATTAAACGACTTACGTGCCAAATTGAATGGAGACATCAAAGCTTTTTCGTACAACAACTATACGTATCGAAACATTCATCTAGGAGGACGATTGGAAAACAAGCAATTTGAAGGAAATTTTGAGATTGAAGATAGCAACTTGCAATTGTATTTTGAAGGTTTGGCAGATTTACAAAAGAAAGAAGTTCAACTAGATTGCAATGCCAAAATATACCGCGCCAATCTTTCGAAATTGGGTTTTGCTTACCCATTTGAAAAATTTGCGGCCGAGATTGATTTTGAGCTTTTTGGTCAGGAGATAGATGAATTGTATGGCTTAATTCATCTTCGACAAATCGATCTCACCAAAGCGGACTCAACAGTACATTTTAAAAATATTGCGTTTTTATCTGAACACGATGCCCTAGGGAGGAATATAAGGTTAGAAAGTGATTTTATGGACTTAAATCTTGAAGGTTTTTATAATCCAACCAATCTCAAAAGATCAATTTCAAAAGTTATCAACGCATTTGTATCTGATAGTTCTTTTATGCCCAATGCCCGAAAAGATCCTTTTGAAATGCAATTGACCTATCATTTAAAGAAGCCTGAAATATGGTCTTATCTTTTTGATTTGCCTTTCGTCCTGGGTTCGGGCAAGGGTTATATCAAATACACCCCAAGTCGGGAGACGATGGATGCATATTTGACTTGCTCAAAAATTCAATTTCAAAATTTTAGCATAAACAATCCAGTTTTTTCAATGGATGAAGAAGATGAGACACATATTTTTTCATTAACACACAAAAAAATCCATTATTTCAAAACACTTGTTTCAGATGCAGGTCAATTCCGATGGACACAAAAACCCAATCACGACTTTGGTTATAGCATTGCTCAAAAAAACAATGCGCAGGATATAGACTTATTTGCAAAAGGCAAATTGATACTTTCCTCCATAGATTCTTTAAAAATCGTGCAAGAATTGTTTCAAATAAAAACCCACAAACAAAAATGGGAAATGCCCAGCAGCACTTCTATTTCATGGATAAATGAGCAAATGATCCTTAGTCCGTTTGCTTTGGTTTCTGGCAATCAAAAAATTTCTGTCCAAGGAAAATCAACCAAAAAAACAAATGAATTACAATTTTTTCTTTCCAATTTGGATTTACAATCTTTTAGCCCTTTCATTGAATCAGAAGTCAATATCCATGGTTTGGCAAACGGAAATTTACAAATAATTGGTCAAGAAAAAAAGCTAAACACTTCGGGCTTTCTTAACATAAACAATATGTCGGTTCGCGACGATTCTATTGGTAATTTGAATCTAACCATTCAAAAAGTTGACCAAAAATCAGAAATAAAAATTCATTCAGAACTATTTCAAAAGGGAAGTATTTTTCTGACCAGTGATGCCTTCCTGGATTACAAAACAAAATGGATAGAATTGAATTGCTATGCAAACAATTTTCCAGCGGTGCTTGCACAACCATTTTTAGAAGAAAATCTCAGCAATATTGAGGGCGAAATCGCTCTTATTTTAAAGGTCAAAGGCCCTATTCGAGACCCGAAGTACCATGGCAAAGTCATTTTTGATAAAACAAAATTTGTAGTAGACTATACGGAGGTTCCTTATCATATCTCGGGGGCCATTGCTTTAAATTCTACGGAGATTAATTTGGACAATCTTTATTTGACAGATAAGCAGAATAAGCGTGCCCAATGCCTGGGCAAAATAACGCACAAAAATTTCAAACATATGGAGCTTCAATTGATGCTCGACAATATGGAAAATTTCCATTTGCTAAACACCAATTTTAAAAGCAAAGAGCTTTTTTTTGGCAAAGTTTTTTTTAGTGGTAGTGCCCGCATAGAAGGGCCATTAAATAACATAAAAATGGGAATATTTGGTTCCCCCGGACCCTCTTCGCACATATACTTGCCTTTGGATCACAAAAGCAAAAATGAAATTGCTTCATTCATTCAATTTGGCCACCCAAAGAACCAATTGGAATCACAATCCAAGCAATCCGAAAGAACGCAACAATTTGAGCTTGAAATGGACTTAGAGGTTACTGAAGATGCCAAGATGACCATTCTTTTTGATAAAAATCAAGGGGACAGTCTTTATGCAAAAGCAAAAGGGAATATAAAATTAAGGGCAGATGAACAAAACAACTTAAGTGTTTTTGGACAATTGAATTTGGCCGAAGGCATATATCGTTTCTCGAGTTATGACTTAATCAAAAAGGATTTTGTGATTGACCCATCCAGTAGGATAACTTTTGACGGAAATCCATACAAAGCAAAAATAGATATGTTGGCCATCAAACAAGAGTCTACTTCACCAAAAGCACTTTTGGATGGGGAATTCAACTACTCAAACAACATTCCAGTTGATGTTCAATTAAAAATTATGGGTTATTTGGATGCATTTGACATCCAATTTAATCTTAGTTTTCCTTCCTTAAATAACCAAAATTACTCAAATGACTTAATCAATGGCTTAGAGCAATTAAATGCCTACCCCGAGGAAGTGAAAAGACAAGCCGTCGCATTATTGGTTTTAGGCACTTTTATCCCTCCATTGTATAATCAAAGTCCCTCAGAAAATCTTAGATTGAATGCAGCGGTAAACAATAGTTTGGGGGAATTTATTTCCAATCAGGCCAGTAAATTATTCGGTCAAATAAATCCAAAATGGGATTTCAATGTCAATTACAATGCAGAAAATCAGGTTGCACAAAGGGAGGTGATACTTTCTGTAAAGCGAAAGTTTCTAAAAGACCGTTTGGCTTTGAGTGGTAGCTACGACGCAGCCAATCAAAAAAGCAACAATTACAACATCAATTTGGAATACGATCTTACCAAAGATGGGAATGTAAAATTTGTTGGATTTAACAAACAATCCAATGACCCTAACTTCGGGATAGATCAAAACATGAACACAACAGGAGTGGGAATCTTATTTAGAAGGTCTTTTGATAAATTTTTAAAAAGAAAATCTGTAAAATTGGAAACCCATTGACATACAACAAAAGATAAAATCCATGAGCAACCCTACACAAACAGACTTTTTACCAATAAACGGAACAGACCATGTAGAACTTTATGTGGGCAATGCAAAACAATCGGCTTACTACTATCAAAGTGCTTGGGGCTATGACCTCGTTGCATACGAGGGACCGGAAACAGGTTCCCCCGATAAAGCTAGCTATGTCCTAAAACAAGATAAAATAGTTCTTGTATTAACTACCTCCCTATTGCCTGATTCAGACATAGCCGCGCATCATCAAAAACATGGTGATGGCGTTAAATTTTACGCCCTCTGGGTCGATGATGCAAAAAAGTCTTTTGAGGAAACCACAAAAAGGGGTGCCAAACCAGCCATAAGGCCTTATACCAAATCAGACCAATTTGGAGAGGTAGTCATTTCAGGTATTCATACTTACGGGGATACAATCCATAAATTTATCGAGCGAAAAAATTATACAGGTAGTTTTCTTCCGGGTTTTCAAAAGCCAACATTCCAAATAAAAACCAAATCCATTGGCTTAAAACATATTGACCATTGCGTTGGGAATGTGGAACTAGGGAAAATGAATGAGTGGGTGAAATTTTATGAGGAAGTTCTTGGATTTTCTCTATTGGTTACATTCGATGACAAAGACATCAGCACAGATTATACCTCTCTGATGAGCAAGGTAGTATCCAATGGCTCGGGCTACATAAAGTTTCCAATCAATGAACCCGCGGAAGGGAAGAAAAAAAGCCAAATTGAGGAATACATCGATTTTTATAAAGGTGCCGGCGTGCAGCATCTAGCACTCGCAACCGATAACATTGTAAACACTGTCTCAGAATTGAGAAAGAGAGGCGTGGAATTTCTGCATGTCCCGAATAACTATTACGATACAGTACTTGACAGAGTAGGGGAGATAGATGAGAGTCTTAAATCGTTGAAAGATCTGAATATACTTATAGATAGGGATGAAGAAGGGTATTTACTTCAAATATTTACCAAACCTGTTGAAGATAGACCCACCCTGTTTTATGAAATTATCCAAAGAAAGGGCGCCAAATCTTTTGGCAAGGGCAATTTTAAGGCACTTTTTGAGGCAATTGAGAGAGAACAAGCCCTAAGAGGCAACCTATAATTTCTCCACTTTTTTACATTTGCATCTTTCAATCCAAAAGATGGGCTCCTCGCCAAAAAATAAAATAAAATATCCTTCTTTAGAAAAACTAAATCTTCCAAAAATTGAAAAAGAAATTTTGGCTTTTTGGAAAGAGCAAGATGTATTTCAAAAAAGCATAGAAAACAGAAAAAATGCCCCCTCTTGGGTGTTTTTTGAAGGCCCACCCAGTGCCAATGGACTTCCAGGTATTCATCATGTGATGGCTCGCACAATCAAGGATGTTTTTGGAAGATATATGACGCTCAAAGGAAAAAAAGTTGAGCGAAAAGGTGGATGGGATACGCATGGTTTGCCTGTCGAATTGCAGGTTGAAAAAAAACTAGGAATTACAAAGGAAGATATTGGATCTAAAATTTCAATAGAGGAGTACAACAAATCCTGCCGTGAAGATGTCCTCAAATACAAAGATATTTGGGATGATTTAACAGAAAAAATAGGATTTTGGCTCGATTTAGAAAACCCCTACATCACCTACGAAAATGATTACATTGAGTCGGTTTGGTACTTGTTGAAACAGCTTTTTGAAAAAGATTATCTTTACAAGGGGTTTACCATACAACCATATTCACCTGCGGCGGGCACAGGTTTAAGCTCTCATGAACTTAACCAACCAGGCTGTTATCGAAATGTGAAGGATACCTCTATTATTGCACAATTTTTACTCGAAGAAAACGAGAAAAAAAATACCATCTTGGGTCAAAATAAAGTGTTTGCACTGGCATGGACGACCACACCATGGACTTTGCCAAGCAACACCGCTCTCACCATTGGAGAAAAAATTAGCTATGCATTGGTTGAAACCAATAATCCTTACACCGGAGATGAAATATCCGTTTTGCTCGCCGAAAGTTTGGTCTCAAAATATTTTGAAACAAAAACGGAATCTTCCCATGAAAACCAATCAAAAAAAAGACAGGGTAGAATTTTAAAAACCATCCCGGGAAAACAACTTGTTGGACTCCGATATGAGCAGTTGATCCCTTTTGCTTCGCCATGCGATAAGCCAGAAAATGCATTTCAGATTATCTCAGGAGATTTTGTTACCACCACAGACGGAACAGGAATCGTTCATACTGCCCCTACCTTTGGTGCAGACGACGCAAGGGTTGCCAAACTCGCCGGAGTGCCCCCAATGTTGGTTAAAAATAAGAAAGGAGAAAAAAGACCCCTGGTAGATAAAAAAGGAAAATTTATTGAAGGTTTAAGTTTTCTTTCGGGCAAATACGTCAAAAATGAGTATTACATTGGAGATGTCCCTGAAAAAAGCGTGGACGTAGAAATAGCCATTTATTTAAAGGAAAACGGACGGGCATTTAAAGTAGAAAAATATGAACACAGCTACCCACATTGTTGGCGAACAGACAAACCAATACTTTACTATCCTTTGGAGAGTTGGTTCGTTAAAACAACGGCGGTCAAGGAAAAACTCATTGCCAACAACAAAAAAATTAATTGGAAGCCAAAAGCAACTGGCGAAGGCAGATTTGGTCATTGGCTGGAAAATTTGGTCGATTGGAATTTATCCAGGAGCAGGTATTGGGGAACGCCTCTGCCGATATGGCAAACCCAAGATGGTAAGCAAAGCAAATGCATAGGTTCAATAGACGAATTGTCTAATGAAATTGAGAAGGCCATAAAAATGGGTGTGATGAGTGAAAATCCAACCAAAGAAAAGTATTTTGATTTGCATCGGCCATTCATCGACGAAATTACACTCGTATCAGATGATGGGCAAAAAATGCAGCGGGAATTGGACTTAATAGATGTATGGTTTGATTCAGGAGCTATGCCCTATGCTCAATGGAGTTATCCATTCAAAAACAAAGAATTAATCGATGAAAAAATTGCTTTTCCGGCTGATTTTATTGCTGAGGGTGTGGACCAAACTAGGGGCTGGTTTTTTACCCTTCACGCCATCTCAACACTTCTTTTTGACGATATCGCCTTCAAAAATGTTGTCGCCAATGGCTTGGTATTGGACAAAAATGGCAACAAGATGAGCAAGCGACTTGGAAATGCCATCGATCCATTTGAAACGATAGAAAAATATGGAGCTGATGCAGTAAGGTGGTATTTGGTCAATAATTCGCCACCTTGGGACAATTTGAAATTTGACATGGATGGAGTGGAAGAATCTTTAAGAAAACTATTTGGAACCTTGCACAATACGTACTCATTTTTCGAATTGTATGCAAACATAGATGGATTTTATCATACCCAAGAAGCAATTCCGAATCAACACCTAGATGTTTTGGATCAATGGATACTTTCCCTTTTGAATACCCTAACAAAGGAGGTCGAACACCATATGGAGAATTACGATATAACAAATAGCACCAGAGCCATACAAAAATTTGTAATTGACGACCTAAGCAATTGGTATGTCCGCTTAAGCAGAAGGAGATTTTGGAAAGGAGAGTTTGGGCCCGATAAAATTGCAGCGTACCAAACACTGCACGAATGCTTACAAAAAGTAACAATACTTATGGCAAGCTTTAGCCCCTTTTATTCTGATTATTTGTTCATGGCGTTAAATGGCAATCAGAACAGTGTGCATTTGCAAAACTTTCCCGTTCCTGATACCAAAGTAATAAAGCCAGATTTAGAAATAAAGATGGCTCTTGCCCAAAGTTACAGTTCAATGGTGCTTGGCATCCGAAAGAAACAAAAAATTAAAGTGCGTCAGCCCCTGTCAAAGGTTATGATACCAGTAAGCCATCTAAAAACCAAAAATCTGTTAAAAGAGGTTGAAGAGATCATCAAATCAGAGACCAATGTAAAATCAATCGAATTGGTCGACTTTCAGGACAGATTTTTTGAACAAATTGCCAAACCAAATTTTAAAAATTTAGGACCTAAAGTTGGCAAAAACATGAAACAGGTAGCCGAAAAAATACAAAATTGGGACAATGATGAAATCACAACATTCAAGAACAATGAATCAATAAATTTAGAAATAGAGGGTGAAACCTTTAGAATTGACAAAGAAGATGTAGAAATTGTTGTTAAAGATATTCCTGGCTGGAAAACCGAAAGCAATGGCTCACACACAGTTGCTTTGGATATTCATATTACGGAAGAATTAAAAATGGAAGGAGATGCTCGAGAACTTGTCAATAAAATCCAAAACCTTAGAAAAGAAAATGGATTGGAGGTTACAGATAAAATAGATATTCAATATTATACTCAGCCATCTTTTTCGTTAGCGATAAAGAAATTTATTGATTATATTAGCCAAGAGGTTTTGGCAAATGACATATCGGAATCCAATAAGGATTTGGATGGAGTTGAAATTGATATAAATGAAAATACAATTAAAATAAATCTACAAAAAACCAAAAAACATGGCAGAAACTAGAAAAAGATACAGCGATGAGGAATTAGAAGAATTTAGAGAAATTATCCTCAAAAAAAAGGAACGTGCCAAAGAGGAGCTTGCCTATTTGACAGAAACAATGCGTTCGCAAAATGATGATGGGAGCTATGGCGAATCGGGTTCTTATCAAACGCTTGAAGGGGGATCCTCCTCTTTACAAAAAGAAAGCATAAGTCAATTGGCTTCACGGCAACAAAAGTTTATCCAAAATTTGGATGCAGCCCTAATCAGGATTGAAAATAAATCTTATGGAGTTTGTTCCGTTTCTGGCAAATTGATTTCAAAAGAAAGACTTCGTGCGGTGCCGCACACAACCAAAAGTATTGAGGTGAAAAAGAAACAATACATCGGCAAACAAAGCTAGCTTTGAAAACTTCAAAACCCATCTATTATCATTTGCTCCCTTTGGTGCTAATTGTTTTTGTATTGGCCTTAGACCAATATTTAAAATTTTGGGTAAAGCTAAATATGTATATAGGTAGCTCTAGTGAAATTGTGGTATTTAAAAATTGGTTTATACTCCACTTTACAGAAAACAATGGAATGGCTTTTGGCATTGGACTAGGTGGAAAATGGGGTAAATATCTTCTTACATTCTTTAGAATCATAGCGGTTGGTGCTATGATATGGTATATTGTATCGTTGAAGAAAAAAAATACCCCTTTGGGATATGTGTTGGTAATCAGTTTAATTTTAGCTGGAGCGATGGGCAATATTTTGGATAGTACTTTTTATGGTGTTATATTCAGCCAAAGCACCCCATTTACCAAAGCTACTTTTTTATCCGAATTCGGGGGCTACTCTTCATGGTTCCAAGGCAAAGTAGTTGATATGCTCTATTTCCCAATTATTGAAACCTACTGGCCACATTGGGTACCTTGGGTGGGTGGGAATTTATTTGTTTTTTTTAGACCCGTTTTCAATTTGGCAGACGCTGCTATTTCCATTGGTGTATTTTCTATTTTACTGTTCCACCGAAAACGTTTCAATTAGATCATTTTTTCATTCCTTAGCCCTTGGGTTTTCATCTAAGTTCTTTTTTTTGGGTGGGTTCATCAAAGGCTTAAAAATATAGTAGCACCCAATGAGCACAACAATTGGAATGATTATTTCCGAGGCAATCAGAAGAATTCGGAAAGCTCTAATACTTTCCTCTGCGGGAGCACTATCTAAGAACATTATCATTTTCTGAGTAGCTGTCAGGTTCTTTTTTTGGAGGGGATTTGAGCACTTTTCGAAAAAAATATATGGTGAGCAACGTAACAGAAAATTGCACCACAACCATCATAATTAAAGCCGCTGTATTCATATTTTATACCGATTGTTTTCGTTTCTTTTGGGCCAAATGTACCAAAAAACAAATTCCAGCAAACAATGAAATAAGCAACAAACGAGACATATCCACAAAAAATAGCCTACTCGGGTGCCCATCAATAAACCAATTTCTATTTTCCTCCCCAACATGTAGAATTTTGCCAACAATACTATTCGCACTCAGGCGGTATGTTCCATTAAATAGACTTGACCAATCTCCTCCTTCCGGAGTGATGAGGGAGGCCAAAAATATCGTTAAGATAAATGCTGGCGTAATATATTTAATGATGAATCTGAAGATTGTGGGTACTTTCATGTCTGCACCTGAAGTGATTTCTTCCCAACCACTTTTCATGCCAAATACCCATGCAAAAAGAATTACCTCAGCCAATGCAAAAACAACTAAGCTAACCGTCCCAGTCCAATAATCATATTCATCAAAAACACCATATTCAAAAAATAAAATTGTTGGCAGCGCCATAAATAACACCAATACCCCTAGCGTCCAAGCAGATTTGTTTCTACTCCATTTGAATTCATCTTGCATAAAACCCATCCATGGAGTACCCATGGCCAAGGAGGAAGTAATCCCAGCAATAAATAATAACCCAAACCAAGCCAAACCTGCCAAAACTGCTAAAAAGGGCCCCCATTGGTCAAACAAAAAGGGCATCGTCTTAAAAGCCATCATAAAACCAGCATTCTCAATGACCCAATCCAAGCCTAAATATCCTACGGCAATTGGAATTACCAGTGATGCTCCTAAAACGATTTCAACAAAACCATTCATCCAGCCTGCCGTCATTGCGTTAAGGGCAATATCGTCATGTTTTTTAAGATAACTACTGTAGCAATGAATGGTCCCCATTCCTACAGATAAGGTGAAAAAAATTTGTCCCGCTGCCTCCAGCCAAACAGTTGGATTTAGCAAACTCTTTATGTCGGGCTCCCATAAAAAATTAAGACCCAAATGTGAATTGCAATCACTACAACGCCCAGTATCGCCAAGAGTTATGGACATGAAAGTCAAAAAAATACCAAAGCCAATCAGTAAAGGCATGGCAATTTTGGCCACTTTCTCTATCCCTTCGTTTAACCCTCTTGACAGAATGTATATGTTGATGCTTAAGGTGACCAAAAAAGCCAATAAGCCCCAAGTTGGCAAATTGATGCCTCCGGAAATATTTACATATTGGTCAAATACCTCACCTACGCGGTCCAAAGACATGCCTAAAAAATCTCCTTTTAAAGATTTGATGGCATAACTTAGCGTCCAAGACTCTATGTAGGTGTAATAACTAATTACCCCTACATTCGTGAAAATACCAAAAACCCCAAAATATTTCCAAAAGCGCTTTTTGGTCATGTTGTCAAGAATAAATGGTGTGGAATGATCTCCATGTCTACCACCAAATCTTCCCATGCTCCATTCCACCCAAAGCAGGGGGATCCCCATGAGCAAAAAGGAAACCAAATAGGGAATGATAAAGGTGCCACCTCCATTTTGAACAGCCTTTACAGGAAATCTTAAAAAATTACCCAAGCCTACCGCATTCCCTGCCATGGCCAATATTAAACCTACTCTTGAACCCCAACCTTCGTTTGTCTTTGCCATGGTCTCGATCTAAGGTGCAAGATGTAAATTACCACAGAGTTATCCAAATCATTAGAAATATATTCAATTTCGGAATGACTATTTGCCTCTGCCTTGTAGCACAATCAGAACAGTATAGATAAGAATTTTAAAGTCCAAAACCAGACTCATATTTTCGAGGTATAGCAAATCAAATTTCAATCGTTCGATCATTTCATTTACATTTTCGGCATAGCCATATTTGACCTGTCCCCAACTAGTAATCCCCGGTTTTATTCTCTGAATACGGGCATATTCGGGTGCTTGAATCATGATTTGTTCTATCCAAAATCTCCGCTCGGGTCTGGGGCCTACCAAACTCATATCGCCCCTCAAAACATTGTAGAACTGTGGCAATTCATCCAATCTCGATTTCCTCAAAAATTTTCCGAACTTAGTAATTCGAGGATCATCTTTGCTAGAGAGTTGTGGAGTTCCTTGTTCAGCATTTTTTTTCATTGACCTAAATTTATAAATCATGAATGGTTGGCCATTTTTACCAATACGTTCTTGTTTGTAAAAGACAGGTCCTTTTGAACTTAATTTGACAATCAGCGACAAAACCAAAAAGAGAGGGCTCAAAATAAAAAGTGAAAAAACAGAAAAAGAGACATCCAATATTCTTTTGATATTCGCTTGCCAATCTGGTAAGAGTTGTGCCTTTATTTCTACAAGAACTGCGCCAAACACATTCCCCATTTTGACTGTTCCTCGCAAAATGTCGTACATATCTGGGATAATTTTTATTGAAACTTCTGTGTTTCCAATTGTATTTAATATTTCATTGATTTCTTCATGATCATTGGACTCTGAGGCAATGATGACCTCTTCAATTTTATGCTTGGCTATGATTTTGGTAAGGTGTTTCATATCTCCAAGGACGTCGAGGTATTGCTGCATTTTGTTTTCCTCCTTGGCGTTCATTGGTATGTAGCCACAAAATTGGTATCCGTCGGAAACCCTCGCATTTCTCAATTCTATGAAAAGATCAGCCGCTTTTTGATTGCTTCCGATCATCAAGGTTGGAAAATTAATTTTCCCCTTTTTTATCAATTGACTGTAGTATGTTGAAAGTGTGAACCTAAAGCTAGCCAAAAAGAACAAATGAATTGCCAACAAACTCAGCAATGATTGATAATAAGCTTGATAATTCGATACACTATCGTTCAGTACAATCCCGAAAAATAACAAAATACTACCCAATAAAATAACATTCAGTATTTTGGAGAATTCCTTTAAGCGTGATTTTCGAACAAGGTTTTTATACAAACCGTAGAGCTGAAAAGCAAGAAGCCATAGGAGAGGCAGGATGGATAGGCCTTTGAAAAAATTGATGTCTTGAATAATTTGAATCCATTCCTTACCTTCCAATGCATAACTGCGGTAGAAAAAAAAACAAATCCATGAAATGAAAAATCCAAAGTAATCTACGAGAATATAAAGAGCCGTAACTTTTCGTTTTTTCATGGGTGTATGATCTTCAATTCATCAAGGTAAATAAAAGCTTCTTCAGCGCTATTGGTGTGCGCAGCATATAAAAATAATTTGAAGGTCGCATCCCGATTTTTGGGCGCACTTACCTCTTCACCAAGACTGATGTAGAGTTTTTTCCATTCAGTGCTCGGATAGGCAAGCAAAATTGGTAAACCAAATATGTCTGCTGTATTTAATGGGTAAACACCAAATTGAACAGAAACATCGGACTTGTAATTGACTTCTAAGAAAATATTTTTACCCCGAGGAAGTTGCATTGCTTGTAAAGTGGCAACTTCAAAAATTTGTGGTCCCTTTCCAATCGGAATTTTGGCAGAGTATTGATTGCCCTTGAGGGAAAGCATTTCATCGGGTGAATTGGTGAAGGCAATCGAATCTACCGTACGATTTTTGGCGGTTCCTTCTAACGCAGCCGTTTGATTGTCAAAGGTTTCTACCCAAGCGAAATTTAAGTCTTCGAAATACTTCACCACTGGCCATAAGGTATCGACATGCCCACCCTCCAAAGCCAATATACTTTTAAAAATTGTGTAAAATGGATAGACAATTCGGTTGTTGCTTTGGCCATCTTTTTTTATGCCAGGAAGTATTTTTATTTCTTTTATTCCATTTTCCAATATAGGAATGGTTGCCGGCAGCTCAAAAACACCAATTTCACGGTTGTCTACATAAACCCATGCATCAACAATATCTGAGGTATTTCCACCATGTCGGGCATTGTTTTGCTCTACAGAAATATAGGGAATGTGCAGAAATGCTGGATTTTCTTCTTCCGGATTGCACGCAAGCAAGCTCAAAAGAAATAAAGAGACCAAAAATCGTTGGGTCATCATACTTTAGCAAAATTACTGCTTACTTGATCAACGATAAAGCTCGCAATAAATTTTACATTGATGAATGAATCTAAACTTGATTTTGGTTTTTTTTCAAGCTCTACGCATTGGAGAAAGTCGCGCAAACCTTTATCGAAATTATATTGATCCGAGAGCTCAACTTTTCTCACTTGATGGAAATTTCTGGTTTTGTTTATTTCTTCCAGCTCATTTTCTTCAAAAAAGGAAATGGTATTTTCTAGGTGATCAATAACCTGCTGTGAATTCCCATGAAATAAAGTGCTTATATGCCTATTTTCAACGCCCATTTTGCTGATATTTAAATTCACAACACAGCCATTAAAAAATTCCAAACGTGAGTGAATCTGATCGGGGTTTTCTTCAATATTTCCTATGCCATTGGCACGTACATTTTTGATTTCTGATTTCGCAAAATAACAGGCCATTTCTATGTCTTGCAGGAGCAAATCATTGAGCAAAGAGAGCGTTGCTCCTTGGTTGCTATATTTCAATGTATGTTGAATTTCTACCATGGGTGCCTCGAAGTGCTCATCACCTAAAGTCTCAAAAGTTTCTGAGTATAGAGGTGAATATCCAAATTGGATCACCGTTCCTGCTTCAAATGCAAGACTTTGAAGTTGCTGGCATTGATCATAGCCTAAACGACTAGGATCATGGACATATAGATGTTTTAGCTTGCGGGTCAACTCCTTGAGTGTTTGGTAATCAGATATTTCGGTATCAAATATAAATAAGGCATCCGATCGGTTGATCAGTGAAATTGGGTTTGAAAAATTTTCTAACCAAGAAAAAGAGTCATAAGCACCGATAAAATTGAAAGAAGGAAAAGCATTTATTTTTTCTAGCTTTTTCGGCGAAAAATCGCCTTTGCCCAAAACTCCGACATTAATCATTTAAATTATCAAACTATACGACTGCGAAAAAAAGATATACTTGCAAATTGTAAAATGACATTCGACAAGAATGCGTAGTAAAAAGTAAACACTTGGAAGATACATTCAAACATAGGGGTTTGCGCAGGCAATTGATTCAAGAATTGAGGCAAAAGGGAATTCGGGATGAAAAGGTGTTGGAGGCAATCAACCAAATACCCCGTCATCTTTTTTTTCTCAAAAACTTTGAGCAATTCGCTTATGAAGATAAGGCATATCCAATAGAAAGTGGACAAACCATTTCTCAACCCTACACTGTGGCTTTTCAAACAATGTGTCTTCAAATACAAGAGGGGGAAAAAGTATTGGAAATTGGAACCGGAAGTGGATACCAAGGCGCAGTGTTAAGCAAATTGGGCGCCCAAGTTCACACCATAGAAAGAGACAAAAAATTATTTACTGGCACTGTAGAATTACTTAAAAATCTTGCCATACACATCAAATGTTATCTAGGGGATGGAACCAAGGGTTTACCATCAGTAGCACCATTTGACAAAATAATTGTGACTGCTGGAGCCCCAGATTTAACGCAAACTTTGATGCAACAACTGAAAGTTGGAGGTAAAATGATTTCCCCTGTTGGAGATAAAGATGTACAAAAAATGATACTTGCTCAAAAGACAAGTTCAAATAATTTTTCTTTTGAAGATCTTGGTACTTTTAAGTTTGTACCACTAATTGGAAAACATGGTTGGAAAAACTAAGCTATTGTTTTTATGCCTTTTTTTGGGTATTGCAAACGCAAATGCCCAAGAGGTTGTTGCAAAACCGAAGAATGGTGATGGCATAGAAAGGTTCCTTAGTCGCTATGGTCTCTACCAATTTCAAGAGAATGTAGATAGCTTTTTGCTAATGAACAAAATGTCTACAGGAGATTTTCTCCAAAAAGGAAAGGATTACAAACTTCCCATCAAAAAATACACCTACAATGGAAAAAGTATTAGAACAACCATTGGCGACGACAACTACCAAAAAGCGCTGAGGATCAAAGAATTCAATGAAGATCTTGAAGAACTAAATATTAAAATCAAATCTTATTTATCAGATCGAGTTTTGTGGGTACCGTTTCATGAATTGAAGAGAAATCAGGAAACTTCAAAAATTGAAACTATGCCCAAAGAAAAAGATATTTTAGAGACCAGAACGTACAACATATTTGGTGAAAAATACAAAGAGGTAGAAATACATTCTTCCGAGTTGAAAGGAAAAGTGTATTACATTGTGAGTGGTCATGGAGGGCCAGACCCTGGAGCAAGATGCCAAAAAGAAGGTGTTTATCTATGCGAAGATGAATACGCTTACGATATTTCCTTAAGATTGGCGAGAAACTTAATTCAAAGGGGAGCCAGAGTTTATATTGTGGTAAGAGACAATGATGGCATACGCGATGATAGGCTCCTTACTTGTGATTATGACGAGGTGTATCTTGGAGGTGCGCCCCTAAGTCGAAGCCAAGGAAGACGTCTTCGGCAAAGAGGAGAAATCATAAACCGCCTCTACAACCAAAACAAAAATGCCGGATATGCCTATCAAAGAGCCATAGTGATTCACGTAGATTCAAGACAAGAAAACCAAAAGGTAGATTTATTTTTTTATCATTATCCTGGAAGTGTTGTTGGAAATGAGTTGGCTTCCACGATGTTGAAGCGAATTCAAATGGAATATTCCGAACATCAAAACAATAGGTCGTATACAGGCGTCGTAAAATCTCGGAATTTATTTATGCTCAGAGAAACCCGACCAACTACAGTTTACATCGAGCTAGGAAACATTACCAATGAATTTGACCAGAAACGTTTATTGATTGAAAACAATCGTCAAGCTTTGGCAAACTGGCTTGCGCTAGGACTTACCGACGATGTAAACAAGTAAATTAGCTGTAAAGCACGCTTTTTACAGCTTCTGATACTTCCTTGGCATCAGGAAGATATGCATCTACTAGGGTCTGGGAATAAGCCATGGGAACATCTGGGGAAGTAACTCGCTTGATGGGCGCATCCAAATAGTCGAAAACCATCTCTTGCATCATATAGGCTATTTCCGAAGAAATCGAAGCAAGAGGCCATGCCTCCTCTAAGACCACACAACGATTTGTTTTCTTTATAGAATTTGCAACGGCTTGGTAATCGATTGGCCTTACAGATCGCAAATCAATTAGCTCCACAGAAATTTCCTCTTTTTCAAGAGCTTTGGTGGCATTTTCTGCAATTCGCATAAATTTTCCAAAACTTACCAAGGTCACATCCTTTCCTTCTTTGTCTATTCTTGCCTTACCAATGGGAAGCGTGTACTCCCCTTCGGGTATTTCCCCTTTCATGCCGTACATCTGTTCACTTTCCATAAAAATTACTGGGTTGTCATCGCGAATGGCTGTTTTCAATAAACCTTTCGCATCTGCGCAATTGCTGGGAACAACAACTTTTAAGCCGGGGGTATTGGCAAACCAATTTTCAAAATTTTGTGAATGCGTTGCACCCAATTGTCCAGCAGAGCCAGTGGGTCCTCGAAAAACAATGGGAACATTTACTTGCCCACCGCTCATAGAATACATTTTCGCTGCATTGTTGATTATTTGGTCTATGCCTACCAAAGAAAAATTAAAAGTCATGTATTCTACAATGGGCCGTAGACCATTCATGGCGGCACCTACTCCTATGCCTCCAAAACCTAGTTCTGCAATAGGTGTATCGATGATTCTTTTTTCTCCAAATTCATCCAACATACCTTTGCTCACCTTATAAGCACCATTATACTCGGCCACCTCTTCTCCCATTAATATGATAGAATCATCTGCGCGCATCTCTTCCTGCATAGCCTCGCGCAAAGCTTCTCGAAACTGTACCGTTCTCATCGGGTTGCAAAAATAAGCGAATAAGACAAATATTTTTTGCCTCCAATCGTCTACTTTTTGATCTTCTGTAAACGAAACATGAGCACACAAACGCTCCAAGAAAAAAAACTGCCCACAACAACAAAAAATACATTCGCTAGGCCCAAGGCTATGCTGTTGTTCGGCTGGTTGAGAAAGATGAACATCTCAAAAACGGGAAGGAACAAAACATAAGGAAGGGATAGTAAAAATAGACGATTCGCAAGCACCAAGTTTTGGCGGCATTTTTTGCTTTTTCTTTGACATTTCAATTGGCTACGAACAACACCTCGAATACTAAAAATCAAGGCAGCGATAAAAAAATATCCGGTCATGGTTAAGGGGCATTTCGAAAGTAATTAAAATTTATTTTCTCACAAAAAAATTTTCTAAATTTGGTCCGTGGTCGAAACCATTTTTACCTTGCTGATGCTTGTTGTTTTGCAAGCAGTCCTTGGATTCGACAATTTGTTGTACATCTCGCTTGTTTCCAAACGTCTACCAAGCCACCAACAAAACAAAGCACGAAGATGGGGGATTGCACTGGCAATTGTTTTGCGGATTGCTCTCTTATTTGCATTGATTCAATTGATTCAAATGTTTGAACAACCATTTATAACTTTTCAAAATTCATGGGTCAAGTGCCAACCAAACCTACATGCACTGCTTATTTTGCTGGGGGGCGCATTCATACTATACACCGCGGTAAAAGAGATTTGGCATATCAGCCGACTTCAATTCTATGAAAAAGTACACAAGAAATCGTCCTACATAAAAGTACTCGCAACCATTATTGTCATGAATTTGGTCTTTAGTTTTGATAGTATTTTGAGCGCCATGGCCCTGACCAAAGACCCGCAAACAGGAGAATACCAATTTTGGGTCATGGCTGCTGCAATTTTGCTTGGTGGAGTATTGATGCTTGCCTTAGCCGATAGAATTGCGGAATTTCTGGAAAAAAATAGATTGTACGAAGTTTTGGGGCTTTTCATTTTATTTCTCGTGGGAATTATGCTGATCACAGAAGGAGGACACTTGGCTCAATTGTCATTTTTTGGGAGAAGCATTACTCCGATGAGCAAAACAACTTTTTATTTCGTGTTGATTATTTTGGTTTTGATCGATATAGTCCAGGCCCGTTTTCAAAAAAAAATAACGATGCAAAAAAAAGATGAAGTATAAATCGTACCTGTTTTATATTGTCCTCATGGCTTGCCAAAACAAGCCAGACAAATCATCGCACAATTCATTTTTTGTGCCAAGCATGGACTATGAAAAACTGAAGGAATCCTACATCAAAAAACCAAATGAAAAAGTTAGGATTTTAAATTTTTGGGCTACATGGTGTAAACCTTGTGTTGCAGAGTTGCCTGATTTTATAAAGCTGGCAGCAGAAAATCAAAATGTAGATTTAATTTTGGTAAATTTAGATAGGCCCAATCAGATAGACCGCTTGGTCATTCCCTTCTTGCAAGAAAATAAGATTTCCAATGCTGTGGTAAATTTAAACGATCCCAATATGAATTATTGGATAAATGATATCGACCCAAGCTGGTCGGGAGCCATTCCAGCTACCCTAATTATTTCTCATAGAAACAAACAATTTTATGAGGGATCACTTTCTATTGATGAATTAAGAAAATTAATTGAAAATGAATAAGCAAAATTATTTCGTTTTGGCAATGCTTTTATTTTGTTGTTTCACTGCATGCAATTCCAAATCAACAAATCAGAAGAAAGGAGCGATGCCAATAACCCAAGAAGATGGATATCAAATCGGAGATACGGTAGAGGACTTTTCATTGAAAAATATTGACAACGCAATGGTTTCCTTGTCGGACTTCAAAAACAAAAAAGGATTGATCATCATATTTACTTGCAACCATTGTCCATTTGCCAAAGCATATGAAGATAGAATCATTATGTTGCACAAAAACAATGAAGCCAATTATCCCGTTCTTGCAATCAATCCAAACAATCCAGAACTTGAACCCGAGGATGGTTTTGAACAAATGAAAAATCGAGCAACCGAAAAAGACTTTCCATTTAATTACCTAATGGACGAAAAGCAAGAAATATTTCCAAAATTCGGAGCCACCAAGACTCCCGAAGTCTTTCTGCTTAAAATTGAAAACGGAGAATTTATTTTGCGATACAAAGGAACCATTGATGACAATTACCAAGATGCCGAATCTGTGCAAATCAATTACATTGAGAATGCAATAAAATCATTGGAAAATGGGGTGCCAGTGACACCCTCCACAACCAAAGCCATTGGTTGTGGAATAAAAAAATAAAAATTATCAAAATAAATATTTGTGCTTTTGAAAGAAGGTGTAGATTTGCATCCCCATTATTGATTGGGAAGCGTCGATAGAAAACACTAAGAAATAAAACAAGCAAAAAAAAACAATAAATTGCTTGATTTATTAAAAGTAGTTTTACATTTGCACCCCCATTTAAATGGGAGCTGGTCAAAGACCAGCGAAAGTTCTTTGAAGTAATTAGGAATAGCAAGCCCTCAAAGATTTACTTTGAGAAACACAAGTCAGAATTAAACTTTAAAATTTTTTACTACGAAGAGTTTGATCCTGGCTCAGGATGAACGCTAGCGGCAGGCCTAATACATGCAAGTCGAGGGAGAAGTTTAATGCTTGCATTAAACAGAAACCGGCGCACGGGTGCGTAACACGTATGCAACCTACCTTTAACTGGGGTATAGCTTGGAGAAATCCAAATTAATCCCCCATGACATATCAAAATCGCATGGTTATGATATCAAAGCTCCGGCGGTTAAAGATGGGCATGCGCCCCATTAGTTAGTTGGTGAGGTAACGGCTCACCAAGGCAACGATGGGTAGCGGGTTTGAGAGGATGATCCGCCACACTGGTACTGAG
>CAXDRX010000011.1:0-43986 GCA_963991985.1 uncultured bacterium | reverse complement strand
CTCGGAGATGAAGAATTTACCTATACAGGAACCATTACGCTTCTGAGGTAAAAGGAATAAAAAATCATTTGTAATAAAAAGATCAACCGTTGGTTGGTCTTTTTTTATACCATACCATTCTACTAATTTTGGAAGACAATGCTAAAAGAAAGTGATGAAATAGAAAATAAAAAGATTGTAAAAGAATATAGGAATTTACTTAAAGCATCTTCAAGAATTAGAGAAAAAGGGGATGTAAAAGTCATCAGAAGCGCATTTGATTTGGCAGTAAAAGCGCACAGTAATATGAGAAGAAAGTCAGGTGAACCTTATATTCTTCACCCATTGTCGGTGGCTAAAATTGCAGTGCAAGAAATAGGGTTAGGAACAACTTCCATTGTATGTGCTCTGTTGCATGATGTGGTTGAAGATACCAATACTACTTTAGAAATTATAGAGGAAAAATTTGGAAAAAAAATAGCTCAAATTATTGATGGATTGACAAAAATATCAGGTGTTTTTGACCACAGAAGTTCTCCACAAGCGGAAAATTTTAAGAAAATGATGCTAACACTAGGTGAAGATGTTCGAGTCATACTTATCAAACTTTGTGATCGCTTGCACAACATGCGAACGCTGGATCATATGAATAGAAGTGCTCAACTTAAAATTTCAAGTGAGACACTTTACTTATATGCCCCACTTGCACATCGGTTGGGTTTGTACAATATAAAAACAGAGATGGAAGATTTAGGCTTGAAATATACAGAGCCCGATACTTTTTTGTACATCAAACGAAAGCTGTCCGAGACAAAAGAGCAGCGCAATAGGTACATCCGTAAATTCATAAAACCCGTAAAAGAAGAAATAAAAAAGCTTGGTTTAACATTCGAAATTAAAGGACGTCCAAAATCAATTTATTCTATCAATCAGAAAATTAAATCTCAACAAATAGAATTTGAAGACGTTTATGACCTATTTGCGATAAGAATTATTATAGATTCTTCTCTTGAAAATGAAAAAATGTCCTGCTGGAATACATATTCTATCATTTCTAACCTGTACATACCCAATCCAGATCGCCTTAGAGACTGGGTGTCCAATCCCAAATCCAATGGCTATGAAAGCCTACATACTACTGTAATGGGACCGGGGGGGAAATGGGTTGAAGTCCAAATACGCACCAAAAGGATGGATGAAATCGCAGAGAGGGGTTATGCTGCTCATTGGAAATACAAAGAGGAGAACAATGATGCTTCAGGATTGGATACCTGGCTCGAAAAAGTTCGAGAGGTATTGGAGGCAAAAGAAGAGATGGCTCTCGATTTTTTAGATGACATAAAGGGTGATCTTTTTTCTGAGGAAATCTATGTCTTTACACCAAAAGGGGAATTGATTCAATTGCCAACCAATTCTTCTGCATTGGATTTTGCATTTGCTATCCATACACAAGTAGGCGAAAAATGTATTGGTGCAAAAGTCAATCACAAATTGGTTTCGATTCAGCACAAACTTACCAATGGAGATCAAGTGGAAATAATTACAAGTGCCAAACAAAAGCCCAATAAAAATTGGTTGAATTATGTTCAAACAGGGAGAGCAAAAAGCAAAATAAAGCAAACCTTAAAGTCAGAAAAAAGAGAATTGGCAAAAATTGGCAGAGAGTCATTGGCCAAAAAATTTAAAAGAAATAAAATTACTTTTTCTTCAAAAAATATTTTAAAAATGGTTCAACATTTTGGTTTGCTAAATGAGCAAGACCTATTTTTTTTATTTCAGCAAGGTAAAATCAAAAGTGAAGAGATAAAACTTAAAAATATTTTGGAAGAAAAACCAACGGCTGTCTTTTCCAAGACAATTTCATCACAATCAAAGGACGCTCAAATAAAAAGTAAAATAGTTATTGGCCAAGGTGATGCGGATATGAAGTACCAATTGGCCAAATGTTGTGCACCCATTCCAGGGGATGAAATTATTGGTTTTATTACGGTAAGCGAAGGCGTTAAGATTCATCGAATAAACTGTGCGAATGCAATACGTTTGATGTCACAATTTGGTTATAGAATTATTCAAGCAACTTGGGCAAATAAAAAAGGCATCTATGGGAATTATGAGGTAGGAATTAATTTGGAAGGTCTGGATAGTATGGGCATTGTTGCGCAACTTATGACCAAATTGTCTTCCAAACTTCATGTAAATGTAAAATCCATCAATTTTTCCTCAAATCAAGGAACGTTTAGTGGTGAGCTTATGATAGAAGTAAATAGTACTTCTGAAGTGGAAAATATCATCAAAGAAATCCAATCCGTAAACAATGTGGTAAAAGTTTCAAGACTTAACTTTGAAGAAAATAGTACCTTCGATAAATAACACCGTTTTGAACGCAGAAATAAAAGAAAAAGTAAAGGAAATTTTTACAAAATATTTGGAAGAAAGGGGGCAAAGAAAAACACCTGAACGCTATGCAATTCTTGATGAGATATATTCCAAGAAAAGCCATTTTGATGTCGATACCCTTTATATTCAAATGAAAAATAGGAACTATCAAGTAAGCAGGGCAACAGTTTACAATACGCTTGATCTTTTACTTGACTGTAATTTGGTAATAAAACACCAATTTGGGCAAAATGTAGCCCAATTTGAGCAAGCCTACGGCTACAAGCAGCATGATCATCTTATATGCACTGCTTGCGGAAAAGTAAGTGAATTTTGTGACCCAAGAATACAGCAAACCTCCTCGATGGTTGGAGATTTACTGAAATATGAGGTTAAGAGCCATTCCTTAAGTCTATATGGACAACCGAAAGTAGACAAAAATGGTCTATGTGAAGTATGTGACAACGAAGTAATGATTGATTAAATATGGTTGACGTACTACTAGGACTTCAATGGGGTGATGAAGGAAAAGGAAAAATTGCAGACTTCTTAACCCCAAATTATGACATTGTCGCACGTTTTCAAGGGGGACCCAATGCTGGTCATACCATTTCCTTTGAAGGAAACAAATATGTCTTAAACACAATTCCCTCGGGAATATTTAGGGACAACTGTCTCAATCTTATTGGCAATGGTGTAGTGGTTGACCCCATTCGACTGCATGAAGAAATAGAGAGAACAGAAAATTCGGGGGTAAAAGTAAAAGATAAACTTATTTTTAGCTATCGTGCCAATCTAATTTTACCAACGCACAAATTACTGGATGCTGCTTCTGAAAATGCAAAAGGAGAAAGCAAAATTGGAAGCACGCTAAGAGGAATTGGACCCACTTATCGGGATAAAACAGGAAGAACTGGTTTGAAAATGTACCACTTGTTCAGTCCCAAATTTAAACAAACATACAGGCAAGTGGTTGATAGACATTTGGCGCTTTTAGAGCATTATAATTTTTCAGATTTTGATTTGGAGAAAGAAGAGGACTTATTTTTTGACGCCTGTGAAAAATTAAGACAATATCAGTTCGCCAATATCGAATACCTTCTGCACAATTCGATAAAGGAGAACAAAAATATTTTGGCAGAAGGTGCACAGGGAACACTGTTGGATATAGATTTTGGTTCCTACCCTTATGTAACCTCTAGCAATACCATTTCAGGTGCTGTTTGTACCGGCTTAGGTATTGCTCCAAAACAAATCAATAAGGTCAAAGGAATTTTTAAGGCCTATTGTACTAGAGTTGGTTCGGGTCCTTTCCCAACAGAACTGAATAATTATATGGGTGAGCGACTTCGAAGTGCGGGAAATGAATTTGGAGCGACTACAGGAAGGCCCAGAAGGTGCGGATGGTTAGATCTTGTAGCATTGAAATACGCTGTAATGATCAATGGCGTAGATGAACTTTTTATGATGAAAACAGATGTTCTCTCTGGTATAGATGAACTCCAAGTAGGAACAGCCTATGATTTAGGGCCCAAAGTAGTAGAGCATTTTCATTCCACATCATTAGAAACAAGTAAGGTTGTATTCTCTTCTTTTGAAGGCTGGCAGGAAGACATAACCCATGTATCCAGTTTTAACCAATTGCCGGATAACCTTCTTCATTACATTGATTTTTTAGAAAGAGCCACAGAAACGGAAATAAAACTGGTATCGGTAGGTCCAGATAGAAGCCAAACCATCTTGAAGCCTTAAGATTGATTTCTCTGTATCAAAAAGTAGCCCATGGTTTGGAATATATTAAGCCACTGAAATTGGCAGGCTTAAAGAGCGGAATTCTTTATCAAAATAGAAAAAAAATTGTAAAACTTAATGATCGAACCTTTAATTTACCCATTCGGAGAATTGTTGAAAAACATCAGAGAATTGTTCTTACACCTCTACCAGCTTCCATTAAAACCCAAAAATATTATGATTTGGAAGATATATACGGCTTTTCTTACCAAGGAAATATCCATTTGATGTTGGTTTTCTATTTTTTAGACGAGAAAAAAGAGGGGAAAGAAGTTGTTGCAGCCAAAAGAAAAGAAGTCCACTTTTCCAATATAAAAATCCAAGGTTCTTACTTCAACAATCAATGGGATGGAAATTTAAATTACATTGATCCTTCCCCGATTTATTACCAAACATTTGACGCCACAGTGGCTGCATTTTTTCAAGGCATTGTTGGAAAAAAAATAGGACAAAAAAAAGATTATCGTTTGATCAAAACGTTCCCATACTTCCTAAAAAGTTCATACAAGAAAATATTCAACAAAAGCAAATTGTAAAGATAGAAGGCGTCGTCAAGAGGTATGCTAAATATCCTAATTTGCATATTTTCAGCATTGTTGTACCAAACTACAGGGAGCTTTGTAAGCACTCCATTCACGAGGAAAAAAGGAATAAGGCTAAAAAAATATCCGTAATAGAAATGTGTCAAATGAATTCTTTTGGAAAATAGGATGACCACAATGCAAACAAAGGCCTGAAGCAGAGCAGTTACGAGGGTGTACAGACGGCCCCAATAAAAAATTGAATGATAAATACTGATCAGGAGAAATAGAAAATGTAAGCCCCTTACAAGTCTAACGTCTATTCCTTTTGGGAAATAATGCTTAGAAACCTCATAAATAAAAATACAGGCGAAGGGAATTATAAAAAAGAACAAGACTTCCTCAACGGGAAGTTGGAATATTCTGATACCTAAAAAATACTTTGGATTGAAATTCCACACACCGGCTTTGGTGAACCAAATATCCCAAAGAATGAAAACAATGGCCGTAATTGTTGTCGACTCAACAAAGTAAGGCCACTTTTTTGGAAAATTCACTCTAAGGTCAAACCATTTGCGCAATGGATAATATATGGTAAAAGCAAGTAAGCCAAAATATACAAGTCGAGTCATTAATTCTTTTCCGTTAGCCCATAATCGTGAGCATAGGAGCGAAGATGTTTCCGTAATTTTCTTTTTGCAACAAAAATTCTTGTTTTTACGGTTCCTATTGGGATATTCAAAATATCTGCTATTTCATGGTATTTGAATCCTTGTCGATTGTAATTAAAGGTGATTTGTAAATCCTCTGGAAGTTGTTCAATAGCATATTCCATATCTCTTTTGAGGAAGTTATTGGCACCATTATTTTCAGTGAAATAGCCCTCGACATCCATTTGGTAGGTACTGTCGGTTGTGTCTATGAAAGTGTTTCGCTTCACAATTCTCCGATAATTGTTGATGAAACTATTTTTCATGATGGTATACAACCAACCTTTTAAATTAGTACCTTCTTTAAACTTACTTTTATAGGTAAAAGCTTTCAGCATCGTTTCTTGTACCAAATCCTTAGCATCTTCAAAGTCTTTTGTCAGTTGAAGAGCATAATTCATTAGTGGTCTTTCCTGCTGCTGTACTTGTTGGTCAAAATCAATGGATGTCATATCAAAGAGCGTCAAAACTAAATATTAATGATTATTTATCCTACATTTTGTTTAACCTTTTTTTATGATAGTTAAACAAAAAGTTAAATGATGAATTGTTTAATAGAATACTTTTTTTATTTATATCATTGATAATCAATGTTTTGTGGTAAAATTAGTGTGTTTATGGTCAACAGAATTTGTTTATGGCTAATGTCAAATAGATTAAACAAAAAAAAGGAACAAGCAAAACTTTTTAGTTTTTGATTGTTTGGTAAATACATGCAAGTTACCGTTTGTAGAAAAGCACACTTCAATGCTGCTCATCGCCTGCATGTCTCTGCATGGGATGAAGAGACAAACAAAAAGTTCTTTGGTCTTTGTAACAATCCCAACTTTCATGGACACAATTACGAATTGGTGGTAAAGGTCAATGGAACAGTTGACAAAACCTCAGGATATTTGATGGACATGAAAGAATTAAGCAAAATCATCAAAGAAGAAGTGGAAATCCCATTCGACCACAAAAACCTCAATCTTGATACCAAGGAATTTGAATCATTAAATCCCACAGCAGAAAATATAGCTTTCGTGATTTATCACAAAATCAAAGCACGTTTAAAATCCGAATTAAAACTAAAAATAGTACTTTATGAAACAGAAAGAAACTTTGTTGAATATAGTGGAGAATGATGACTTTCTTCACGATGAGGGGCACATTGCTACGTCTTTGGAAACACCCCTTAGAGAAGATGCATTTCAATATTCGGATGACGATAAAGTGAAAAAAATTGAACATCATGTAAAAGAAATTTTAACCATTTTGGGAATGGATTTAAATGATGATAGTTTGAGCAGAACTCCTCACAGGGTTGCCAAGATGTATGTAAAGGAAATTTTTTCAGGGCTCAATCCCAAAAACAAACCGCAGGTTTCTCTTTTTGAAAATAAATTTGGATACAACCAAATGCTGGTTGAACGAGACATCAATGTGAGTTCTCAATGCGAACACCATCTTGTTCCAATATATGGCAAAGCGCATGTTGCCTACATTGCCAATGGAAAGGTTATTGGTTTGTCCAAGATAAATAGGATAGTTGATTATTACTGCAAGCGTCCCCAAGTGCAGGAAAGGCTAACTAGGCAAATTGCAGAGGAACTCAAGCAAGTTTTGAAAACAGAAAATGTTGCTGTTGTTATTGATGCCAAACATATGTGTGTAAGTTCACGGGGAATAAAAGATGTAAATAGCAGTACGGTAACTGCGGCCATATCAGGTCAATTTCAAAACGAAGCAACTCGTCTAGAGTTTTTGCGCTACATTGGCATGAACAATGCCATTTGAAGGTTAAAGTAGATATTTGCAGTATGCAAAACATTAGTGTGATTGGTTCTGGAGCTATGGGCAATGGTATCGCCCATGTATTTGCGCAAAATAATTTCAAAGTTTCTCTAGTTGATATCAATGAAAAATCTTTAGAAAAGGGTCTTGCAACCATTTCCAAAAACTTAGATAGGCAAATTGCCAAGGAAAAAATTTCTAGTACAGAAAAGAAGAGCATTCTGTCCAATATTCAAACATTTACGAGCATCGAATTAGGAGTTAAAGAGGCAGATCTAGTTATTGAGGCTGCAACGGAGGACCAACCATTAAAGGAATTGATTTTTGCCCAAATAGATGAGTTTTCTCCTTCCAAAGCGATATTGGCTTCCAATACCTCCTCCATTTCAATTACCCAATTGGCATCCAAAACCAAAAGGCCAAAAAAAGTAATAGGAATGCACTTCATGAATCCTGTTCCAGTTATGAAACTTGTTGAAGTGATCAATGGATTTCAAACCGATCCCAAAGTGACGGAAGTCATTTTAAATCTTTCCAAAGAAATTGGGAAAACCCCTGCAATGGCCAATGATTATCCAGGCTTTATAGCAAATAGAATTCTTATGCCAATGATAAATGAAGCGATTTACACTCTTTTCGAGGGTGTCGGCAATGTAGAAGAAATAGATGTTGTCATGAAATTGGGAATGGCTCATCCAAT
Source organism: uncultured bacterium (assembly GCA_963991985.1). Taxonomy (GTDB): domain Bacteria; phylum Bacteroidota; class Bacteroidia; order NS11-12g; family UBA9320; genus MED-G17. The sequence goes on along the minus strand of CAXDRX010000011.1, from coordinate 36,136 downwards.
GGGGCCATTGCAATTGGCCGACTTTATTGGTTTGGATGTTTGTTTGGCAATCTTAAATGTGCTTTATAAGGGTTTTGGAAATCCCAAATATGCCCCATGTCCACTGTTGGTTAATATGGTCGAGGCCAAAAAACTGGGTGTAAAGTCAGGAGAAGGTTTTTATCAGTACAAAAGTGGTCTTAAAGAATTGATTGTCTCCAATTCATTTGGTAAAAAATAAGATCGTTTGTTCTTGCCAATCGCTCAATTCTCTCTCGAATGATTTGTGTTTTTTGAACCATTGGGTAATTTTCCATCGTTCAATAAATAATGTCCATTTTGTAAAATATAAAGTGCTGATTCTTCCTACAAAAAGCATTAGGGGTAAAAACAGTAAAAAAATAATTCCAAAATTGGCCAAAAAAAATCCCGCAAGAACATACCAAATCAAAGTTAAAAACATACCCAAAGCCAAAATCATGGAGCCCTTGAAACTTGGTTTTGTTTTTATCTTTTTTCTGATGGGATGAATGGAAACCAAAGGAAAAAAATGAAATACCATTCCTAGTAGAAATATTGGAGACAGAAGGACAAAGAAAAGAAGGTGAAAGAATCGCCACTTTTTAAAACTGTGTTTAAAAACAGGAACTTGCTTAATTCCTATCAAGTTGATTTGTTTTTCAAAATAATCGGCCTTCTCCAATATTTTTTCAAAATAGATATTCTGTTCTTCAAATAAATGATTCAATTTTTTTGAAGCATTTTTCTGAAAAGAGAATGTTTCTTGATCATTTTCAAAAAAGCGCCATTTCGGAATCAAGCGATGCATTTGCCAAAATATATCTTCAGATTTTTCTTCCTCAATGTGAAGAACAGTTTTTTTCATTTCCTCCTCGATTCTATTGGTCAACATTTTAACTCCATTGGTTGTGTTCTCATATGAATCAACATAAAATGCGGAATTTACTTTTATATGGACATCTCCCAAGGGTCGGTGATGATCGGTAAAATTGAGCCCAATGGGAATGATTTTCAAGGGAAGTTTTGGGTATGCTTCCTTCGTCCCCAAAGCTATCCTCGCCAAACCCGTTTTGCAAGGCTGAATTTTTAATTGTTTCACACTCACTCCTTCAGGATGAACAAGGAGTGTTTTTCCATTGGACATTAATTTATGGCAAGCTTTGAACATATTTTGATTCCCTTTTACGGTGTCGTACACACCAGGTCTGTATACTGGAACCATGTGAAAAATATTTTGCATAAACCATTTTTTAAATCCCTTACCCATGTATTCTGCAGCAGCCAGATAATGTAGACTCCCAAAAAGTATACTTCCAACAAGCAATGGATCAATGAAAGAATTAGGGTGGTTTACAGCCAAAAGGGTGGCCCCTTTGGTATTGTAGTTTTTTTTGCCTTCTACACTTATTTTTTTGAAATAGGTATAAAAGCTCAAAGGCAACAAGAAATATTGAAGTACTCTCCTAATCAAATAAAACCTGTCAAAAATAGATAGAACAAAGAGACTTGTCGTAATTTTTTACGTGTTCATATAGTCTAAAAAAATAATAATCAAATTTTATGCTCCTTTGTGCAGAACATGGTAGCGCATACAAAAGGAATTGATGATATCTCGGTTTATGTACCCAAGCTTTTTCTTAAAATCGACCAATTGGCAAAACAAAGGGGTATAGAAGTGGAAAAACTTCGAAAGGGATTGGGATTAGAAAAAATGGCTTTACCAGACGTATTTGAAGACACGGCTACCATGGGGGCCAATGCAGTTCTTTCATTAATGCAAAAAAATAAATTAAAGCCCCAGGACATTGGTAGAATCTATTTAGGAACAGAAAGTGCCCTTGATTCTGCGAAACCAACGGCTTCGTATATTTTGGAGATGCTGATTGGCTGGTACGCAAATGACTTTGGTAAGAATTGCTTTAATCATTGCGATGTTATTGATATGACTTTTGCATGTATTGGAGGGGTAGATGCTTTGCAGAATACCCTTGATTGGGTTCATAATCAAGACGACAGGATTGGGATTGTTGTGACTTCTGATTTTGCTAAATATGAGTTGAATTCTACTGGAGAATATACTCAAGGGGCTGGAGCAGTTGCCCTCCTGATAAAACAAAATCCAAGGTTGATTGAAATTGAAGATCATTGGGGAATAGCCACTCAACCGGTTCATGATTTTTTTAAACCTCGGAGACGCTTAGAAAAGTCAGCATTATTTCAAGAAGCTATGATCCTTGGAGGCATGGGAGATAGGAAAGCAGCAGATATTTGGGAATCATTGGATATAAAGAGTAAGCAATCCTTTGCAGGAGTTGACGAAGATGAGTTAACAATTTTTAAGGAAACCCCTGTGTTTGATGGTCAGTATTCCAATGATTGTTATAAAAATAGAATCCTGGAGGCCTTTGATCACTACAAAGAGCAACAACCAAATTTTTCTTTTAAAGATTGGGATTTTTTTGCTTTGCATTTACCATATGCTTTTCATGGCAAAAGGATTTTTGTAGAAGTTTTCCTACGTGGACTTATCGAAGACGGTGAAATGGATGCTTTCTTGAAGAACCACAATCTACAGATTTCATCTGCCGATTTTTATAGTGCAGACTTTTTGAAGTTTCTTTATAAGTCAAAAGATTATATCGAATTTATTCAAAATAAAATGGCTTTTTCTTCTCAGGCATCTTCCCAAGTTGGGAATATGTATGCATGCTCTATTTTTTTATCCTTGGCAAGTCTTTTTGAAAGTGCTTTGGCAAAAAATATTGAGTTGTCCGAGAAAAAAATAGGCTTTTTTGCTTACGGAAGTGGCTCCAAAGCTAAGGTTTTTACGGGCAAAGTAAAGTCAACTTGGCATCAAGTTTCTCAAGAAATAAACCTTTTTGAAATGCTAGAGAATCGGCGGTCAATCGACTATACAACTTATGAGTCACTGCACAGAGAACAAAAAAAGGAAGCGATTTTTCCTCCGTCGAAAACATTTGCCTGCAAAGGCATTGTTCGAGAACGTGGACCTGAGGAGGGAAAACGTTCTTATCACTATGTTCGATAGGATTTTACCTGTTTTTCGCAAATCTTTTCAGAAAAAGTAGATAGCTCCTTTGACTCGATTCTCCCGAATAGCCTGACATTTTTCCCCGTATTCGATGGTTTTTAGTTAGAATTATGACACATGGGAAAATTTTGGTTTTGTTGAATTCGCTCAGTAAAGTTTGGTTTTCTGTTCTCTGATTATCTGTCAATAGACCGGTCCTTCTTGGGTAGTCTACTTTCATAAATAAAAAGTCTTCACGAAATTGGAAGACATCTTTGCTTTCCCAAAATTCTTTTTCCATTCTAATGCATGGGGCACACCAATCTGAACCTGTAAAATAGAGCAGTATGGGCACCATTTTTCTTTTTGCCAAATGCTTCGCATGATGATAGTTCCTTTGCCAAATAATTTCATTTCTAGTGTTTTGAGCATTCAACAAAAAACTACAGAAAAAAAACAGAAAAATATAGAAAAGCCTGAAGCCCAACGAAAAGTTCTTTATTGGATAAGGCGAAATTCTGTTCTTCGATTGATGGCATGCTCTCTCTCCGTACAAGAAACGCCATCTGCACATCTATTTTTCAACCTAGTTTCTCCGTATCCATTGGCTACCAAAAGGCTATTGTTTATCCCTTTTGATTCCAAATATCGCGCAACGGATTTGGCTCTGCGCTCAGACAGCTCCTGATTGTATTGACGATTTCCTCGAGAATCTGTATGGGATGCAATTTCTACTTTTACTCCTTTATTGGCTTTAAGAACAGGCAATAGTTTTGAATCAATGATGCTTTTTGCTTCCGAAGTAAGACGAGCGTCGTTATACTCCCAGTTTATAGGAAGTATTTGAAATTCAACGAGCTTACATTCTACTTTTTTGAAAATCAATTTCCCTTTTTCCACGAGTACTTCTTTACGTACGGTTTCATAAATCGGAGGAATAATTTTTACAATTTTCTGTGCTTCTTGATCAATGATTGTTTTGGTAATTGTTGCGTATTGAGCAGGTATTTCTTCCTGAATGATTTTTGCTTCTTGAAGGACAACTTTTTTTGAATAAGTGCCATAGTTTTCCTTTCCGTTTATTTTTTCTGTATTGGCTTCCTGATCAATTTTCCATGTGGGTATGGTTTGAAATTCGGCAGGGTAGGATTTGTAACACCAAGTTTCACAATCATCCGGATCAGAGGCATCACAATCCAAGGGCGCAGGTCCTTTTTCCCATCTAGAAAAAGCTGGTTTCACCTGTATTTTTATTTCACTTTCGCGAAAGGTTGCAGGGGTGATTTTCAATTGATAAGCTGCTGCTTTTTTTACATACTTTACCGTTTCTTTTCCCCATTGGGTTGGCTGAATACGGTAAACTTTCTCTGGAGCCTTGATCATAACTTTTTCAGATACTTGTTTGAATGTTGCGGGTTTGGTGGTAATGATGGAATAACTGGGCTTAACTAAGATTTTTTCTGTTTTTGTTTCATAAACATCTGGAGTTTTACATCGAACGTAACATTCTCCTGGTTTGGGTGATAGGGGCAAATCTTGTCCAGAAACATAGAGGACAAAACTCAATGGGAGGATTAATAATTTGTATTTCATATAATTTAAGTTTTTGAAACCAAAATGCGAAAAACAAATAGGGAAGTCACTCTAAAATTAGTCCTTCACCTTTTCATACGATGTTGCAATTCACAGTAAGGTTTCATTTCGATTACGAAAGTAATAAAAAAACAAATCAAATTTTTAATCGTACGCAAGGGATATGCCTACATCCATTATGGAATCAAAGGATTGCTTTGTTGTATGTGCTTGCGCCAAGCGGAAGATTTAATCCAGATTTACTTTTAAAATAAAGTTCAACAGATTGGGGGCAACTTTTTGGGAACACTTGTTTAAAAATGTTTTCGCAAACCAAAGTTGAAAGACCTAAAGAGTATGTATTCAAGATTACCATTCCCCCTTCTACCAACAATCCGCTAACTGTAGACATCATATCAAATAGGGAGTCTTCCAACTTCCATCGCTCACCTTTGCTACCTATTCCATAAGCAGGGGGGTCTAAAATAATGAGGTGGTATTTGTGCTGCCTTTTTGATTCTCTCTTGGCAAACTTAAGGGCATCTTCAACTACCCATCTTATATTTTTCAAATTGTTTAGCTCCATATTTTCTGCGGCCCAAGAGATGACTTGTTTTACAGAATCTACATGAACAATGTCAGACCCCGCTGCCTTTGCAGCCAATGAGGCACCGCCTGTATAAGCAAAAAGATTTAGGGTTTTTGCTTGCTTAATTTGGCTTATAAATCTGTAAATGAGATCCCAATTGAAGGCTTGCTCCGGAAAAATTCCTACGTGCTTAAATCGGGTAAAATTCAGTTTGAATTTTATGGTTTTTTTATCGGTTATTTTGCAAGCGATATTCCAAGGATGTTCAATTTTTTTTGAAAAATTCCATTGCCCTTGATGACTATCTGTTTGCAAAAAATGAGCATGGGTTAGTTTGTCCCATTCTTTTTCGGGAAATTCTTTTTTCCAGAGGGCTTGAGGCTCGGGTCGACGAAGGACGTACTTTCCAAATCGTTCAAGCTTTTCCTTGTTCCCACAGTCTAGGAGTTCATAATCTTTCCAAAAGGTCTGAACATTTAATTTTGGCATGTCTATCGATAAACCACTTGATGACTGTCAAGTTTTGATTCTCCCACAAATCTAAGGTAAACCTGAACCAAAGTAGCTACGTCATGCTGGCAATAGGTTTTAATTCGCTCTAAATCTTGGTTTTGATAATAAACTCGATAAATATCTGCTCCACTGATGTCTTCTTTTGGGGATGGAATATCAAATAATGTAGCCAAAACATCTAAGGAGGTGAAATTTTTGTAGTCTCCAAATTTCCAAAATTCTAGGGTGTCTATGTGTTGAACTTCCCATGGTTTTTTTCCTTGAATATGTAAAATTTTTGGCAAAGGTATTTGGTGGACAATCATTCTTCTACACAGAAAAGGAAAGTCAAACTCTTTTCCATTGTGAGCGCAAAGTCGATGATAAGACTGCGAATAAGATTTGTTTAGAAGTGCTGAGAAGTCATTTAAAATTTTTCTTTCATCGTGCCCAAAAAAAGAGGTGATCCTTAGTTCGTGTTCAGGACCACTTCGGGTTAAAAATCCGCAGGAAATACAAATGATTTTTCCAAATTCTGCATAAATTCCAGCTCTTGGATATACATCACTTGGGTTTTCTTCGATGCCACTTTTGTTTAAAAATGTCGCTTTTCGGCTCCAGAGCTCTTGCCATTTATGGCTCAATTGATCGAAATGTTGCTGTTGTGGTGCTGTTTCTATGTCTAGAAATAAAATATTTTCATGCACAAATGGCAAGATACATCAATTCTGAATAGAATGGTTCGTTAGATTGTTTCATAGCCAAACTCCTTGGAAAAAATTCGAATAAATTCGCTTCTTATTTCTCTTTCATCTATGGGTGCTTGAATTTCTTTTTGCATGCTGGTAACGTCAAAATCATTTAATCCACACGGATTGATATAACGGTAATGCTCAAGGTTTGTATTTACATTTAGAGATAGTCCATGCAAAGTAACTCCCTGAGAGATTTTGATTCCAATGGCAGCAATTTTTCGCCATGGATTCTTTATCCAAACGCCCGGATTGATTGAATTGGTTTCCGAGCCAATTCCAAAATTGTGTAAGCATTTGATTGTGCAGATTTCAATCAAGTGTACATACTTTTTGGCACCCATTTTTAGTTGATTCAAGTTTAGAATTGGATAAACAACCAATTGGCCTGGGCCATGATAAGTTACATCTCCTCCTCGATTGGTTTGAACGATTTCAAACCCTAATTCGTTTAGTTTTTCGGGGGATGTATAAATATTTTGCTGGTCTGCATTTTTCCCCAATGTAAAAACAGGTAGATGTGTACAGGTAATTAGGGTATGAACTTTTGAATTGGGTTGATTTATAAGCTTATTGTGCAATTGCATCTGTTTTTGAAAAACAGATCGATAAGATAAATTTTCCATATGCACATGGGCTAGTTTGGTTTTAGTCAAAACGTTCTTTGATCAAGTATTTGTTTCTTTCAACGGAGTTGCGGGAGATTAATTCTCCAATAAAACCCGCTAGAAAAAGTTGCACACCGATAATCATGCTTACCAAGGCTACATAAAACCATGAAATATCTGCAATATTTTTTGCGGGCGTATGGTTGAAAATATGAATTAGTTTATCGATAGAAATGGACAAAAACAAAACGAAACCAATCAAGAACATTAGCGTACCAATGGTTCCGAAAAAGTGCATTGGTTTTTTTCCAAATTTGCCCACAAAATTGATACTCAATAAGTCCAAAAAACCATTGACAAAACGGTCCAGTCCAAATTTGGTTGTTCCATACTTTCTTGCTTGATGGATAACTGTTTTTTCTCCAATGTTCTTGAAACCAGCATTTTTGGCTAGAATAGGCACATATCGGTGCATTTCGCCATACACTTCAATACTTTTTACAACTTCCTTTTTGTAGGCTTTTAAACCACAATTAAAATCATGCAATTCAATACCGCTGGTTTTTCGTGTGGCCCAATTAAAAAGCTTGGTAGGAATGGTTTTTGACAAGGGATCAAATCGTTTCTTTTTCCAACCCGAAACCAAATCATAACCCTCCTCTGTAATCATTTTGTGTAGGGACGGCAATTCGTCTGGGCTGTCTTGCAGATCGGCATCCATGGTAAATACTACCTCGCCCTTGGCCATCTTGAATCCTTCATTTAAAGCAGCCGATTTTCCATAATTTCTCTGAAACCGAATTCCCCGGAGAGAAGAATAATCGACCTTTAAATTTTGAATTACTTCCCAGCTTTTGTCGGTGCTTCCATCATCGATCATAATGATTTCAAATGAAAATCTATTTGTCAATACTCTATGAAGCCACTCTACCAATTCTGGCAATGATTCCTCTTCGTTCAACAATGGTATGACAACTGAAATATCCATTACTTACAATAAAATTTATCTCTACAAAAAGTGAACCTAATTTCGCCCTTTAGTTTCTGTCCATAATATGGATGATTGTTCACTTTTGAATGCAAGGTTTTTGAATGATAGAGCCACTCGCTATCCAAATCAAAGCCAACCAAATTGGCTTTTTCACCGACTTCTATTTTCGATGCTTCAAGTTGGAAAATATTTTGTGGATTTTTTGTAATTGAATCGATGAAGGTATCCAGAGAAATTTCATTGGCCAAATGTTTCACATACATGGGTAGAAAAGTCTGCAGACCCAAAATACCCTCTTCGGCATATTCTATTTCAAGGGCTTTTTTTTCTTGGTTGACAGGCTGATGGTACGAGGCGATACAATCAATGGTTCCATCATTGATGGCCGCGATGAGAGATGTTCTATCTTCCTCAGTTCTTAGTGGAGGATTGGTCTTGTACAGGCTATTGTAGTCAGCAATTTGAAGCTCCGTAAAGCACAAATTATTGATGGATACATCACAAGAAATGTTTAGACTCTCCTTTTTAGCTTGCCGAATAATTTCAACACTCTCTTTGCTTGAAATTCCTGTAAAATGTAAGTGACCCTCGGTATACTTTAATGCTTCAATTTGCTGAACAATTATACTTGTTTCGGCCAGGGAGGGTTGTCCTTTGAATCCCAAATGCAAAGTATTTTCACTTTCATGGACAAAAGAATTGGCCAAAGATATTTCCAAAGGAGAGGAAACAACAGGTAAGCCCAGACTTTCTGCAGACCTTAGAGCACGAACCAAAACATCTACATTGTCATACGTTTTTTTTCCCTGAGAGAATCCAACACATCCTGCTTCCTTGTTTAAAAAAAATTCAGTAAGTGTTGAGTTGTCAAAATTCTTACTGGTGGCTGCAAAAGGAAGAATCCTTGTTTGAAAATTTTGACATTTTTCTATGATGAAAGAAATATCTGAAGGTTTTTGAAGAATAGGAATAGTGTTTGGATGACCTAAAATGTGTGAAAACCCAGAGCACTTTGCTAATTTGTCTAGGGTTGTTAAATCCTCTTGAATTTCATTTCCTGGTTCTCTCAATTCGCAATAGGTATCAACCCATCCGCAAGATAAGTAAGGAATATTCTCCAAAATAAATGTGTGAGACGGATCCTTTGGAATATGCTTGGAAATAAGGTTGATGGTCCCATTAAGAATTTCAATATCTACAACCTGCCGATGGTGTAACCCGTCAGGATTGATAATTTTTGATTGTTTGATCAGAATTTTTTGGTCCAAATCTATCTCCTAGCGAAGCGCAAAGTTATACTTTCAAGAGTTAAAAATACGAGCGCAACTACGACAAACCATTGCCAAAGATTTTTTTGTCCCAAGATTTGGGCGCTGAATTCTTTTGGGGAGCTTTTAAAATGGTCAAAAATTCTAACGTTTTGAAAAGCAGATATTTTCTCAAGCGCTTTTTTATTTCTTTTTAGGTCGATATTTGATTCTCGTCTAGGATAATTGTAGGCAACCATTTGAAAAACACTATCGTCTGCCATCAGTTGGCCAAAACCAGGCCGATCAATAATCCCAAAATCTTGAAGCATCCCATTGCCCTGTAGAGCATAGGAAGGGTTCAAATGATAGCTTTGATCTGGAAAAACGATCTCAAGTCCGTTTTCTAGACTTATTGTTGGGTTGAAGATAGGAATTATGTTGCTTTCACCAATGGAAAAATAGTGCTGTTGCATCGATTCTGATTTTTCAGCAATTCTGATCATGATAGGTGCAAATAGACCCATTTCTTGAAAATTTCCAGTGCGGGTCTCAAGGGAAGTTGCCATCACATAAATCCAGCCTTGGCCAAAAGGCTTTCTTGAAAGAAAAGCATGGTCTGTAGATAACGCAATAAGCGGCTCAATATCTTCAACAGCGCGGATTTTTCTATACGAAAAAACCTCTGGAAGTGTAGGTCTTGATGGGGAACCTTCGAACATATTTTTAAAAAAAGAAGAAGAAATATTCAAAGATGAACAAACCGATTTTTCATTAATAATGCGATCATCTTCGAACAAATTGCTTCCGAGAAGGCCCTTGCAAAAGGGTTTGCCATCAATCATTGATGGTAGAAAAAGTAATTTGCCTCCATTTGCAACATAGGCAGACATTTTTTGAGAAAGCTTTGGGGTCAAGAAATTCAACTCATGGGCAATGATCAAAGCACAGTTTTCTAATGAAATATTCAATACATCAGAATTTTTTACAAAGCTAATTTCATAATTGTTTTGGAATACCCTTTGCAAATGAGTCTCAACTTTGCCTGATCCGATACACAAAATTTTTTGTTTGGGGGGAATGAAAAATTGTGCGTACATGACATCATCAAATTGCAAAGGAGCATCGTCAATTTTTGCGGTTAAAGTATGCCATCCAGGATTTTCTTTGGGTAGTTTGACCCGAAGCATTTCGCTTTTATTTTTTTTAAAATCAACGATTTGTGTAAATATTTTACGATTGTCCAAGTAAAGAGATAAGCTCGTTTCTGGGGAGCTTGCTTGCCCAAACAGCTTAAGCTTCAAACCAATGGTATTTTGATAATCGATTTCAAAAATTGGCTCAGAAAACCACAGGCTATCGATAGAAATATTCTGACTATTGGTCCCTTTTATGTGGCACAAGAAAAAATCAATGCTTGGTTCAATTGCTATGCTTTCAGAAACATCAAAAGTAAAATCGCTCAGAAAGTAGCTCACTTTTTTTTGGTTATCTTTATCCATAAAAAGCTGGTTTTGTTTTTTCATTATTTCAGACATACTTCGAGAATGAGTACTTTCCTCTAATCGTTCAATTTCTGAAATAATTTCTTTTTTGCCCATCCATTTTATGGGTTTCCCAAAGTCATGGGTAAGAATCGAAAAGGTAGTTTTGTCCGGAAGTGATCTGACAATTTTTTCCGCCTTTTGCTTTGCCTCATTCAGGAGGTTTCCATCTTTTCCGGGCAGCTGCATACTAAAACTATTGTCAATAAAAAGCAAAGCTGATATATTGTCTTTGTTCCCAATCAAATTGTCGTTGCTCTTTAATGTGGGGTTGATCAAAGCAAAAACAATACTGCCAATGAATGCCAAACGGATTGTCAGCAAAACAATATTCTTTAATTTTCTATTTCTTGAAGTTCTTTGTTGAATAGAGACAATTTTTGAAATATCGGAGAAAAAATGATGTTTTCTTTTTCTGAATGCCAAAAGATGAATCAACACAGGAACAATCAATAGTGCATAAAGCCAAGCTGCATTTGGATTTTGGAATTGCATAAAAAACGAAGATAAAAATGTAGGATGGTGAAAAGACAAACCAACATATTTTTTATTTTTGTGCTGTCGGTACGACCAGCTCCCTTTGAACTCCCCCAGGTGTGAGAACAAGCAAGGGTATTAGGTTGTAGCGGTGCGATACCGACACTTTTTTATTGATCACCTCACGACAAATATTAGCATGAAATTTTTCATTGACACGGCAAATCTTTCTGAAATTCAAGAAGCCAACGAACTTGGGATTCTAGATGGTGTAACGACAAATCCTTCACTCATGGCCAAAGAAGGCATAAGCGGAGAGCGAGAGGTCAGAAACCATTACAAAAATATCTGTGATTTGGTGGATGGCGACATAAGTGCTGAGGTAATCTCTACGGATTTTGAAGGTATGATTGCAGAAGGGAAAAAATTGGCTGAAATACATGAAAATATTGTTGTAAAAGTCCCCATGATAAAAGATGGAGTAAAAGCCCTAAAATGGTTCAGTGACAATCAAATTAAAACCAACTGCACTCTGGTTTTTTCAGCCGGACAAGCTATTTTGGCAGCCAAGGCTGGGGCTGATTATGTTTCACCGTTTGTCGGTAGAATTGATGACATTAGTTGGGATGGGATGGATTTGATCTCACAGATTTCAGACATCTACGCCACGCAAGCCTATTCAACACAAATTTTAGCAGCTTCCATAAGGACACCCAAACACATAGTAGAGAGCGCCGAGATGGGAGCGGATGTAATTACTGCGCCTTTAAAATCTATTCTTGGTTTGCTTAATCATCCACTGACCGATATTGGCTTGGCCAAATTTTTGGCAGACCACGATAAGGCTAGAAAATCCTAGAATGTTGTGGGAAAACAACTTGTCATTATACCTACTTACAACGAAATTGACAATATTGAACAAATGTTGGATGAGGTTGTGCAACTGGAGGCCAACTTTGATGTATTGATTGTTGACGACAATTCGCCCGACGGCACAGCGGAAGTGGTAAAACGAAAGATGGCGGTGCATGATAATCGAATTTTTCTTTTGGAAAGAAGGAAAAAGCAAGGTCTTGGAACAGCCTATATTGCTGGTTTTAAATGGGGTTTAGAGAGGAATTATGATTTTTTGCTAGAAATGGACTGTGATTTTTCACACAATCCTAAAGATTTACCTAGACTTTTGGAAAAATGCAAGAACACAGATGTGGTGGTTGGTTCTCGGTATGTCAACAATTTGGTCAATGTAGTAAATTGGCCCATGGGACGAGTTTTGCTGAGTTATTTTGCAAGTTACTATGTTCGTCTGGTAACGGGAATGAAAGTCATGGACACTACCGCGGGCTTTGTTTGTTATCGGGCCAAAGTACTCAAAACAATCAATTTAGATGCTATACGGTTCAAAGGCTATGCTTTTCAAATTGAAATGAAATTCAAATCGCAAAAGCTTGGCTTTCAGGTAACAGAAATACCGATTGTTTTCACAGATAGGACCAAAGGAGAGTCTAAAATGAACAAAGGAATCATCAAAGAAGCTTTTTTAGGTGTTTTGATTTTAAGATTAAGCTACCTTTTCAACCGGAGAAAGTATAAAAAAGAAGACAATTAGATACGAAAATCTAGTTATCCACATCTATACATAATTCTTTAACGCTCGCTTTATTTTTATTTTAAATGTAAAATTTTTCTTCCGGTTTTATTGATGTTGAAGACAAAAAGAGACCTAGATATTGTTGTTCTTAGTGATTTGCATTTGGGAACTTATGGTTGTCATGCCAAAGAAATTTTAAACTACTTACAATCGATCAATCCAAAAGAGATTATCTTGAACGGTGACATTGTGGATATTTGGCAATTTAAGAAACGCTATTTCCCTAAAGAACATTTGATGGTAATCAATCACTTACTTCAAGTAGCTGCTCACAACACAAAAATTACTTACATTACTGGCAATCATGATGAACTTATCAGAAAAGTTTCGGGACTTAGTCTGGGAAATATTGAGCTTGCGAACAAAAAAGTACTGGACTTACCCAAGCAGAAAATTTTGGTCTTCCATGGGGATGTCTTTGACGTAACCATGCAGTACAGCAAGTGGTTAACAAAAATTGGGGGGATAAGTTATGAGTGGTTGGTTCTACTGAATAGAGTGGTAAATAAAATACTTCTGTTCATGAATAAAGAAAGAATGAGTCTCAGCAAGCGAGTGAAAAGTTCTGTAAAAAAAGCAATTGCTTACATCAATGATTTTGAAGAATTGTGCGCCAAAACTGCCTTTGAGGCTGGGTTTGATGCCGTCATTTGTGGACACATTCATGAACCCGCAATCCGTAACAAAACAATTAAAGGCAAAAAAATTAAATATTTGAATTCTGGTGATTGGATTGAAAATCTTACCGCTTTGGAATACAAAAATGAGAAATGGTCAGTTTTTGATTATTTCCAGCACTTTGCCGCCGAAAAGCAACAAGGTTTGGAGTCCAAAGTATTCTATTCCAATAAAAGATTGTTCAATGATTTATTGGAAGAGATTCAACTTGCTTAGTCCTTGATCTAATGAAAATATTATACGCAATACAAGGAACGGGTAATGGGCATATTACTCGGGCTATGGAGCTTATTCCTGAAATCAAGGAGAGGGTTAGCCAATTGGATATTGCCATTAGCGGAACAGAGTCGGAACTCAAATTAAATCACCCAGTCAAATATAAACTTAAAGGTTTACAGTATTTTTTTGGAAAAAGGGGAGGAATTCATTTTTCAAAAACACTGGTCAACAACAATTTATTCCACTTTTATAAAGAAATATCTGAGTTCCCAATAACTGATTATGATATGCTGATAAACGATTTTGAACCCGTTACTGCCTGGTCAGCCCAAATGAAGGGAGTTTACTCGGTAGGCATTAGCAATCAGATAGCTGTTTTAGATCATCATGTCCCCAGACCAAATTCGGCGGATGTATTGGGTAAATTTATTCTAAAAAATTTTGCACCAACCACCATGAAATATGGAATTCACTATAAAAGTTATAATGAGAGAATTTATAAGCCAGTAATTAGGAGAGAAATAAGACAAATGGAGCCTGAAAATGGAAAGTTTCAAATTGTTTATCTACCATCTTGGGACGATTCTGTTTTAAAGAATATTTTTTCAAAATTCAAGAAAACCGATTGGCATATTTTTTCCAAACGGGCACAGAAGGTCTCTTTTTTCGGTAATGTTGCCATTTATCCTGTGGACAATGAATTGTTTTTGGAAAAATTGGAAAAATGTGAAGGTGTTGTTACCAATTCTGGTTTTGGAACTACCTCAGAGGCCCTTTATTTAAATAAAAAGCTTTTGGTGTTCCCAATGAAAGGACAATTGGAACAACAATGCAATGCTTACTGCCTGAGGCAAATGGGCGTTTCGGTAATTGATAATTTTGGGAGAAAAAGTTTGCGGATCATTCAGGATTGGTTGGACAGTGCGCATTATATCAATTTATATTATCCAAAAAACAACAGCAGAATCATTAGACAGGTGTTTGAGGACTATTTCGAATACAATAGGGCAATGGTAAATATCAATGAAAGAGAAATTCTAACAACGGACTAAGGGAAGCAATAAGAAAAAATAAAATTGGGCCTTTAAGCCAAAACGATTATTTTATTTTTCAAAATTTCTGCAATGCCACCTTGGACTGGGAAATTTGTTTTGTCACTCCCATTTCGAATAACTACATTTCCTTTCTCCAAAGTAGAGATGATCGCTGCGTGGTTGTTTAGTGCCTCAAAACTTCCTTTGCTGCCTGGTAATTTAACGGAGTCCACTTCTCCTTTAAACAAGACTTTTTCCAATGTTATGATTTCTAAATGCATACTTTATTCTTTTAGCATTTTTTCGCCTGCTTCAATTGCTTCATCTAATGTGCCTTTTAGATTAAAAGCAGCTTCAGGGTATTGATCTACTTCACCATCCATAATTGCATTGAAACTTTCTATGGTATCGTTGATGTCTACCAAAACACCTGGAATACCAGTAAACTGTTCAGCAACATGAAACGGCTGAGACAAAAATCTTGCAACCCTCCGTGCTCTATGTACTACAAGTTTGTCTTCCTCTGACAATTCGTCCATACCCAAAATGGCGATAATATCTTGCAGCTCTTTATATCTCTGCAATAATTGTTTTACTCTTTGAGCAGTGGCATAATGCTTGTTCCCCAAGATATCTGGCGTTAAGATTCGGGAAGTTGAGTCTAGAGGATCTACAGCAGGGTAAATACCCAAAGAGGCAATTTGTCTCGACAATACTGTTGTAGCGTCTAGGTGTGAAAAAGTAGTTGCCGGTGCTGGATCTGTGAGGTCATCTGCAGGAACATAAACTGCTTGAACAGAAGTTATAGAACCCCGAGTTGTCGAAGTTATTCTTTCTTGCATGGCACCCATTTCTGTTGCCAAAGTAGGTTGATAACCTACTGCTGAAGGCATTCTGCCCAATAGCGCAGAAACTTCCGAACCCGCTTGTGTAAAGCGAAAGATATTGTCTACGAAAAATAGAATATCTCTACCACCAGACTTTTCGTCTCCATCTCTGTAATATTCCGCTAAGGACAATCCGCTCAGGGCCACCCGTGCTCTTGCTCCCGGAGGTTCGTTCATTTGTCCAAAAACAAAAGTAGCTTTTGAGTCTTTGAGTTTTTCTCGATCGATTTTGGAAAAATCCCAATTTCCTTCCTCATACGCTTTCATAAAATCCTCACCATAGTCTACAATGCCTGCTTCGAGCATTTCTCTCAACAAATCATTGCCTTCTCTACTTCTTTCTCCAACACCTGCAAACACAGACAAACCAGAATAAGCTTTGGCAATATTGTTGATCAGTTCTTGAATCAATACAGTTTTCCCAACGCCAGCGCCACCGAAAAGGCCAATTTTACCGCCTTTTGCATAAGGCTCTAATAAGTCAATAACTTTGATTCCAGTATACAAAGGTTCTGTGGCTGTGGTTAGTTTTTCGTAACTCGGTGCGGGTTGATGTATAGACCTTCCTTTGGTTTTGTCAAGGTTTTCTATGCCATCAATTGCGTCTCCAACAACGTTCAACAATCGTCCCTTTATCCCTTCTCCAACGGGCATTTTGATCGGTTCGCCAGTATCGGTAACCGTCATTCCTCTCACCAAACCTTCGGTAGAATCCATGGCAATGGTTCGCACCATCTTTTCACCCAAATGTTTTTGGGTTTCAAGAATGAGTTTTGATCCATCTTCTTTATTGATTTCTAAGGAGTTATAAATCTTTGGAAGCTCGTTGCCTTCTTCTTCAAAGGATACATCTATTACGGGTCCAATGATTTGTGCAATTTTTCCGACGTTCGCCATTGTGATTAAAATTCGTGGCAAAACTAAGTACTTTTTTGGAAGGTAAAAACTTTGTGGAAATATGCTGTAAAATTGTTGTCTCTCTTGATAGAATCTTTAGGCCGTGAGTTGATTTAAGTACAATTTTATGGTATTTGACATTCCATAATGCAATGCATCAGAGATAAGGGCATGACCGATAGAAACTTCCATTAAATTTGGGATATTTTGTTGGAAATAGGCAAGGTTGTCCAAGTTTAAATCGTGCCCTGCATTAATCCCCAATCCAAACTCAATGGCTTTTTGTGCTGCTTGTTGATAGTCTGAAATGGCTTCTTTTTGGTTGGTCAAATAATTTTTGGCATAAAATTCCGTGTAAAGCTCAATTCTGTCTGTTTTTGTCTGGTAGGCATAAGCAATTTGTTCTTCATTTGGATCTAAAAAAATCGAGGTCCGACAGCCCAGTGATTTAAAGTGGGCAATATATTCTTGTAATTTTTTGAGATGCTTTTTGCAATCCCAACCATGATTTGATGTAATTGCCTCAGGAGCATCCGGAACCAGTGTTACTTGATCTGGTTTTACTTCTTCAATAAGCTGAATGAATCGAGGGGTTGGGTTCCCTTCTACATTTAGTTCTGTTGTAATGACATTTTTTAGGTTATGGACGTCCTCATATCGGATGTGTCTTTGGTCAGGCCTTGGATGAACGGTTATTCCGTGAGCTCCAAATGATTCAATTTTTTCTGCCCATTTCAGCACATTCGGCAAATTCCCTCCTCGGGCATTCCTCAAAGTAGCAATTTTGTTGATGTTTACGCTAAGCTTCGCCGATGCCATCTAATCGATATTGGCTAAATATTCTTTCAATTGAGAAATCATAGGAACTTCCATAAGCGGAGCATCCAATTCATTGGCCAACAATACACTTACCCAATCGGTTCGGTAAATCATATCATAAATGGTCATCAGGGAGTATTCTGGAACATATAAAGGCAAGACGCGGTTGTTGTCTAGTTCGAGGTGTCCTTGAAGAAATTCAAATCTTGAAGCAACACGCTCATTTTCAGAAGTATATAGAAGTATAAAGTTGCTCGGTAGTTTGTTTGTATAAGATTCCAGAACATTATGGTTGTGCTCGGGTATGGTTTGCACAAATGCCTCAAGTTTTGCATTTTCATTGATTTGTTGTGCAAACCTTATGGCAATGGGCTCCATTGGTCTGTCGCATAGTAAGACAAATTTTTGATGAATGCTTGACTTAAAAAAATCAAAAATAGTTTGTGCAGATTTTACTCTTCTTTCTTGGTTGTTTTTTATTTCATCTGAAATACTGGATATTTCTTTTTGATAGTTTTTGTCCATAAGCTCTCCCAAAATTAGCGTCAGGTAGCTTAGTCCATATCCAATGGTTTGTCTTGGTTGAAACCCTTCTACCAAAGGGTAAAAGGTGATTTTATTTAATTCGGCAAGTTCTTTTAGTTGACCCCCAGAGGCCAAAGCAATGATGTGAGCATTTCTTTTCTTGGCTTCTGAAAACAAACTTAAAGTTTCTTCAGTATTGCCTGAATAACTCTGTAAAATAACAAGCGATTTTTCATTGACGAATTCGGGTAGGTGATAGTCATTGACTACAAAAATTGGAATTTTAGAATGATTAAAAAACCAATTTTGCGCCAATTTTGCGCCAATTCCAGAGCCACCCAATCCACCGATGACTATGTGGTGAAAATCATTTTGGTTTCTTCCATGTGATACATAGTTTGACAATACAAATTCGAGTTGTTCATGGTATTGTTCTAAAGATTCTTCGTGTGTTATCAAGGTTTTGATAATTTTGGAGCGAAGATAATCAAGGTTTATTTAGAATAGTTAAATGTTGTCCAACAAAAATCAACAAAGCACTCCCGCCTATGTCCGCCATGATTTTTTGGTGGATGCCCATCAATCGAAGCTTCGGGTTGATAAATTTGTTGCAGATCGAATTGCAAAAGTTTCTAGGACTAGGGTTCAAGAGGCATTGGAGGAGGGTTTGGTGAGGGTTAATGGGCAGGTGGTAAAAGCCAATTTTAAAGTAAAACCGGGGGACAAAGTCGTTGTTTTAAGCTATGAGGAACCCGAGGATTACCAGGTTGAGCCTGAAGACATTCCTTTAGATATTTTTTATGAGGATGATGATCTAGTGGTTGTGAATAAATCACCCAATATGGTGGTTCATCCTGGGGTAGGAAATTTTTCAGGAACCCTTTTGAATGCCTTATATTTTCGTTATCAAAAGGAAATGAAAACGGGAAAAGTTCGGCCTGTTTTGGTTCATAGAATAGACAAGGAAACCAGTGGGCTGTTGGTTGTGGCAAAAAACGAACGAGCATTGAACCATTTGGCTCTGCAGTTCAAGGAACATAGCATCCAACGAAAATACCTTGCCCTTGTTTGGGGTACTTTTGAAGAAAAACATGGGACCATCCAAGGAAATATAGGTCGTAGTCTAAGGGATAGAAAAAAATTTACAGTTCATTCTGACCCCGAATTGGGTAAGCATGCAACCACCCATTACAAGGTTTTGGAATCCTTTCATTTTACGTCACTTTTAGAATGTCAATTAGAAACCGGAAGGACGCATCAAATTAGGGTGCACATGAAACATATTGGACATACACTTTTCAATGATTCATTTTATGGGGGCGATAAAATTTTAAAAGGGGTTGTTTTTAGCAAATACAAACAATTTGTGAATAACACCTTCGCTATTTTGCCACGCCAGGCTTTGCATGCCAAGAGTCTAGGTTTTGTTCATCCCTCCACCGATTCTTGGGTATTGTTTGATTCTGAGTTGCCAGAAGATTTTAAAGGAGCGCTGAATCGTTGGCGGAAACTGGCAGAAAACCAAACGTTCAACGGCTAAGGGTTGATGTGGGTCCGAATGGCAAAATAGGCCAAACGTCCGATTCTAGGTCCCCCGTAGGTTTGAAATTGCATATTGTTCAAGACATTGGAAGCACCCAACTTAAAGGTCGTATGCCATTTTTCTACTTGATAATTTAATTGGGCATTCAACAAGTCATAGGTGGGAATATTTCCTGTAAACTGAGGAGAACCTTCAAATAGAAAGCCTTCTATCCATTTGTAATTGATATTAAATCCAATATACTTAATTGTTTTTTGTCCTATTTTCAAGACCAAATCCCTAGCCGAAAAACCCAAATTAAATTTGTGTTCAGGGGTATTAAATGCCGGGATAATAGGATCGTCTTCGATGGTTTGTACCAATTTGTTCCATGAATAATTTCCCATCAGTTGGTAATACTTTTTGAAATAGTAATTCAATCCAATGGCAAATCCTTGTGTTGTAACGCGGTTGTTGGAATTGGCTGAATATCGGTAAAATTTGGTTTGATAGGGATTACCACTTATTTCATCAAATTTTGATTGGACACCCAATTTGTAACCAATGAAATTGTTGTAAATATTGAAGTAATAGCTGGCATCGACAAAAAGTTTTTCAGCAAAGGTGGTCCGGTAACCCATTTCAAATGTTTTCACTTGCTCTGGTTTGATTCCCTGAATATCAAATCGCTTCAGCGAATCCAATGGTCGGTCTATTTGTCGTATGTGGTCAATAAAGGACTGGTAAGTAACTAGGTTTTGCGCACCATTTAAATTTCCACTCAAGATGGCAGGGCCCACATCCAAGAATAAAAATTGATCGGAGAGGGTTGGATTTCTCACTCCAGAACTAAAAGAAAATCTCAGATAGTCTTTTCTACTTGGTTTCAAAACAAAAGATGCCGCTGGAGAATAAACAAAGTCAAAATTTTCGTTTTTGTCTGTTCGAAAAGAGGCATTGAGAATGGCTCTTTCATGAAAAAAAGTTTTTTTGAAGCCTGCATAGAGCCCAAATTCTCTATTGCTTATGCGCGTATTGGCAGTATCATAGAAAATGGTGCCTTCAGAATTGGGCATATACAAGCGAGTATTTCCTCCTATTCTCAGCTCGTCCAAGAAGTTGGTGGTCCAAATTTTTTCCCCATGGGCATGATACAAGGCAGATTTATCAAAAAAACGAGTGCCTCCTTCTCCTTCATTGTTCTTTTTGGATACAATTTCATTAAAAGCTTGGTCAAATTCTGGTGTCCCTGGGATCAGAAAGTCTCGGTCTGAACTTAGGTTGAATCCATTCTTTTTGTTGGCGTAATTGGCCGCATCTTTGTGCCATTTGATGATAGAATCTTGATTGTCTATTTCCCATTGGATGGCCTTGGCGGTGTCAAAAGGATTGGGCCATTGTATTGTTGGGTATCCTGCTCCATTAATAACATTGCCAAAATAACGAGAATAATCATCAACCCAAGTTTTGTTGCTTTTGGAACGATTTTGTAATTTTTGGGCTGTAAAATAGGGGTCAAAACTATTTCCCGCATTTTCATGTGTTGCGTACACACGAAAAAAAAAGTCACCTTTTTTGCGGTATTCTAGGCGATGTTGGAAAAACAAAATGTCACGAAGACTAAATCGGTTGTCTCCCTGGTATACGGTAGTTCCCGTTCCAAAATTTGAATTCAAAATCAACTCGGGAGAATCTTCTTTCCTTTTTTTATGTGTTCTGTAATATAAACCAAGGCTTGCTTTCCCATTGTAACTGTTGTAGTCTACTAAGTCTTTTTCCCGATAGCCAGTTCTATAGATTCGACCCAAAAATCTTTCGGGGTCTTTAATAGTATAGGTGGAATAATCGACCGAGAACTCATCTCCATAAGTATTGACTTTATCATATCCTCCGGGATTGCTTGCATCTACAAGAGATCCGTTGATGGGGTCTTCATTGTTGGCTTCCCAATCATATGCTTGCATATAATACAAATTCAATTTGTAGGCGAAAACATCCAAACCCGTTTTGTCTTTCAAAACATCTGCCCAGCGAATGCTACCCTCAATCAACTGCCTTTCCCCCCCCTTCACCATGGTGGTGAGACCCCGATGCGCAAATGGATTTTTGGTGGTCATATTGACCACGCCATTGAAAGCCCCAGGGCCATAAAAAGAGGAACTAGCACCTGAAATAATTTCCACTTTTTGAACATCCAATTCGCTGGCGCCCAAAAAATTGCCTAGGGAAAAATTTAACCCCGGGGATTGATTGTCAACACCATCAATAATTTGCAATGATCGGACGGGACTTGTGCTATTGAAACCTCTTGTATTGATAACTTTGAATCCCATACTTGCCGCGGTAAGATCTACCCCTTTCAAATTGCCGAGACCATCATAAAAGTTGTCACTTGGTGTTTCTTTAATGGCTTTTAGACTCAATGACTCAATGGTTAGTGGTTCTTCCGACTGTTTTTCGGTGATTTTTTGTCCTTTAAAAACCATTTGTTGAAGTTGGTTGTCTGAGGCCTGAAGTTTTATTTTTAAGTAAGTGGAGGATTTAACGACAACTCTTTTTTCTTGGTAGGAAATAAAACTTACCACTAGCGTTACGGGCAAAGCATTGTTTATTTTCAATTCAAATGTTCCATTTTCATCGGTAAACGTTCCAATTTGGGTGCCTTCCACTAGGATATTGGCGCCCATGATTTCCTCATTGTTGGAAGCATCTTTGACAACTCCTTGCAAGATGTTTTGACCAAACAAGACCTGCCCAAAGAACAGCAGAAAAATTGAAATGAACAATTTTCGCATCCTCAAAATTATCTGCAAATTAAAGGATTTAAAACAAATACTGATGGGTCCTGTCATTTACTAAATTAAACCGATTTTGAATAAGAACCAATTTGGTCTTCATTGGATATATTTGATTTAATTTACTTTTTGCTACATGTATTTCACAGAAGAACACCAGATGTTTCGCGAGGGGTTTCAAAAGTTCCTGGCTGCAGAAGTAAGTCCCCACATTGACCGATGGGAGCGGGAGGGAGAAATCGATAAGTCAATATGGAAAAAAATGGGCGAACAAGGTTACTTCGGTTTGAATTATCCGGAAAAATATGGCGGCTTAAACTTAGATATTTTTTATACCATTATTTTTCTTGAAGAAATGCAAAGAATAAATTCTGGCGGTTTTGCAGCTGCAGTGTGGGCACACGTTTATTTGGCCATGACACACTTAAATCATGAAGCGCCTGAGGATTTGAAACAACATTATTTGCGAAAAAGCATTTCCGGCGAATTATTGGGTTGTTTGTGTATTACTGAGCCATTTGCAGGCAGTGATGTTGCCAATATTAGATCTTATGCTCGATTGGAGGGAGAGAATTGGATCATCAATGGTTCGAAAACATTTATTACCAATGGACACTTGTCGGATTATTTGGTGGTAGCAGCAAAGACAGCGCTCGATAAAAAGGCAAAAGGAATAAGTATTTTTCTTGTGGATCGGAATGCCCAAGGAATCCAATCGAGTAAACTAAATAAGCTTGGTTGGCGAGCTTCAGATACCGCTGAAATAGCATTCCAAGACGTTAAAATCCCAAGGGAAAATCTCTTAGGGGAGGAGAATTCAGGTTTTCAATACCTGATGGAGCATTTCGCCTTGGAACGCTTGGTCATGGGCGTCAATGCCCATGCAAGATCTGAAGCAGCCTTGGAGTATACACTTCGATATTTAAGTGAACGAAAAGCCTTTGGGAAAAATATCAATGAATTTCAAGCCATAAGACATCAAATTGCCGAATTGGCGACCGAAATAGAAATTGTCAAACAATTCAATTATCAAACAGCACAAAGGCTTGGCAAAGGAGAATACGTAGTGAAAGAAGCAACCATGAGTAAATTAAAAAGTACTCAAGTAGCTGATCAAGTGATGTACAAGTGCTTGCAATTCTTGGGTGGGTATGGCTATATGGAAGATTACCCTTTGGCACGAATGTTCAGAGACAGTAGACTGGGACCCATCGGTGGCGGAACTTCCGAGATTTTAAAAGAAATCTTGGCCAAGATAATTATCGATAAAAAGAGTTATAAAACTTCTTAACTCGATATTTGCATCCGAACAACGCATTGCAATTTTGTCTTTAATCATTTTTAGTAAGCAAACAAGCAATAGACTGGAATATGTATTAAATCTAATTTTCCATGAATTATTAGGACTTGATTACCAATTGGTCACAACAAAAAAAACCTTCACAGAGAGCTCATTGTATAAAGTCAACTATTCTAGGGAAGAGCTGACTTCGGACCTTCAGATATTGCCTGAAGCCTTACTTTTTGAAAAGAATATTGATGAGAAATATCCATCACTTGGCCTTGTTCGGCAAACAAAAGTTTTGTTTCATAATCCGAGATGTTCTTTTGGGTATGACATTTTTTCGGCGTGCTTTTACTTGGTTTCTCGTTATGAAGAGTATTTCCCAAAAACATACGATCATCATGGAAGATTTTCTTCTTCTGACAGTATTTTGACTGCCCACAAAATTTTAGATAAGCCCGTAGTGAACCTCTGGGTTCAGGATTTAATTCGTGAAATAAACAAGGAGGAGGAAAATATTTCTTTTCAGCCCAAATCATTCAATTTTTTGTCTACAATTGATATCGATCAAGCCTATCAATATCGTCACAAAGAATTTTTCCGAACCCATTTGGGCTATGCCAAAGACCTATTGGGTGGGGAAATAGAAAAGGTAAAAAAAAGATGGCAAGTGAGAAAGAGACGTCTAAGGGATCCTTTCGACAGTTATGAATTCCAGTTTTCCCAGCACCAGAAGTACGGAAATGAATCTTTATATTTTATCCAAACTGGAAGTTTGGGAAAATTTGATAAGAACTTATCCATCAAGAATAAATTTTTTCAAAAATTGATAAAAAAAATTGGCAATCA
Organism: uncultured bacterium; assembly: GCA_963991985.1. Classification (GTDB taxonomy): domain Bacteria; phylum Bacteroidota; class Bacteroidia; order NS11-12g; family UBA9320; genus MED-G17. The sequence continues at coordinate 11,672 of CAXDRX010000011.1, read as the reverse complement.
GACCAATACGAGCGTGGGAATTCATCCTTCCTACAACTCATTCCACCAGCTTGAAAAACTTTTGGAAGAGAAAGACAATTTAGAAAAATTAATGGGTAGGACCATTGATCAAAGTCGCCAACATTACTTAAGATTTCAGTTGCCAAGAACCTATCAAATACTTTTGGATTTGGGTATTAGAAAAGAATATTCTATGGGCTACTCAGATCAAATAGGTTTTCGCGCAGGCATTGCAGCTCCATTCTTTTGGTTTGATTTAAAGAAAAATGAACGCACCAAATTGAAGGTTTTTCCATTTTGTTTTATGGACATAACTCCCCAGTTTTATTATCAAATGAATCCAGAAGAAGCCATTGCTGTGCATCGAACCTTGATGCAAGAAATCAAAAATGTTGGAGGATTTTATTCTTCTCTGTGGCACAATGAATCGCTTGGAAATGAAAATCAATGGAAAGGTTGGCAACAAGTCTATCAGAATATTTTGGCGGATACTACAAAAGAATGGTAGCCATTAGACCACATAGGATTAACCATTTGTAGATATAATTTACTCGGGAAAAGTCTCTGGAACTATTTGATTGGATCAATACAATTCCTGCGAAGGCAATCAACAAACCCAGTAGGCTTATGATGTAGATGAATTCTATATTCCTTGTATTTCGAATCAAAAAAATAATGATGCCTACACTGAGGGCCATAAAGCCCAAGAGAGCTTTTTTGGTCCATTCTTTTCCCATAAGAACTGCCAAGCTAGAATATCCTAATTTTTTGTCTCCTTGATGATTCTCTAAACCTTTGATGATCTCTCGCGTAAAAATGATTATTGTGAACAAAGTAGCATAAGCGAGAATAAAGGAGGTGAAAATATTGTAATAAATGGCGATACAAACGAAAGAAGCTATGGACAAGAAAGAAGCGGAAACTTCTCTTAGAATGGGTAGCTTTTGAAGTTTATGAAAATAGAACCAAATGGCAGTACAAAAAATCAAATAAAAGGTAAAGACATTTCTTGAGACAAAAATACTGATGAGCAAACCAATACAAGACGAGAGGAAATAGGTGTTTATAATCCATCGTTTTCCAACAATTTGTTCTGAAATTGTTTTTTTGGGTCGATTGATGAGATCTTTTTCTAGATTGTAAAAACTATTCAACAAAAAACCCGAGGCGACAACAAAGGCAGTTGCCAAAACAATGAGATGCAATTGAACATTAGACATCAGCTCGATTTTGGTTTTACGGCTGTCGTAAACAAAGAGAACAGTCGTATATTGAATGAGCGCAACCAACAAAACATTGTACCAACGTACCACATTGAGCAATGCGGCCAACTTGAGAAAAAAATATTTTTGCCTACTTAAAATCCCAGACATTATAGGGTGCTAACCAACTCTAATTCAAATTCTTTCAATTCGGCTTTGGTTGCTTCAAAGTCTTTGGTAAAACCCAAAACAAAACCACCTCCACCACTACCGCATAGTTTTAAATAATATTTTTCTGATTCAATTCCTTTTTTCCAAATGGCATGCAAATGTTTAGGAATCATAGGTTTGAAGTGTGCCAAAAGTAGTGAGCTTAGCTTTTTGAGGTTGTTGAAAAGGGGTGCCTTGTTTCCCTTAATGATTGCTTGAATACAGGCATCATTGTATTTCTTAAATTGGGTTTTTAACATCTTTCTAAAACCCTCTTCTTTCATTTTTTCCATGAAAATTTGAATCATAGGTTGTGTTTCGCCGGGTGCACCACTATTGAGCAAAAAAATGGCTCCTCGACTATTTTGAGCGTTTTTTGGCAAACCGACGGTATTCATTTCCGTTTTGGATGTTTGCAAAACAGGCAAATTAAAATAACAAATAAGTGGATCGAGCCCTGAACTTTTTCCATGGAAATGACTCTCCATTTTCCCTAAAATATTTTTTAGCTTAATTAATTTATCTTTTGTGGGTGTTGATTTCTCCACAATTTCTTTTTTGTAACGGTCATAAACCGCTGCCACCAAAGCGCCAGAACTTCCTACGCCAAAACCTTGGGGTATAGAAGATTTGAATGCTAAGCCCTCTTCTATATCTTTTTTGAACAAATCCAAATGCAAAAACACCGAAAAATCTAGTGTTTTATTTTCTAATAAATAAGAACAAAAATCTTGCAAATGTCGGTTGGATATTTCGTTCTGTTTGTCGAACACCCATGAAGCCTGGTAGGTCCCATAAGGAATAGAAAGCCCCATGGAATCTTCAATGATTCCATACTCGCCAAAAAGCAAAATTTTTGCGTAGTATAAGCTGTTTTTTAACATCAAGCCAATTTGATGGGACCTAGTCCTATTCGGTCGCGAAGGTAAGCACCATTTTTACAAAAGCCAGAAAGTACTGTTTTTACAAAGTTTTCTACCGCTTCTTTGTCTTTGTGGAGATGGAGCAAATGCACGTTGGCGCCTGCATCCAAGGTAAAAACTATCCATATCCTTTTTTGTCTTCTCCATTGCCAAATTTTCTGAATAATATGCAATGTGTTGGGTTTTATCAAAATAAAATAGGGCTTAGAACTTTGCATCAAGGCATGTAGGCTCAATGCTTCCGACTCTATGATTTCTGTCAATAAATTTTGATTGCCCTGGCGCAATGCTGAAAGGCAGTCTGTAAAATGTTTTTTTGCTTGAGTTATCCTTCCTTCTTTGAAAAAGTGATTGTCAATTAATGCATGACCATCACTGCTCGAGACTGACTTCTCGGTGTTTTCTACAAGTAAAATGGTGTCTTGAATTTCCAAAAAATCAGGATGGATCATTGTTTTTGGAATTGGAGTGGCATATTGATTTGAAAAGTTTTCAGGATTGTCTTCCTCACCAACTCCCCATCGAACAAAGCCGCCATAAATGGAACGGGAGGCAGATCCAGAACCCAATCGAGCCCAAACGGAGGCTCTTTGCCAAAATTCTTCGCTCATGGTTTGATTGTACAATTGATTATAAAAATCTGCAAAACAGAGCGCCAGTGCTGCAAAACCTGAGGCAGAAGATGCAATCCCACTTCCATGGGGGAAAGTATTCTTCGTTTTTATGGAAATGGAATATTGGCTTACCTCCGGAAAATCTGCTTGAATACGTTCAACAAATGCCTTGATTTTTGGCAAAAAATTTAGATTTTCTAATCCATCTACCCAACATCTTATTTCACCATTTCCCTTTTGAAAGGTAGCCGTGGTTGTGGTATGGCAACTTGAGAGGCTAAAGCTGAGATTTGGGTTCATGGGAATCTGTACTTTTTTCTTTCCCCAATATTTAACCAAAGCTATATTGGAAGGTGCTCGATAGCTTACTTCATACTTTTCCATGGATCAAAAAGTTGGTCAAATGATAAAACGGTGGCATACCCTTTGTCGCGAAAATATTCCATATCTTCTTCATTTCCTGTTGCTAGAAAAAAATCTCCTCCCCAAGCGCCTAGGCTTTTTATGCTTCCCTTGAATTCGGGAAATTTTTCTGCCAAGGGTGCTTGGTTGATTAGCACTGAAATAATGGATTCATGTTGATTCAATAGGTCTTCAAATTCATCCAATCTTGAGCAATTGCTTAAATCAAAACTGATCTGACTGATCTGATTGATCAAATGAAGGGAGGGCCTTTTTTGTGTTCGGTATTTTTTTATTTGTTCTTGAGAACTTTGCTTTTTATTTTGATATATAAAGAAAAGTTTGTCCTTAAATTTCCATCTCAAATCGACGCTCTGAACATCCCGTTTTCGGTGAACATTCTGATACAGTATGGGTGTTTTTTGCTGGGCAACTGCCACATCATAACCGCTTCCCCCGAAAGAGAAATCCAAAAGTTTGTAAGGGTTAATACCGCTCCAATCGGCCAAAACAGAAATAAGTGTGCTGCTGCTACCAAGTCCCCAATGTCGATCAAATTTTAATCTGGTTTTAAAATGGTAATCCGTATGTTTTTGAAAAATATTGGGTTTGTTTTCAACGATTATCTCCAAAAGATTCTTAAGGGTATTGGCCATAGAAGCATTGTCTGATGTATTGCAAGTGAAGGTTTTTTCGTTTCTTTCGTATGCTGCATGAAACCAACGTTTTCTTTGGTGGTCGTAGCTTTCCCAATGTATGTTTTGTTTGGCATTAATTTCCCCTTCGCTTACTTCTAGATATTGTCCGAATTTGCTTGGCAAACTTAATGCATAAGCTCCATCGAGAACCAAATACTCGCCACTAATCATGAGTTTGCCGGGTGCATAAAATTTCATGAAGGTTTTCTAAGGTCGTTTAGGGCTTGGACAATTTTGTTGTAATGGGCAACATCATGCTTGAAGTGTTCAATCATTTTTCTTTTTTCTTCTTTATTGGCACCCAGTTGATTCAAAACATTGAGCAAATGCATTTTCATGTGTCCTTTTTGTATGCCTGTTGTAGTTAGGCTTCGGAGTGCAGAAAAATTTTGGGCTAGGCCAACAGAAGCGCATATTTTCATTAAATCTTCTGCCGAAGGATTTCCCAAGAGTTCGTGGCTAAACCTCACCATGGGATGCAATGTAGTGATTCCTCCAACGGTTCCGAGGGACATTGGCATTTCCAACCAAAAAGACAATTCGCCATCCGTAAGTTCGGCATGCGTGAGACTGCTGTATTGACCATTTCTACAAGCATAGGCGTGGGCACATGCTTCAATGGCTCGGTAGTCGTTTCCAGTGGCAACGATTACGCTATCGATTCCATTCATTATCCCTTTGTTGTGTGTGACCGCTCTGTATATTTGGGTTTCTGCAATTTCTATGGCACGCAAAAACTTTTTCGCAAAATCTTGAGGTAAAATTTCTGAGCCCGATACCATTTTTTCAATAGGCGCTCTTACTTCACAGCGCACCAAGCATTCGGGGGTATAATTGCTCAATATGCACATCACAATTTCTATTTCATTGTAAATGGTTGTGTTTTCTCGCAGCTCAGATTCAAAGATTTTGGCCATTTTTTCTAAAACAGTATTGATAAAATTGGCGCCCATTGCATCGCAAGTATCAAAGGTCACTTCAAGCTGAAAATAGTTGTCGATTTCTTTTGTTTTGTCGTGTAGTTGGATATCCAAAATTCCGCCTCCTCTTTTGCGCATGTTTTTGGTTTGTTGCTCTGTTCCTTCAAAAAACTTGCTTTTGATGCGGTCAAAAAAAAGACCTAGATCTTTCGGGTTTTCGCCGGGCCATATGAGATGAACATGTCCTATTTTTTTTTGAGAAAGCACCTCGGCTCTAAACCCGCCTCGATCAAACCAAAATCGAGCTGATTTTGCGGCAGCTGCAACCACCGAACTTTCTTCAATAGCCATGGGTACGCAATAATTTACATCGTTGATCTTAAAGTTTGGGGCAATGCCATAGGGAGTGTAAAAGTTGGTAATTGCATTTTCAACAAATTCATCATGAACGTTCTGTAATTTTTGATCATCGTTCCAATATTTTTTTAAAAGATTCAAATGGTCTTCTGAAGCGTCAAAATAGTTGGTAATGACCCAATCTATTTTTTCTGACTTTTCAAGTTTAGAGAAACCAGAGACTTGTTTGTTTTCTTTGTTTTTCAATCGTTTAAATGGGCTTTGGGATTAAAAAGTTATTTGCCATTTGAAGGCCTTTGATTTGATTTTCCACAAAATTTTCCAACAATTCTAGGCTTTTATTTGCTCTTTGTAGCATGGCCCAGGCTTGACCATAGATCGCGGGCGATTGTAGCAGTGAAGTGAAATAATAACCATCTAAAAAAGTTCGAATGCCTCCCGAAACAATCAGTGTTTTTGGGTCATTTTGTTTTCGTGATTCAAGAATTTCATTACAGAAATGGACCATTTCTTTTGCTGTGTGACCAAGATGGGCAAGATCTCCGTAACTTTCCAAGATATTGGGTTGGTTTCTCATCATTTCAAGGAGAGCAAAGTTGGTTCCTCCTAAGGCCCCAAAGTCGATGCCCGTTATCGGTAAATCAAAAAGTGCTTCCAATGATTGAGGCCCCATTCCTTGTCCTACTTCTTTGACAATAATTTGAATGTCTAACTTTTCAATAAGCAATTGTAATGTTTGAATGGGTGGAAAATTTATTTTGTCTCCTTCGGGTTGCAACCATTCTTGAAGTGGATTGATGTGTACGATAAGTCCGTCCGTTTCGGTTTTTTGAAGTAGATCCGTTATTTTTTCCCAACGGCCCGACTCAGAAATTTTTTCGATTTGGGCAATGCCCAAATTCGCATAAAAAGGACTGTCATCACCAATATATTTTCGCAATTGGAAGTCCGGTAAAAAATCATGATTGTCCAAAATGATACGACAAGAACCCAATCCCATCCCCAAACCAAACTTGCCACATACTTTGCCCAAATTTTTGTTGATATGTTTTGCTTCTCCTGTTCCTCCTGTCATGCTGCTGATCCAAATGGGTGCCTTCATGGTCTTGTTGCCAATCCTACTGATGTCTAAAGGGGCCATTTGGGTGCCATTCAAAACAGGTTCATAAAAAAAACGATCGTCCGCTCGATTGATTTGGGCTTTCAAAGCCAGGTCAATGTGGTCTTTTTTTCGTTGGGATGTATCCTTGTTGCTCAAAACCATAGCAAAGAAAGTGGTTTTCTAAAGAAAAATGGAATGAACTTTACCACTCAATTTCTATTCTATAACCAGAATGGCTGCGGATATTGATTGCCTTGTGGTTGTCAAAAAGGAGGTATTGCCCCTTTATTCCGGTTAACAAGCCCTCAATCATCTGTACTTTTTCTAGGCGAAAACTTTTTACCTTTTCTGGCCATTGAAGATGGGGGTAATTGATGTGTTGTATTTTCTCTTTGTAAAGCACATAGTTTTCAAATTCCTGAGGAATTTTTTCCAACAATTGTCCCCACTCTTCTTGTAAATCTCCATTAAAACCAGATTGGTTTTTGAGCATTTTTTGCCAGGCGGTTTTGTCACCCACATAATTTTTCAGTTCAACCTCCAAAAGTCCGGCAGCCTGACGGTAGGGTGTTTCTGCAATTTTAAGGGCTTGGGTTGCTCCTTGATCTATCCAGCGCGTGGGGATTTGTGTATTTCTTGTTACACCCACTTTAAGGCCACTTGTATTGCTCAAATAAACCGTGTGAGGAGTGAGGTGATGTTTGGTTTCCCATTCCAAATCTCTCAGCGCTATTCCTTCATGGATTCTACTTAGTTCGGGTCTCATGATGCTTGGTACGGCTAAGGGAGATTCCATGAACTCTGGATAGCTCAAGCCTTCTCCAAATACTTTGTTGAGTTTTTTCCCAGAAAGGATGCTGTTCATGTATCCTTTCCATTGAATTCTTATGTCCTTGCCCAACAAGGGGTGCAAAGGCAATTCGTACTTTGGTTCCAAAATATCGTGAAGCAATAAAGAATACTTTACCGGCTCTGCAAGCTCGGTTTTCATTTTTCGTAGGTTGCCTTCTGCACGCATTATTTTTTGAAGATTTTATCTTCTATCAGCAGTCCACTGGGCAATTTAATGGTCAGAAAATATTGCCCCGAAGGCAACTTTTCTAAGTTGAATCTTTCGTGCCTACTTGTACCTTTTTGCATAAAAACTTGTCTTCCTGCCACATCATAAAGGTATAGATCATAAGCTTGAACATCATTACTGAAATCAATATCCAGGTGCTTAACAACTGGATTGGGCATTGTTTTTATTGTACCGTTTTTGATAGAGGCTATCGACAGGTAGTGTCGCACGCTGTCCTGAGCCACATCTTCTCCACAAGTGTTCATGACGGTATGACTTACCAAATAGTTGCCTCGATCAAATCTGTGTTGTGGGTTGGCAAGGTTGGACTTGGATCCATTGCCAAAGTCCCATATATAACTTTGCGCAAACTCACTTTCGCTCGTGAATTTTAGCATCATGCTGGTTGGGTTTTCTGACAATACTTCAAATGAAAAGTCCGCAATGGGCTCAGGTTTCACAGTGAGGGTGTAAGAGATCGAATCCTTTTTCAATGTTTTCTGCTCGGTAAGCACGAGCGTTATGTCATAGGTATCGGCCTGTCCAAAACGGATGGAAGGGTTTTGGGAGGAAGCGTTTGTGCCCTCCATAAATTCGAAAGTATTGGGACTAATTTTCCATTCCCAACTTTGGATGTTTCCTTCACTCTTGTCTGTAACGAACAGGGTATCGACCGTGCAGAGAGAAAATTGGCTCAGTTCAGCCCCTGGTTTAAGAATGTTGGGAACAAAAACATCCGTGGTGAAGATTCCTCTGCCGTGGGTTGCAACGGCAATTAAATTGTCTGAATTTCTTATTTTCAACATATCGCATCTCACATTGGCAAGACCAGAATTGGTGGGTTGCCAATCCACGGAATTGGCAGACAAATCATCCGTGCTCCATACCCCCACTTCCGTTGCAAGTAAGACTTGATTGCTATCCAGGGGGTTGAACAGTGCCCACCGAACGGGCATATCTGGCAAGTTGCCTTCTTTGTTTACCCAATTGTTGCCACCATCCTTGGTTTCCCAAACACTTTTTACACCATAATTGCTGAAAACGACAAGCAAATGACTCTCATTTTCTGCTAAGGCAATACTGGATATATACCCCGAGGGAAGCACATTTTTCGGATCGATATTTGTTGAGCTGGGCGTACCATTTGCATTTGAAATTTTATAAATGTCGCCTCTATCTGTTCCCACAAATAGGGTATGGTTACTGTAGGGCGAGACACTAATGTGTGCAAGTTGCCGGTTGTTTGTACCATCTCCAACAATATCAATACTTTCTGCATTTGGAGTAGTATTGATTCCTGAGATTCTAAACATTTTTCCATTGTCCGAGGCTGCATATAATATTTTCGCTTTTTCATCATAATCAGCAGGATTGATAAATCTACCACTACCGTCATTGGTCAATCTTCCAAAGCTAAAACCACCATCGGATGACAAATACCAATTGTTCCGCACATAGGAGCTAATGGCATAAGTACTGTCTTGTTGATCTACAAAGCAAAAACCACCGTCTCCCCCAGAAACTTCAAAGGTGCTATTCATTCCCGGAGCAATGAACTTGTGGGTTCCATTGTCTTGGGTTCCTCCAAAAAGTGTTGGACTATTTTCATTGGGGTTGAGCGCAACGGCATAAAATTGGGTAACATTGTATCCATTGTTCCTTTCAGCAAAAGTGGGCGTGGAGCTGCTAGAAGCGTCATTCGACAAGGAAACCCCACCATCATTCCCGAACAAAATTTGGGTATTGTTGCTTGGATGAAAAGCGATGGCGTGTTGGTCCGCATGAAGATAATCTAAACCAAAGCCCCCGTACCAATGGGAAATGGCCGACCATGTGCTACCGCCATTGCTGCTTCGGTGGAAATCAATTCCACCGGCAAAAACAATATTGGCGTCGTTGGGGTGAACACCCAAAATGAGGTCGTACCACGATTGTTTTCTGGTGAAGTGAACATTGTTGTCGTTTGGATATCTTGGTATGGCAAGAGAAGTCCAAGTACTTCCACCATCGCTAGACCGAAAAAAACCCGCGATATTTCGCTCAGCGTTGCCGCCGATCACATACAATACATTTTTATTGCTTGGGGCACAAGCCAATTCCATCCGATAAGCTGTTTCACCAAAGGGGATGGACAGTTGGGACCAATTGTCGCCGCCATTGGTTGATTTGTAAACTTTTCCCGCAACATAAATTTTTCCTACACTGGCATAAATATCGCTATTGCTGGCTATTTCTACATCACTGAAAAAACCATTGATAACTTTTTTCCAGCTGCTTCCCTTGTTGTCAGATACAAAGAGACCCGTTCCGGTCGCGGCGAAAATTCGATTGTTGTTGTTCACAACAATTTTTTGAATTTGACTAAAATTATTGCTGTTTTTTGTTGCAGTCAATTGCGACCATGTTTTTCCTGCGTCGGTGGTGGTCCAAATTCCATCACCAAGTACGGCGTCTATGTTGTTCCATCCTTCGCCCGTACCTACATACCACTCGCTGGTGTTGGAGGGGTTGTAAGCAATGCTTGTAATGGCCAAGTTTGGCCAAAAATCGTTTACTTTTTTCCATTCGGAGCTAGACTTTGTGATATCATCATTGTACCATAGTCCTCCCGACACGCCGCCAGCCCAAACCTTCTTGTAGCCATTGCTTTGGTCGGTGGGGTCGTACATGAGAGCACGGGTTCGTCCTCCAAAATTATTTGGTCCTCTTTCTGTCCATTTTGTGGATGGGATGGCTGCTTTGTGCAAAAGCCGGTTGTGGTTTTTTACATAATCCATCACTGCAAACCTTTGTTGGTAGGGAATGGTGAAAGTATAAGGATTTAGGGTCATTCGGTAGTTTTGAATTTCTGCCAAATCTGGTCGATCATATTTAGGCAAGGATTCCCATTCTTGGTAGCTCATTTTTTCCCATTTGTGGTAGGGATGGTGTTTCCAAAATCGGTCCAATTTTCTTTGATCACGCTGTTTGTTTCCAGTTTGGGCATATACTGGCGAAATGCTTGATGAACCAAGGATCAACAAAACAAGTAGGGATGAAAACAATCGCATACTTACGAAACTAAATAAAATTGACGGAAAAAGGTTTGCCTATTTTTCAATTGTGGGGATTACTTTTGTTTCTCTGCACCCGTAGTTCAACTGGATAGAATACCAGATTTCGGCTCTGGGGGTTGGGGGTTCGAATCCTCCCGGGTGCGCAACTTTTAATTCTAGTAATTCCTGAGATTTAGGGGTAAAATACGCAGTTTCAAATCAAACATTTTTCTACCTTTCAAAAGTGGAGTTTCTGAACAAAATTGGATAGAAATGCAAGTTCGATGGGTTTCTAGAAATCTATACCTTTTATAGCAAAAAAAATCTACTTTCCACGTGAACACAGGTTAATCATGAATGACGAAAAATCTTAAAATTTTTGCTTTGCTTGCGTTTATTCTTTTTGTTTCAGATGTCTTTGCTGGACCTATTTTCAACTCCATCAGCTGTTCCAATAATCTCTGTCCAAGGTTCTCAATTGAATTGCTTCTGCGATGTGTTCGGGCCTAATTTGATCTTCGTTTTGCAGATCGGCAATGGTTCGGGCTACCTTCCGAATTCGGTCATAGGCACGGGCACTAAGGTTTAGTTTTTTCATGGCGTTGTTCAGCAAGGCAGTACAACCAGCGTCTAAGGGGCAAAAAGCGCTCATTTCTTTGGCGTCCATTTGTGCATTGCAATGGAGTGGACTATCGGTAAATCGTCTTTCTTGGAGCGTCCGCGCTTGGATGACCCGCTTTCGAATGTCTTCTGATTTTTCCGCTTCACCATGGGTGGAGAGCTGGTCGATTTCTACGGGGGTTACTTCAATGTGCAAATCCATTCGGTCGAGGAGTGGTCCCGAAATTTTGCTCATGTATTTTTGCACCATGCCCGGTGCGCATTTGCATTCCTTGCTGGGATGGTTGAAATAGCCACATGGGCAGGGATTGCTGGAGGCAATAAGGGTGAAATTGGAAGGATATTCCACGGAAAACTTGGCTCTTGAAATCGTTATTTTTCTATTTTCTAGCGGCTGTCGGAGGACTTCCAAAACAGTACGTTTGAATTCAGGCAGCTCATCCAAAAAAAGAACACCATTGTGGGCAAGAGAAATTTCTCCTGGTTGGGGATAATTGCCACCACCCACCAAAGCCACATCGCTAATGG
>CAXDRX010000010.1:0-55149 GCA_963991985.1 uncultured bacterium | reverse complement strand
GAACATAATATTTAAGCTAGATTTATTTGAAAAGGAGTACCGAGATGCGGGTAATCAGGATAATTTTAATGAGATAAGTAACAACAGTAAAAAAAAACTTAAATTTAGATGTAATAGGTGCAAATACGAATACGAGACAACAAAATTTGACAAAATCATCAGAAAAAAAGGTGGTTGCACTTATTGCACCGGGCAAAAGACATTTCCTCATCTAACTGTAGGTTTTCTATTTAAAAATACAAATGAATTTTTCAGCAGGTATGACGGGAAATGGGATATAAAAAAAATAAAAGGTAAAATCACTAACAAATTAATTGAGGAAATTAAAAAGGAATATTCGATAAAAAATACCCAAACAATTAGTGAATTAAATATTCAAAATCGTGCTGGACAAATTTGGAAATGTTTAAGTTGTAAAAACGAGTACAAAAGGGCTATTTTCCCTCGACTTAAAGGGATAGGCTGTGATTGTCAAGCTGAAAATAACATCTCAAATAATTTCCCCGATTTAGAAAAGGAGTTAGTAAACGGCGACCCAAAAAAACTAAAAATCAATTCTGCAAAAGAAGTTGACTGGAAATGTCAAAATCAAAATTGCGGCATCACATATAAAATGAGTGTTGTGAAAAGGGTTAATCGTTTTAAACAGAAGCAGACGGCCTGTTATGTATGTGATAGCTTGGTCACAACCCACAGAGATTTAGTCATCAATCAATGGGATTTTGCTAAAAATAGAATATCTCCTTTTGAAATTTCTTATTCCAACACTACAGAAAATATTCATTGGAAATGTCCAGAATCTGAGGGACACATTTGGGAAACCTCTTTAGGTAATCGAAAGCAAAAAAATGGAAAATTATCAGGGTGCCCATACTGCTCAGGCAATAGAATATCTCGCAAAGAATCAATAAATTCAGAGGATGAAAGTTATAGAGATAAATTATTAATAAAAGAATGGGACTCTATTAAAAATGAAGCAATTAACATTAATACAATTTCTAAATTTTCCAGTAAAAAATGTTGGTGGTTATGCAGCAATTGTGGCTGTAGCTTCGAATCAACACCTGCAAATCGCAATGGAATAAATAAAACTGGTTGTCCTGAATGTGCTATAAAACTAAATAAATCAGGCAAGTCACAACTAGAAAAAAGACTTGCTGAAGAGCTCGAAAAATATGAACTGTTTAAAGGTAAAATTGAATTAAACTACCTTACCTCGCATAAATTTAAGAGTAATCAAAGAATTACAGTAGATTTTTATATCAGAGATTTGATTTGCTTTGACTTAGACCCTTTCCATTCTCATCAAAATAATAATGGCACAGACGAAGAAAAAGTAAAAGTCCTTAACAATTTTCTTCATTTTTTTAAGCTTAGAGAACATCCCCTAAAGCTAATTACAAAAGAGCGAGATATAGAATACTTCAAATTTAACCCAGAAGAACTGGCAGAAAAAATTATCAAAAAATTTAAAGAAATTTACAGCTACATTTAAAATTTCGAAATTGAAAAAACTTGATTAATCAAAGCAACTACAAATTCTCCCAGAAATCATAATTAAACCCGTTGTACTGCAAAGATTTTGTCATATACATCTCAAACCCACCTTTTAATAGATTGTAATCTCTAATTTTAACACTACCATTTCTTTTCCAGTACTTAAATAGATTGTTTTTGATAAAGTTTTTAGTAACCAATTCAGAAGTATTTACACTAAAGACAGTATGAAAGTGGCTATTATAACTTTTAGTCTTTTCCATAACAATAAAGCCATTAATGATGACACTATGGTCCTCAAGCCAGATTTTAAGTGATTTAATCTTCCCCCAGCTTTTTTTATCAGACACCAGCTCATCAAAACTAAAATTGCCTATAAACTGATAATTTTGTTTCTCCATAAGCCTTCCATATTGAACTTCTAAACCATTCATTTACAGTTTGTTATGGATTTGTATTTTTATTATTGGACACAATAAGGTTTTTAATTATTCAGAAGAAATAAAGCATTTTAATAATCACTTAAATTTTCGTTCTTTCATCGCAGAGTCAATTTGTGAATCTGAGTAATAAACTCGTCCCCCAAATCGATATCCTGTAATTATACCTAGCTTCTCGTACTTGTTTATTGTAGGCAACGAAATCTTGTATTTCTCTTTGACTTGATTCCTTGTAATTTTATCATTTTTTCCATCATCCTTTGCTCTTAGTTCTGATTTAAAAATTGATAAAAACCGCTCCTCTATGTCATTTAGCAACTTCTGATAGTCATCAATTACTATTAATTTCTTATTCATAATTCAAAGGTGTTAAATGAAGTAAAATCACCCTAATTTAGTTACTGACAAAACCAATAGGATTATAAACAAATCATTTGAAAAATCGTATTTAATTCAGTAATAACGCGGTTTAATAAAGTTACGATTAAACGCTAATTAATTTTAAATAGGGTCATAAACTTAAATACTGAATTGGACAATTCAAATAAGAACAAAAAAAGGTCCTGATAAACGTTCAGGTTCTTAAATATGCCAAAAATATTTCTGAAACAGTTTCATTTATGCTGCCAACAATATTTTGAGCCTTCAGTTGAATTTCTCCGACAGCGATTGCCCTCATTTGTAATAGCGTTACAACGTCCAATAGAGTTTGACTCTTTGGTTTTTTTATTCCCCACGACTTGAGATTGGTGCAAGTAACAATAACCATTCAAATTTTTCGTTTTGTTTTTACACCTTTTACTTGAAGAATTTGCAACTCCTTTACATTGGGAAGCAATTGTTGAGGAAGAATTATATGAACTTCTAATTGAAACTTTCTTTTCGTAAGACCAATCCGAATTTGAAAATTTACCTTCTAGAGAGCTCTGTTTATAATAATCCATTTGGGGAAAAAAATCAATACCCGTTGCGTCTTCAACAATGTCAACAGAAACTGCGTAATCTTTCACAGATTTTATTGATTTTTCATTTGGCAATAAAAATGCAATCATTTTTTCTCTTTCAGGACTGTAGACTACTTTATAAAATAGCTGAGGAACATCCACGCCATTTAACCCAATTTCTTTCAAGCCCTCTTTCAGAACACCTCCAGTTATTATATACAAAACCTCCTTGGACGCCCAATTTCTTATCGTGAGTTCTAAATTTTTCCATATACCTCTATTAAACATTGGAGATTGTGGTGACATATTGGACATAAAAAAACTTTCACTCATAGATTGCAAAGAAATTTTCATATCCCCAGCCGGAGCAAGATGACCTCTATCATAACCTGAATATTTATAATCAGATAATTGAGCTGAGCCAGTTTTAATATTTGGGTCAGGTCTAAAATCATTGGTTCTTGAATAAGTTCCAGCAAACATTTCAGGAGTAAGCTTATAATGAACCCATTCAGCTTGTTCGTATTCTTCTATATATGATAACGTGTAAAAAGAGTGACGAACTATCTGACCTTTTGAGGTGGGCAAAAATTCTTGGGATAAAGATAGGAAAGAATAAAGAAGTAGATAAAGCAATAGACTTAACCGCATATCAAATCCAAGTTATAAAATTTTACTTAGAATGCTTTTTTCAATAATTCGTTAGCTTCTACTTGAGCTTCTGATTGCGAAAAAAATCCAGACTCGTTATTACTTTTTACTTTGAACCAATCTTTAAATCCCATAAAAGCAATTTACAAATTATTTCGTTTACTCAATTCATTATGGCCTCAATCCTTTCGGCAAATTGGCTTTTTGAAACCTTTATATACTTAAGAAAGGACTTTTCTGTTTGGTGACCAGTTATAGCCATAATATCTAAAGTCGGTATTTCAGCTAAATAAGCATTTGTAGCAAAACTTCTTCTTCCAGTATGGCTACTAACCAATTCATATTTTTTCATTTTTACCGTGACTTGTCTGCCTTTTGAGTTTTTTTTGATAAAGACTTCTTGAATTATTCCAGCCTTTTTACAGATTTCTTTAATTTTTCGATTAAATACCACACTGCTATAATATGGGATTTGATTTTCGTACTTTTTAAGAATTGCATTTAAAACATCTGATTTAGGTATTACTACAGTAAAACCAGTCTTTGATGTTTTAATACGTAATCTACCATTTTCGTCAATATTACTAGGATTAATATTTAGAGCATCGCCAAGTCTTAAACCCGAATAACAGCACAACAAAAACACATCTCTTATACTATCTTCCGCTCCTTCCAAATGAATGGCTTCCAAATCTATAAGCTCATCCCTACTTAGGTAAATGTTATCAACTTCTTCTTCAAGAACTTTAAATGCCTTTTTCTTATGTGTTAAATTATTAGTATGATTATCTTCTAATGCTCTATTTAAGACTGCTTTAAGGGTTTTAATATGCTTTCCTATATTGTTGGTACTATATTCTTTTTCATACATACAGAAATCGACGAAAGCATAATAGAAATCCATTGTTATTTCACAAAATTTAATTTGTACATAGCTTTGGTTGCTAAATTCTTTAAGAAGTTTGGCTGTTTGCCGATAAGTACTACTAATATTATTTCGAGTAATATCTTTACCCTTTACCCTTTGCTCTTTTTCTTTTTCTAAAGCACAAATTTCAAAAAAATCAAGCAATTCGATTGTAGGCGTCTCCCTCCTCCTTTTTTCAATTTCTTTTTCGTTGATGTATTTAGATAATTCTAGACCGTTAATTGGCTCCCGGCCCTTTTCATTACAGAAATTGTAAAATAATGCAGCGATTTGGCTCATTTTATTTTTCAAGAATTGATTTTTCTCCACAGCATTTTCAACTGTTGAACTAATTTTCCCATCTCGCAGGAATTTATTGGGTTTAACCTTAATTCCCGTTCCAAAGAATTGTATTTTATTCTTCCAGCTTAATTTGATATTGATTGGAGTTTCTTTTAAGGAATTTTTATTTCTTAAATAAAGTTTAACTTTCATTAAATACTGCGAATGTATACGGTATGGTATACGGTAAAATTTAACTCCATTTAATAATTACTAACTTATTTTCGACAAGGTATACTGTAAATAAAAGGGTTAAGAGGTAAATGAGATAAAATAAGGGAAGTTAAAATTAACCAATTGAGGTCGGAACCGGATTCGAACCGGTGTAAAAGGTTTTGCAGACCTCTGCCTAGCCACTCGGCCATCCGACCTGAGCCACAAATTTAAATGTAATTGAATAATGTAGCATAATTTATGCACCAAAAGAAGCATTGTGTTGATAGAAATTTTGACCTTTTGGTGGAACTTTACCCTTTCCCAACACCTTTGCAATTAACTTTTGATTCATCCTGAAGAATACCGTTCTCTTTTTGACAATCATTACGATTCCCTTGTATATCTTGCCCGAACCTATTTGACGAGAACTGAAGATTCGGAGGAAGTTGTACAAGATGTTTTTATAAAGGTTTGGCAAAAAAGGGACCACCTTTCCATTCAGGGAATGAAAACTTATCTTTTCAAAAGCACCAAAAATGCCTGCTTGAATTTTTTAAGAAAAAAAAACATAGACACACAAAGTATAGACCAATTGGTGAACTATTTGGGAACTGAAAATCAAACCAACCAATTGGAATCTCTAGAATTCGCTCACCAAGTGAAAATTGCTATCGAACAACTACCACCAAAAACAAAACGTGTTTTTCTTATGAATCGGTATTTTGAATTTACCTACAGAGAAATTGCCGACATATTGGATATTTCCCCAAAAACAGTTGAAAATCAGATGGGCAATGCCCTCAAAAGTTTAAGGAAAAAAATTTTCAATCCTCGATAGGGGTTTTACCACAACAATGTGTTTATCTATTCAAATGCCATTAGAATACTATTTGAGTGGAAGCGTTTTGGCTCGTTATGTCTTGAAAAGGTGCAACGAGGAAGAAAATAAAGCCATTGAGCAGTGGTTGACTCAAAATCCAACCCAATACAATACCTTACAGTTTATTGCACAGACCCTTCAAAACGCTTAATCATTATATTCCCTTTGATTTTTAATGAAGAAAATATCGCTCGCTATTTGCTGAATGAAATGACTCCCGAAGAGGTTCGTGACTTTTCTAAATTGGCAGATTTACCAGAAAATAAAGATTCCTTGGATTTCTTTAGAAAAATGCTTTTTCAGGACTGGGATATCCCATCAACAAAAAATAAAAACAAAACATGGGACATTCTTTTGAAGAAAAGGGATGAAAAAAAACAGACATGGAACCCAATCTATGTCGCTGCCTCTTTTTTGCTTGTCATTGGTCTTGTTTCTTTGCTCTTCTCTTCCCAACCCAAAGAATGGTCAACCGACATTGGGGAAACCAAAAATGTTGCCCTCCCCGATGGTTCTCAAATTGTATTGAATGCACAAAGCAAAATGATCATATCAGATGACTTCAATGAAAATATTCGAAAAATAAATTTAGATGGAGAAGGTTTTTTTGATGTTGTTACCAATAGTAATAAACCATTTTGGATTGAATTTGCAGACAACTCATTGAAGGTAGTCGGAACATCCTTTAACTTAAGAGCAAGAGAAAACTTTTTCAAAGTTTCTGTCTCGGAAGGTTTGGTACACCTCTTCGACAACAAAGGAAATCTGCACCAAATTCTCAAAGGCATGACGCTTGAAAAGATTGATGGAATTTGGCAGCAAGACAAAATGCAATTGGATGAAGACTTTGCATGGAAAGAAAATAAAATTTCATACGTAAATGAAAAGATCAGCAATATCTGCAAAGACGTGCAAAGTAGATTTGGTGTAGAAATGTCATTTCCTAAAACTTATCTCAACAAAAAGATCACTTTAAAGTTGAACAGCACTGATCTCGACCATTTGGCCCAAGCTTTGGCGACCATCACTCAACTTAGACCTCAAAAAATAGACAAACAAATTATTTTTAATTAGATACCTTTACACCGAAAAAGGTGTTTCGTTACTTAGTCTGTTTCCTCTCTTTTGTATTTATTTTTCACTTTGGATTTGCCCAATCCAAGACTACGAGGAAAATTAGCTTCCGCTTTGAAGGTGGAAAATTGCAAGATTTTTTGGGATTGCTGGAGCAAAAAGCAGGGTGCAATTTTTCATTTGAGGACAAAATTATTGAACATGTTTCCATCGGTTCAAAAGTATTTCACAATCAATCCGTTAAGGAGATCATCAAACCTATTTTAAAAGAAAATGGGCTAAAAATTAAAACCATCGGACAAAACAATATATTGATTTACCATCCGAAAAAAAGAAAATTGGTGGTGGGATACATCTATGATCTTGAAACAGGAGAGCAACTTGCCGGTGCAGAGATTTATTTGACAAAAAAACAGCAAACCATTCCTTCAAACAACTATGGATATTTTCAAATAAGCACCAAAGACAGTCTTAAAATTGATGTGCGTTATGTGGGATACAAATCCAAAGAAGTATGGTTAATGCCCGGACAAAAAGAAATAAAGATTGGATTGGTTTCTTTGAATATTCTGGACAATGTTTGGGTGTTTAATAAAGAAAATCAAAGAACTTTAGAACATCAATCCCTCAATAAGATATCTATTTATGGCAAGGGAATGGCAAAGGTTCCACAAGCTTTTGGCCATGATGACATCTTGCAATCTCTTCAAATGATGCCCGGAATACAAGCCAATATCAATTGCCCAACTGGACTATCTGTCCGTGGAGGAAATCCGGATCAAAATCAATACTTGCTCGACGACATACAGATATTTAATCCTACTCATGTTTTGGGTTTTGTTTCTGCTTTTAGCACCAATAGTTTACAAAAACTAACCCTTCTCAAAGGCGATATTCCTGCAGAATATGGTGGAAATCTGTCCTCAGTTTTTGCCCTACAGAGCAAAAAAGGCAATACAAAACGAAGGCATTTTGAAGCACAAATTGGGTTGCTTTCAGCCGATATTTTGGCCGAAGGACCCTTGAAAAGAAATAGTAACAAAACAACATTTTCTTTCTCTGCACGAAGAAGTTATCTCGATCTACTTTTGGGCTTACCTCCTGTTTTTCAAAACAAAAGGGAAATTACCGAATCATTGGGATACTATTTCTATGATGTGAGTTTTGGAATACATCACAAAGTGGATAACAGAAACAAACTTTCGCTACAACTTTTTACCCAAAATGACAAAGGCTTTTATGAAACTGAATTTAGACAAAGTCAAAGTGCATTTGAAGAAGTAAGGAGTACCAATCTCAATTGGCATGGTCTAAACGGTGGCATCACATGGAATCATCAATTCAATAATGGAGCTTTCCTAAATACGGTTGTAAGTCGTTCGGAGCGAAAAATTTCTTTTGCCAACTATGTTTCTTTCAATTTTGCAGCGATTGACACACTTAACAGCACTTCTCAATATGCTTACAATTCTTTGCTTATACAGAATGCAGTAAAATCTTCGCTGGATATTTTGGTCATCAACAATTATGTCATCAAAACAGGCTTTGGTATGGTTCATCGACAATTTAGTCCACAAAACAATCAATACTATTTAAGCAGAGATCAAGAAGTTATATATGACTCTTCCTATAAAAGTTTTCAGTCTTCAACTTTACAACCCTATTTTTTCATTGAAAACAAAATTTATTCAAAACATTTCCAAACCAATTTAGGTATTCGGCAAGATTTTTTTAGAACAGACAATCAAACATGGACATCTTATTGGCAACCAAGAATTGGATTTCAATATTCAGGCTTTGAAAATTGGGTTTTGAATTTGAATTATTCAAAAATCTACCAATTTGTCCACCAAATCCCGAACAACACAACAGGAATACCGATAGACTTATGGATACCTGCCAATCAAACATTTGGCTCATCTTCGATGCAAGAATTTGCCCTTGGCTTCTCGCTCAAAAAGAAGAAATATAACTATTCCATACAAGCCTATCATAGAAGTTTTGACGATATTTTAGAATACAAAAACGAATCAGGAATTTTCGTCCACACAAATTCATTAAAGACATTTGCTTCGGGAGAGGGACGTGCTTTTGGGATTGAATGCTTGGCACAAAAAAATATCGGTAAATTACAAGGTTGGATTTCCTATACCCTATCCAAAAGTGATCGACAGTTTGATGAATTGAATCAAGGAAAACGATTTTTATCCAAATACCATAGGGCCCATAATTTGGGAATTTTCCTAAATTTTCCGTTGACCAACCAGTGGTTTTTTTCCTCCAATTGGCAATGGATATCTGGAAATTTCATTAGTCTTCCCACCGTCCATTACAATCTTCGAACACCCAGCGGGAAAGTTCCCATCCATCATCTTCAAAGAAGAAACAATTTTCAATTAAGGGATTATAACAGTTTGAATGTCAGCTTCAAAAAAAATATCAACAAATCGTGGGGAATGTCTGAATGGACTTTTTCCTTATTCAATGTCTACGGATACCCAAACCCTATGTACGCATATTTTGGCATCAATTCAGAAGGGAAAACTGTTTTGAAACAACGCTCATTTTTTAGATTTTTACCAGGAGTTCAATATGCCATTAAGTTCAAGTAAATTTTTGCTTTTTGTTTTCTTGTTTGTGGCTTGTGGTGATTGGAATCCAGAAGTTGAGTTACCACAAGAAAAGGGAATCCCTGTGGTCTCTGGATTTCTAAAAGTGGGAGAAGAAATTTCTTTTTCCATTTTCCAATCTACCTCCCCATTAGATGCCCATTTGAAAAATGAAAAAGGGAACCTAAAACTTTCAATAAATGATTTACAATATGCTCTCCTTATGGACTCCAACAGTTACAGCAATCCAAGCAAAATATCCGAATTAGACACCATAGAACTTATTGGAGAGGTTGATGGTCAATTTTTTGAGAGCATTGATATTTGTCCAATAGGTTTGAAAAAAGAAAATGTTTCCTTTTACCAAGCGGATAAAAATAGAATACAAATTACCCTTAAAAATCAACAAGTGGAGAACTATTATCAATTTGAAGTTTTTGAAACTTGGATGGAATATGAAACCGAACTGGGCGGGGTGTATTATGATTCTATCGTTCGAACAATTCCCATCAATTTTAGCAGCAATAATCTTTTTTTTGACAATCCAAGGCCTATCAATAATCTTGGGCAAGATTACCGTATCTTCCACTGGAATCGTGAGCAGAATGAAGTTCTCGATTTTACTATTTCTTTGAATAATGTTTTAGATAAGGCTGCAAAACATAAAAATCTTTTGAGAGAAGTAATCCTCAGGAAAATATCCTATAATCACTACAATTTCCTTTTGTCAATTTCCCAAAATACTTATCGATACGGTGATGTGTTGTCACTGCCAATAAACGCTTTCACCAATGTAAAAAATGGTTTGGGCATGTTTTGTTGTTATGCTGAAATAAGAGATACTATAGAATGACTTTTTCCTTAAAATGAATTCCAAATTCTCGTAATTCATTTAATATTGGTTGATAAATCTGCTTCTGTGTAGGGAGAATAACCCCAGTTTGGTTAATTTTTCTCTCCAAAATTAGTTTTGCACCCATGGCTAAAGGCAAACCAACTGTCTTGGCCATCGCTGTTTTGTTTTCGTCCTCTCCGATTGCAACCATATAAAGTTGTTTTTCGTGCAGGTTTCCAGTTTCAGATTGATAATTTATTTTATGCCACATAACCACCATATCCCTGTCTTGACTTAACATCGTCCATTTCTTTTTTAGAATAGATTCTAAAATTTTTGCAGGTGAGGCATTGTCTATCCCTATTGGAATATCCTCGAACAAATCCAAACTTGTAAGCTTTTCCCATAACTCGATATCATCTTGTTGAAGTGATAAATATTGTCTGAGTTTTATTTCTACAGAATCTGTTGGGTGATAAGCCAAAAAAGTATTTAAAAATTCTCGGTGTGTCATTTGCTTCGAATTGGGAACGATGTAGCTGTCATCAGTAAGGCCTAGCTGTACAAAAAGATCCCATGCCTTGCAAAACCCCGGCCTTCGGAGGGTACCTCGGTATAAAGTATCAATATCTTTTAAATCGTAAGTACTTTGATATTTCAAGGAATCTCTATTGGCGTAACCTTCAAATTTTCCGAAACCGTCTATTTCAATAATTTCTGTTCTTCGAAATACTTTTTGGTAGGGAATAAACTTGTATTTTTTTTCTTGCAAAAATTTTACCGCCCCTCCTTGCCCAGCTAAGACAACATTTCTTGGATTCCAGGTGAATTTATAATTCCATGGTTTATTCTCAGATTCGGGCGACATAAGACCTCCTGTAAAACTTTCAAATGCCTTGATTGTGTTCCCATTTTGTCTTAATTCATCCAATGCTTGCATGGCAGAAAGATGGTCCAAACCAGGATCAACGCCCAACTCATTAAGAAAAATAAGGCCATTTTGTTGAGCTTGATTGTGAAGGTTTTTGATCTCATCACTTATGTAAGATGCCGTAAGAAGATGGACTTTTTCAGAGAGGCATATTTCGGCTATTGTAAGGTGCTTATTGGCAGGCAACATACTCACAACCAAACTTTTCCCTGAAATAATTTCTTTGCACTTTTCATCATTTTCAACGTCCAGTAAAACGGGTTTTATTTTGGTTCCTTTTGTTTTTTCAAAGAGCAACTGCTCGTCTATATCAGCCAAATAGATAAGACTGCCATTTTTTTTAGAATACGCTGTAAGGTAATTGAGCAAAAATTGAGTAGACTTTCCAGCACCAATAACCAATACCTCTTTTTTCATGGGTTCAAATAAAGGCTTTTTTTGTTGTGATTACATTCGTTGGGGAGATTGCATACCCAACAAAGACATTCCTATGTTTAGTGCTTCCTTGGTTTGCTTACAAAGCAATAGCCTAAAATGCTTGGTTTGATTTTGTTTGTTTTTGAGAATGGGATTGTTTTGATAAAAACGATTATAGCTTTTTGCTAAATCATACAAATAATTGGCTATAACTGAGGGCGCAAGTGCTGTTCCGGCCTCTTTTACTTTTTTGGGAAATTGTGAAATGAGGACCAAAAGATTTTTTTCGTCTTCATTCATTTGATAAGTAAAATCAAAATTTTCAATAACTTCTTGAAACTCCAACAAACTACAAATTCGAGCAAAAGTATATTGAATAAAAGGGCCGGTATTCCCTTGGAAATCAATGCTTTCTTTGGGATCAAACAACAGTCTTTTTTGGGGATCAACTTTAAGTAGAAAATATTTTAGGGCACCAAGGCCTATATCCTTATGAAGTTGGACTAGTTCCTTATCTGAGAGCAAATCAGTTTTGCCTAGTTCTTTGGTTTGTTGTGCCGCTGTTTTGACCATTTGATCCATTAAATCATCTGCATCCACGACAGTGCCCTCTCTAGATTTCATTTTACCTGAAGGCAAGTCTACCATTCCATAGCTCAAATGGAATATACCGTTGGCATAGGGCTTTTTTAGCTTTTTTAGTATCGCTTTGAGTACTTTAAAATGATAATCCTGTTCATTGCCTACCACATAAATAGACTGACTTGCATTAAAATCCTTATGTTTTAAATCAGCTGTACCTATATCTTGTGTGATGTAAACAGAAGTACCATCAGCCCGAAGCAAAAGTTTTTCATCAAGTATTTCTTCCTGAAGATTGACCCAAATACTTTTGTTCTCTTTTTGAAAAAAAAGGCCTTTTGAAAGTCCTTCAGAGACCAAATCCTTTCCAAGTAGATAGGTTTCTGATTCAAAGTAAAATTTGTCGAAGTCAACGCCTAAGCGTTGATATGTTTCTTCAAATCCATCGTAAACCCAACGGTTCATTTGCCCCCACAATTCTCTGGTTTGTTTGTCTCCAAGCTCCCATTTCCTCAACATTTCTCTGGTTTCGTTCATAATAGAGGATTTTTCTTCCGCTTCAGTTAAGGTCAACCCTTGCTTTGTCAATTCAGACAATTCTTTTTTATAGAGTTGATCGAAAAGTACGTAGTATTTCCCAACCAAATGATCTCCCTTTATTTTTGTGTTTTCTGGTGTCTCGCCCTGTCCCATTTTTTGCCAAGCCCACATACTTTTACAGATGTGTATGCCGCGATCATTGATTAGATTGGCTTTGACTACATCGTATCCGTTATATTTCAAAATTTCGGCAACCGAATAACCAAGCAGATTGTTTCGAATGTGCCCGAGGTGCAATGGTTTATTGGTATTGGGAGAAGAATACTCAATCATTACTTTTTGATGATTGCCTGAGTCATTCCTGCCAAAGTCTTTGTCATTGAGCAATTCTTGAAAGTAAACAAGCCAAACCTCGTCTTTCAATTCAAAATTTAAAAATCCTTTTACAACATTAAAATTTCGGACTTCATCAATTTGTTCCAATACTTTAGTTCCAAGGAAATGAGCTGCTTCCTCCGGCTTTTGTTTTAGAATTTTTAAAAATGGGTAAACAACAAAAGTAAAATCTCCATCAAATTTTGGATTGGTCATTTCAAGACCAACTTTGGATGGATCTATTTCATTCTCCAAAAGATTGCAAATACACTTTTCAATGCGCTTTTGAATCTTCATCAGTTAAATGGGGCTCCTTCTTCTTTTTTTAAACTGTTGTGTATGAGCTTGTCTACCAATCTTGGGACAAACTTTTTAAGCCAAAACATAGAGATACCGGTTGAGCTTTGAACAATGAATTTTTTTCTCTTGAGAATTCCTTTGGCTATGATTTTTGCTATTTCTTGTGGGGTTGACATCTTTTTTTCATTTCTGGGTGAGCTCCCTTGTCTAGATCCGTTGCCAATAAGTGCATTGTTTCTTATGTTGGTACTTGTCCAACCCGGAGAAACAAGTAAAAAGTTAACTTTATTGGTAAGGTTTTCTATTCTTAGGGCTTCAAAAAGGCCATGAAGGGCAAACTTTGAGGAACTATATCCTGTTCTCCCAGGCAATCCGTTTACCGCTGCAATGCTCGAAACCCCAACTATACTGCCTTTTGTTTTGATAATATGAGGCAATGCAAACTTTGTGCAATAGGTAGCGCCCCAAAAATTAACATTCATCAGTTGATGTAGGGTTTCAAAACTACAATCTAAAAAGTTGGCTCTCATAGATACACCTGCATTGTTGATGAGTACATCGATTTTCTGAAACTTCTCGATGGATTTTTCAATAAATCTCTGGCAATCTTGCGGCTCGGTCACATCTGTTTCTACCAACAAGAATCGTTTTACATCAAAGTTATTTTCCTTGGTTATGGCTTGCATTCCATCTAGATTTCTTGCTGCCATTGCCACGCTAGCCCCTTGGTTGTACAGCTCAATAGAAAGGGCCTCTCCAATCCCAGAGGAAGCGCCAGTAATCAAAATTATTTTGTTTTCAAACGGGTTCATTACCAGGCAACCATTTGACCGAACAACCTACCGCAGGGACTTCTGGGAAATCAATATCCATGCCATCCAAAGTATATTCTATTGCGTCTTCCAAATACACTCTTGTTACAGCATTTTCATTGTCCCAAGAATCATCAATAGCTCCTTTGTAGACCAACTCTCTTTTGCTATTGAAAAGAAAAACTTCTGGCGTGCGTGTGGCACCAAGTTTTGAGATGACTTCTTGATCTTCGTCATGAAGATAGATGAAAGGAAAATTCAGCTCATTTTTGTATTTTTTCATATGTTCAAATGAGTCGTCAGGATATCTATTTGCATCGTTTCCATTGATTACCATGATGCCCAAGTTATCCTCGTAGTATCGGTTGTAAAGATTTACAATCCTATTCCAGTATGCTCTCGAATAAGGGCAATGGTTGCAGGAAACAATGATTAAAAGCGCATATCTATCGGCATAATGATATTTTGAGTAATTGTTACCATCGGTTGCGGGTAAACTAAAGTCAAATAGAGAATCTCCGATTTTCATTATTTGTTTTTGTTCAGTTGTTGATGAAAAGTATGATCATTTATCTATCGGTTCTTCTTTTCCGTTCTGCGTTTTGATGTTTTTGAAAGTAAGCTTATTGTTTTTGTCGCTAAAACCAACTTGTATCCGATCTCCTTCTTTTACTTCCGCTTTGAGAATTTCCTCTGCCAAAGCATCTTCCAACCATTTTTGAATGGCTCTACCCAGGGGCCTTGCACCAAAGTCTGGGTTAAAACCTTTGTCCACCAAAAAGTTTTTTGCCTTAGCACTAATACTAATTTCATATCCTAAATCTTTTACTCTTTTTTTCAAAGCACTGATGTGAATCTCTAAGATTTCCTTGATGTGTTCTTTTCGTAAACTATTGAAAACAATAATATCATCAATTCTATTGAGAAATTCTGGAGAGAAATATCGCTTTAAGGCATTTTCTATGACCCCTTTATTGTTTTGGTCAAGTGCTTCTATTTTGGCATTGGTATTGAAACCTACACCTGAACCAAAATCTTTAAGTTGTTTAGACCCAATATTAGAGGTCATAATAATTATTGTATTCCTAAAATCTACTTTTCTTCCAAGGCTATCAGTAACGTAACCTTCATCTAAAATTTGAAGCATGATATTATAGACATCAGGGTGTGCCTTCTCAATTTCATCAAAAAGTAAAACACAGTATGGTTTTCTTCTTACTTTTTCGGTTAGCAAACCCCCTTCTTCGTAACCTACATATCCCGGAGGAGCACCGACCAAACGAGATACCGAAAACTTCTCCATGTATTCGCTCATATCTATTCTAATCATAGCATCTTTGGAATCGAAAAGATACTCGGAGAGTGTTTTTGTCAATTCCGTTTTTCCGACACCAGTGGGACCGAGAAATATAAATGACCCTATCGGTTTGTTTGGATCTTTGAGTCCTGCGCGGGTTCTTTGGATTGCTTTGGTTAACTTTTCTATGGCAGCATCTTGACCAATTACTTTGGATTTTATGTCTTCAGACATTTTGAGAAGTTTTGCACTTTCCCCTTGACCGATTCTTTTCACAGGTACCCCAGTCATCATAGCAATTACTTCTGCCACATCTTCCTCAGTTACCTTATATCGTTGATTTTTCGCTTCCTCTGCCCAAGCTTTTTTGGCCTTATTCAGCTGCTCAATAAGATTTTTTTCTTTATCTCTTAGTTTGGCAGCTTCCTCATATTTTTGACTTTTAACTACGAGGTTTTTTTCGTCTTTTATTTCTTCTACTTTTTCTTCTAAATCCAATACCTCCTCGGGAACATGAATATTGTTTAAATGAACCCTTGCCCCAACTTCATCCATTACGTCGATGGCCTTGTCTGGCAAATGTCTATCAGCAATGTATCTAACAGACAAGTAAACAGCGGATTCTAAGGCTTCATCTGTGTAATTTACAGAGTGATGGTATTCATATTTATCCTTTATGTTTTTGAGTATTTGAATGCTTTGTTCTACTGAAGCAGGCTCAACAATCACAGATTGAAATCGTCTGTCCAATGCGCCGTCTTTTTCGATGTACTGCCGATACTCATCTAGAGTTGTGGCACCGATACATTGGATTTCTCCCCTTGCCAAAGCTGGTTTAAACATATTGCTTGCGTCTAGACTACCAGAAGCACCACCCGCTCCCACAATCGTATGAATCTCATCGATAAACAAAATAACATCTGGAGATTTCTCTAATTCAGACATCACTGCTTTCATTCGCTCTTCGAACTGTCCTCTGTATTTTGTTCCTGCAACCATACTTGCAAGATCCAGCGTAATTACTCGTTTATCGAACAGCACCCGAGACACTTTTTTTTGCACTATTCTTAATGCCAATCCCTCTGCGATTGCTGTTTTACCAACACCAGGCTCACCAATCAAAACAGGGTTATTCTTCTTTCTTCTGCTCAATATCTGAGAAACACGCTCAATTTCTTTTTCTCTTCCAATGATTGGATCAAGCTTATTTTCTATGGCTAGCCGAGTGAGGTCTCTGCCAAAATTGTCTAAAACTGGTGTTTTGGATTTTGAAGAGGTCTTTTTAGGTTCGTTTTTTCCTGAATCTTCTTTGTAGAATTCTTCAGGAGTATCTGTTCCCATGTCTGCTTTTATATCGGTTAAATTTTCTTCTACAGCATTTTTGAAAACATCATAATCAACTCCGTACCTTTCCAATATTTGAGATGCCAAATTGTCTTCATCCCGGAGAATAGAGAGCAATAAATGTTCTGTACCAATGATATCTACCTTGAATATTTTGGCCTCCAAATAGGTGACTTTAAGGGCTTTTTCTGCTTGTTTGGTAAGCGGTATATTTCCTACTGATGCACTTTTTGCTGAGGAATCTCTGATATTTTCTTCTATATTTTTTTTCAAACGTACCAAGTCCATTCCGAGCGCTTGTAAATGAATTAATGCTTTGCCCTCTCCTTCTCTAATGATACCCAAAAGTAGATGCTCGGTCCCTATATACCCGTGACCCAGTCGAATTGCTTCTTCCCGGCTGTAAGTGATTACTTCTTTTACTCTTGGTGAAAATTTGGATTCCATACTCTACAGAAACATAACAAATATAGTTCCAAACCTGTTTTACCAACCAAACAGCATTGCATATGAAGGCTTTTTTAAGAAATTATGTCAGTTAAAAGCAATCCTTTTTTGCCCATTCTCATTCTTGAAAAGTTTTTACTGTTAAAATACCTTCAGAAAAGTTGCGTCGTTTTCGAAATAATCTGTCCATTCATGAATGACTGTGTTGATAACCATATCGCTGAATATCATAGATTTAGAAATGTTTATTTGACTCAATTAACACTTATGTAACATAGCGACGAGTGAATGTGGATTTTTAATTGTGGGTATCATTTCTTTTATAATCGTCTGAAAATAATCTACATTCGACGAAGGTTGTATGTCCCAAGAATTTAAAATTCCGAACAAAAAGCAAGACAGGGAAAGAAAATATCTTCTCGAAATGGGAGGAAAAATCCCCCCTCAAGCGCTGGAATTAGAAGAAGCTGTTCTGGGAGCGCTGATGCTGGAAAAAAATGCAGCAGAACGGGTGATGGATCTGTTGCACCCAAATTGCTTTTACAGTGATAAAAACAAGGTAATTTTCGAAGCTACAAAAAAACTCTTCTCTGATGGGGAACCTATTGATTTGTTGACCGTCAAAAATCAACTGGCAAAAAATGGCACATTGGAAATGGCCGGCGGAGCAATTGCCCTGGCAAAATTGACCAACAAGATAGCTTCGGCAGCCAACCTTGAATTTCACAGCCACTTATTGATAGAAAAATATATCCAAAGAGCTTTAATAAAGGTATCAACGGATATTGGAAGAGAAGCCTACGAAGAAACCAATGATGCATTTCAGCTTTTGGATAACGCTGAAAAGAAGTTGTATTCAATTAAGGACGAAAGTTTAAAGAAAAACTTTAATACAATCGATGATCTTGTCGCAAAGGCTATTGAGCGTATTGAATCAGCAAAAAACTCTTCAGACACGATTAGTGGTGTTCCTTCGGGATTTAGGTCCCTCGACAAAATCACCAATGGATTTCAAAAATCTGATTTAATCATATTGGCGGGAAGACCCGGAATGGGTAAAACAGCTTTTGCGCTAACGGCAGCAAGGAATGCGGCCATCATGTTTGACAAGCCTGTTGCAGTTTTCTCCTTAGAAATGAGTGCTGTTCAATTGGTCACTCGACTTATTTCCGGGGAAGTAGAACTGTCAGGTGAGAAATTGAGGCAGGGAGACCTTTCCGAATTTGAGATGGAACAGCTTCTGCACAAAATGAACACTTTGTCGAAAGCCAATATTTTTATTGACGACACACCCCAACTCACCATCTTTGATTTGAAGGCGAAAGCAAGACGACTTAAACAACAGAAGAATATAGAGCTAATCGTAATAGACTATTTGCAACTCATGCGGAGTGATGAAAGCACCGCCAAGAATAGAGAGCAAGAAATAAGCCACATCTCCCGTTCTCTTAAAGGTTTGGCAAAAGAATTAAATATTCCCATTGTTGCACTTGCCCAGCTGAGTAGAGCTGTTGAACAAAGACCCGATAAAAAACCCATTCTATCCGATCTAAGAGAATCGGGTTCAATCGAACAAGATGCTGACATTGTAGGATTTATTTATCGTCCTGATTATTACGGAATTACCCAAGACGAGGAAGGAAATAGTTTGGAAGGTATTGCTGTGGTTGATATCGCAAAACACCGAAACGGAGCAACTCAAGAGGCGCAGGTTCGATTTAAAAAACAATTTGCAAAATTTGAAGATCTTGATTTTTCACCTTACAATGAAGGACAATCCATAACCATTGAATCAAAATTAAATGACAAAAGCTACAACATCAATGACGATTATGGTGAAAATATGGAGGACGACTTTTCTTCCCCCCCTTTCTAATTTTTGACAAACTTATTTTTAATCGTCGTCCAAAGTTCTACCTTTTTGCTTTTGTTTTCTTCTTTATCCAATTCTGAAAGAAACAATGTTTTTTCGTGCATTATTTTCCCCAAAACTTCCTCTATCTCCGAATTGGCGATTTCTATTTCTCCAAAAAGTATGGCATACCTAGGTGCAAACTTTCCTAAGGAAGAAATATCAAAGGTTACACCATACTCCCCCGTTTTGTAACCAAGCGCCCCGGCCAATTTTTCAAGTGTTGTTTTCCCTTGATGAAGAAAATATTTGTGGTCTTTTTCGGTCAAAACAAACACTAAGGATTTTGTTTCGTGTTTTGTCAAAACAGAAGCATTCGAAATTATGAATACTTCATCATAAAGATGCTCAAAACTCATTTTATTCAATTTTGTTTCTTTATTTGCACGCAAGTTAGCATGGTTAAAATTGATATCCATAAAAATTCGTCCTCAAAAATTGCTGATGTAAACTTTTCAGAGCTCGGTTTTGGAAATTTTTTTTCAGATCATTTTTTTCAAGCGAATTTTGAAAACAATGAATGGAACTCTTTTGAAATCAAACCCATGCAAAACCTTTCCATCCACCCAGGAAATTCTACCCTTCACTACGGGCAAGCCGTTTTTGAAGGTTTAAAAGCTTACCGCAAGGAGAACAACACAATACAATTGTTTCGTCCGAAAAAAAATATTGAGAGATTCAACAAATCTGCCGTCCGACTATGTATGCCGCAAGTCCCTAAAGAATTGTTTTTGACTGCTATAAAAAAACTGGTCAACTTAGATCATATGTGGGTGCCAAAAAGAGCCTTTGGTGCCTTATACATAAGACCTTTTATGATTGCCAACGAATCTTTTTTAGGTGTTCGTCCAGCCGAAAAGTACTCTTTTTTTATCATCCTTTCCCCTGTGGGAAGCTACTACAATAAACCTCTTCGTGTAAAAGTAGAAAAAAACTATACTCGGGCAATAAAGGGTGGAATTGGTTCTGCCAAAGCAGCTGCCAACTATGCGGCCTCATTGTACCCAATGAACGAAGCAAAAAAAGAGGGTTATGATCAACTTGTTTGGACCGATGGAAAAAACCATGAAAATATAGAGGAGCTCGGCACTGCCAACTTTTTTGCGGTTATCAATAATCAACTGTTTACACCAAAAGTTTCTGATAGTATTTTAGAAGGTGTAACTCGAGATTCCGTAATTAAAATTGCCAGAGATTTGGGGTATGAGGTGCACACAGATGGATTGAGTATTGAAAAACTTAAAGAGGCTTATCGAAATGGGCAATTAACTGAGTGTTTTTCTACGGGAACAGCAGCTGTTATTTCCTCTATTTCTAGCATACAGTTTGACGATTTGAAGGCTAGTTTCGACCATTCATTCCCTATTGGAAACAAGCTCAAACAAACATTGATGGATATTCAATTTGGAAGTGCCAAAGATATTTTTGGTTGGACCGAGAATATCTAATTGTTCAGTTGCCAAGATATACCTAACCTTATTCCTCTTCTTTGCAAGGGATGTCTGTTTGTACGATAATAATTATAGCCCATCCACCCTTCATTGAGATGTATCATTTTAACGTAAAAACCAAAATTCTTTATGGTACCTGAAAAGTAAGGATCGAAAACAGTGTAGGAAGATATATTTCTGTGGATGGAATTTTGAAACTGCTGGGTGTAATGATTAAAATAGGAGGATTTATAATCACTCCATGCCATAATATCGCAACCCAAATTGCTCATCAAATTGCTCTTGAACAAAGGGAATGAAAGAAAAACCTTTGTTTTTGTATGAAAATTGGGAATTCTGAAAATATCTTTATCATTGGTAAGCTGGTAACATGCACGCATTCGTATGCCGAACCAAGGCAAAAGCATGTCTTCCCAATTGAGATGAGATTGAAATAAAAATGCATTGGTGCTTTTTTGTTGAGGAAATCCAAGGGAATCGAAATATATGCCATGTGAAGTAGAACCAAAATTGGTGATTACAGTATATCTTTTGCTTGCAAGTCTTGCTCGAACGAAATGAATAGAGGTTGGTGTAGATTGCAAATCCCATTGACGTAGAATACCATTTTGAAAATTATAAAAGAAGGGAGTCGAAATTCTTTGTGATTTCACGTATAAATTTAAAGTACGCTTGTCACCAGATTGAGTAAAGTCAATTTCAGATAAATAATCCGCTTTGTTGTATCCGGTAATCCCTTTTTTCACTTCCGATCGAAGCTTATTTTTTTTCCAATCTTTTTCAATATTCATTCCAACAAAAAAATTGTGAAAATTTTTGAACTGCTGTTCATTGAATGTTGACTGAATATAATTATATCCGCCCCAAAGGTCAATCAAGAAACCACGCCAACTATTTTGCCAACCCATGGTATTTCTGTGCTGCATGACATTTTTTCGGTCATAGATTTCCAACATATTCTGTGACAATGCATAGTAGGAAGAATCAACAGCCAAATCTTTGAATGTATTTTCCTTTCCTTTTATCTCTAACTTATGCCAAAGCATTGACTTGGGCACTACAATGGATAAAGTATCGATGGTGCTGTCTTTTTCGATGTATTGATATTCTAAGGGTCCACGTCGAAAAACTTGTTTTATCATGACAGAATTGTCCTTTAAATGATTCGAAGCATCTTGCAAAAAAGCCGATTGATTGTTGGCGAGTGCTTTGGAATTTGCAAATATTTCCTCATCTGTAATACCACCAGTGGCTACATGCCGAAAATTTTGAAACTTTACGAAACCAAAGATTTCATATCTATTTTGTGCTGTTTGATAGTGGCTCCATATTTGGGTTTGATGATGATTGGGGATCCTAGTTTCAATATCCTTTAGGTTTGCATAATAAGTATTGTGGTGTTTTAATCTTTGATAATTGATTCCAAAGGAAAAACCTGGATGTATACTTTGTGCATGGTTCAGGCGCAATGCAATCAAGTCATTGTCTCCTTGGTGATAGTTGAGCTTTGTTATTGGGGAAGTAGAAAATGTGTATTTAGGGTTTGGTAGATCATAGAGGTTAAAAAAATCAAGCCCATCTGTAAAACCAAAAGGAAGATACAATTGATTTGAAAAATCCCTGCTTGGTGAACCCCAATATCCGAGATCCAATACAAAGGATGATTCATGCCAAATTGGATTTGGATTTTCATTGGTGGAACTATCCAACCAATCAAATTCTATTGTATCTATAATGTTGACGTGTTCCTCAAGCTTGTATGTTGAGTAGATGAATGTCTCTTGATTTGGTTTTACCAAAAAAGCTGAATCATTGTTTTGGCTGTGTGCAACAGTAAAACATAATAAGAATATACCAACAACTTTTATTCTAGCGATGATCAATACATCTGCGAAATAATAAATAAAATCAGCCATTAACGAAATTGACTGAA
Organism: uncultured bacterium; assembly: GCA_963991985.1. Taxonomy (GTDB): domain Bacteria; phylum Bacteroidota; class Bacteroidia; order NS11-12g; family UBA9320; genus MED-G17. The sequence continues at coordinate 32,473 of CAXDRX010000010.1, read as the reverse complement.
AAGAAAGCTTTATTTGTGGCCAATGTACGACGCAATTTTGGTTGGTGGTGGTTTGGCAGGCTGCGTTTTAGGACATAAATTTTTATCTAGAAATAAATCTATTTTTTTAGTTGATAAAGGGGACTTAAGCAATTGTTCTAAGATAGCTGCAGGCATTTACAATCCAATTGCGGGAAAATACTTTGCTTTGTCTTGGAATGCAGAGGAAGTTTGGATGAACTTGGCACCCTTTTATGTAGAAATAGAAAAAAAGTTAAACCAAAGATTTTTGTTCCCCATGCCTATTCGGCGAATAATCAGTACAAATGATCAATTTGAAAAATGGGGAAAACGAAAGAGTCAGGAAAGATATCTTCCATTCATATCTATCCAAAAAGATAGCCTTCCTGAGTATATCAAGGCTTCTTCCTATGGTTACATTAATGTTGAGCAAACGGGTTATTTGTCCGTAAAAAAATTCATCAATCATTCGATCCACCATTTCAATTCTTTAGGCTTTTTTGCCAATGAGCAATTTAATTTCAACCAACTTGTAATTGAAAAAGATAAAATAGAGTATAAGGGTATCACCGCAAAAAGGTTGATCTGTTGTACAGGTTATTTGGAAGCAAAAAATGGTCTATTCTCATATTTACCATTTACGCCAATGAAAGGAGAAATTTTATTAGCGGCGAATCAATTCGGATTAAAAAATATTTTTACTAAGTCCTGTTTTATTTTGCCAACAGAAGATGAAAAAATTAAAATTGGATCTACTTACAATTGGAAGGAATTTAATGAAAATATTACGAGAACATCCAAAGATATTTTGAAGTCCAAATTAGAGAATTTACTCGTTCAAAAAATAGAATTTACGGACCAAGTTGCAGGCGTAAGACCTTCGGTTAAAGACCGCAAACCACTTTTGGGAGCGCACCCAAAATACAAAAATATTTTCCTTTTCAATGGGTTCGGAAGCAAGGGCGTAAGCCTAGCTCCATTTTTGTCAGAATTATTATTCAAAAATATTTTTGAGGGGAAAACTATTCCACAGGAGCTAAACCTCCAAAGGTTCTCTTTCGGATAATTTATTTTTTGACCATCTTTTTGGTAACAAAGCTTTCGTTTGTGAAGATGCTAATTTGATAAACCCCTTTTTGAAGCAATTGAAGATCCAAAATATGTTGATTCTCTTTTTCCAGCACCTTTAAACCTTGTAAATCAGAAACAATAACTTTTTGTATGGGCAAATCACTTTGTATATGCAAGTAATTTGCAGTTGGATTGGGGTAAATACTGAAACCTGAGATTTTTTCCAGGTTGTCCCCAACACCTACTTTTTTGCTAATTGTACTGTATCGTATTCTACTAACCACCGTTCGTCCTTCAAAATCTCGCTCTACAATTTCTAAGGCAGGTATTGCTGTAATCAATGTTAACCATTGAATTTCCTTTCTATTATTGTTTACATTAAAATCAATATTCTGGATAGGAACAGAGGTAGAATCGTTTTGAACCACAACACTTTCAATTTTTAAGCAAGGGATACTATCGTAAGTTGGCAATGAAATCCAACCCCAACCAACAACTTTTGTGGTCCGAGTGCCAGATTGAAAATAATTTCCCAAAACCAAAGGAAATTTACCAATAGGAATTTGCATATCGAAAGTTCCTGTAAAATTTGACTTGTTTGTAAGTGGCAATTCATAAACTACATCTGGATTTTTGTGTTTCCCCTCCAAAGACAAGGACACATCGGGGTTTTGAAAAGCAAAACCAACCCTTGAGTATGCACTGGCCGTGGTCCGATAATATTCATATACATCTGTGATTTTTCCAAAATCGTTTCCCAATGTATCGGCTTGTTTAAGTCCCACTGCTTCAAAACCAAAATCTATTTTATAAGGTGTTTGTGAAGCCCGCAGGTAGTCATATTGTCTAGAATTTATTTTTCCAAGTTTTCTAAAATCCCAATGTACCCCATTGCCTGAAGTTTTATAATCAAAACCGCCTATGTTTAAGGCATCTGCATAGGGATAAGACTTTCCAGCTTTAGGTAAGGCATCAGAAGTAATCTCGATTTGACCAAAAATGTTTTGGGAACAAAAGAAAAGAAAAGAAAAGGCAAATATTTTATACATAACTTCTTGTGCAATTTACAAATTTTTCCAAAACTGCTAATCATTGATTTTCAGCACTGCCATAAAAGCGCTTTGCGGAATTTCTACACGACCAATTTGTCGCATTCTTTTTTTGCCTGCTTTTTGTTTTTCAAGTAATTTTCTTTTTCTCGTAATATCACCTCCATAGCATTTTGCCGTTACGTCTTTTCTTAGCGCTTTGATGGTTTCTCTAGAAATCACCTTTGCACCAATAGCAGCTTGAATTGGAATTTCAAATTGTTGCTTTGGAATCAATTCTTTGAGCTTGGCGCATATTTTTTTTCCATATTCATACGCTTTTTCTCGATGAATAATCGCCGAAAGAGCATCAACAGGTTTGCCACTAATTAGAATGTCTAATTTTACCAATTTGGACTGTTGGTAATCAATTGGATAATAATCAAAACTGGCATACCCTTTAGAAACCGTTTTCAGCTTATCAAAAAAATCAAAAACTACTTCAGCCAAGGGGATTTCAAAAGTAAGCTCTACTCTATCTTGGGTAAGATAAACTTGGTTTTTAAGCATCCCACGCTTTTCTATACAAAGCGTGATAATTGAACCAACAAAATTTGCTTTTGAAATTATTTGTGCATTGATGTAAGGCTCTTCCACATTTTTGATATAGTTTGGGTCGGGCAAATCCGTCGGATTGTTTACAATTACCACTGTGTCATCTGACTTAATCGCGCGATAGCTAACATTGGGCACTGTTGTGATAACAGTTAAACCAAATTCTCTTTCCAATCTTTCCTGAATGATTTCCATGTGCAACATTCCCAAAAATCCACAACGGAATCCAAAACCCAAGGCATTTGAAGATTCGGGTTCAAAGACCAAGCTTGCATCATTTAATTGAAGCTTACTCATACTTTCCCTTAGTTCCTCAAAATCCTCTGTATCTACTGGATATAATCCCGCAAAAACCATAGGTTTCACGTCTTCAAAACCCTGGACTGGGGAGTCTGTAGGATTGTCTAAGTTGGTAATGGTGTCCCCGACTTTTATTTCTTTGGCTTCTTTTATTCCTGCAATTAGATAACCTACATTTCCTGTACCTAGTTCAGTCTGTGGTACCATTTCTAAACCCATAGTTCCAATTTCATCGGCATGGTAGTTGTTTTGAGTGTGATGAAATTTAATGGCCTGACCCTTTTTTATTTGTCCCTCAAAAATTCTAAAATAGGCAATTACCCCTCTAAACGGGTTGAAAACTGAGTCAAAAATAAGGGCTTTCAAGGGCTTTTCAGCCTGCCCAGACGGAGGGGGTATTTTCTCTATAATGGCTTTCAAAACTTCTTGTATACCCAAGCCAGTTTTGCCACTTGCGGGAATAATTTCATCCCTTTCACAAAGGATAAGATCCTCAATTTGATCTTTTACTTCTTCGGGCATAGCTCCCGGCAAGTCCATTTTATTGAGGACAGGAATAATCACCAAATCATTGTTCAAGGCAAGATATAGGTTGCTAATGGTTTGCGCTTGAATACCTTGGCTTGCATCTACAATTAAAAGGGCACCTTCACAGGCCGCGATGCTTCGAGAAACTTCATAGCTAAAATCCACATGTCCTGGTGTATCGATTAGATTCAGGGTATAGGCATTCCCTTCGTGTTGATAATTCATTTGAATGGCATGACTTTTAATCGTAATTCCACGCTCTCTTTCCAAATCCATATCATCCAAGGTTTGCTCTTTAAGTTCTCTATCACTTATGGTTTGAGTTTCTTGCAAAAGTCTGTCTGCAAGGGTACTTTTTCCATGATCGATATGGGCGATAATGCAGAAATTACGGATGTTTTGCATAAATGATGTGCAAATTTAATGTTAAAAAAACAGGCTTTTGATGAAATAGTTAGGACTTTCAATCATCCTATTTCCATTGAAGTGTTTCGATAAGATGAATAAAATCTTTTTTTACGAAATCAACAATAGGTTGTACACTATCTATTTTCGTTTTTTCATTAAAATAAAAAGCACCCCTCAAAAAGTGTTGGTTGTAATCAGAAACAAAAAAATTGATGGAAGTAGCTGTTTCCCCCTTGATATCATAAAAAATACCTCTTATATTTTTTTTATTGTCTATTTCTCGCTCCTCAATTTCCTGCGCTTTTATGGTATGCTTGAATACCAGCTCTCTAGAATCCTCAATATATTCGTCTAATTTATTTTGTGAATTTACTTCCTTATACCTCAAATGTAGAATTGCATCAAATGGTTTGATATAAAGATTGTACCAGCAAGGTTCCTCGTTTAACTACCCGACAGGTTCTAGTGAGGTATAGTTGGGTATTTCGAATGTAAATGGACAATTTTTGATGGGTGCTTTTCTATACATCCGGTCAGGGAATTCAATTCTAGGATATCCTTTGGGCTTCGGCATTGGGCGCTCACAAGAGACGGCCAAAACTAAGAAGAAAATTATGGTATAAACTTTCACCTTACAATCTTAAGCTTTATTCGGTCTATTCTTCGGTGACTTGCTTTTTCTATGGTAAATATGAGGTTCTTGTATTCCACCTGTTCTCCTTTCGTTGGAATTGATTTGGTGAGTTCCATGACCAAACCACCGAGCGTGTCAAAATCACCTTCAACTGCTTCAAAACAATTGGTTTCTAAATTGACAATTTTAATCACATCGTTGAGCATGATTTTCCCCTCAAAAACAAATGTATTGTCATCCAACTGAGAAAATATCCATTCATCATCGTCAAATTCATCTTTTATTTCCCCAAAAATCTCTTCCAAAATATCTTCCATGGTAACCAATCCTGAAGTTCCTCCATATTCATCTACTACCAAAGCCAAATGAATTTTCTTTTCTTGAAAGTTTTGCATTAGGTCGTCTATCTTTTTTGATTCTGGTACGAAAAATGGGTCTCGAATCAGTTGATTCCATTTTTCTTGCTTACTCAAAGGCTGAGACAGGAGTGGAATTAGGTCCTTAACATAGATAAGTCCTACTACATGATCTAAGTTTTCTTCGTAAACGGGAATTCTTGAATAGTTCCATTCTTTAACTTTATCCATCAAAGATTCAAATGAAATCGCCTTATCCACTCCGCAAATTTCAATCCTTGATTTCATAATTTCTGTTACGCTTATGCTGCTTAAGTTGATTAAGCCCTTGAGTATAGATTGTTCCTCTTTATTTCTGTTTTCTGAGGTAATGTCAATGGCTTTGTTTAAATCATCTACCGAAACTTCCATATTTTTTTTCTCCCACCGATTTTCTATCAGACTGGTACTTTTGACCAATAGGTTATTAAAGAATCTTGTATTTATCTGAATTTTATGAAGAGCATGGGCCACTGATTTCGCCATGGTCAGGTTGTGTTTTGTGGCATAGATTTTTGGGACAATTTCTCCGAAAAGAACCAAAAGGAAAGTTACCAAAACAACTTTGATTAGAAAGGTATACAATACTCCAACATCGTGGCCCTTCATCATCAAATCTATGCCAGCAGAAGAAACAATCACCAAGGCAATATTTGCAAAATTATTGCTCAACAAAATGGTGGCCAGTAAACGCTTTGAGGCTTCTTTTTTATTGGGTTGATTGAGAAGTTTTAGCACAGTTTTGGCTTTCTTACTTGTATCATTTTTCAACTGTTCTATTTCATTTGGCCCAAGTGAAAAGAAGGCTATTTCCGCGCTGGAAAACATCGCAGACAAGGAAAGTAGAATAAAAACACCAAGAATATACAGGGCATAGAGTGCAATTGCCTCGGAGGGAATAGTAAAAAAATGTTGGATTGTAATTAGATATGACTCAGGTTCTGGGTCTGGCATTATCATTAAAATGGTAAATCTCCTTCTGAGGAATCATCAAGTGTGTTTGCATTGGGCGCAGATTCGCTTGGTGATGATTGGTTGGTTTCATTCCTCGGAGATAGCATGGTCATATTTAAAGCCAAAATTTTAGTTCTACTTTTGGGTTCTCCTGTCTCTTTGTCTTCCCATTTATCCGTTTTAATTTTTCCTTCAATATATACTTTGCTTCCTTTATCGAGGTATTGGTCTGCAATTCGTGCCAAACCATCCCACATCTCGATGCTGTGCCATTCTGTACTGTCTACTCTTTGTCCTTCTTTGTTTTTGTAGGTTTCTGTTGTTGCCAAATTAAAGGTTGCGACAGGTCTATCTTGACTTACATACCTAACTTCGGGTTTGGCGCCCAAATTACCGATTAAAATTGCTTTGTTGATTGCCATAGTATTTTGTGATAAAATTTTTTAATGGCTTCGGGAAGGTAAGTTTATCAATTCCTTCCATGATGCCAATTTCAAATATATCGGTTTTCTCTAAAAAACAATCATAAAGTTGTTTTGAGCAATTTCCATAGATGTAAATCGTAAGTTCTTGATGGGTAAGCAGATGCTTTTCTTTTGATACCAAATTTATATGGTCATTTTCAAGTTTTGCAAAACCCACTTTTTCCAAAGCCTCCCGTATAGTATTTCCCGAGGTCACCTCTATTTTAGGAAATTGGTAGAGTTGAAACCAAATGTCTTTTTCCTTTCTTTTCTGTAAAAGAATCTTTCCGTCGTATTCAAAAAATATAAAATGAAAACTTCTCTTGGTTTTTTTCACTTTTTTAATTTTAACAGGAAACTTATGGATTTCATTTTGTTTCCTGGCAACACAATCTATATTGAAAGGGCACTCCTTACATGATGGGTTTTTTGCAGTACACACCATAGCGCCAAATTCCATCATTGCCTCATTGAAATCCCCGGGACTTTTAGGGTGAATCAGAGATTGGGCACATTTGTGAAAAATTTTGTAGGAACTTGAAGAATCTATGGCCTCTTCTATGCCAAAATATCTCGACAAAAATCGGTACACATTGCCATCAATAGTTGGTTGAACTTCCTTGAAACAAATACTAGATATTGCGCTTGCGGTGTAGGGACCAATCCCCGGCAATTTTAACAATTCCTTGAAATTATTAGGAAATTGACCATTTTTCTGGTGAACAATTTGTTTCGCTGTTTTGTGCAGATTTCTAGCTCTACTATAATAGCCTAAGCCCTCCCAGCATTTCATTACATCATTTTCATCAGCATTGGCCAAATCAACTATCGTTGGAAAATTCTCTATAAAATTGAAATAATACTTGATTCCTTGTTGAACTCTAGTTTGTTGCAATATGATTTCAGAGATCCAACGCTCGTAGGGGTTCTTACTATTTCGCCAGGGCAATTGCCGCTTATTTGCCCTATACCATTTCAAAAGTCTGTTGGAAAAACTCATATTAAAAAATTTTACATCTTATTAACAGCAAATCAGTACTTTTGGCAATATATAAGAGATAGCTATGACCAAAGCGGAAGTAATTAACGAAATTCACCTCAAAACAGGAATTGAAAAAATTATTGTTCAAGAGACTGTTGAATCCTTTTTTACAACGGTACAAAATAAGCTTGCTGAAGGAAATAATTTATATTTCAGAGGTTTTGGAAGTTTTATTTTGAAAAAAAGGGCCAAAAAAGTGGCCAGAAACATTTCCGCAAACCAACAAATAATTATACCAGCACATTTTATTCCAAAATTTAAGCCGGCAAAAGTTTTTCTTCAAAAAGTTAAAGAAAAGGTACCAACGAGCTAGACTTTTGTGACTTCCAACAACTTACTCAAATGGGGAATCCTAGCTCTTTTTATTTCCCTAACTGCTGCTTTGTTTACGAACACTTTCAATCGGAAACAAAAACAATCTAATAAAAATGATTCTCTCGGCATTCGCAAGCTAGACGACTTTTTAACCCAATCTGATCAGGAGGATTATAAAATTGCAGAAGATGCTGTGTTGGATGTGCTAAACAAAGGAAATGTAATGACTGGTGTGGCTATTCTGAAAGACCAAGTTTTGGTTAAAAACCCGGACAATGAGATTGCCTTGTACTATTTAGGTTTGTGGAGTATTCAAAGCGGTCAGCTCATCAAAGCGAAAGAAAAGTTTGAAAAATTGATATTTTTGCACCCACAAAAATTAATATACCAACAAAAATTGTTGGAAATCAACAAAAGTTTAGAAGTTTCAAATTAGTATGCCAAGCGGAAAAAAAAGAAAACGACATAAAATTGCTACACACAAAAGGAAGAAAAGGCTAAAAAAGAATCGTCATAAAACCAAAAAATAAGCTCCTCTAATTGTCTTACGAACTCGTCATAGATAAAGACTCCAAAGGGGAAAAAATTGCACTACTTCAGAATCAAAATCTAATTGAACTCCAACAAAACAAAGATTCAGTCAAGTTTAATGTTGGTGATATTTACTTAGGAACGATTAGAAAACTTATGCCCAATCTCAATGCCGCCTTCGTTGATATTGGCTATGGGAAAGATGCTTTCCTACATTATCATGATTTAGGTCCCAACATTCGTTCTTTGATAAATTTAACCTCCTCGGTGATCAAAGGCGGTTGGGGAAAAAGTGATTTGGATACATTCAATCTTTCCCCTGAAACAACCAAAACGGGTAAAATTGGTGAAGTTTTAAAAAAGGGGATTCCGCTCATTGTACAAATAGAAAAAGAGCCAATTTCAAAGAAAGGTCCTAGAGTATCTGCAGAGATAAGTCTTGCCGGGAAATACTACATTATTATTCCATTTGGAGATTCCGTTACCATCTCCAAAAAAATTGGAGATGCAGAAGAACGAAAACGCCTTAAAAACCTGACCAAAAGCATAAAGCCTGCAAAGTTTACTGTGATTTGTAGAACAGCAGCCAAGGACAAATCAGTAAAAGAATTACACCAAGATTTAAATCAACTATTCCAGAGATGGTCGGCAATGATTGAAACCCTAAAACAAGCTGAAAATAGGGACAAAATTTATGAAGAATCGGATAAATCTATCCTGCTACTAACCGATTTACTGAGTCATGATTTAAATCAAATCGTTACCAATGATAAGGTAGTTTATCAAAAAATCAAACACTTCTTACAAGAGTCTGGTAAGCTAGGGGTTCTGAAAAACCTAAAATTATTCAAAGGCAAAGGGTCTTTATTTTCAAGTTTTCAACTGAATAGACAGATTCAAATTTTGTTTGGTAAAAAAGTCCCTTTTGGCCAAGGAGGCTACCTAATTGTGGAACATACCGAGGCTATGCACGTGATAGATGTAAACAGTGGGAACCAAAAAAAATCAAATGATGGTGGTGAATTGGTAACTCCTCTGGAAATAAATTTGGAAGCTTCCAAAGAAATTGCCAGACAACTGCGCCTCAGAGATATGGGCGGAATTATCGTAATAGATTTTATTGACCTAAGAAATCCTGAGGAGAAGAAAATGCTATTGCAAAATCTAAAGGAAGCAATGAAAAATGATAGGGCTCAGCATACCATTTTGCCGATGACTCGTTTTGGTTTGGTACAAATTACAAGACAACGCGTTCGACCTGAACTTAACATCAATACCAATGCTGCTTGCCCCACCTGTAATGGATCTGGAAAAATAGAAAATACGTCTCAGTTGGTTGAAGATATCGAAGATACTTTGATTCATTTGTTACAGAATCATAACCAAAAAAAGTTAACTTTATGGGTTCATCCAGTAATCCAATCTTACTTCACCAAAGGTATACTTTCTCGTCAAGTTCAATGGTTTCTTACTTATAGAAGTTGGGTAAAGATTCAAAGTTCCAGAGAAATGGGTTTACTTGAGTTTAAGATTTTTAACCCGAACGAAGATGAGATCAAAACTCAGTAATGGCAAAGTTTATTATTCATTTTTTTGGCAAAAAACCGAGCAAAGACTATTTGCCTTTGTTTGAAAATTTTCAAAAAAGATTTCCCAAAAGCCACGAACTATCCATTCAATATCAACATAAGTACCTTCATAAAGATAGTTCTTCTCAACAAGTCAAAGAACTCCTTTTCATAAAAGAAAATATACAAAAAAAAGGTGTTCACATCATACTAGATGAGAGGGGAAAACACTTCACAAGCACAGAATTTGCAAGTTTTATACAACAAAAACATAGCTTGGGAAGAATCCACTTTTATTTGGGGGATGCAAATGGATTTCACAATGACATATTTGAGCTCAACATATTGACTTTATCCTTGTCTACATTTACATTGACCCATGAGATTGCCCGCTTGGTTTTGTTGGAACAAATATATCGTGCATACACAATAAATATTGGGCATCCATATCATAATGAGTAAATCTTGTGGATGATGTATTCAAAATTTCTTTGTAAATAGCTTTCAATGAATATGTTTGCACCAAAATTGCATAGAATTCTGTGAATAATAAAGATAAAAATAGTGCAGAGGATAAGAAAGGAAGAAAGGGAAGACCGCCAACAAAACCAGTTACGAAAAGAAAAGCTTACTATGTAAAGGTGAAAGTTTACAATTCTATGAACAATACCAAAAATGATGTATTGATAAGTCGAGACACCATACCTGAAGTAAAACAATTGATCATGAGGTCAGCACAAAATGTTGAGTTCATGGGTTATTGGAATGGTAAGGAATTTGAGAAAGTAGAAATTTAATTTATGGCCCGCACCGATGGGGTATTTTTCAAAACCTTTCTGGAGATTATGCCTCAGCACTCTTCTTTTTTTTACAAGCTTTAACCTAATCATTCCGGAACTAAGCAGTTATTTAGAGAGTCTTGGCTCAAAAAATAAAGCTTGGATCATTAGTAGTTTTGCTTTTGTTGCATTGGTTTGCAGACCGTTTAGTGGAATTCTTTCCGATAAAATTGGAAGAGTACCTGTTATGATGATTGGGGCCATCATAGGTTGCTTAGCATCGGCAAGTTACCCCTTCGCTTCCTTCGTATCGGTTTTTATTGCCATTAGACTGTTCCATGGGATGTCAGCAGGATTTAAACCCACGGGTACCGTTGCATATGTTTCTGACATCGTACCAGACAATCGCCGAGGTGAAGCCATGGGTATTATTGGTTTGATGAACAATATTGGATTTATGATTGGTGTTGGTCTGGGGAGTCTTGTAAAAGTTGAACTTGGTTTTCAAACTCTATTTTTCTTTTCTGCACTATTTGCCCTTGCCTCCCTTTTGGTCATTTTGGGAATGAAAGAAACCATTCCCAATAAAGAAACTTTTAATCCAAAATTTATCAAAATAGCTTATCAGGAGATTCTCTCAAAAGAAGTTCTTAAACCGTCGATTGTGATGCTGTTTGGCGTCATTCCTTTTGGTTCTCTACTCACATTGATTCCCGACTACTCCGAAAAAATATTTCACCTCAACAACAAAGGCTTATTTTTTATTTGGATGACCTTCAGCACATTAACAGTTCGTTTTTTCGGCGGTAAACTAAGCGATCGATTGGGTAGAGTCTCAGTCATAATAATAGGTACTTTTTTCTTACTTATCGGCTTAATTTTGATTTGCGCATCACAAAACTTTTCTCTATTCATTCTTTCTGCTGTCATTTTTGGCATAGCTACTGGCTTCAATTCACCTTCAATATTTGCTTGGGCAATTGATTTGGCATCTACAAAAGCGCGAGGACGGGCGATGAGCACTTTGTTTATTTTTTTGGAGTTGGGAATTATCATTGGTAGCATATTCCCTGCAATTATTGCTGGGGAAAACCCAAACAATATTCAAAGTGCATTTTTGCTTCCTTTGCTTACCACCTTCATTATGTTGGGTATTTTGGTTTATTACTTTTCTATGAAGGAGAAATAAACTTTCTATTCACACATTCCTTTTCGAGAAAAAATTTTACTGATTTTCGTTTTTCATTAAGTCGACAATGAATGATCTGATGCAACAAACAAATTTGAGTCAAAGCGCTTTCTTGGATTGTCTTGAAGAGCTTTATATTGAATTTGACGTTATGATGAGTAAAAAGAAAGCCTTAGCTTAGACCCTCAGTCTGGATACTTCGGTCTATTTTCTTGATCATTCCTTGCAAAGCTCTTCCTGGTCCTATTTCATAAAATTTGTTTCCTCCGTTTTCAATCATATTTTGAATGGATTGGGCCCATTTAACAGGACCAGTGAGTTGCGCAAGCAAATTGTCTTTTAAAACTTCAGAATTCTTTTGAGGCTTTGCCGACACATTTTGGTAGATTTCGATTTGTGCATCCTTAAAATCTGTTTTTTCGATTGCTATTTTTAATTCCTTGGCTGCACTTTCCATAAGTGGAGAATGAAAGGCCCCACCAACATTAAGTTTAAGCGCTCTTTTGGCACCGAGTTCAGTAAGTTTTACACAGGCCTGCTCTATTGCTTCTATTTCACCAGAAATAACAAGCTGACCATTTGTGTTGTAGTTGGCAGGAACAACAACCCCATCAATTTCTCTACAAACGTGTTCGATTACATGATTTTCTAAACCAATGATGGCAGCCATTGTTCCCGCTTGATTTTCACAAGCTTTTTGCATTGCAGAAGCCCTGGTTGCAACAAGTCTTAGTCCATCCTTCCAATTGAGAACTTTAGCAGCAACTAGGGCAGAGAATTCACCCAAGGAATGACCCGCGGTCATTGCCGCCTCAAAAGGACTGACCACGGATGTTCTAACAATAGAATGCAGAAAAATGGCTGGCTGGGTTACGCTCGTTTGTTTTAGGTCTTCCTCAGAACCATTGAACATAATGTCTGTAATTCTAAAGCCTAATATTTCATTTGCTTCTTCAAAAATTGATTTGGCCGTTTCGTTTTGTTCGTAAAGGTCTTGACCCATACCAATAAATTGTGCACCCTGACCAGGATAAACATAAGCTATTTTCATCATTTGGATATAAATTGTATCGTTATTTGATCTTTAGAAATAGGTTTTATTTCAAATTGAGATTGGATTACAAGTTTTTGACGGTTCAATGTTATTTTTTGGCTGCTAGAAGTGATTAAGGTATTCTGCTTTTTAGCCATAAAAATATTGTCGAACCTTGAATTGTTAAAGTTGATATTAATTTCCTTTATTTTTTCACTTTTCTTTTTTGGCTTCAGGTATAGAGATTTGTACTTTTCCCTGCTATTGTTGTGAACCAATTCAAAATCGGTCGTCCACTTTTGAGGGCTCAAGTTTGTTTGCCAAAGTCTTTTGTTCCGCAGCAAGTCTGCCTTACTGATAAAGGTGGAATCTGAGTAAGAAGAATATGTTGAAACTTTCAAAATGGAGTCAGAAAAATTATCTATAATGCCTTGAATCATCAGCTGATTGATATCAACGTAATCCTTCTGGAGCTGACCACTGTACTCATCATTGGAGCAAGAAAAAAACAATACGATATAGATGAGAAAATGATTTCTCAACATCACAAATTTATCCTTCTGATGATTCTGGATCGTCAGATTTTTGTTTACTAGGATCTTTTGGAGCGGGCTTTTTCTTCGTTGGTTTCTTCTTTACTTCCGCTTGCCCAGATTTGTTTTTAGAGTCTTCAATTGTTTTGGTTTTTTTCTTCGCCTGCTTAGCAGCCCCTTCGTCTTGGGTTATTCCCGAATCCGCAACACTTGCCACTTCATCTTTTGGGTCTTCTTGTTTTTCTGAATCGGTATTTTGGGACGCTAAGTTTGCTTTATTGGCAGCTGATTTTCCCCTTCTCGTTCTTTTTTTGGCGGCGGTTGAAGTTGCTTTCTTTGAATTCTTGGCTTCAAGCATTGCATCGTTATAATCAACCAGTTCAATCATGCACATCTCTGCATTGTCGCCTAGGCGATTTTCCGTTTTCAAAATTCTTGTATACCCTCCTGGTCTATCCCCGACGCGATCAGCAACATCTCCAAATAATTCTTTCACAGCATGCTTATTTCTTAAATAAGAAAATACTGTTCTTCGGGAATGCATATTGTCATTTTTGGCTTTTGAAACAAGTGGTTCAAAGAATTTTCTCAATGCTTTGGCCTTGGCAACTGTAGTAAATATTCTTTTGTGCTCAATTAGTGAGTTGGCCATATTCATCAGCATAGCCTCTCTATGCGCTTTTTTTCTCCCCAAATGATTGAATTTTTTTCCGTGTCGCATTGCCCTATTTTATTCGTCGTTTAAATTATATTTAGAGATATCCATTCCGAAGTTTAGGCCCTTTTCTCTAACAAACTCCTCCAATTCGGTTAAAGACTTTTTACCAAAGTTTCGAAATTTCAAAAGTTCTTCAATGTGGAAGCTAACCAGCTCACCCAACGATCGTATCTCCGCGGCTTTCAAGCAATTATAGGCTCTAACTGAGAGATCCAAATCAGAGAGTGGTGTTTTCAAAATCTTTCTCATATGCAACAAATTTTCGTCTACTTCTTGAGCCTTTGATTTAACCTGAGAATCCAATAAGATGCTCTCGTCAGAAAATAAAACGAGATGCTGTATCATTATTTTTGAAGCTTCTTTTAAGGCTTCCTCGGGATGTATAGAACCATCTGTACTGACCTCAAAAACAAGTTTCTCAAAATCTGTTCTTTGTTCGACACGAAAGTCTTCAATAGAATATTTTACATTCTTGATGGGTGTATGAACCGAGTCTAAAGGAATAACACCAACAGGGGCATCTGCAGGCAAATTATCTTCTGAAGGAACATAACCCCTTCCTTTTTCTACTACTATCTCAATGTCTAAATTTACAAAAGGTTCCATTCGAGCAATCACCAAATCAGGATTCAAAACTTCGAAAGAACTTGTATGTCGTCCGATGTCTCCCGCTGAAAAAACTTCTTTTCCTTTGAGGGATATATAAATTTTTTCTGATTCCGTTGAGTCTGTAATACGCTTAAACCTCACTTGCTTGAGGTTCAGCATGATTTCAGTAACGTCTTCAACGACGCCCTTGATTGTATCGAACTCATGGTTCACTTCCGGAATTTTAACTGAAGTGATTGCATACCCTTCCAAAGAAGAAAGCAGTATTCTTCGCATTGCATTCCCAATCGTTGTTCCATATCCTTTTTCTAACGGGCTAAACTCAAAAAGACCATAAAATTCTGTCTCTTTTCGCATGACCACTTTGTCTGGTTTTTGAAATTCTAATATTGCCATCTGATTATTTTGAGTATAATTCTACAATTAATTGTTCTTTTATATTTTCAGGGATTTCTGATCTCTCTGGATAGTTGAGGAAAGTTCCTTTAAAATCATTGCTTTCCCATTCTAGCCAAGTAAAAGATCGTTTTGCGCTAAGCGCTTCTGTTATCAGTTCTAGTGATTTTGATTTCTCTCTTACCTCAACCTTATCCCCTGGTTTTAATAAACAAGAAGGAATGTTGGTAACTACACCATTGACTTTGATATGCTTATGACTAACCAACTGTCTTGCTCCCCTTCTGGTATTGGCAAGTCCCAGTCTAAACACAACGTTGTCTAATCTAGATTCAAGGAGTTTTAAAAGGTTTTCGCCAGTAATTCCCTTGCTCCGTGCTGCCTTATCAAATAAACCCCGAAATTGTCTTTCGAGCAAACCGTAAGTATACTTGGCTTTTTGTTTTTCCGCCAACTGTATGGCATACTCCGATTTTTTTCCTCTTCTTCTCTTGTTGCCATGGACCCCGGGAGGATAATTTTTTCTATCCAACACTTTGTCTGGGCCGAAAATTGGCTCACTAAACTTTCTTGCAATTTTACTTTTTGGTCCTCTATATCTTGCCATTTTTATTCTTTTTTAAACTCTTCTTCTCTTTGGTGGTCGACAACCATTGTGAGGCAATGGAGTGATATCTGTGATCGAAAGCACCTGCAATCCACTAGATTGTAAGGTTCGAATGGCAGATTCTCTTCCTGACCCTGGACCTTTGACAAGCACATCAACTTTACTCATTCCAAGTTCGACTGCAACTTTTGCAGCATCCTCTGAGGCAAGTTGACCTGCATAGGGTGTATTTTTCTTGGAGCCTCGAAAACCCATTTTTCCGGCACTGCTCCAAGAAATAACTTGGCCTTGCATATTGGTTATGCTTACGATGATGTTGTTGAAACTTGCTTGTATGTGCGCCTGTCCTTGAGGCTCAACTCTTACTTTCCTATTTTTATTGCTTGCTTTTTTTCCTGTTGCCATCTTATTTCTTTTTGCCTGCTACTGTAACTTTTTTGCCTTTTCGAGTTCGTGAGTTATTCTTTGTTTTCTGTCCCCTAAGCGGCAAACCTTTTCTGTGCCGCAGCCCACGATAACAACCTATATCCATAAGTCGTTTGATATTCATTTGCACCTCTGAACGCAACTCTCCTTCCAATTTAAATTCGCCAACTAGATTTCTAATTGCTGAGAGCTCATCATCAGACCAATCACCTACTTTCTTGCTAACATCAATCTTCGCTTCCATCAGAATCTCTTTGGATCTACTTCTACCTATTCCATAGATGTAGGTGAGTCCAATAACACCTCTTTTGTTTTTTGGTAAGTCTACACCAGCTATACGGGCCATTATCCTTGTCTTTGTTTAAATTTTGGGTTCTTCTTGTTTATAACATACACCTTGCCATTTCGCTTTACTATTTTGCAGTCGGCAGATCTTTTTTTTACAGATGTTCTTACTTTCATTGTATCGTATTATTTGTATCGATAAGTGATTCTTCCTCGTGTTAAATCGTAGGGTGACATTTCTACTGAAACTTTATCTCCAGGTATGATTTTGATGTAAAATTTTCGCATTTTACCAGAAATTGTTGCCAGAATTTCATGTCCATTATCTAACTTCACTCGAAACATTGCATTGGACAAGGACTCGGTTATGATCCCATCTTGTTTTATTGCTTCTTGTTTGGCCATTTATTTTTTTGGGTTTGCAAAATTACGGTAATATACATCAATATCAAAGGACTTTTACGTCATAGCAGTCCCAGTATTTGTCCTTCCTTTTATTCTTCCCGTTTTCATTAATCCATCATAATGTCTCATTAACAAATAACTTTCTATTTGTTGGAGTGTGTCCAAAACAACACCTACCATAATAAGCAAAGAAGTGCCTCCGAAAAATTGCGCAAATTGATCATTCACTCCCAAACGTATGGCAATGGAAGGAAATATAGCAACAATACCTAGGTAGATGGCCCCTGGCAAAGTTATTCGAGACATCACCGTGTCAATAAAGTTGGATGTTTTTTTACCTGGTTTCACCCCTGGGATAAATCCACCATTCCTTTTTAATTCATCCGCAATTTGAGTAGGATTGAATTGTATTGCTGTATAGAAGTAGGTAAAAAGTACTATCATAATAAAAAATACAATATTGTATCCCACAGCATATGGATCCACAAAACTTAATAGAATGCTTTGGGATCTTGAGTTTTCTGGAAAAAATTGGATAAGTGTAGATGGCAAGAACATGAGCGCTTGAGCAAAAATGATGGGCATAACTCCAGCAGCATTCACTTTTAGCGGGAGGTATTGCCGGACACCACCATATTGTCTTTTTCCAACAATCCTTTTAGCATATTGAACTGGAATTCGGCGCGTCCCTTGAACCAGAAGTATGACACTTAAGATAACTGCAAGCCAAAAAATCATTTCTACTATAAATATGATCGGTCCTCCGTTTCCTTGAAACCTACCATTAAATTCGGCTAAAAGTGAAAAAGGTAGGCTACTAATAATCCCAACCATGATAATGAGTGAAATTCCATTGCCCAAACCTCGATCTGTAATCCTTTCACCAAGCCACATCGTGAACATTGTTCCTGCTATTAGAACCACCACCCCAGAAACCATAAAAACGAAAGGACTCATAATGGGATTCGACCCGTAAGCCAAAATTGCTTCGGCTTTTGTACTTTTCAAATTGGCTAAGTAAGCAGACGCCTGTACACCTGTAATTGCAATGGTTAGATATCTTGTAATTTGATTGAGTCTTCTTCTTCCATCTTCCCCTTCTTTTTGCATCTTTTGAAATTGAGGCACTGCAATGCTCAGCAACTGTATAATGATTGATGCTGAAATGTAGGGCATAATTCCCAAAGCGAAAATAGATGCTCGATTGAAAGCTCCTCCAGAAAAAGTATTGACAAAATCAAGTAGGCCCCCTCCTTTGCTCGAAGAATTTAAGGCGTCAAGAATCAGAGGGTTTACACCTGGAATAACAATAAAAGTACCTACCCGATATACCAACAATAATATAAGGGTTTGGATCAACCGGTCCTTCAGTTCATCTATACTGAATATGTTTTTTATTGTTTGGATAAATTTTTTCATCGGCTAAGAAATGATTTCTGTTTTGCCCCCAGCAGCTTCAATTGCTTCTTTGGCTTTGGCCGAGAAACCATGTGCTTTCACGGTAAGTCCAGTTTTCAATTCTCCTCGACACAAAATTTTTATTTTTTCACTTTTTTGTACGAGCTTTAATTCGTACAACTTGGCATGTGAAATTTCCTTCAATTTGTATTTTTCAGATAGAGATTGGAGCTTTTCCAGGTTTATTGCCGTGTACTCCTGTCTTCTAAAATTCTTGAAACCAAATTTTGGAACTCTCCTTTGCAGTGGCATTTGGCCACCTTCAAAGCCGAGCTTTTTGGAGTAACCCGATCTTGATTGAGCCCCTTTGTGACCTTTGGTTGAGGTTCCTCCTTTTCCAGATCCTTGGCCTCGTCCAATTCTTTTTCTTTTTTTTATCGACCCCTCTGCTGGTTTAAGATTGTGTAAATTCATTTTAAATTTTTTCGATTTTAAGTAAATGTTCTACTTTTTGAATCATTCCTTTGACCATTGGCGTATCCTCAATTTCTTTTGATTGATTCATCTTGTGCAATCCTAAGGCAACCATCGTACGCTTTTGGTTTTCTGGTCTGTTGATTACACTTTTTATTTTGGTTATTCTCAGCTTTGCCATTTTATCCGTTAAATACCTTATTTAATTCTACCCCTCTTTGTTGAGCTATGGTGTAGGGATCTCTTAACTTACTTAATGCATCTAAGGTTGCTTTCACTACATTGTGAGGGTTTGAACTTCCTTTAGATTTGGCCAAAACATCGTTTACCCCTGCAGATTCTAATACAGCACGCATTGCACCGCCAGCGATGACTCCTGTTCCGCTTGATGCTGGTTTGATGAATACCCTACCACCACTAAATTTGCCTAATTGTTCATGGGGAATTGTACCATTGATTACCGGCACCTTGATCAAATTCTTTTTGGCGTTCTCTATACCTTTCTGGATGGAGTCTACTACCTCACTTGCCTTGCCAAGACCATGACCAACGATTCCATCTCCATTGCCAACAACGACAATAGCAGTAAAACTGAATGTCCTGCCCCCTTTGGTAACTTTTGCAACGCGGTTTATTTCCACCACGGTTTCTTTTAGTTCAATGTCTGAAGACTTTACTTTTTTTAGTGTTTCCGTTGCCATTTTTAATTAAAATTTTAAACCCTCTTCTCTTGCTGCCTCCGCTAAACTTTTTATCCTTCCATGATAGAGGTAACCACCCCGATCAAAAACTACTTCTTCGATACCGTTTTCTTTGGCCCTTTGGGCAATCAGTTTCCCTACTTTTTGAGATTTTATTGTCTTGCTTTCTTCATTTTCTGCCACGGGTGTCTCTCTGCTAGAAGCAGCAAGTATAGTTCTTCCCATTTCGTCATCTATCAACTGAGCATAAATTTGTTTGTTGCTTCTGAAAACCGAAAGTCTTGGTTTTTTGGCATTTCCCTTTAGACTTTTTCGTATGCTATTTCTGATTTTATTTCTTCTTGCTATTTTATTAAAAGCCATAATTCTAAGTTATTTTGCTGCTGTTTTTCCTTCTTTTCTTCGGAGTACCTCTCCCACAAATTTGACTCCCTTCCCTTTGTATGGTTCTGGTTTTCTTAAGGATCTAATTTTGGCTGCAACCTGGCCAATGAGTTGTTTATCGTAACTTTCCAAGGTGATGGTAGGGTTTTTTCCTTTCACCGTTTCCGTTGTAATTTTCACCTCTTTCGGAATTTCCAAAAATATGTTGTGCGAGTAACCCAGATTCATCTCAAGAATTTGTCCTTGGTTCGATGCCTTGTAACCTACCCCTACTAATTCTTGTTCTGTTTTGAAGCCCTTGCTTACGCCTTCAATCATATTTTTAATGAGAGACCGATACAAGCCATGAGCAGACTTGTGTTCTTTTGAATCCGAAGGCCTCGAGAGTTTTAGTTGCGTATCACCTATTTCTAGTTCCAAATCTGGATGAATTTCTTGATGCAACTCACCTTTTGGTCCTTTGACATGAACCGAATTTTCTATTTTTTCAACAGTCACTCCTGTTGGAATTTCGAGTGGATTTTTTCCTATTCTAGACATAATTTTAAGATATAAAACAGATAATTTCTCCTCCGATATTATTTTTTCTTGCTTCTTTGTCCGTCATTACTCCTTGTGAAGTGGATATGATTGCTATCCCCAATCCATTGATAACACTCGGTAGCGTTTGAGATCCGCTATATTTTCGGAGCCCGGGCTTGCTGTATCTTTTTAGCTCTCTTATCGCAGGCAATTTGGTGGTGGGATGGTATTTAAGTGCAATCTTTATGCTTCCCTGAGGCCCTTCGTCTGTAAAAAGATAATTGAGAATGTAGCCCTTTTCAAATAGAACTTTTGTGATGGACTTTTTGATACCAGATGAAGGTATTTCGACTACTTTATGATTTGCCTTGATGGCATTTCTTATCTGTGTAAGATAATCTGCTATTGGATCTGACTGCATTTTACCAGCTTGCTTTTGTTACACCAGGAATCATACCTTCTCCGGCCAATTTTCGGAAGGCATTTCTACTTAAACCAAATTTTCTCATGTAGCCTCGAGGTCTTCCAGTATAGCTACATCTGTTTCTCAGTCTTACTGGAGAAGCATTTCTTGGAAGCTTTTGAAGAGCTTCATAGTCTCCTTCGGCCTTGAGTTTTGTTCTTTTTTCTGCGTATTTGGCAACTATTTTGGCTCTCTTTTGTTGCCTTGCTTTCATTGATTCTTTTGCCATTTTATTTATTTCTGTTTTTAAATGGAATTCCTAATTTTTTGAGTAGATTGAAACATTCTACATCTGAACTTGCATTGGTTACGAAGGTGATGTCCATGCCCATGATGGTATTGGTCTTGTCAATGTTTATTTCAGGGAAAATGATTTGCTCGGTAATGCCCATTGTAAAGTTGCCCCGGCCATCAAACCCTTTGTCACTTATCCCTTGAAAATCTCGAACTCTTGGCAAAGCCACAGAGATGAGTCTGTCCAAGAATTCCCACATTTTGTCTCCCCTCAGTGTTACTTTACAACCGATCGGCATATTTTTTCTTAGCTTAAAGTTTGAAATATCTTTTTTAGAATAAGTCGGTATAGCTTTTTGACCCGCAATCAGGGACATTTCCTCTACTGCTGTGTCTACCATTTTTTTGTCTGAAACAGCCTTACCAATACCTTGATTTAAGCAAATTTTCATTAGCTTAGGAATTTGCATCACGTTTTTGTACTGACCTTCCTCTTTGAGGCTTTGAGAAATTTGAGTGTTGTATTTTTCTTTGAGTCTTGGTGTTGTCATTTTTTATTCTATGAAGTCCCCTGTCTTTTTTGCATAGCGCTTTATTTTTCCATTTTCGTCTAGTTTTCTTCCAATCCTGGTCGGCTCCCCGTTGACTAGAACTTGAAGTTTACTCATTCGTATAGGCGCTTCTACTTTCAAAATGGAACCATCTGGATTTTCTGCATCTGGTTTTTTGTGTTTGGTCACAAGATTAACTCCCTCAACAATTGCTGTTTGTTTTGATGCCAATACTCTAAGGACTTTTCCTGTGGCGTTTCGATCATCACCGGAAAGCACTTTGACCATATCTCCTTTTTTTATTTTCAATTTCATTTTTAAATAACTTCAGGTGCTAATGATACGATTTTCATAAACTTATTGTCTCTCAGCTCACGGGCAACGGGACCGAAAATACGAGTACCTCTTGGTTCACTTTGAGCGTTGAGTAAAACGCACGAGTTGTCATCAAACCTAATGTAAGAACCGTCCGCTCGCCTAACCTCTTTTTTGGTTCTAACTACTACAGCTGTTGAAACAGTGCCTTTTTTAACGTTTCCCGATGGAGTAGCTTCCTTTACCGTAACAACAATTTTGTCTCCTAGGGATGCGTATCTTCTTCCAGTGCCTCCCAAAACTCGAATGCAGAGAACTTCTTTCGCACCGCTGTTGTCTGCCACTTTTAATCTTGATTCTTGTTGTACCATATTATTTGGCTTTTTCTACAATTTCTACCAGTCTCCAACATTTATTTTTACTTAACGGCCTTGTTTCCATGATTTTTACGATATCATTTAAACCGCATTCATTTTTTTCGTCGTGAGCCGAAAATTTCTTTGTTTGTTTTACAAACTTTCCATATTTCGGGTGTCTGTATTTTCTTTCTACTGAGACGGTTACCGTTTTATTCATAGAATTGCTTGTAACGATCCCAACAATTTCCTTTCTAAAGTTTCTTTCCATCACGCTTCTTTTTTATTTTGATCTTTTTTATTGTTTCGACGAAGACTGATTTCCGTGAGATAGCGGGCAATAACTTTCTTTGTCTCACTAATTTTTTGAGGATTTTCTATGGGAGAAACGGCATGATTGAATTTTAATTTTAGCAGCATTTCTCTTTCTTCACGGAGTCCTGCATGGAGCTCTTTTTCTGACAGTTCTTGTATTTCGGCGTATTCCATTTTATTCTTGATATTCAGGGTGAATGATAAATTTGGTCAAAACAGGTAATTTTTGTGCCGCCAGACGCATAGCTTCTTTGGCAACTTCTACTGGGACGCCTTCCACTTCAAACAAAATGGTTCCTGGCTTTATGACGGCAACCCAATATTCAGGGGCACCTTTTCCTTTACCCATTCGGACTTCAGCAGGTTTTTTTGTTACTGGTTTGTCTGGAAATATTCTAATCCAAACTTTACCTTCTCTCTTCATATAGCGGTTGAGTGCGATACGTGCAGCTTCAATTTGTCGGGAATTTATCCAAGCTGGCTCCATGGACTTCAGCCCAAAATCACCAAAGTTCAACCGGTGACCTCTTCCTGCAAGACCTTTGACTCTGCCTTTTTGACGTTTTCTATATTTGACTCTCTTGGGTGATAACATATTTTAACTTCTTCTTTTTTTCGGCATTCCCCCTCTTTTGGGTTTTTGTTTAAGACCTGTATTCAGGCTGAGTTCTCTTTTTCCAAATACCTCAGTTTTAAAAATCCATACTTTCACACCTATTTTTCCATAAATGGTATTGGCTTCGGCAAGAGCATAATCTACATCTGCTCTGAAGGTATGCAAAGGAATTCTACCTTCCTTATACATTTGAGTTCTTGCCATTTCAGCTCCATTCAATCGACCAGCGACGGACACTTTTATACCACCTGCTCCCATTCGCATGGTAGACTGTATGGACATCTTAATTGCTCTTTTGAAGTTTATTCTTCCTTCGATTTGCTGAGCAATGTTGTCCGCTACAAGTTTGGCATCCAGTTCTGGGCGCTTTATTTCGTAAATATTAATTTGAATATCTTTTTTGGTGATTTTTTTGAGTGATTCTTTGGTTTTATCAACCTCTGAGCCGCCTTTGCCAATGACTATACCTGGCCGAGAAGTGTGAATTGTAATGATGACTCGTTTGATTGTTCTTTCAATAACAACCTTTGAAATTCCTGCTCGCGGAATTGTTTTGTGGATATATCTCCGTATCTCGTTGTCTTCTGCAAGTTTACTTGGAAAGTCTTTGCCTCCAAACCAGCTAGACTCCCAACCTCTTATTACGCCTAATCTTATCCCAATTGGATTTGTTTTTTGTCCCATTTTATGATTCTATTCTTTGTTCTTGTTTACTTTCTTCTTCGATTTTATTTTGTCCTTCACTTAAGCTATCAACCACTATGGTTATATGATTGGATCTTTTTCTGATGCGATGAGCTCTCCCTTGTGGTGCGGGCCTTAACCTTTTTAGCATTCTCCCCTGATTTACGTATGCTTCTATTATGGAAAGATTTGTATCGTCATCTACCCGAGTATCGTTTTTTTGCTCCCAATTTGCAACCGCCGACAATAGCAGTTTCTCGAGATATTGCGCATAAGTTTTTTTGTTGTTGAATTTTAAAAGGTTGATGGCGTCTTCCACTTTTTGGCCCCTAATTTGGTCCACAACCAGCCTCATTTTTCTTGGCGTCAGTGGGCAGTTATTGAGTCTTGCTAAGGCTTTCATTACTTCTGATGTCCTTTAAATGTCCGTGTAGGGGCAAATTCACCCAACTTATGTCCTACCATATTTTCTGTTACAAAGACGGGTATAAATTTGTTCCCGTTATGAACGGCAAAGGTAAGTCCAACAAATTCTGGCGTTATCATGCTGGCTCTAGACCAAGTTTTGATGACTGCCTTCCTATTTTCCTGATTCATTTTCTCAACTTTGCGTTGAAGTTTGTAATGAACAAATGGTCCTTTTTTTAGTGATCGTGGCATACCTATTTTTTACGTCTTTCTAGTATTAATCGGTTTGACTTTTTGTTTCTGTTTCTTGTTTTCAGTCCTTTGGAGGGAATTCCCTTTCTACTTCTTGACTGGCCTCCTTTGGATCTACCTTCCCCCCCCCCTTGCGGGTGGTCTACTGGGTTCATAGCTGCCGGACGAGTTCTTGGTCTTCTCCCTAGCCACCTATTTCTTCCTGCCTTTCCAAGCCTAACCAAAGAATGATCTTGGTTTGACACGACACCAACAGTAGCCAAGCAATTGGCCAAAATCATTCGTGA
This sequence comes from uncultured bacterium, assembly GCA_963991985.1. Lineage (GTDB taxonomy): Bacteria > Bacteroidota > Bacteroidia > NS11-12g > UBA9320 > MED-G17. The sequence continues at coordinate 7,680 of CAXDRX010000010.1, read as the reverse complement.
TTCGCCTGAAGGCATCTTTAAAATAGCATATTTACCTTCTTTGGCAAGGAGTTGGGCACTTGTTCCTGCTGATCGACAGATTCTTCCACCTTGACCCGGTTGCATTTCTATATTGTGTACCGTGGTTCCCAAGGGCATATTTTTGAGTGGAAGGGTATTTCCAATATCCGGAGAAACATTGGAACCAAATTGAACTTTTTGTCCTTTCTCAATTCCACGTGGAGCGAGCATATAGCTTTTTTCGCCATCCTCAAATTGAATGAGAGATATAAAAGCAGATCTGTTTGGGTCATATTCAATAGACAGCACTTCCGCCACTCCTTGTTTTTTTCTTTTAAAATCAACAATTCTGTATCTTCTTTTGTGTCCACCTCCTCGATATCGAATTGTCATTTTACCCTGATTATTTCTTCCGCCAGATTTTTTAATCGGGGCCAAAAGGCTCTTCTCTGGCTTGCTTGTTGTTATTTCCTCAAATGTATTGGCCATTCTAAATCTTTGGCCTGGTGTAATCGGTCTGAGTTTTTTTACTGGCATAATAATCTAAATACTTTCGTAGAAATCTATCGTCTGTCCTTCTAAAATTGAAACAATCGCCTTTTTAAAGTCGCTTTTTTTTCCTTGCATTACGCCACTTTTTGTAAATCTAATTCTCTTTTTTCCAAGGTAGTTCATCGTGTTTACACGTTGAACACTGACCCCGTACATTTTTTCTACTGCTTCTTTAATCTCATCTTTAGAAGCCTTTTTGTTTACCACAAAACCGTACTGGTTTAGTGACTCTCCAAGTTTTGAACTCTTTTCTGTGATTATGGGCTTGATAAGTATTTGCATTAGCTGATTAGTTTCTGAAGATTTTTAATCGCTTCCTCTGTGAAAACAATATGTTTTGCCTTTAGCAGTTCGTAGGTGTTGAGTTGTTCAAGATTACTGACTTCACTAAATGGTAAATTCCGTGATGAAAGATAAATATTCTTGTTGCCTTCTTTGGTCACAAAAAGTGTTCTTTCATGCGCCATGTCTAAAGCATTGACAATATTTTGGTAGTTCTTTGTGCTTGGCTTTTCAAAACTAAACTCCTCGATAACTTTTACCTCTTTGTTGTTGAACTTATGCAGTAAGGCAGATTTTCTGGCTGATGATCTTACTTTCTTGTTGAGCTTCATATTGTAAGACCTTGGTTCTGGACCGTGAAATCGGCCTCCTCCTCTCATCACACCAGATTTTACACTTCCTGCTCGTGCTGTTCCTGTCCCCTTTTGTTTTTTAATTTTTTTGGTGGAAGCAGTAATTTCCCACTTGTTTTTTGTTTTGTGATTCCCTTGTCGCTTGTTGGCCATGTGATGCTTTACTTCGAGGTAAATTGCATGGTCATTAGGGTTGTCACCAAACATGGATTGCTTTACTTCTACTTCTCTTCCTGTTTCCTTTCCCTCTATGTTGTAAACTGCTAACTTCATTATTTTTCTAAGATTACAATGCTTCCCTTGTGGCCTGGAACCGCTCCCTTGATCACAATTAGGTTTTCCTCTGAGATAATTTTAACAACTTCAAGGTTAAGCTGCTTTCTATTTACACCACCGGTTCGGCCTGCCATTTTCATTCCTTTAAAAACTCGGGAAGGTGTCGATGCGTTTCCAATAGAACCTGGTGCTCTATTTCTGTTGTGCTGTCCATGTGTCTGACCTCCAACTCCGGCAAAACCGTGTCTTTTTACTACTCCTTGAAAGCCTTTTCCTTTTGAAACCCCACGAACATCAACAAATTCACCAATTTGGAAATCTTCGATGCTAATTTGGTCTCCTACCGTAAAGTCTTTTTCAGGGTTTTTAAATTCGATTAACCGTTGTTTTGGCGATGTTTTTGCCTTACCAAAATGGCCTTTCTCTGGCTTTTTTACAGACTTCTCTCTTTTCTCTATTGCCCCAATTTGAATGGCATTGTATCCATCCTTTTCTTTAGTTTTTACTTGTGTAACAATATTGGGCTCTGCTTTTACTACAGTGCAAGGAATATTTTTACCTTCTGAAGTAAAAATGCTTGTCATTCCGATTTTCTTTCCTACTAATTTAATCATGATACTACACTTTTATTTCAACGTCTACACCGCTAGGCAATTCCAATTTCATAAGGGCATCCACTGTTTTGGATGTTGAACTATATATATCCAAAAGTCTTTTGTAGGTGGCATATTGAAACTGATCTCTTGATTTTTTATTCACATGTGGTGATCTAAGAACTGTATAAATCTGTTTTTTAGTTGGCAATGGAATCGGCCCGTTTACAACAGCGCCTGTCGCTTTTACGGACTTTACAATTTTTTCAGCTGATTTGTCAATGAGATTGTGATCGTAGGACCTTAGTTTAATTCTAATTTTTTGATTCAACATATTGCTTATCCGTTTTTCGATTCTAATATTTCCTTTGCAATTCCCGATGGAACGATATCATAATTGGAAAACTCCATTGTGGAAGTCGCTCTTCCAGAAGACATGGTTCTTAATTGGGTTACATATCCGAACATTTCACTTAGTGGGACTTTGGCTCTCACAACCTGAGAACCTGCTCTCTCGTCTACTCCTTCCATTTGTCCTCTTCGACGATTTAAGTCACCCATAATATCTCCCATATTTTCCTCTGGAGTTAAAACTTCTAATTTCATGATTGGCTCGAGGATAACAGGAGTTGCTTGTTTTGCTGCTGACCGGAACCCCATTTTTGCGGCTGTCTCAAAGGACAACTGATCTGAATCAACGGCATGGAATGACCCGTCATACAATCTAACCTTTAACGCCTCCACGGCATAACCGGCTTGAATACCGTTTTTCATCGCTTCTTTGAAACCCTTCTCAACAGATGGTATAAATTCCTTCGGAATAGCACCACCAACGATTTCGTTTACAAATTCGAGACCTTCTTTTCCCTCATCAGCTGGCATAATCTCAAATTGAATGTCGGCAAATTTCCCTCTACCACCTGATTGTTTTTTGTACACTTCACGATGCGAGAAAGAGGCTGTGATTGACTCTTTGTATGCCACTTGGGGAGCTCCTTGGTTGGCTTCTACCTTAAATTCTCGTTTAAGCCTATCCATGATAATGTCAAGGTGTAGTTCACCCATTCCTGAAATTACTGTTTGGCCTGTTTCTTCGTCCGTTCTTACCTGAAAGGTAGGATCCTCCTCAGCAAGCTTAGCCAAGGCCATACCCAATTTGTCAACATCACCTTGTGTTTTTGGTTCAATCGCAATACCAATGACAGGATCTGGAAATTTCATTGATTCCAATACGATAGGTGCATTCTCATCGCAAAGGGTATCTCCGGTTTTTATGTCTTTAAAACCAACAAGAGCCGCAATGTCTCCAGCATGCAACTGTGGAATTTGATTCTGTTTGTTGGCGTGCATCTGAAAAATTCTTGAAATTCTTTCTTTTTTGTTGGTTCGGGTGTTGAATACATATGAACCAGCATTCAAAATTCCTGAATAGGATCTTGCAAAAGCAAGACGACCTACGAATGGGTCAGTTGCAATTTTGAAGGCCAAGGCAGCAAAAGGCTCATCGGCCGATGGTTTTCTTTGTTCGTCTTTCTCCGTATTGGGGTTGGTACCAATAATTGCTTCTACATCTGTTGGTGCAGGCAAAAGTTCCATTACATGGTCTAGCATGGTTTGGACACCTTTATTTTTGAATGCAGACCCACAGGTCATTGGGACAATAGAACCATCATAACAAGCCTGTCTAAGTGCATTTAGGATTTCTGCCTCGGTGATGGAGTCAGGATCCTCAAAGAATTTTTCCATCAAGGTTTCATCGTACTCAGCCACAGATTCCAATAGTAATTCTCGGTATTTGTCTACATCCTCTTTCATTTCATCTGGAATGGGAATTTCTTTAAAAGTCATTCCCTTATCCTCCTCGTTCCATTGGATACCTCTGTTGTTTATCAAATCGACAACGCCATTAAAATTATCCTCCGCTCCAATTGGAAGTTGTAACGGGACGGCATTACTTCCGAGCATTTCCTTTACTTGGTTACAAACATTTAAGAAGTCGGCCCCTTGCCTATCCATTTTATTTACAAAACCAATTCTAGGAACTTTATAGTTGTCAGCCAGTCTCCAGTTGGTTTCAGATTGAGGTTCTACACCATCGACTGCGCTGAACAAAAATACCAATCCGTCCAATACCCGCAGGGAACGATTTACTTCTACCGTAAAGTCTACGTGTCCTGGCGTATCTATGATGTTGATTTGATATTTGTTTCCTCGGTGAGGCCAAAAGACAGTTGTCGCTGCAGAAGTGATGGTAATTCCTCTTTCTTGTTCCTGCTCCATCCAATCCATTGTAGCTGCTCCATCGTGCACTTCTCCAATTTTATGGGAAACTCCTGCATAATATAAGATTCGTTCGGTAGTAGTTGTTTTTCCCGCGTCGATGTGGGCGGCAATACCAATATTTCGTGTAAATTTTAAATCTCTAGACATTTTGGTTCAATCTTATACTCTAAAGTGTGAGAATGCTTTGTTTGCTTCTGCCATTTTGTGGGTATCTTCCTTCTTTTTAACAGCTGCACCTTCTCCCTTGGAAGCTGCAAGAATTTCCGAGCTTAATTTTTCAGCCATGGACTTGTCATTTCTTTTTCGAGAAAATTTGATCAACCACTTCATGCCGAAAGCAATTTTTTGGTTGGATTTTACCTCCATTGGGATTTGAAAGGTTGCCCCTCCTACCCGTCGGGATTTGACCATTACACTTGGCATTATATTCTCTAAGGCTGTTTTGAAAACATCCAACCCGGATTCCTCACCTGTATGTTTTTTTTCTACGATATCTATGGCATCATAAAAAATTCTTTGAGCCGTTTGTTTTTTACCATCCCACATCAAATTATTTATAAATGTGGAAACCATAATATCATTAAATTTCGGATCTGGCAGAACGACTCTTTTCCGTGCTTTACTTTTTCTCATGGTTTTTTAACTCTTTGATTTGGGCTTTTTGGTTCCGTATTTCGATCGTCTTTGGGTTCTTCCTTCCACACCAGCTGTATCGAGAGCTCCACGAACAATATGGTACCGTACGCCTGGAAGGTCCTTGACCCTTCCGCCTCTTACCAGCACGATTGAGTGCTCTTGCAAATTGTGACCTTCGCCGCCAATGTAAGCATTTACCTCATTGCCATTGGTGAGCCTAACCCGTGCGACTTTTCGCATCGCCGAATTTGGTTTTTTGGGAGTTGTGGTATAAACACGTGTACAAACGCCCCTTCGCTGTGGGCAGGAATCCAAAGCACGAGATTTACTTTTGGTTTTTTGAGTAAACCTTCCTTTTCTTACTAATTGCTGTATGGTTGGCATCTACTTTTTAAAAAGGTCTGCAAAAGTAACACTAGATTACTGTTTTGACAAACCGCATTGTCAGTTATTTTTTTTATTTTCCTGAGCACTTGCTCCACCTCCCCTCGGAGGGGCGGCAAAATTAAACAATTTGCTTATAAATAAATAAGGTATTGCAAGAAAAATGCAACTTAAAGCGGCAGCTCTTTTAACTCGAAGGGTTGTGCGCTCAAAAAACCTTCAGCGAAGTCTTTTTGAATGTAGCGTCCAAATTGCAGGGCTCTTCCCTTGATGTGCTGCATAAATGATGCTTTGCTGATCGGTGTTTCTTTTTCTAAGTTGTTTGGGTCATAAAATTGTGAGGCAAAAGCTTGAATGGCTTTTTCTTTGATTTGGACAAAATCACCAATATCGATGCAAAAGTCAGGTTCGATATAGAAATCCTGGATGTAATGGAAGATATGACTGGCTCTATGTGGACTTTGATCGTGATCATTGACGCTTGTTTTTATCTTAACCAATCCAGACAAATAATTTGCCTTTAGAATCAAATCGGCACCCTTTCCATGGTCGGGGTGTCTGTCTTTCGGGGCATTTGCCAGTATAGTTGAAGGCCTACATCTTCTAATTTCCTTTATTACTTCTTTGATATTCTTTTTGTTGACTTCAAAAAATCCATCTCCAAGATCAAGATTGTTTCGATAATGGATGCCTAAAATTTCACTTGCCTTTTTAGCTTCCTTGGTCCTGATCTTTTCGTTTCCGCGCGAACCCAACTCTCCTCTGGTTAAATCTATAATGCCAACTTTTTTTCCCTGCCTTACCATTTTAGCAAGGGTTCCTGAACATCCAAGTTCAACGTCGTCTGGGTGGGCACCAAATGCAAGTATGTCCAATTTCATTTATTCTAATTTATATTTTTCTATGATATAGTTTATCTGGTAGTCTTCGATAGGATCAAATTTAACTTTAAGACTGGCATCATAAAATCTTGCCATCATACTCCAAAAAATAGTCGTTGTATTACCCCTATAACCTTTCAATATAGAAAATGTTGTCTTTCCTGTTTCCCGATGAATCAATTTGAGCAATAGTTTGCCTTGACTTTTGCTTAGTTTTTTCAAATCTCCCATAAATTCCATTTTGATTTGTTTTTCTGTTTCCTTTAAATATTTCTTTCTTTCTTTTTTTCCGTTGATTTGGTTCAAATTGTCTTCCAACATTTGGATGCGGAAAGCAGCAAGTTTTGCATATGGCATTACTTTTTTGGTGTTGTATATCAATTTTAGATACTCCTTCCTTGCCTTTTGTGATTCCATTCCTTTGAGCATATATTCTCCAAGCATGCTTGAAAAAAGTGTGTCTGTCCCACTAATCTCTCTTTTCAAAATTACGCCTGTATCGATTTGCCCTTTTGTGATGTTTGGTAAGAGAAAACAGATAATAAATAAGGAAATAGGTTGTCTCATTTGGCTAGCTTTTTTTGTTATCTCCTGCTTTGGGTACCTATTCTTTTTTTGAAAGTTTTTTGGGTATAAAATTTTTCTAGGGTCTCGGAGAGTTTCTTTATTCCCTGAAAGCTTGTCAAACGTTCATGCTCAGATATCCCCCAATGAAAAGTCGTGGAAATAAATTCTTGTTCTTCAACAGAAATTTTGTGACCACCAAACTCCGTATTTGTTTTTTCGAGTTTCTCTAAATCAAAATAAGAGGGATATGAAGGCAGATGCGCCAAAGAGATTCCTAGAATATTGCTGATGGAAATTAAAAAATGTATGTAAAAAGCATCTGGATGAATTTTATTTTCGTTCAAATACAAAAGATATTCTTCAAAAAAATAAAAGGTGGCAGCCTCTGAAAAGTTGTCTTGAAAAATTCTACTTGCAAAGTCTGCCATTTTTTGCACAAGTAAAATTTTTGGAATGTTTCCCTGGAGTCCATGCAAAACTGGGTTGAGTTTGGCTTCTTTTATCCTCAAAAAGTTTGCATTTTCTTTTGCGTAGTAATCAAGTTCTAACAGTGTAAATATTTGAAAATGGGCTGGCTTGAACTTTCCTTTTTTTGACCTTACCCCGTTGGTCAGGAATGTTTTTATTCCTTCATTTTCGAGCAAAATCTTACTGATTAAGCTTGTTTCACCATAATGGATATTTTTGATTACAATTCCCCTTGCTTTGGTAAGCATAGCATTATCTGACCAATAAAAATTTGTTTACCATGGTCTCGCTACCATCCTGATTGGCAGAGAATACCAAATAAATTCCTGTTTTGACGTTTGTTCCCGACAGATTGTTTTGGTTCCAAATGGCGGTCCCTCCTTGGGCTCTCATTTCGTAGACCAA
>CAXDRX010000009.1:0-55845 GCA_963991985.1 uncultured bacterium | reverse complement strand
ATTGAATCAAAGGTTTGCCACACAGGTTTTTGATGTTCTTTCTTGGAACTCCTTTAGAGCCTCCACGAGCAGGGATTAAACCCAATACTTTCATTAATACACAATTGTTTTATGAAAACGTAAAGGCACTTTTACCAATACATCTGCAATATTATCTCCAGCATTTCCACCACCATAAATATCAGAAGAAGCAGGTCGTCCATTCGACTTAAACTGCTCAAGGGCATCTATAATTTGCTTCGTATTATAATCAACATCAATCACATTATTCCCGCGATCCCTTTTATTTTGTCTTACACCAATATTTACTACTGGAATCCCTAAGAATGCGCATTCTCTGATTCCAACACTACTGTTGCCAATCAATGCATCAGCATTGTAGAGTAGGCGCAAAAAGTCAGAAGGTTCCATATTTTTAAAGAAATGGAATCTATTGATAGGATTTCGTTCTCTAAAAGCGCGTAAGCCGTTCGAAGTACCATCTGCACCAGCATCTACATTGGGCCAAAACCAAAATACTGGCTTATCTGCATCTTGCATCGCCTCTAAAGTTTGCTCTACATGCTCACGAGCTGCTCGATGCTCAGTGGTAACAGGGTGCTGCATCACTACATAATATCCTTTGCTAATATCTTCCTGAATACCTACACCTCCATATTTTTCATAAGGATTGAAGTCGAGTGCAGGGCTGTCTAAAATATTTTTTGCCAAATCAATAGAAGGGCAACCTGTATTGAATACAAAATCAGGTTCTTCTCCTAGTTTCAAGACACGTTCTTTTGCTCCTTCAGAAGCCACAAAATGATAATCAGCAAGTTTGGTAATGGCATGTCTTACTTTTTCATCAATATTACCAGTAACCTCACCACCTTGAATGTGCGCTAGTGGAATATTCATATAACTTGCGGAAATAGCCGTTGCCATAGTCTCGAAACGATCGGCAATCGTTACTACAATATCAGGCTGTAAATTCACAAAGACGCTAGACAACTCTAATATGCCAATTCCTGTAGTTTTAGCAGCAGCAGCAAGGTTTTCGCCTTCAAGGACATTAAACACTTTGGCTGCAACGGTAAAACCATCCTTTTCCATATAGTTTACAGCAGAACCGTATCGCTCCAACAAAGCGGAAGCCGCTACCACCAATTGTAATTCTAGTTCAGGATGTTCGTCAATGGCCTTGAGTGCAGTTTTTACTCGGCTGTAAGAAGGGCGTGCAGTAACTACTACACATATTGTACGTTTCTTACTCATCAATTATATATCTTTTTCAGTCAAAAAACTACCTACAACTAAATCAGTTGTCAATATCTTTCCTACTACACTTCTAAACTCCTTTGCATCTATTCCAAAACCCTTCGGTTTCTTCGCTTCTAAATCATCAATACACAATACATGCCCAGTTTTAAGACTTTTATTCACTGCTAATGATTTCTCAAAGATGTTTTTCAATTCCGTGAAGCGCGAGTTATCGCTTTTGTCAATAGGAGAATCTAAAGAAGTACGAATCTGTCTTACCCCATCAACTAAACTTTTGGCTTCATCAATCGTTAGTGATGATTTTGCATCAGGCCCAAACATTCGTTTATCAAATACTGCATGAAATTCTAATAAATCAGCACCTAGTGAAGTAGCTGCTAAACAAGCGTAAATATTTCCCGAATGATCACTAAACCCAACTGGCACACCATAACGTTCTTTTAACTCTCCAATTACATTTAGTCCCCATTCTGCTGCTTGTGTGGGATAAGCTGTAGTGCATTGAAAAAGGCTAAATGAGCTATTGTTTTCTTTTAAAAAGGCTACTGATTTGTCTAATTCTGCGAAAGAACTCATTCCTGAAGATACAAAAATATGTTTGCCTGTTTTGGCAATTTTTTCAAGCATCAAAAAATTAGAAACCTCTCCCGAACCAATTTTATAATGCTTTACCCCCAAGTTCTCCAACAGTTCTACTGCTGCAATACTGAACGGAGAAGAAATAAATTCCAAGCCTTTTTCTTCACAGTGTGCTTTTAATCCTGCCCATTGCTCTGGTGTAAACTCCATTCTTCTCCAGTAGTCAATCCGAGTATTGTCTTCATAACTGAATTTTACTCGAAATGGCTCATGAATACTGCTTTCTGCATCGGCGATATGCGTTTGGAATTTGATGGCATCAACTCCTGTTTCAGCTAATGCATCTATGTAAGAGTGGGCAATGCCTAGGCTACCTTCATGAGCTTGGGCCAATTCAGCTATAATCATATAATCTTTTCAAATATTTTCCATACCCACTTTTCTCTAGGGGTTTTGCCAAGTGGGTCAATTGTTGATCATCAATAAATCCCATTCTCCAAGCCACTTCCTCGATACTGCCAATTTTTCTCGATTGTCTTTTTTCTATTACCCGAACGAATTCAGAAGCATCATTCAGGGAATCAAAAGTGCCCGTATCCAACCAAGCCATTCCTCTGTTCATTAGCCCAACGCTTAATTGGCCATTTTCCATATACACTTGGTTTACTGTTGTGATCTCGTATTCCCCTCTTGCTGAGGGTTGTATCTTTTTGGCAATTTCCACCACCTGATTGTCGTAATAATAGAGTCCTGGGACAGCATAGTTGGATTTGGGGTTTTGGGGTTTTTCTTCGATGGAAGTGACCTTTTGATTTTTATCGAAAGTTACAACGCCATACCTCTCTGGATCTTGCACGGGGTAGGCAAAAACTTTTGCCCCGTCTAGAATTGTTGCACTTTCTTGTAAAAGACGGCTTAGCCCAGACCCATAAAAGATATTGTCTCCCAAAATAAGGGCAATGGGGGAAGAGCCAATAAATTTTTCCCCTATCACAAATGCTTGCGCCAAGCCATTAGGCACTTCTTGAATTGCATATTCAAAACGGCATCCCACCTGGCTTCCATCTCCCAGAAGTCTTTCAAAACTCTCCTTGTCTTGCGGGGTAGTAATGATCAATATTTCTCTGATACCAGAAAGCATCAAAATGGACAAGGGATAATAAATCATAGGCTTGTCGTAAATGGGCATCAATTGTTTGGAAATGGCTTTTGTGATTGGGTACAGTCTTGTTCCCGAACCTCCTGCCAAAATGATTCCTTTCATTTTATGCTTCATACATTTTTTGGTAGTAGTTTCTGTATTCCCCTGTGGTGACCCGTTGTAGCCATTCCGTATTTTCGAGGTACCAATCTATGGTCTTGGAAAGGCCTTCTTCAAATTGTAAGGAGGGTTTCCAATTCAATTCATTTTCCAGTTTGCTTGCATCGATGGCATAACGCAAGTCATGACCTGCTCTATCACTTACATATTGAATCAGTTTTGCGGAATCTCCTTCCTTTCGTTTCAATTTTTTATCCATCAATTTGCACAACAATTGAATGAGGTCGATGTTGCGCCACTCATTGTGGCCTCCAATATTGTATGTTTCCCCCAATTTCCCGTCATGAAATATGTGGTCGATGGCATTTGCATGATCTTCTACGTACAGCCAATCTCTTACATTGATTCCTTTGCCATAAACGGGCAACTTTTTGTTGGTCAGAATATTGTTGATGAACAAGGGAATCAATTTTTCTGGAAATTGATAAGGGCCATAATTGTTGGAACAATTGCTCAACACAACAGGTAGAGCAAAGGTATGGTGCCAGGCTCGCACCAAATGGTCTGAGCTTGCTTTGGAAGCACTATAAGGGCTTTTGGGATCGTATGCCGTGTGTTCGGTAAAGAAAGTATTGTCAAGGTTCAAGGAACCAAAAACTTCATCGGTTGAAACATGATAAAACAATTTGTTTTCAAAATTATTTTTCCAGTTCTCTTTGGCAACCTGTAATAGGGTAGCAGTCCCGAGCACATTCGTTTTTACAAAAACCAAAGGATCCACTATGGAACGGTCTACGTGAGATTCTGCTGCCAAATGAATGACTGCATCAAATTGGTATTGATGGAAAATTCTTCGAATAAAAGACAAGTCACAGATGTCGCCTTTGATGAATTGATGGTTTGTTTTGTCTTCAATTTCCTTTAGATTTTGAAGGTTTCCAGCATAGGTCAACAGGTCCACATTGTAGATGTAATACTCAGGATATTTTTGGACAAAGTGTTTTACCACATGGGTGCCAATAAAGCCTGCGCCTCCTGTGATTAATATGGTTTTACTAAAATTATTCATTGATATATTTCCGAAATAAATTAAGGAAATACAAGGCTAAGATAGAAGATAGTGACACAAAAAGCGAAATCAGAGCATTTTTAATTGCCGTAAAAAAAAGAGGGGGTTTAGTAGATCTCATAACTGAACTCGGGTTGTCCACTAAATTTAGTTTGCGCTTATAAATTGAGATTAAATAATCCGCCATCTCTAATTGCTTGGTGATTTCAGCTAAAAGCATGTAATCGCCTTGCAATTGGTATTCCAATTTTTTCTCTTCTAAATCGTTTATTTTTAAAAATGAACTTCTTCGGCTGTCTTTTAATTTTGCTAGCCTTAATTCAGCTAAGTCTATTGAAGTCTTGACTTCTGTTTGCCTTTTTAATATTGTTTCGTAAGATTTCTTTTTTGGTTCGAAGTCCATTTTGTAGTAATGATCTGATATAATTTCAAAATGAATTTTCGGAATTTTGTAAGATAGTTCCTTGGCTAATGTCAGGCTCTTGACTGAGAAAAATCCAGAAGATTCATCAAATGCAATATCTATTATTTCAGATTGTTTTTCTGGATTGAAAAATCTGCCAAGAATCTTGTAGTAGGCTTTTCTCGACAGCCTTGTAGCTTCAAAATCTTTTTCTTTAAATCGAAAGCCTTTTAAAGTGTCATCATCCTTGAATACTTCATATGTATTTATGAGGTGGTTGATTAGAAGATCTCTTTTGCCGCTAATTTCTAAAGATTTAGAAAGTGTCTTTGAGACTAAATTCCTAGATTTGGCCAAAGCTTTAAGCTTACCTTCATCGCTTGTTCCTTCTCCGCCAATTCCAAAACTTTTAAGCGTGCTCGAAACTCCGGACAGTGGGTCGACATTTGTATTTGCGAAAACAAAAGTAAGTTCACCTTGATATTTGTCCTTTTGGTTGTAGTATCGGATCGTTAAGGCAGCAAACACAATTAAAAACAAGCCAATAAGGAGTTCTTTTTTTTCAAACACGAAGCTTAGGACTTCTTTTAGTTTAAAAAAAATATCTTTTAAGCTTATTTCGTCTTCTACTTTTTCCATTATAATTTTTCAGCAAGCACTATTGAGGTTATTGTCGCTGACAAAGTACCCACCAGTACATTTATAGTAGCCGCTAATTTTGTTAATTTATCGGTTATGTCCTTGCTTTTAGATTGTATTTTATCCACACTATTTTCATTTTCATTTTCATTTTCTAAATATACCAAAACAACGTCGCCAGGACTTACTTTTGGGAATACTCTAAACAAAACAAAATTTTTGGTTCGTTTTACTGAACTACCAGCATTTTCAATGATTCTAACTGAGCTTTTATTCGCTGATTTAGAAAAACCTCCAGCATATTGATTTATTAGTTTTCTAGACCTCTCTACTTTACTGAGTGCTAGTGCTATTTCATTCTTCATCAAATCTTCAGCAGCGTTTGTTCCGGTTAGTCGTATTCTTGCTACATTTTTAGATTTTGGTAATATTAGAATATCTCGGTCGGAGAGCTCGATATTGTATTTTGATTTTCTTTTAGGCTTATTTTTCTTTTTTGAAAAAAGGGTGGTGAAATCAAAACTTATTTGTTCGCCATCCCTTATAAATTTTGCTGCATGAGGATCTGCATCGATTTCAATTCCACCTGCTGCTTTGATTACGTCTAACACAGTTGACTTTCTATCAACTATTGGATATATCCCTGGATATTTAAACAAGCCTTTGAGTTCAACATATCTAATGGTATCAATATTTGGATTTTTTCGCGCAATGATTAAATCGTAGGGTTTCAATTCAAATTTTTTACCCGGTAGTAGGGGTTTGTATGTTTCATCTAACTCAAAGACAAAAGTTTTTGTCAAGATGTCATCTGTTGGATTTTTATCTAGCCTGACCACTTCAATTTTTTTTGGATCGCCCTCATACTTTATACCTCCAGAAAACGACACGACATCGATAAGGTCTAAATCTTTTGATATTGAAAAGGTTTGTGGATTTCGGAATTCGCCTAAGGTGGAGACAGAAAAAACATCTTCGAAGTCTTCATTTTTGGGTATAAAAATTTGGTCACCCCTTTGAATTAAGAAGTTGTCATTTGAATTTGGGTTTTTAATGGCCTTTGATATATCGAATGTTTTATAGTTAACCTCTTTAGCATTTTTGAAGTTTTCCCCAATGACATAACCAAAATTGTAGGCATTGTCTGTCAATCCTTTGGACATGAAAATGGCATCTTTTAAGGATAGTGTTGAATCTTGAGACCAGGGTTTTTCTCCGGGAGCTCGCACAGCACCACTAATGGTGAATGTATAACTATCTTCGAAGTCTTTATTTTCAAACACCTCAATTTTGTCGAATAATTTGAGATCAAAATTGCCGAGATCACTTCTTTCTATATCTCTGAATGAAATAGCTGATAAATTTGTTGTTCCGTCCAAATTGTTTCTAGTTAAAATCCCAAAATCAAAATTAAAAGTCAAGCTGTCTATTTGTGCTAATGCCAAAAGATTGGATATTTTCATCCCATTGGATAGTTCATATCTACCTGGATAAAGAACGGACTCTCCAATTATTTCTACATAATTATTTTCTCTATTCGACTTTAGTCGAAAAGAAATTATATCCCCGTCCTTTAAAATAAAACTTGGATTTTGCTTTAATTTCTCAAAATCGTAAGTGAGTAACTCTCTTTGATTTTGCGTATACCTTGAAATATTTACTTCGTCATTATTGGTTTCAGCATTTAATCCTCCAGCATATTCCAACAATGATTTAAAATTTTCATCTGGTTTAAGTTCAAACCGCCCTTTTCTCTTGGTCCCATTTTCAATTGTGACAATCTTTTTCGACAATGGTACATAGATGATATCATTATTGCTGAGATAATAATCAAATTCATCAATAGGAGAGGAGAGTATTTTGTATACATCTAATACTTTCATTTTACCATTTTGGAATACCTGTATTTCTCTTACTGAGCCATTTTCTTTGATTCCTCCTGCTGATATGAGCGCAGTAAGAGCTGTATTTAAAGCACTTACAGTAAAAGTGCCTGGATTGTTAACTTCTCCGAAAATGTTGATCGAAATTGTTCTTGCTGTGTTGAGGTTTACGTTAAACTGCCCATTGGTGAAAGCGTAAGATTGTTTGAATCGCTTAATTAAAAGCTCTCTTCCTTTGTAGAAAGGTAAACCTTTTAGATATATCTTGTTTAATCCCTTTGGTCTTATAAAGCCGTCTTCTTCGATGGTAAATGTAAAATCTGCTTGAGAGACTCCAAAAATGTTGATTGATATTTCATCTCCTGAATTTAAAATGTAGTTTTTGGGGGTTTGAGCTGGCTTTGTTGTTCTAAAAATATCAACAGACTTATTGAAAACAGCATGCCCAAAAATATTTGCAATCTTTATTTTTTCTGTTGATTTTTCTGTGATTACCTCATTTATTGATTCTTCCAATGTAGATCCGTTGTCAATATTGGATTGAATTTGATCTTGAACTTCTTGATTTGCCTCAGAAATCTTCTCATCGATAACAGAATCAACTTTGATTTCTGCATTCTGATTTTGTTTTTGGGCTTCCTCAATATAAAAGGACACTCTTTTCTTTAGCTCAGCTTGGTCAAGCATTTCTATATTTTGGAAATCATAGCCTTCACTCTCCAGTCTGTCTAATATTTCTTCCTCTGATAAACCGCTTTGCAATAAGGCTTCTTTTTCTTCTTCGGAAATACTTGAAGCAAGCAAGGATCGATTCACTTGGGATACTGCAGAGAGGCTTGTAAAAACCAAAAAAATAAGAATGATTTTTTTCATATTAAGTACAAAAAAAGTTAGGATTTATCACTAATGTATAGTTTAACTCTATTAGTTTGTTGTTTTTCTCGATAGTCTTCAACGAGTAGCTGAGAAATGATATTATGTCACCTGAAGCTGTGCCCCATTCCATTGTTGGACCCAATCATAAAAAATAGCTTTACCTTTTCCAATCATCGGATCAATGTTTTTCTTTGTTTACCCATAGTATTCGGTATACCAATCAACAAAGGCATTGATGCCCATGTCTATTTTTGTTTTTGGTTGGTAGTCAAAGTCCTGCACCAAATCCGAAACATCTGCATAGGTTGCAGGAACATCGCCCGCCTGGATTGGCATCAAAATTTTTTCAGCAGTTTTTCCCAATTTTTTTTCAATGGCGGCAATGAAGTCCATTAGATTGATGGGATTGTTGTTGCCTATATTGTATATACGATAGGGGGCTGAGGAGGAAGATGGTTTGGGTTTTTCACTATTCCAAGAAGGGTCGCCTTTGGGATGTTGATTGATAACACGAAAAATTCCCTCTATAATATCGTCGATATAGGTGAAGTCTCGAATCATTTTTCCATGGTTGAATATTTTTATTGGTTTACCATTTAAAATTGCTTCGGTGAAAAGAAATAGAGCCATGTCGGGTCTGCCCCATGGTCCATAAACAGTGAAAAATCGAAGGCCAGTGGTTGAGAAACCATACAAATGGCTGTAAGCATGTGCCATCAATTCATTGCTCTTTTTACTCGCTGCATAAAGGGCCATCGGGTGGTCTACATTGTCTTGAGTAGAGAGCGGCATTTTGCTGTTCAATCCATAAACACTTGAGCTGCTTGCATAAACCAAATGTTGAACTTTGTGGTGACGACAGTTTTCGAGTATATGTGTAAATCCTACAATATTGCTGTCTATGTAGGCCTTTGGGTTTTTTAGACTATAGCGGACCCCTGCCTGTGCAGCTAGGTTGACAACAACATCAAAACGCTCTTTATTGAAAAGCTTTTCAAGATTTTTATCGTCTTGCAAATCCATTCTTACAAAACGATGATTGCTTTTTGACTTACTTTGAGTAAGATTATTCCATAAAATGGTCTCTTTCTCAAATCCCGCTTCTTTCAGGCGATTAAACTTTAAATTGGGATCATAATAATCATTTACTGAATCGAGGCCAACTACATCAAAACCTTCGTTAACCAAACGATTGGCTAGATGAAAACCTATAAATCCTGATGTGCCAGTAATTAGAACTTTCTTATTCAATTCCTTATTCATATCAATCGCAGCCATAATCAAATTTTTTTTGCTTGCTTCGGGAATCGAAAAACCAATTCATTTTCGATTATTTTTTAATTCCCAGTTCCATGCGGTTCGCACCATATCTCCCAAGGTATATTTTGCTTCCCAATGCAGTTTTTCTTTGGCTTTTGAAGGGTCTGCATAAATTTCTATAACATCTCCTTCCCGTCGCTTGCCTAAGTGGTAATTTAGTTTTACTTCCGTTTCACGCTCAAATGCGTTCAACATTTCCAAAACAGAGACACCTGTGCCCGTGCCCAAATTAAATACTTGGTAGCTTCCTTTTTTTTGTTCGTTAAAAAGATATTCAATGGTTTTTGTGTGACCATGCGCCAAATCCATGATGTAGATATAATCTCTGATACAAGATCCGTCCCGAGTTGGATAATCGGTCCCAAAAACTTCGATTTTGGGAAATTTCCCGGATGCATTCCCAACCACAACAGGCATTAGGTTTTGAGGTTTTCCGGGCGAATATTCCCCAATACAATTGCTTGGATGTGCACCCGCTGGATTGAAATACCTTAGCGAGACAATTTTTGATTCATTGGGCAAGGAAAAATCCTCAAGCATTTGTTCACAAATTTGTTTGGTTCTTGCATAGGGACTCTCCGCCTTGGCCAATTCACTTTCCTCAGTAACCGGCATTTTTTTGGCATTTCCATAAACCGAGCATGAGGAGGAAAAAACAAAGTTTTTAATGTCCCGTTTTTCAACTTGTTTCAATAGATTGATCATTCCGCCTACATTGTTTTCAAAATAGCGCAATGGGTATTGAACAGATTCACCAACACTTTTAAAAGCAGCAAAATGCACGATGGCATCAATATTTTTTTCTTTTTCAAAAAAATCGTTCAGCTGCCACTCATCTCTTAGGTCGATTTTGTGGTTGATTGGTTTTTTGCCGCTAATTTTCTCTATTCCCTTTAGTATTTCTGGGGATGATCTGGAAAAATTATCAAGTCCAACAACTTCAAAACCATTGGCCAACAAATCGGTCCATGTATGAGAACCGATGTATCCGCAAGCGCCGGTAACTAAAATTTTTCCTTTGCTCATTGGCAAATGAATTCAGGGTTTAATAGGTTTTTTTTGTTGTAAGTCAACTTTTGAGAGTCATCATCTGCCTTACACAGATTATATCCCAAGAAAGAGACAATCGCGTCGGCGGCGGCCGTGTCCCATTCCATAGTGGGTCCGAACCTTGGGTAAATTTCGGCATCCCCTTTGGCAATAAGCATAAATTTTAAGGAACTCCCGATGGCTTTTGTTTCAATTTTGCCCAAAGATTTCAGGTAATTTTCTGTGGCCATGTTCAAGTGCGAACGTGAGGTGACAACCGTTTTGACTTCGCGGTTGGGTGATTTTTGCCTCAATGGCACGGGAGGATTGTTTCCTTTTTGAATAAAGGCTTCTCCCAAAAGGCTACCGCCAATATACAATTCTTGAAGTACTGGAGCATAAACAGCGCCCATGACAGGGTTCCCATTTTTTATGAGGGCAATATTGGTAGTAAATTCTCCATTTTTTTTAATGAATTCTTTGGTTCCATCAAGCGGATCGATGAGCCAAAAGGTATCCCATGCTTGCCGGGTTTCATAGTCGATTGCTTTTCCTTCTTCGCTTAATATAGGAAAAGATGTTTCCAAAAGATTTTCAGAAATAATTTGGTGGGCTGCTTTATCGGCAAGGGTAAGCGGTGAGTTGTCCGATTTTGTTTCTATGCCAAAGTTTGCGCTTTTTTGGTAGATATGCATGATTTGTTCGCCTGCTTTTAGCGAAGCAGAAATCATGATGTTTTTAAGTTGTTCGATGTTCATTAAATGACCATGCCGGCAGCAACTGTTTGATTGGTGTCCGGATCTACCAATATGATTGCTCCCGTATTTCTGTTGTTTTGATAGCTATCCGCTAAAATTGGTTTTGTGGTCCGAAGTTTGAATCGTGCAATATCATTTTTGTTGATTTCTTTGTTGTCTTCCAACCGATGCAAAGTATTGATGTCTACCTTGTAGCGAATTTCCTTGATGATCGCTTTGCATTCTGTTGTCCCATTCAATAAAATGAATTTTTTGCTTGTGTGCAAGGAATGATTTCCCATCCAACAAGCCATTATTTCTATGTCTTGGCTGATACTTGGATGATTGTTGGGGCGTGCAATCATGTCACCACGGGTCACATCAATGTCATCTTCTAAGGTTATGGCAACGGACATTGGGGGATATGCTATATCTATTTTTTCTTGGTTGTAAACAATGGAAGAGATTTTTGATGACAATCCACTTGGAAGCACCATAATTTCGTCGCCTACTTTAAAAGTGCCACTTGAGATTCGACCGGCGTAGCCGCGAAAATCGTGAAATTCCTTGTTGTGGGGTCGCAATACCGTTTGAATGGGTAGCCTGCAGTCTACCAAATTGTGGTCATTCCCGATATGAATGTTTTCCAAAGTGTGCAGAAGGGTAGAGCCTTCAAACCAAGTCATATTTTCTGATCGGTTGACCACATTGTCTCCATGTAGGGCGGAAATTGGGATAAAGCGAAAGTCACTTGTGGTGAGCTTGCTCGCAAATTGTTTATAATCTTTTACTATTTGGTCAAAAATCTCTTTGTCGTAGTTCACCAAGTCCATTTTATTTACACACACAACCAGGTGCTTTATTTGTAGCAAACTAGCAATAAAGCTGTGTCTTTTTGTCTGTTCTACGATGCCGTTGCGTGCGTCAATTAATATGAGTGCCAAGTTGGCCGTGGAAGCTCCAGTAATCATGTTACGCGTATATTGTATGTGCCCAGGAGTGTCTGCAATGATGAATTTCCTTTTCGGTGTTGCAAAATATCGATAAGCAACATCGATGGTAATTCCTTGTTCTCTTTCATCCTTGAGCCCGTCTGTCAAAAGGGATAGGTCAATATGTTCCAACCCTTTTTTTGCGCTTGTTTTTTCCACTGATGCCAACTGGTCCTCAAAAATGCTTTTGGAATCGTAAAGCAATCGACCAATAAGGGTGCTTTTTCCATCGTCAACGGAGCCGGCTGTTGTAAATCTCAATAAATCCATTTTTTAAAAATATCCTTCTTTTTTTCTGTCTTCCATGGCTGTTTCAGAACGTTTGTCATCGGCTCTTCCACCTCTTTCAGTGGTTCTTGTTGCTGCAACTTCATTGATAATTTGTTCATAGCTTGATGCTTCAGATTCTATAGCACCTGTGATGGTCGCATCGCCCATGGTCCGAAATCTTACCGTTCTTTTTTTAATTTTTTCATTTTCCCGAACTTGTATGAACTTCGTTACAGCTAAGATGGTATCATTCCGCACAATGGTGTCTCTTGTATGTGAAAAGTACAGACTAGGTAATTCAATGGATTCATTTTTGATGTATTGCCAAATGTCCATTTCTGTCCAATTGCTGATTGGAAAAACTCTAAAATGTTCGCCAAGGTTTTTTTTACCATTTAATAAAGTCCAAATCTCTGGTCTTTGATCTTTGGGGTTCCATTGGCCAAATTCATCTCTATGAGAAAAAAAACGTTCTTTGGCCCTTGCTTTTTCTTCATCTCTTCTAGCTCCACCCATACAAGCATCAAATTTTTGTTCTTCAATGGTATCGAGCAGAGTGGTCGTTTGTAATTTGTTTCGGCTGGCATTGATTCCGCTTTCTTCGGTGACTTTCCCATCATCAATAGATTTTTGTACGGAACCAACCACCAGTTGTACACCTAGTTTTTTGACCAAATAATCTCTAAAATCAATGGTTTCCGTGAAATTGTGTCCAGTATCGATATGCACCAAGGGAAATGGAATTTTGGCAGGCCAAAAAGCCTTTTTTGCAAGATGCGTTAAAACAATGGAATCTTTACCGCCGGAAAATAAAATTGCTGGATTTTCAAATTGAGCAAAAGTTTCGCGTATAATGTAGATGGCTTCGGACTCTAATTCTTCTAAATGGCTTAATGGTTGATACATTATAGGATTTGATTTATTTTCAAAAATTGATGTGTTTCTTCCACAATTTCGGAAATGGATTTGTGGTCTGAATCCAAAATTAGATCGGGATTTTCGGGAACCTCATAAGGAGCAGAAATGCCGGTAAAATTTCGTATTTCTCCTTTTCTTGCTTTGGCGTAAAGTCCTTTTGGATCTCTTCGTTCGCAAGTTTCTAGGGAGCATTTTACAAAAAATTCATAAAAGCATGGAGAATTAAGATTTCTGACCAAATCTCTCATTTTTTTGCTTGGCGAAATAAAACTACACAAGGCAATCATACCAGCTTGAGAAAATAAATGGGCGACTTCTGCTATTCTTCGAATATTTTCTAATCGATCGGGTCCACTAAAGCTCAAATCTTTGTTTAACCCAAGTCTTATGTTGTCCCCGTCCAACATAAAAGTTTGAATTCCATCTGAAAAAAGTCTTTTCTGCAGATGTTTGGCAATGGTGCTTTTTCCGGAACCCGAAAGTCCTGTGAACCACAAAACTGTTCCTTTGTGTCCATTTTTTTTCTCTCGCTCACTTTTAGAGACCAGTATTTCTTCTCTGAAAAGATTATCCATTGTTTTTCAAAATTTGGACTACATTCTCTGCGATAAATTGAGCTGTTTGGGTGTCCATTTCGCTGTGGATGGGTAGCGACAGGACTTCAGCACATAAATTTTCAGTATTGTTCAAAGGGCCAACCACTACTTCATTTTTATATGCTCTTTGCTGATGCAGGGCAATGGGATAATAGATCATGCTTGGAATGTTTCTCTTTGCAAGTTGGGATTTAAGATAATCTCGCCTGCCATTTTTTATTTTCACTGTGTATTGATGGAAAACGTGACTGCTGTAGCTTGCTCTTTTGGGTATAGAGATGTGCTTGGGCAGTTCACTAAGAATTTCATCATACTTATTGGCTGTTTTTTGTCTTACGCTAATAAAATTTTTTAAGTGCGGAAGTTTTGCCAATAGAATGGCAGCCTGTATGGTGTCTAGGCGCGAGTTGACGCCTAGGATGTGGTGTACATATTTTTTTGATTGTCCATGATTTGCAATCATTCGTGCTTTTTCTGCCCACTTTTCATTGTTGGAACAAATAGCACCTCCATCGCCATAGGCCCCCAAATTTTTGGATGGGAAAAATGAAATCGTCCCAAAGTCGCCAAAAGAGCCTGCAAAACCGCTATGATATTTACCACAGTATTCTGCTCCAATGGCTTGCGCGTTGTCTTCAATAACTTTTAGTTGAGCACCATCGGCTATTTCCATTATTTCATCCATGGGAGCAGATTGTCCATACAAATGGACAGGCATAATGGCTTTTGTATTTTTACTAATGGCTTGTTTCAGGGATTTTGGAGAAATGGTAAATAGGTCGCTGTCTACGTCCACAAATTTAATTTTGTAGCCCAAGTGTGCTGCTACTTCTGCGGTGGCTACGTAGGTAAAAGAAGGAATAATAATTTCGGATCCTTTCGGAAGATCTAGTGCTTGAAGAGATATTTGTAAGGCATCGGTTCCATTGGCAACAGTAATTACATGATTGGTCTTCAGAAATTTTTTTAGTTGCTCGGTAAATTCCTTCACTTGGGGGCCGTTGATGAATTGACCAGAATCCAATACTTTTTGAATTTCTAAATCAATGGAGCCTTTTAGTCTTGCATATTGGGCTTGCAAGTCCACCATTTGTATTTTTTTGTTGTTTGTCATTTCCTACAGCTTCGCCTCCTCAGTCCCAATGGCCAAGTAGTTTTTTTGTTTAAAAGACGCTATCGTCTTATCATTATTTGCTCCAAAGTAGAAGGTACTGGGAGAAATTTTCCTTTGCGGTAGCTTCCATGTATTCTTCTAAATTGTAAACAATTTTTTTAATTTTCCTTTTGATCAAGAGTTCTGCTTTTTCGCACAATTCTTGCAAATATTTTTTGTCGATTTCCCCAATAAAAATCAACTCAACCAAATCGCTGTCCAATCCTTTTGAAAATTTACCTGAGAGGTAAACTCTGTTTAGATCGCCCAATTTAAGAACCACATTTTCAATAACCGTATCGAGTCCCACCATTTTATAAATGATACTTTTTAAATCATTGTGAAGAGGATGCGCCAAATTGGCTTTAAAGTACTTTTTGTTTCCCTCATTTTCAGAGATCAAAAGGCCTGCCTCTTCAAATTTGATTAATTCTTGACGAATGGCATTGGTCGACTCTTTGAATTCTGCTTCCAAGCCTCTCAAATAGGAGCGATTTGAGGAGTTTAGAAAGAACTTAAGCAGAAGCTTAATTCTTGTTTTGGAAGAGATAAGTGTTTCAATCAAAATTGAGCAACAAAATTACTCAATTTGTTTTTACAATCACTAAAAGAAGAAAAATTTTACTGATTTTTTCTAAATAAATTAAATTGAGCGATTGATATCCCAAGCTTCCAATAGGTCTGCTACTTTTCTAACAAATTGTCCACCCAATGCTCCATCGACTACCCTATGGTCATAGGAGTGTGAAAGGTACATTTTGTGCCTTATTCCGATAAAATCTCCATCGGGGGTTTCAATAACCGCAGGTTTTTTCTGAATTGCGCCTAGGGCCAATATAGCTACTTGAGGTTGATTGATGATGGGTGTACCCATTACATTCCCAAAAGTGCCGACATTGGTTATGGTATAGGTGCCGCCCTGTATTTCTTCTGGTTTTAGTTGATTTTTTCGCGCCCTATTGGCCAAGTCATTTACTTGTTTGGCCAGTCCGAGCAAATTTAACTGGTCTGCATTTTTAATCACGGGAACAATTAAGTTGCCGCTTGGAAGAGCGGCTGCCATTCCGATGTTGATGTTTCCTTTTCTGACAATTTGATCTCCATCTACACTTGCATTGATGAGCGGGAATTCTTTTATTGCGTTCGCCACTGCCTCTATAAAGATTGGAGTGAATGTAATTTTCTCACCCTCCCTTTCTTGAAATTCTTTTTTCACTTTGTTTCTCCACCTTACTATGTTGGTCACGTCTGCTTCAACAAATGAGGTGACGTGTGGACTTGTTTTTTTGCTATTCACCATATGTTCGGCAATGAGTTTTCTCATCCGATCCATTTGAATGATTTCGTCTTTCCCATCCACATATTTCACTTGGTTTTGTGCTGCTGAATGATTTGCCTTAGTTTCTTTAGAAGATTTTTCTTCTGTCGTTGGATTTTGATTCTTGCGACCAACAAGAGCAATTATGTCTTTTTTTGTTACTCTACCGTCTTTCCCGCTGCCCTGGATATTTTCTAATTCTTCGAGAGAAATACCTTCGGTTTTGGCAATATTTAAAACCAAAGGCGAGTAAAATCTATCACTTTTATTCGCTGGTTTTGGTTGTTCAGATTGTTTCTGAACGAGGGTATCTATTTCTTTTTCGATGTTTTCTGCAATGGACTCCAATGGTTTGGTATCGGTGGTTTCCATCTCTTTACTTTTTTCGTCACTTTCCGTTATAATTTCTGCTATCTCTGCACCCACTTTTACGACATCACCTTCTTGAAACAATAATTTGCCTAAAACACCTTGAATAGGAGAGGGAACCTCGGAGTCTACTTTGTCTGTAGCGATTTCTAAAACAGCTTCATCTACTTCAATGGGTTCTCCTTCAGACTTCAGCCATTTGATAATGGTTGCTTCAGCTATGCTTTCGCCCATCTTGGGCATGATTAACATTGTTTTTGCCATAAGTCTAGTGCAATAATCGCTAATTATTGATTGCTATTCAATTTCATTCATTAAAAGTTGTCTAATCATTTCCATTGCAAAAAAGCATGAACTATGGATAATCGCTTGTCTGTTTCCATTGAATTTAAAACGCTTAATTTTAGAAATCTTGTCGTTAGAAACACCTATAAAAACTGTTCCAACGGGTTTTTCGTTTGATCCTCCGCTGGGACCAGCAATCCCCGATATTGCCACCGATGTATTCGTGCCAAATTCATTTCTAATTTGTAACATTTCTTTGACGGTTTCTTGGCTCACGGCACCAAAATGCTCAATGGTTTCATTTTGCACTTTTAGTTTTTGTTTGATTTCATTGTGGTAGGCCACAACAGATCCTTTGAAGACTCGAGAAATTCCAGAAATAGAAGTAAGCTGTGCAGAAATGGCACCTCCTGTACAGCTTTCTGCGATGGATATCGTCTTATTTTGTTTTACTAGAAGTTGTGCAACAATCTGCACCATCCCAAGACTTCCTTCGAAAAATGTGTGTTGATGTAATGTATTTTTCATTGAAATCAGGTTTTTTTCCATGCACTCTTCCAAAAATACGCTGTCTGTGTGTTCTCCACTCAGACGAATCCTCACCAAAGTTTTGTGCGGCAAATAGGCCAAAGATAAAAATGCAGGCAACTGCTTTTCAAAATTGGCAAGATGTGAAGCCAAGATTGATTCTGGTGTGTTTACAACGGTAATGGTGCGGTGAACGATATTGGTTTTAATCTTTATTTGGTCTGACAATTTTGGCAACACCCAATTTTCCATGATACCCATCATTTCATAAGGGACTCCGGGCATACTGACGTAAATCTTGTCATTTTCTTGAAACCACATGCCTGGAGCAGTTCCATTTTTGTTTTCAAGGGGTAAGCAATTTTTTGGAACCAAAGCCTGGTCTCGATTTATCTTTTTCATTTCAATCCCTCTTTTGGCAAGCCTTGTTTTCACATTTTTCAAAACAGTTTGGTCTTCAATTAGCTCTGTATGAAAATATTTACAAAGTGTAAATTTCGTGATGTCGTCATTGGTTGGCCCCAAGCCACCAGTTGTGATAATGATGTCTGCCCTTTTTGAGGCTTCGTGGAGTGAATCTATTATTGTTTTTTCTTCATCTTTGATGCTAGAAATTCGCTCTATTTGAATGCCTATGTTGTTTAATTTTTTTCCAATCCATGCAGAGTTTGTGTCGATGGTTTGACCAATTAAAATCTCAGTTCCTATGGTGATTACTTCTGCTTTCAATGCTTTTGTTTTGTATCAAAGGTAATCAGCAAAATGATAATCATTAAAAGCCAATGTATGTAAGGTGTTTAAAGGTAGTAAAGTGAAAAAATATACTAAATTTGAACTTCTATGGAAAACCAGGAGGCCAAAGATAGATTGTTGAAAATCGCAAAAAAGTCGAAAGAGGGGCTGGACCCCAACTGGGTGAGTGCCGAATTGTTAGCGGTTAGAGAGATGGTCAAGGTCGAAAAAGATCCTGCAGTGATTAAAATTTTGCGTTTGGCTTCAGAATACATCCAAGACAATGAAAATTTTGATTTGGGTTTTTTCGAAGGAGAGGAAGAAGAAATGGACATTTCAGAGTTTGACTACCTAATCCAATTGATTGTTCAATCAGACAAGCCTGCCAATCGGGAAGAGATTACCACCTTCCGAGATTTGCTTTGGGAGGCATTATATTGATAAATTATTGTGAATTCGATACAAATCCAAGAATTAAATACCCGTTGTTCAAAACTTCGGGAATATCTTTGACATTGATCAAAAGCTTGTCCTTATAGCAGACGAAGAGGAGCAAACGCATGATCCTTCGTTTTGGGAGAACCCCCAGAAAGCCGAGTTACATTTAAGGAAAATCAAACAAAAAAAGGTATGGACTGAAGCTTTTCAAAAAGTTTTTTCAATGATTGAAGATTTGGAAACCCTTATGGAATTTAAGCAAGCAGGAGAGATGTCGGAAGAAGAGTTTGCATCACATTTTGATAGCACTTGCCAAGCCATTGAAGATTTGGAGTTTAAAAATATGTTGAGCAATGAGGAAGATCAGTTGGATGCGATCTTAGAAATTAATGCAGGTGCAGGTGGGACGGAAAGCAATGACTGGGCAAATATGCTGATGCGCATGTACTGCATGTGGGCGGAAAAAAATGGAATCAAAGTAGATTTTGTGGATGAAGTTCAGGGGGAGGTTGCAGGTGTCAAAAGTGTGACACTTCAATTTAGTGGTGAATTTGCTTTTGGATATCTAAAAGGAGAAAATGGAGTTCATCGTTTGGTGAGAATTTCCCCTTTTGATAGCAGTGCACGAAGACATACGAGTTTTGCCTCGGTTTATGTATACCCTATGGTAGACGATGATATTGAAATTGAGGTGAATCCTTCAGAGATAACCTGGGAAACGTACAGATCCAGTGGAAAAGGTGGTCAAAATGTAAACAAAGTTGAAACTGCAGTAAGGTTGAGGCATCAACCTAGTGGATTGGTCATAGAATGTCAAAAAGAACGCTCTCAACTTGCCAATAAAGAAAGAGCGCTGAAAATGCTAAAATCACAATTGTATGAAATAGAGGTTCGCAAAAAAAACGAGGAGCAATTGGAGATAGAGGCTGGAAAAATGAAAATTGAATGGGGCAGTCAAATTAGAAATTATGTTATGCATCCCTATAAATTGGTTAAAGATTTAAGAACCAACTTAGAAACAAGCAATGTGCAATCCGTAATGAATGGTGATCTGGAAAAATTCATGAAAGCATACTTAATGATGAAAGGAAGGAATTAGAGACCAAGAAGTTTTGGAATCTGTTTTATCCCTCTAAGAAAATCTTCACAAGGCATTGTTTTTTTTCCTTCCAACTGAACTTCTAGCAACTGAAGAGCAAAGTCTTTGGTTCCTACAAAAAGTTTGTTTTCATAGACAGTTATCTCCCCTGGTTCGAGCTGATTTTCCTCAGTAGTTTGAACTTTTTTAATTTTAAATGTTTTGCCCTCCCATTTGGTCCATGCGCAAGGATAAGGGGACAAACCCCGGACGAAATTGAATATTTTTAATGATCGATTTTTCCAGTTGATTTCGCAATTGGCTTTGGTGATTTTTGGCGCTATTTTGGGATTGTCAAGTGTTAAAATCTGCTTTTTTAAGGTTGCCGTGCCTTGGTCTATACAATCAACGGTTTGACAGATCAGTTTTGCACCATCGTCCATCATCAGGTTGTGGAGTTCTCCTGCATTCATTTCTGGACCAATGGAAATTTCTTGTTGTAGAAGAATATCTCCGGTATCGATTTTGTGCTTGAGTTTGAAAGTGCTTAGTCCAGTTTTGACCTCACCATTTATAATGGCCCAATTTATGGGTGCTGCACCGCGATAATCCGGGAGCATAGATGCATGTAGGTTGATGGTTCCTAATTTGGGCATGTTCCAAACAACTTCGGGGAGCATCCGAAACGCGATAACGACCTGTAAGTCCGCATTGAAGGAAGATAGGCGGTTTATAAATTCTTTTGATTTAAGATTCTTCGGTTGAAGTATAGGAATGTTTAAATCTTCAGCTGCCCTTTTTACTGCGGATTTTTGCGTTTTTAAACCTCTGCCTGCGGGCTTGTCCAAGGACGTCACCACGGCAACTACCCGGTATCCACTTTTTACAAGAAGATTAAGACTAGGAACCGAGAATGGAGGAGTGCCAAAAAATATTATTCTCAAATGCTATCTTACTTTCTTAAAAATTCGATTGAATCTAACTCCTTTTAGTTTGTTTTTTGGGGGATTGTAATTTCCATTGTGGGTTTCGTATTTCAGAGAAAACCAAATGAATAAAGGTTTGCCAACAATATGGTCTTCCGGAACAAAGCCCCAAAATCTTGAATCCAAACTATTGTGACGGTTGTCGCCCATCATGAAATAATAGTCCATTTTGAATGTATAGGTTTGTGATGGCTTTCCATCAATGATCAGCTGATTATTGCTCATGTAAGCATTTGTGTTTCCCTCGTATTCTTTTATGATTTTTTCATAAATCGGAAAATTTGATGCATTGATCACTAGCGACTTTCCTTTTTCAGGCACGTAGATGGTTTCCATAAAATCTCTGTTCCATCTGCCCATCACAGAAGTGTCGGTGGGGAATAAGTAGCTGTCCGTTGTTCCTTCTGGATAAATTTTTTTTGAGATGGAGTCTGGCTCGAATTCTTTTTTAATGGTGTGTAAACTTTTCTCAGACAAATGAAGGTCTGACATGCCTACGCCTCTATTGTAGTCTGTAATATCCCATTGAAACAACTTTTTTGGCAGTAGACTTTGGCCTTTTTTGTAAATTCTGTATTCAAATTGCCCATTTTGTGGGAAGTCTTCTTTTTGGCCATCAATAAAAACATAACCATTTCTTATTGATATGCTGTCGCCGGGTATGGCAACACACCTTTTGATATAATTCATTTTTTTATCGGCCGGTCTTCCGTCAGGTTCTGCAGGCCAATTGAAAACCACTACATCGCGGCGTTTTATTTTTTGAAGGCCTTTGGTTCTGAAATAAGGCATTTTTAAAGATTCAGAATATGCTTTTCTTCCCAAAATATTTTGGTGAACAAAGGGAATTGAAATAGGCGTTAAAGGCAACCTCGCGCCATAATTAATTTTGGATACAAAAAGAAAATCTCCAACTCTTAGAGATTTTTCCATAGAAGATGTTGGAATTTTATAAGCTTCAATAAAGAATGTTCGAATCACTGTTGCAGCAATAATTGCAAACAATATTGCATTTACCCAATCTCCACTTTTGTGAATCTTTTTGTAATGGTATTTGTGGATGTAATATACCCAAATGACCAATTCCCATAGGATGAATACCAGCAAGCTTTTCAATAAGGATGCCTGTGCTCCCAAAAGGTAAGCCAAGAAAAAAAGAATGTTGGATATTGTCCAAAATGCAATTACAATTTTGGTTCGGTTTCTGAATTTTTTAACCGTTGCAATGAGGTCAAGTTTGGTTGATTTATTCGTCTTTTTTTTGCTATTTGACATGGGTCGTGAAAATTTCGTTGATCATTTCATTGATTTTAAAGACACCTTTTTTACCCAAAAGCCATTCTGCGGAAACCACGGCACCACTGGCAAAACCTTTTCTGTTTTTTGCTTCATGTTTGAGTGTAATAAGGTCAATTTCATTTTCAAATATAACTTCATGAATGCCTTTTACATCCTTCTCTCTTGCGGCGCTAATGGGCAATGTCTTATGGTTAGGAGCTCCTCCTGGCTTTTCAAAATACTTCCAATCCTCCAGGTTCTCGCTTTGCTTGATGATGGTTTCGGCTAAGGTAATAGCAGTTCCACTGGGGGCATCAAGTTTTTGCAAGTGATGTACTTCATGAATGGAGCAATTGTATCCTTGTTTTTTATTTGCCCAGGCAGCAACCATTTCATTTATTTTAAAAAACATGTTTACGCCAATACTGAAGTTTGTTGCCGTAATAATTGCTTGATTTTGTGACAAGGCAAGGTTTTTAATTTCTGTGTAATTCTCATACCAACCAGTTGTCCCAACAACCACAGGGATATTGGCCTTGAAGCATTTTTTAATGTTTTCGATGCATTCTGAAGGTTGTGAAAATTCTATGGCAATGTCACTCTCTGAAAATACATGATGAGCGTAGTCTTGGCTATCGAGGATTACTGAAATTTCATGTCCTCGTTCTAATGCAATTTCTTCCACTGCTTTGCCCATTTTGCCATATCCAATAATTGCAATTTTCACTTTTTTGAATGCGAAAGTATACTTTAGTGGCGAAATGCGAGTCAAGAGAATTGTTCCATTGGGAATATTTGTTTTTTTCGTGTTGTTTGTTTGCTCTGTTTTTGTTTTTTGGAAAACAACAAGTTTTAAAGAAAACGATAATCCGATTGTTTTATTTATCAAACCAAATGAGACTTTCCAAAGTACTTTTGATTCTGAGCTTCGTTCCAAACTTCGCCATCCCAAACTATTTTATTATTTGGCCAAAAAAATGAATTTGCCGAATCATTTTTTTGCGGGCAAATATTCATTTTCACCAAAAAGCAATATGGTGCAAGTGATCCGAAAAATAAGAAGCGGAAATTACGAACATATAGTGATTGATTTGCCCAAAGGTATTTCTCAAGATTCCTTAATTGAAATTCTTTCTTCCCGATTATTTTTATCTAAAGAGAAGGTGAGTGCTGCGCTTACTGGATTACTACAAAATGGAAATCAAAACCAGGAAGATCTGATGCCAATATTGTCTATGTGTTTTGCTGATAGGTATTTTCTCCCGTGGGCAATCGACTCTTCTGGCTTGCTTGATTTTTTTAGAAGAAATTACAATAGCGTGTGGGACGAACATAGAAAAGCGATGTCCAAAAAATTGGGTCTTAAATGTAATGAGGCAATGGCTTTGGCAAGTATTGTGGAGGCAGAAGTGGTTTTTCCCGACGAAATGCAGAGAGTTGCAGGAGTTTATTTGAACAGACTTAGAAAAAATTGGAAATTAAATGCCGATCCAAGCATCCGATTTATTTTGAGAAATAAAAAAGTAAAAAGAATACTGCATAAAGATCTGGGGCTCATCAATCCCTACAATACCTACCAGTTTTATGGACTTCCTCCGGGTGGGATTGGCCTAATTTCGGTAGATGCGCTCGATGCTGTTTTGAATTTTGAACAACATGATTTTATGTTCTTTTGTGCCAAGCCTGATTTGAGTTTCCGTCATGTCTTCACCCAAACGTATGCCGAACATCTTCGGGTTGCTCGTAAATATCAAAATGCTTTGAATGAAAGAAATATAAAACGTTAGCTTTTTTGTGTTTCCTTTCTTTTGATCTGCCGAATGACATTTAAATCTTTTTGGTGCTGTTCAACTTGCCTTTGAATTTTTTCAATTTTCTTTTCAAAGTCTTTCATGATGCCATCTGCATTTTTGCTTTTTGCAAAAAACTGTATGTTGTTCTCTAATGTGTCTAGTTCTGATTTAAATCCTTCAATTCTTCGTTTTATTTTGAATTCCTCAATTGAAATTTGCTTTTCACCGTTGGGCATTGCCAAAAGGTTGTTGTAATGTTCAATTTTTTGACTGGTTTTTAGTTTACCTTCCAACTTTTTGAATTTTTCAAAGAGTTGTGTGCCCAATTCCTTGTATTTTTTGTTGATTGTATCTTTCTGTTTGTAACTTACGTGGCCAATTTGCGCCCATTCTTTTTGTAAGGATTTTAGTTTGTCGAACAAATCGTCATCTTGTTGATTTTTTGTTGCAATGGCTTCCATTTTATTGAGTATCGATGTTTTTTTGATAAAGTTTTCTTTTTCCTCTATCCGCCGATCTTTGAAATTTTCCTTCCGTGCATTGAAATATTCGTCACAACTTGCACGAAAGCGTAACCAAATTGCTTCGGCCTCTTTTTTGGGGACAGGACCGACTTCTCTCCATTCATTTTGAAGAAGTTTGAGTTCTTTTTCTCCTGATTTAAAATCAAGGGTTTTTGCAATTTTCTCTGCTTTTTTACAGATTTCTAGTTTCCGTTCTAGGTTGGATGCCTTTTCTTTTTTTAATTGATCAAAAAAATGGTTTCTGTTGTTGTAAAACTCGTCGTATTGAGATTTGAACTCCATCCACACTTTATTGGAATCCTTTCTTGGCGTGGGTCCGATATTTTTCCATTCGGACATAAGTTGGTTTAGTTCTGCATGTTTTTCCTTCCAATCTGAGGGTTTTTCGTAGAGCTGTTGGGCAATTAAAATGGCCTTATCAACTAGTACTTTTTTCTTTTCAAGGTTTTGCTCTTTTTGTTCCTCAATTAGGGAAATTTTTGCTTTTTTCTGTTGGTATATCTCATCAGATGCAGTCTTAAATCTTTGCCAAATTTCTTCATTATATTCTTTAGGGACCGGTCCAGTGTTTCTAAATTCATCATGATATTTGGTTAAAAGGATAAAAGATCTTTTGAGGCTTGGTTCTTCTTGGAGACTCAAAACTTTTTTGCACAAATCAATCTTGAAATTTAAATTCTTTTGACGATCAAGCTCTTTGAGCTCAATGTTGATGGAGTGTTTGTCATAAAAGGTGTCCAATAATTTATGGTACTGATTCCATAATGCCTCAACCTTATCTTTTGGAAGAATCTTGATTTTTTTCCATTCATTTTGAAGATCTTTTACTTCTCTGATTGTTTTGTCCGTTTCGTCGTTTTCAATGATTTTTTTCAGATTTTCTAAAATCTCCTGTTTTTTTAGGTAGTTGTTATGCTTTTCTTTTTCGATTCGTTGTTTCTCTTCTTCTCTTTGTTGTTGCGTTTGATGGATAAGCGCATTGAATTCGCTGTATTCACTTGGCAATTGAAAAGGAACCATTGAATCTGAACTATTTTCTTCAGATGTAATTGCTGTGGTCTTGTTTTTTAATTCATTGAGATTTTTGTCTACATAGGTTTTTAGTGCATTCAACCTTTGTAAAGATTCTTTGTAACTCAAATTTGGAATGAGGGGTTTTATATACGCCATAATTTCTTGAGTTGTTTTGTTTTGAAAGGAAGAAGGCTCAAAATAAAACTCCTCTTGGTTTGATTCTATGGCTTTTTTCAATATCACTGGATCTTTTTCTATCATTTGAATCCCTCCGGCCTTTAAAAATGCTTCACTGTTTTGTGTTTCACTTTTTGTCTTCATTTTATTTTGTTTGATGATTTCTCAAAAATCCTTGCATTACAAAAATGCTACTTTTGACAATATATTTACTATTGGACTTATTGAAAGATGGCAATTAAAATCATTGAAACCCCTAGAGACGCCATGCAGGGATTGAAAAAGTGGATTCCTACAGAGCAAAAGGTGAAATATATAGAGCAACTATTGCGTGTGGGTTTTCATACACTGGATGTTGGGAGTTTTGTTTCAGAAAAGGTTATTCCTCAAATGCGCGATACAGAATTGGTTGTCAAAAGTTTGGAAAATATTGAGGACAGCAAAACAAAACTTTCGGTTGTTGTGGCCAATCGAAAAGGAATTGACAAAGCACTCTATTTCGATTCAATTTCCTATGTGGGTTTTCCATTTTCAATTTCAGAAGTCTTTCAACAAAAAAACACGGGAAAAAGTAGGGTGGAAGCCATCCAATTGGTTGAGGATATGGTTTCAAAATGTGTGCAAAGAAAAAAAACGCCTGTTGTCTATATTTCTATGTGTTTTGGCAATCCTTACAATGATCCTTGGTCTCTTGAAGAGATTGACTCTTGGATAAAAAAAATAGTAGAAGTTGGTGTTCATTATTTTTCACTTTCAGATACCATTGGCTGTGCTTCCGATGGGAAAATTACAGACGTATTCTCTATGCTAAACGAAAAGTACAATGTTGATTTTGGTGCTCATTTTCACTCCATTCCACAGGAAGGTTCTTCTAAGATAGAAGCGGCTTTTCACGCTGGTTGTTCTCGATTTGATGGTGCGCTTCAAGGTTTGGGCGGTTGTCCGATGGCAAAGGATGATTTGCTTGGAAATATGGCTACCGAAATGTTGATTGATTTTTTTGACAAAAATGGTGTCTCTTTGACAATCGATAGAACTGAGCTGCAAAAAGCTCAATCCCTTTGCAAACAGATTTTAATGGCCTGATTGTTGGTAATAAGATTCAACAAATTGATTGATTGACTTTTCAATGTCTTTTTCTATGTTTTCGTAACTTCTTTTTTTGAAAGTTTTCCCGGTAAGTTTCTCAAACAGCTCAACATATCTTTCCGTCACTGAGTTGATGAATTTTTCAGATAGTTCAGGTATGTTTTCTCCCTCACGACCTTGAAAATTATTTTCTATTAGCCATTTTCGGACGAATTCCTTGCTGAGTTGTTTTTGCTGCTGATCTTTTTTTTGAATTTTTAGGTAATCTTTTGCGTAAAAATATCGACTTGAGTCGGGTGTATGGATTTCGTCAATAAGAAAGATTTTATTATCCCTAATACCAAATTCGTATTTGGTGTCGACCAAAATTAAGTCTTTAGATTGGGCGTATTGACTCCCATACGCATAAAGTTCTCGACTAATGCGCTCTAACTTTTCTATTTGTTTCTTGGTTAAAATTTTTTGTTTTTCAATTTCTGCAAAACTGATGTCTTGGTCATGCCCATTTTCAGCCTTGGTACTTGGTGTTAGAATGGGTTTTGGCAAGCGATCATTTTCCAATAGTCCATCAGGCAGTTTGTTTCCACAGATCGTTCTTTTCCCTGATTGATACAATCTCCAGGCGTGTCCAGACAAATAACCGCGAACAACAAACTCAATTGGAATGGGTTGGCATCGAAGACCTATGGTTACGTTAGGGTCTGGTTGTGCAATTTTCCAGTTTTGTACGATGTGCTGCGTATTGTCAAAAAAAGTACTTGCTATTTGGTTCAATACTTGGCCCTTAAATGGGATAGACTTTGGAAGAACTTGGTCAAATGCACTGATCCTATCTGTGGCTATCAAGGCTACCAAGTCATCATTGATGAAATAGATATCTCTGACCTTTCCACGATTAAAAGCACTTTGTTTTGAAAAAAAATAATGGGTTGAAACCAGTTCATTACTCATAACCAAATTCAAATTTAGAAAGAAGTTTTTTAAGATGAATAGAAAGTTAATTTTTTTGGTTTTCGGTCAATGATGACAAAAATTGAGTTGTGTCTATGTTGTCTGCGAAAGTATTTAAACCTGGATTTTGAGTTTTGCCAAAGGGCGTATGTTTTTTTTGTTTGCTTACTGTGCATTGAATGTTATCCTTAATTGATGTAAGATTTAGGTCTTCTATTTTTGAATATTTTTCTACAAACAAACAGCTCAAAGGTGCATGAAGATCAAGGGTTTCTTTTGCGAGAAAAAACCCATTGTCCCAGTGTGGCTCTAGGTTCATGTTCCAAATGGCCTTATGATACATGTAATTGTTTGCAAATTTATGATGATCCTGCATCCATTGAAATGATTCAAATGCCAGAAATAGAGTTCGAAGATCATACCCATTAGGAACAAATACTTTGGAAACATTTCTACAACCCATTCCAAAATATAAAAATATGTCATTGGCCAGTGCGGCTAGTTCGTGATCATTTTCTTTTCCATCGAGAATTGCAACTGAGGTTCTATTTTTTCTTAAAATCTTTGGTAAATCTCGAAAATAATATTCAAAATATCTATAGGAGTTATTTGATCCCGTAGCAATCACAGCATCGATTTCTTTTAATTGTTCTGAGATATCAATTGCCTTTCCTTGCGGGTCTAAAAATTCAATCACTTTCTTCATAAGAATGTTGTCTGAACTGGAAAGTTTAATCTTAATGTCACAACCATAGAGGTAGGCCACAAGTAAATCGTGTAGGCCTACTAGTGGGATATTCCCTGCCGCTATGATGCCAATTTTTTTGTGCACTTCTTTTTTGTAGTTTTTCATCAGCTGGGTTAAACCTTTGGAGGTAATCGTTTCGCACCAAGAATCAATGCTTTTTTCAATAAAAGGTTGAATAAACCACGGGTTTTCTAACGCACATGCTTGCATGATTTTAGTAGATTTTTTTATTTCAAATTCCAAAAAATCAGGTAGCTTCAGTAATGTATTAAATCTTTTGTTCATTTCTTTTTATTTTCCATCTTTTATGACTCCACAACCAATTGAATTTTTGCTTTTTGATGTCTTTTTCAAGCAAATTTGCAAATTGCTGAGTTAAGTTTTCATTGCTGGGTATAGGGGTAATTTGAACACTAAATTTCATAAAGTCGATTCTGTAGCAATGCGCATAAAAAACAGGAATTGACAGGACATTGGCCATCTTTTCTGGGGTTTTGAAAAATGCAGTATCTTGATTTAAAAAGGGAATCCATTTTATTGCATTGCCTGTTGGGGATTGATCGTTGAGCAAAAAATACAAGTGGTTTTCTTGTTTGTTTTTTGCAATATGTCTTGCTGCCATTTTGATCTCAACCAAAATATTTCCTAAACGACTTCTTGATTTGTTTAAGAAAAGTTCAACATTTTTATTCCTCAATTCCTTGTACACAACAATTCCTTTAGAAACATTCAACAAAGGAAATGACTGAGCCAAAAGTTCCCAGTTGCCTGTATGGCCCATAAGGCAAATTACAGACCCTTGATTTTTTGCTAAATTTTTCATGGTTTTTACAAATTCCTCTTTGTCAAAGGAAATTGCTTTTTCTATTGTTTTTATTGGGAAGAATTGTGCCAATAAAACTTCAAGCATCAAAAAACCCAAATGGATGTAGTATTGTTTTTGGATGTTTTGCAACTCCTCATGCGAGAGCTCTGGAAATGCATTTTGTAGGTTTTCTTTCACGATGTTTGTTCGATAACGAAGCGGCCAACGCAAAATATTACCCAATAGGAGGGCAAAATATTTTAAAATGGGCAAAGGCAAATGGGCAATGGGTAAAAAAAATATATTTAGAAATACCCGCAACATGATTGGGACACAAAGATGGTGAATTTATATTTCGGTCATTATATTTAATAATTTGTTAAAAATTTTATAGGACATTTTTGGTTCCAGAGGCTTAAATTGGCTTCATGATTTGGAGGAAACTATCTGGAGAAAAACTCCCGAATTCAATTGAAAAAGAAGTAGAAAAAGTAATTGTGCAAGAGCAAAAACTGCACAAAATAAAAGTATGTATTGGTTCTGATAGCCAAGTCAAAGGAACAGTTATAGAGTTTGCCACAGCCATCGTATTCCTTAGAGAGGGGCGCGGCGGTTTTTTGTTTTTGAATAAGTACAGGACGAAAGCCAACATTGGTATCAAAGAACGAATGCTGAATGAGGTTTCCGACTCTATTCAAATTGCCTATAAGCTTTGCCCAATCTTAGAAAAATATAATGTTGATTTAGAAGTGCACGCAGACATCAACACAGATCCGCAATTCAAGAGCAACATTGCACTAAAAGAGGCGATGGGTTACATTTTGGGAATGGGGTATACTTTTAAGGCAAAACCAGAGGCTTTTGCAAGTAGTTATTGTGCAAACAAGGCAGTAAAATAGTTATTTTCGCTCTGATTGGCTAGAGTTGTTGCTATAGATTATGGATCCAAAAGAGTGGGTTTTGCTGTAACGGATGTTTCTCAAATCATTGCAACTCCACTTTGTACTCAGAAAAATGAGACGGCATTGACTTTTCTCAAAGAGTATTTGGAGAATGAGGAAGTGGCCATTTTGGTAGTTGGACAACCCAAACGATGGGATGGAAGTTTTTCAGAAATTGAAAAGGATATAAAAAGGTTTATCGACAAAATTGAAGCATTGAAGTTGGGAGTTAAGATAGTGAGGTACGATGAGATGTTTACTTCAAAGATTGCCCGTCAATCTTTTGTTGCAACGGGATTGAAGAAAAAGAAAAGAGAAAATAAAGAACTGCTCGATTCAACGAGCGCTACCATTATACTACAAGATTACTTAAGTTCGCAAGGTTTATGATCTACCCAATTTTTGCTTACGGACAAAATGTTTTGAACAAAAAAGGATCAAATGTCGAAGAGATGAATGCGGAAATTCAAACATTAATTTCCGATATGTTTGAAACAATGGATGCCGCCAACGGAGTTGGTTTGGCAGCTCCTCAAATTGGAAAATCCATAAGATTGTTTGTTATTGATTCTAAGCCAATGTATCCCAAGGAAGAAAATGCCAAAGGGCTTCGATCTGCTTTTATAAACCCAGAGATCATTGAAGAAACAGGTGAAGAGTTTGCCTTCGAAGAAGGTTGTTTAAGTATTCCAGAAATAAGAGAGTCTGTTTTTAGATTACCTACCTTGAAAATTCGCTATTGGGATGAAAACTTTGTTGAGCAAAACAAGGTATTTGATGGCATGAATGCCAGAGTTATACAACATGAATATGACCATATAGAAGGTGTATTGTTTATCGATCATCTTTCTGCTTTTAAAAAAAGGTTAATTAAAAGCAAACTTAACAACGTCAAAAAGGGCAAAACTCGAGCGAGCTATCCCATGAAATTTGTAAAATAATTTATGTGGCAAAAAATAAACCGCTCGTTTCGGCCGATAAATATATTTTTTGTGGGTCTTTCGCAGTTTTTGGCTGTTACATTCCTCGCCGATATATCTTATACACCGACGGAGGTGGTTCGATTGGCTGAGATTATTTCAGTTTCAATGGCAACTGCACTGGGTGCTTACATTGTCAATGACATTTTTGATGTCCATAGGGATTTGAAAAACAGTAAATACAAAAGTTTATGGGTCGAAAATCCTTTATATTCTTTTTGCCTATTTGTTGGACTTACTGTTGCTTCCTTGATCGTATCGACTAAGATCTCTCAGACATTTGTAATTTCAATTTCCCTGGTTATACTATTTTGTTTATGGTACTCCTATGTTCTAAAAAACATCGCATTTT
Source organism: uncultured bacterium (assembly GCA_963991985.1). Classification (GTDB taxonomy): domain Bacteria; phylum Bacteroidota; class Bacteroidia; order NS11-12g; family UBA9320; genus MED-G17. Next base: position 24,474 of record CAXDRX010000009.1, on the reverse strand, counting down.
TAGGTAATTTGATTGCTGCGGGTGTTACCTCTTATGGTCTGTTTGTTTTGTACTTTTTATATCCTATAGATATTTATTTGATATTGTTTTTTTCATTGATGTCTTTTTTTGTCAACTTCAATCGGGAGCTGATTAAGGATATTGAAGATGTTGTGGGGGATAGGTTGGATGGAGCAAAAACCCTTCCCATTATGATGGGGATGAAAAAGACGCTATCATTTCTAAAGTCGGGTATGTTGATGACATGCATACTTTTGGGATCTTGCACTTTTTATCTTTCAAAATATTATTTTTTTGGACCCTTGAGGTTGGTTTTTATTTTGTATGTGTCTGTGATCTTGATGTTCCCATTGTTTTATTGTTATTATCTGATTGATACCCATGGAAAACGATCTAATTTTAGAGAACTTTCTTATTTTTTGAAATATGTTATGTTGGGAGGAATCTTAATGTTGTGCCTATTTTGAAAAATATAATTCTTGCATCAAAGTCGCCTAGGCGAAGAGAACTAATTCGAAACTTGTTTCCCATCCATGAGGTGGCGGATATTGATTGTAATGAGGAATTTCCAAAAGACATTGAAATTCAAAAGGTGGCATCTTTTTTGGCGCATAAAAAGAGCCAGACGTATGGATCGTTGAGGCAAGATGAGATTCTTATTTCTGCGGATACCACCGTTTTGTTGGGAGAAAATATTTTGAACAAACCGCTAAATTTAAGGGAAGGGGAGGAAATGCTAAAAGAGCTCATGGGTAAAACGCATGAGGTTGTTACTGGCGTATGTGTTAGGGACAATGAAAAAAGTGTTGTGTTCTCTGAATCAACTATGGTGGAAATGGAGATTTTAGAAGACCATGAAATTTCGTATTACCTTAACAACTTTAATTTTTTAGACAAAGCAGGTTCTTATGGAATACAGGACTGGATTGGCTTTATTGGAGTAAAAAGAATCATCGGGGATTATTACAATGTGATGGGCCTGCCAATTCATGCTTTGTACAGGGCATTTCGAGAAAATTGGCCTACTTATTCCTTCTTTTCAGTTCGTCCCGAATAATGGCTGCCTTTAAATAATCTTCTGCCTCAATGGCTTTACGTAATTCTTGGTTAAGCTCCTCCAAATCCATAGCCCCAACGGTATCCGAAAAGGTGAGCTCTCGTGAGGTTTCTTTTTCTTCTTGGATTTCTTGATTTTCCCCAATAGATGGATTTTCTTCAAAAAGAATCCCAGCTTTGTTCAATACACTTTGGGTAGTAAATATAGTTGAGTTCTCTCTCACAGAAATGGCGATGGCATCGCTAGTGCGGGTGTCAATTTCGATTGTTTTATCACCTTTCTTAAACAGCAAACTAGCGTAAAAGACACCTTCCTTTACATCTCTAATGAAAACTTCTTCTAACTGGGCGTCTAGGCTTTTGTAAATATCAACAATTAAGTCATGAGTCATTGGTCGATCACTTTTTATTCCTTCAATTTCCAATGCAATCGATTGGGCTTCAAATTGTCCAATGACGATGGGCAATTTTGTTTGGGTCCCGAATTGTTTCAAAAGAAGGGTGTAATAACCTTTATTGGCATGTCCGGAGGTTATTCCAACAATTTTTAGCTTTACTCGATCATCACCCATGTTTGTACCTCTATGATTGGATGTTTTTTAGTTCTTCAATCATTTTTGGAACCACGTCGAAAGCATCTCCAACAATGCCGTAGTCTGCAGCCTTAAAAAAAGGAGCTTCCTTGTCTGTATTGATGACCACAATATTTTTACTCGAACCAACACCAGCCAAATGCTGAATGGCTCCGCTGATTCCAATGGCAATATACAAATCAGGTTTTATGGTGATTCCTGTTTGTCCGACATGTTCACTGTGGGGTCGCCATTCCATATCGCTGACAGGTTTGCTGCAAGCTGTGGCTCCTCCCAAAAGGTCAGCCAATTCTTCTATCATGTTCCAATTTTCTGGACCTTTTAAACCTCTACCCGCGGATACGACAATTTCTGCTTCTGTTAATGGAATTTTTCCCTTTGCTTTTATTCGATCAAGAGATTTTGTTTGGCTTTGGTTTTCGAAGCTCGTTGAATCTTGAATTATTTCGGTTTTTCCGTCGTATTCTTTTAAATCACAGGAATTTGGTACTAGGGTGATCACCATACGATCCTTTGGGAATGAAAGCCTTGCATAGGCCTTGTTTGAGAATACGGTTTTGGTTGCTTCAAGCTGTTCTCCTTTTTCTTCAACCAAATCAACGATACCTGTAACGATATTGTATTCCATCAAAACGGCTATTAATGGAGCAATAGCTTTGCCACTATAGGTCTGGGAAATAATGATGTGTTGGCAATTGTGTTTTTTGGCAGCGTGGACAATCATTTCAGCATAGCTTTTTGGATTGAATATTGTCAAATCATCCGAGGCGTAGTTGACCACCTTATCTGAGCCATATTTGCCTAAACCTTCGAAATTATCTTGGGTTTGATGACAAACAGCAATACACATGCCATCGAATTTTTTTGCCATTTCTTTTCCATAGCTCAACGCTTCAAAGCTTGATTTTTTGAATGTATTGCTTTCACTTTCTGCAAATACGAGTATGTTCATCTTTAAAATAATTTTTTATCGTTTTTTAGTATGTTAAACAAATCGCTTATTTCGTCCGCTCCAAACATTTGAACTTCCTGTTTTTCATCTGGAAGGCTGTACTCCGAGACAACAACAGATTCATTTTCAACTGTTTTCGAAACGACGTCAAGTGGCTTGGTTCGGGCCTGCATAATTCCTCGCATATTGGGAATTTTAGGATCGATTAAATCCTTTTGAGCACTGGCAGAAGCAGGTAGGGGGATACTAATTTTTTCCTTGCCCCCATCAATATCTCTTGTCGTATGTAGCTCACCATTATCAATAGAAATTTCCGTGACTACGTTTGCATGTTCGATTCCCAAATGAGCGGCAAGCAAAATGCCCACCATTCCACTATTGTAGTCTATGCTTTCTCGGCCCGATAGAATCAAATCAAAATTTTTATCTTTTGCATAGGAAGCGATTTCTTTGGCGACCAGCTGACCGTCTTTCGGTTCGGTGTCTATTCTCACCGCTCGATGGGCGCCCATGGCCAAAGCTTTTCGAATAACGGATTCATTTTGTACCCCTCCAACATGTATAACCGTTGTTTCCCCGCCGTGTTTTTCATTCAATTCTATGGCTTTAGAAAGTGCCAACTCACAGTATGGATTGATGATGTATTGAACCCCAGACGTATTGAAAGTTGTATTGTTGTTGTCAAAATTAATTTTGGTTGTGGTGTCTGGCACCACGCTCATACATACTAAGATTTTCATCTTTTTTTATAGTGTGGAACAAATGTAGTTCTTTTGCATTCTTTGTTTTCCACAATGAGCAAAAGGAAAGAGCAGATTATATTGTTTTTAAAAAAGGAACCAAATGATCCCTTTTTGCAATATGCTTTGGCAATGGAATTTTTGGCCGAAGGCAATGATAAAAAAGCCAAAGAACAACTGCTTAAATTGACTGAACATTTTCCAGAATATTTGCCATCTTATTTGCAGTTGGGCATGCTATTCACTAAAGAAGAAAAAAAAACAATGGCCATCGAAATACTTAAAAAAGGAGAGAAGCTTGCCCAGGTGCAAGGCAATCGGCACACCCTCGCTGAAATAAAAAGTGAAATTCAAAATATTCAACTTGAAGATATTTTTTGACGCATGTCATTTCAAACAAAAAATCCAAATTTCCAACAACTCATTAGGCATAAGCTCGAAGGGCAATTTTTCATGAAACACAATCACTTTGAACTTACCGAAGTTGAAGAAGGTCGAATAGTAAGTGAGTTGAAAATAAACCAAATACATCTCCAACAAGATGGCATACTTCATGGTGGCGCAATCAGTTCTTTGTGTGATGTAGCCATGGGTTTTGCTGCTTTTTCTCTGGTAGAAGAAGACGTAAAAGTGGTTACTTCCAATCTAACTGTAAATTTTTTGAAACCCAACCAAGCTTCTCTTTTTCGAGTTGAAGCATGGGTAGTGAAACCGGGCAAGCACCTATTTTTTTGTGAAGCCCTTGGAACCAATTTGCAAGACAATAATTGGGTTCAAACCGTTCGGGCAAGTAGTTCAATGGCTTTGGTCAGAGGTTAAAAATATAGAAACAAAAAAGGCCCTAGCAAAATCTGCTAGGACCTTTTTGATTAGAATTGTCTAGATTTAGTTGTTGATGATCAACTTTTGAACTTCTTGGAAGCCATCTGTTTTCATTTGGTACAAATACAAACCATTGTTCAAATGTTCTACATTGATGTGGATGGTATTGATGCCACTGTGGTTGCTTTTTGTAGAAGTACTTTGCACTGTTTTTCCAGTAAGATCAAATATTTTAAATTCAACATTTTGGCTGTGGGGCAGTTTGTAATCGATGTTTACAAGAGAACTACCATTGCTAGGATTGGGGTAAGCATCTCCTAATCCCAACATTTTGTTTTCCAAATCCCTTGTGCTAAGATTTTCGGTTTTTGTATGAAAATAGCCTCGGATATATCGGTCATTAAAGTAGGCATTGCCCGGAATATTACTATTCCATCCATTTACGGCCTCTCCGTAGCGTTGTTTGTTGACCGTAAAAAAAGCATTGTTGATTTTATCGGTTTGTTTCAACTCAAAACCTTGAGTACCAAGAAAAAGTGAATGACCAAAATAATTCAATCGTTTTTTTGGCACCGATCCGTCTCTAGTTTCCATCGTGTCTCCAAAATTGACAGGAATCATTGTTTTGAAAGCAAATTGAAAGCCAGCGATATTTCTGTTTCCGGCAAGGGCATCATCAGGAATCGCAATATCTGGTACTGCCTGAACCCAAGTCTTGCTTCTCCAGCCATCGGTTCCCGGAGGATTGGTTGAATCTGCGTCTGTCAGTGGAATTTTCACCGTGTAGGCGTTGCTTGGATAGGTTAAAGAGTTGCCATCCAAATTTTCTGGAACCGCAAAAATTTCTGCAGGGTTTGTGAATGTTGAAACCCTTAGGTTGTCAAATGTAAAAAATTGGATGATTAAGGTATCTACTACCTTTTCCATGGCCCCATTCAGTTCTATGGAATCTGCATAACGCACATACAAGTAAGGAAATGCAATAGAATCTACTGTATAGCGAGTGAAGCGGGTATATTGTGTCATGTTGTCGTCTGCCAACAAGTTTCCATCACTCGGATCAAATACCATCCCAACGCTATGCCAAGGATAATGGAAGGGGTCTGGATTCTCTGATCCCTTATCCGGAACAAAAACGGCATTGGTGTCAGGCATCATAAAGGATACAAAACTTTGAAGATTGGTCAACAAACTTATGGAGTTGACGGGATCCCACCATCCGGAGTGTGTATTTTTTTTGTTCAAACGTTCCTCAAATTGGAGTGATTTGGCATCTACAGAAGCATGCTTGCCCAAAAAAGTATTTGGTGCCGCAATTTCTGTTTGCGCTTTTGATAGGCCGTAGGACAATAAAATAACAAAGGCCAAAATTAGACGGTTAATTATCATAATTTCAAAGATAAAAATTAATATAGAATTAACAGGAAGCTTTTGAAGACTTTTTTACAGATCTCCCAATTGTGGGCGAATAACCAAATCTTCAACAGTAGCAAATGTGTTGTTTTGGTAACATGACCAAATTAAATTGGCCAAATCATCGGTTTGCACAAATCTCTCTTTCGGCAGATTTGCACCACTCCAACTATCTGTGTAGGTGGCTCCCGGCAAAACTGCTGTAACTTTTATGTTGTCCTCTTTTAATTCATGTCTCAAATTTTTGGTTAAGCCATATTGTGCAAATTTGGAAATACTGTAAGAGCCTCCTTGGGGATATGCTTTGAGTGAGGCAATGCTGCAAATGTTAAAAATGTGGCCATTTTTTTGTTTTTTCATGGTTGGAACAATCGCTCTACAAGCATGATAGGTAGCGAACAAATTGATTTGCATCATATTTTCCAAATGTCCGTCGGCCTCATCCATAAGATTGCCAGGGATAAATATTCCCGCGTTGTTGATCAATACATCAACATAATCAATTTGTTTTGTCAATTCATTCATCCATTTGAGCAATTCGTTGGTATTGGATAAGTCACACTTGGCGACATTTAGGTGATTTGGATAAGCTTTCAATAATTCATCAAAAGGTTCTACATTTCGAGCACAAGAAAATACATTGAAATTTTCTTGCAAGAACTTATTCACACAGGCTCTGCCGATCCCTTTTGAACCCCCTGTGATGATTGCTGTGTTTTGCCTTGGCATGTTTAAAATTCCTTTAAAAGTGAATAGAAAGGATATATTTACCGCAATTTCTTTAAAATTTTGATTTTACAACAATTCGGTCGATACATTCTTTTTTTGGGCAAATTATTTGAGCGACCTGAAAAGTACAAAATTTATTTGCAAAGAACATTGCTAGAAATGAACAATATTGGTGTTGGCTCCCTGGTCATAGTCTCCATTATAGCAGTTTTCCAAGGTGCCGTTACAACCCTCCAAATTGCTTTTCAACTCATTTCACCTTTGATTGCAAATCCTGTGATTGGTGAGATTGTCTCGGACAGCACTTTACTTGAGCTGGCGCCAACCATTACTTCTTTGGTTTTGGCCGGTAAAGTTGGCGGGCATATTGCCTCGGAAATAGGGACAATGCGTGTTAGTGAGCAGATAGACGCCTTGGAGGTGATGGGAATCAATTCTATAAGCTTTTTGGCTTTGCCCAAGATTGTAGCAGGTCTAATTATGATGCCATTGCTTATTGTGATCTCTATTTTTTTGAGCAACTTGGGTGGAGTCATTGTAGGGTATTTTAGCGACATTATCACCCCTGAAGAATTTTTACAAGGAGCTCGAACAAGTTTTACACCATTCAAATTGTTTTTTTCTTTGCTAAAGTCCTTTACCTACGCTTTTATCATTACTTCTGTGTCATGCTATCATGGCTACTACACATCCGGAGGCGCTTTGGAAGTAGGTAAATCAAGTACCAAGGCCGTGGTTTACAGCGCAGTAGCTATTCTGTTTGCAGACTATTTATTGGCGGAATTGCTTTTGGAACAATGATAGTAGTGAAAGACATAAACAAATCATTCTCTGGTGTAGATGTCCTTAAGAATATTTCTACATCATTTGAGCCAGGGAAGATAAACTTGATTATTGGTTCGAGCGGGCACGGAAAATCTGTTTTAATGAAATCTATGGTTGGTTTGATCACACCAGATTTTGGTCAGATTTATTATCATGGAAGAGATTTCCTTCATCTTGATTATGCTTCTTTGCGCAGTTTAAGAAGAGAAATTGGTATGTTGTTTCAAGGAAACGCTCTTTTCGACTCATTGACAGTAGAAGAAAATGTTGGATTTCCACTAAAAATGTTTACCAACATGCAAAAAGAAGAAATTGAAGAAAGGGTTAATTTTTGTTTGAAAAGAGTTGCCCTTGAAAGTAAAAACCATAAGTTCCCTTCTGAAATTAGTGGAGGAATGAAAAAACGTGTTGGTATTGCAAGAGCAATTTCACTCGACATAAAATACCTTTTTGCGGACGAACCCAATTCAGGTTTGGATCCGATAACTTCTAGAAAAATTGATGTCTTAATCAAAGATATTACCCAGGAATATGGTATAACCACCATAATCAATACCCATGATATGCGAACTGTTTTGGATATGGGAGACAACATCTTATTCATTTATCACGGGGAGAATATTTGGACTGGCAACAATAAGGATATCAAAAAAACCACTCAACCGATTGTAAAAGCATTCATTAAATCTTCTTAAAATGAAAATCATTCAACGTCCATTTTTTTTATTGTTCATTCTTTTTTCTCTAGCAGGAAAAAACCATTCAAACCAAGAAGGTATGTTCCCTTTGTCTTATTTAACCAAATTGGATTTAAAGGAAGCGGGTTTGGAAATTGATGTCAAAGAGATTTACAATCCACATGATACCTCTCTTTTGGATGCATTGGTGCGCATCGACGGATGCACAGGCTCTTTCGTTTCTGCTGATGGACTCATCTTTACAAATCACCATTGCGCGTTTTCCTCCATTCGAGCAGTTAGTTCTGTTCAAAACAACTATTTGAAAAGTGGATTTATCTCGAACAGTTTTGAAGAAGAAGTAAAAACCTCCGTAAAATGTAGGATTACTATGGCCTACAAGGATGTGAGCTCCGTGATTCTTAACCATCTTGAAAAACTAAGTTTTGTGGAAAAATCCAAAAGAATTGCAACAAGAATAGATAGTATTCAGCAAGTTTTAAATACCAAAGAAAGCAAAGAAAAGGGCCTTTATTTTGAAATTTCAGAGATGATTCAAGGTCAATCTTATACACTTTTTACCTATGAAATATTGGATGACATCCGTTTGGTTTATGCACCACCACGAAGTATCGGTGAATTTGGAGGAGAAAAAGATAATTGGGAATGGCCAAGACACAATGGTGACTTTTCTTTTTTCCGTGCCTACAAAAACGGAAAGCCATTTCATCCAAAAAAGCATTTTACTGTGGATTATGATGGGGTAAAAGAGAATGATTTTGCCTTTATATTGGGTTATCCAGGCAGGACCTATCGAAACCAGCCAGCTCAGTATTTGGTCTATCAAGAACATCACCTATTGCCGATCATTTCTACCTGGTTTAATTACAAAATAGCCACTTGGAAAGCATGGGCAGGAAGTGATGAAGAGAAGCAATTGAAAGTGGCAAATTTGATAAAAAGGCATGCGAATACCGCCAAAAATTTTGAAGGAAAAATGCAGGGACTTCGGAGAACCCAACTGACCAAACAGGCACTTTTGGAGGAGGCAGAAGTAAAAAGATTGGCAAAAACAATTTTGCCTAACAAGGTCAACGTTCTGCAAGAAATTGATGAAATCTATAGCAATATCAACCGAGAAGTGGATTTGGGTTTATGGTTGGGGAGATTGTACAATAGTGTTCCAATTTTCAAAAAAGCATTATACATCTCAAAAATTCAAAACGACTATGAAGATGGAGAAATCACAGAAAATGAAAAAAATGAAATATTGAATCGACTTGAAAATGGCTTTAAAACCATAGACAAAAAAATAGATCGTAAATTTTTCAAAGAAATTCATAACAACCTTCGTCTGGTAGACAATAGTGAGTGGATTGCTCGAAGAAAATTAGAAATTGGTTATGAGGAGGATTTTACCCAAGGTTTCTTGGAAATATATGATAATTCTAACCTTCATAAGTCTAAAAAATTATTGAATCAATGGTCAAAAAATTTCAATCAATTGATTTCATTCAACGATCCGCTAGTGGATTATGCAAGCAAGGTCGGAGAGGCCTATCAAAACTATCTCCACAACAACAAAAATTACCAGGCAGTACTTACCTCGCTTGTTCCTCAAATGATGGAAGCCAAATCATTTCTTTTGGGCAAGGAATATGTACCCGATGCCAATGGAACCATCCGTTTGACTTATGGCTATATTCAAGGTTATTCCCCAAAAGACGGTGTTTATCATCATCCATTTACAACCCTTAAAGGTATTTTTGAGAAAGCAAATACGCAGGATGATTACTATTTGGAACCAGAAATAATAAAGAAAATGAAAACCATTCAAGCCTCTGATGCATTAAGACACGGAAATTCAAATGAGGTCGTTGTTTGTATGCTGTACAACATGGATACCACAGGGGGGAACTCTGGAAGCCCTATATTGAATAGTAAGGGAGAAATTATTGGGATCAACTTTGATAGGGCTTATACAGCAACAATCAATGATTTTGCATGGAATCAAAGTTATAGTCGTTCCATTGGTGTCGATATCCGGTATGTTCTTTTTATTCTCAAACATATTAGCCCAGCTGAAAGACTCCTGAACGAAATGGAAGTAAACCTGTAAAAGCGTCAATTTAAACCAACAATATTTTTTGACATGTGTACAAGCTTTGGATGGTCATGCGAATATTTGTAAATTGAATCTTTGGTATGGTAAGAAAAAAGAAAGAAAAGAAGCCCTCTTTTTTTAGAACCCAATTCAACCTTAAAAACCCCAGAACAAAAAGGGTTTTAAGTGTTCTAAGTTTGTTGTTTTCGCTCTTCTTGCTGCTCTCTTTTTTGTCACACTTTTTTCATTACAAGCACGATTATTTTTTGTCCAAGGGGGAAAATGCCAAAAACATTATGGGGTTTTTGGGCCGGTGGTTTTCTGTTCGCCTGATTCATCGAGGGTTTGGTCTTGGCGCATTTACCATAACTATTCTGCTTGGATATACTAGTCTGGTATCTCTTCGGTGGTTTGGCAAAAAAAAATACTTAATCATTTCCCTTTGTTTGCTGTTTTTCAGCTTATGGTTGCCATTATTTTTTGCGACCATCACCAACAGTCAATTTGATTTGTTGCACGGCGCATTAGGGTTTGAAATATTACAATTTCTACAACCAATTTTAGGGCAAATTGGTGTTTTACTTCTTTTGCTCGCTTTTGTCTATGTTTTTTTAGAATGGGGTTTGGGTATAAATTTTGGCTTTCAATTTCGAACGAAAAAATCCAATGAAAAGGGTCATGAATCAATCAATGACATAGAACGAAGCGATTTTGATTCGCTACCGAAAAATGAAGAAAATCAAGAAGATTTTATCGGAGACCCCCTAGTGGTAAAAGTGGACCCTGAAGACGAAATTAAGGAAGAGGAAACCGAAAATGAAAATGCTCCGGCCTTCGATTTTATCGTTGAAAAACAAAAACAAGAAGAGTTGAGCAATTCCAAAAAAACGCATTATACCATTGAAACGCCTTTTGATCCAAAATTGGAACTGTCTTCTTACAAATTTCCACCAGTTAGCCTGTTGAACACTTATGGAGATAAAGAAAAGCTCAATGAAAATTCACAAGATTTAGGAAAGAGTAAGGATCTCATTGTTGATACATTAAAAAATTATAAGATTGAAATATCAAGCATCAAGGCAACTATAGGCCCTACAGTTACACTTTTTGAAATTGTACCTGCACCCGGTGTAAAAATTTCAAAAATTAAAAATTTAGAAGATGACATTGCCTTAAGTTTGGCTGCACTAGGTATTAGAATTATTGCTCCAATTCCTGGCAAAGGAACGATTGGAATAGAAGTGCCCAACAAAAAAACAGTTATCGTATCTATGTCTTCGGTGATTCGGAGTAAGAAATACCAAGAATCTGAAATGGCGCTACCTGTTTTGCTTGGAAAAACCATATCGAATGAAGTATATCTGACAGACTTAGCAAAAATGCCTCATTTACTCATGGCTGGAGCTACAGGACAGGGAAAATCGGTAGGGCTTAACGCGATTTTGGTTTCGCTCTTATACAAGAGGCATCCTGCAGAAATAAAATTTGTTTTGGTCGATCCAAAAAAAGTGGAACTTACCCTCTACAAAGCGCTTGAAAGGCATTATTTGGCCAAATTGCCAGGTGACGATAAGGAAGCCATAATTACAGACAATCAGCAAGTTGTAACAACACTTAACTCTCTTTGTATAGAAATGGACGATCGTTACAAGTTATTACAAACTGCTTTTGTTCGGAATATAGAGGAATACAATAAGAAATTTATTGCAAGAAAATTGGTGCCCACAGATGAAGAAAAGCACCGTTATCTTCCCTACATTGTTGTTGTTGTCGATGAAGTGGCGGACTTGATTATGACTGCAGGCAAAGAAGTTGAACACCCCATTGGCCGCTTGGCTCAGCTTGCAAGAGCTGTGGGAATACATCTTATTTTGGCAACCCAAAGACCTTCGGTTAATATCATTACCGGAACGATCAAAGCAAATTTTCCCGCTAGATTGGCATTTAGGGTAACCAGCAGAATAGATTCGCGAACCATTTTAGACGGAAATGGAGCAGATCAATTGGTAGGCAAAGGCGACTGTCTGTTTAGTAATGGAAACGAAATGGTAAGGCTTCAATGTCCTTTTGTTGATACGCCAGAGGTGGAAAAAATCACCGATTATATAGGGTCTCAAAGAGGATATTCAAATGCCTATGTACTTCCGGAAGTACCCAATGATCAAGGAAATGAGAATGGTGACTTTGACTTGGAAGAAAGGGATGCTCTCTTTGAAGATGCTGCAAGAGTGATCGTTAACCACCAACAAGGGAGTACATCTCTTATTCAAAGAAAAATGAAAATTGGTTACAACAGGGCAGGAAGGTTGATTGACCAATTGGAACATGCCAATATTGTCGGTCCTTTTGAAGGAAGCAAGGCGAGGCAGGTTCTTGTTCCAACATTAGAGGATTTGGAACAATTATTGCAAGAACTCAAATAAAATGAACAAATCAACGATAATCACTATTTTAATTTCTATTCTGTTTTATTTCAATGGTAAGGCAGAGGATGAAAAAGCGACCCGCGTTTTGAAAAAAGTCAGTACAACCTACAATCAATACAAAAGTATCAAGGCAGGTTTTCAAGTGACCATCTACAATAGGCAAAGCAAAAGTTCTTTCAAACAAAATGGCTTTGTATTCATAAAAGGTAAAATGTTTCGCATAAATATGGATGAGCAAGAGATATATTGTGATAAAAATACCATGTTTACTTATTTGCCAGATCAAAACGAAGTTCAAATCACCAACTTTGATTTTAAAGAAAGTGAATTAAGCCCATCTGAACTTTTCACGATTTACAACAAAGGTTTTTTGAATAAGTATATCAATGAAACAACTGATGAGGGAAGGAGAGTACACAATATCGAATTAACTCCAATCAACAAGACCAAGAGCTACTTCAAAGTCAAAATAAAAATAGATAAAATTTCAAATCGCGTTACAGAAGCCAAAGTATTCAACAAAGGAGGTGCCATTACGACATATAGAATTACTAATTTCCAGGCCAATCTTCCAATAAAAGATGCTTTCTTCAAGTTTGATAAACGAACCAAACCAGGCGTAGTAGAAGTTGATTTGAGATAATGCCCAGTGGAGTTATAAGATTTCCATTATGTCGTTGCTTACGCCCGTAAAGGAAAAACCACCATCGTGAAAAAGGTTTTGCATGGTTACCATTCGAGTATAATCAGAAAACAAACTGACACAATATTTTGCACAGCTCTCAGCATCGGCATTGCCCAAGGGACTGATTTTTTGAGCATATTCAAGAAAATTGTCAAATCCTTTAACGCCACTTCCAGCCGTAGTTGGTGTTGGACTTTGCGAAATAGAGTTGACCCTTACTCTTGCTTTTTTTCCATAGTGATATCCAAAACTTCTTACGAAACTTTCCAAAAGCGCTTTGGACTCTGCCATTTCGTTGTAATCTGGGAAAACTCTTTGTGCTGCAATATAGGATAATGCCAAAACGGAAGCCTCTTCTGCCAAGGCGTCCTTTTTCCAACAAGTTTGCAATAATCTATGAAAACTTATGGCAGAAATATCAAAGGTTTTGTGCATCCATTCATATTTCAGATCGGTGTAGGACTTTCCTTTTCTCACATTGAGACTCATGCCCACCGAATGTAAAATGAAATCCAGTTGGCCAAGATGAGAAACCGATTCGTCAATCAAGTTGTTCATATCATCCTGTGAAGTAACATCGGCTCCAATAATTTTGGATTGTGTTTTTTTTGACAGTTCATCGATGGCGCCCATTCTTAGCGCAACTGGAGCATTTGTCAAAACAAACTGTGCTCCTTCGGCATGACATTCCTCGGCTACTTTCCAAGCGATTGAATTGGAATCAAGTGCACCAAAAATAATTCCTTTTTTGCCCTCTAAAATCCCTCCAGACATACCGCAATATTAAATAATTTCATACCAAACAAGGCGAACTATTCAAAGTTTTTGTACCGCTACAATCTGCAAGATCGGCAGTTGCCTTTTAGGGTTAGTTCAGCATTTTCAATGTTTAATCCATAAGTATTGGATAGGGAAGGGACGGAAATTTCTTGGATGCAATAGGTTTGATTGCATCGGTTACAAATCAAATGAGCATGTAGGTGATGATGAATGCCTCGAGAGCAATTGTCCATGCAAATTGCATATCTAGACAATCCTTTTGCATCCGGCACTTGATGTATAATGCCATTTTTCTCGAAGGAATAAATTGCTCGATAGATGGTTGCCTTATTGTATCGATCTTCTAAATTTTTAACCACCTCATTGGTTGTTAAAGATGAATTGCAATCAGAGAAGGTCTTCAAAAGGGTTTTCCTAAACTTGGTTGCTTTTAGACCTTTTTGCTTTAATGTTTCAGCAAACATATCCATTGTACAAAGTTCATTTTTTTACTTTCAAATGCAACTTGGTTGCGTTTAAAATATTTCGTGTACTTTTGAAATATGAATTCTAAGTATTACACTAAAATTTTGATGGCAATTCCGATAATCGCATTTATTGCCTCATGTAACGATGACACTTCTCCCCCGACTCCTACTATTCCAAACGAGGAAGAGTTGATTACCACCCTAAATTACACCTTAATTTCACAATCTGGTGATGACACTGTCGTTCTCTCCTTTCAGGATCTTGATGGAGATGGTGGTAATGCGCCCAACGTAACCACAGGAGAATTGCTTCAAAATACGAGTTACAACGGTTCTATAACATTGCTCAATGAACAAGAAAGTCCAGCTGAAAACATTACTTTGGAAATAGAGGAAGAAGCTCTAGAGCATCAGTTCTTCTTTTCCTCTAATTCAGACAGTTTAAGCATGCAATATGCCGATCAAGATTCTTTAGGAAATCCAATTGGATTGCTTTCTACCTTAATGACAAAAGGTCCTGACGCTGCAAAAATTAACATCATTTTGAGACACGAACCAGACAAAAAAGGGCTTGGTGTTTCTGATGGGGACATTACCAATGCTGGTGGTGAGACAGACATTGAAGTTTCTTTCGACGTTACCATTAAGTAGATTAGCACTATTTAGTGCCATTTTCTATATCAACTCTTTGTGTGCGCAGGATTGTGACCTCACGATTCGTGCCACTTTGTTGGACAAAGAAACAAGGGCTCCTTTAGAGGGAGCCCTTGTTTATGTAAATGGACACAACACTTTTTTTGCAATATCAGATTCCCAGGGTGCATTTATTATTGATAATCTTTGTCCTAAAAAATATCATCTCCAAATTAGCCATGTGGGTTGTAATGAAGAAGTTTTCTATGTTTCCATAGAGTCTGATACGGGGATTACTTTTTATCTAAATCACAAAATTCATGGACTTGAGGGGTTTAAACTAAAGAGAAAAAAGAGGAAGACTGCTTTGGAGTCTACTACATTGGTTCCAAACAATTATGCCAACAGTACAAATAAAGATCTTGGAAAATTGTTGGAAAACATTTCAGGTGTTGGCACATTGAAAAATGGAAATACATTGTCAAAGCCAATCATTCATGGGATGTTTGGCAATCGATTGGCTATTGTGAACCAAGGAGTTGTGCATAGTGGCCAGCAATGGGGCATTGACCACGCACCAGAAATTGATCCTTTAATGGCAGGAAAAATCACCCTTGTGAAAGGGGTTGCAGCAGTTGAATATCAATCAAGTTCTCTTGGAAGTCTTGTTTTGCTTGAGTCCAATAAAATTTCAGATGAACCCCACATTCATGGAGAGGCAAGAACATATTTTGAAACCAATGGCCGATCAAAAGGAGTCAATATGCAAGTTCATCAAAATTTGAAGGGAATTAAATGGAGATTGATGGGCACCTTTAAAAATGGTGGTGACAACAAAACGCCAAGATATTTTTTAAAAAATACAGGTTATCAACAAAACAATACGTCATTTCAACTTGAGAAGAACTTTGGCAAAAATTTTTCAAGTGATCTTTTCATCAGTAGTTTCGATTCTAAAATGGGCATTTTAAGAGGGTCTCATTTGGGTAATCTTACAGATTTAACGCAAGCCATGCATAGAGATGTTCCTTTTTATACGGATTCCTTTTTTTCTTCTGAATTGACCGCTCCATCGCAAAAAGTGCATCATGTTCTGCTAAAATTCCATTCCAAATGGATTCTTGGCAAACGACTTGTTTTGGATGCTTCATTTTTTAGGCAACAGAATCATCGAAAAGAATTTGATGTTAGGAGAGGTGGTCGTTCTGAAACCCCTGCGCTGAGCCTTAGGAATTATACCAATTATTGGGAAATAAAAAGCAAATCCATCATTGGCGACAAATGGGTATTTAAAAATGGTATTCAGGCAACGGAGATAAAAAACACCAATTTGCCAGAAACTGGGATTTTACCTTTGATTCCAGATTATTTCACCAACAAATTCGGATTTTTCTCCATGGTACAATATTCAAGTAGTGAAACGTTTGTCAATATGGGCGGACGTGTAGATTGGGAAGATAGAAGGGTAGCCACTATTTCCCGAACATATCCAAGAAAATTGGTTCGTTACGATAAAGAATTTTTTAGTGCTTCCATTCATGGAGGTGTTTCCCATATGATTCAAGAAAATATTCAAATTCAATACAATGTAGGTCTTGTTTTCCGGAACCCAGAGGTAAATGAATTGTACAGTTTTGGACTTCATCAAGGGGTCAGTGGCATTGAGGAAGGAAATCCAAATCTTGGACATGAAACATCTATGAAAAATTCATTGTCACTGCAAACAGAAATTGCAAAAAAAATGGGTTTTAAGGTACTTGTATACAATCAAAACATCAAAAATTTTATTTTCCTAGTACCTGAAAATGAATTCAGGCTAAGTATTCGCGGTGCATTTCCTGTTTTTAAGTACAATCAGACGGATGCACATATTTATGGAGCAGATGCTGAAATGAATTATCAGCTTACCAAGTCTTTCAATCTTGATGCTACCTACAGCTATTTGGTAGGAACAGACCAAACAACCGGAAATCCATTGATATATATGCCACCAAATAATTTAAATCTTCAAGCCAATTACCGCATCAATAAGTTGTCTTCTTTTCGAAATATTTTGCTCAAAACAAACTTAAGATATGTTGGCAAACAAAACAGATACAATAAAGGGCAAGACTTCCTTGCTCCGCCAAATGCTTACTTTTTGCTCGGTTTCGGGGCCAATACAGATTTGTTTAAAAACAATTATAAAATGACAATTTTTATGGAGGTTGAAAATTTATTAAATACTATTTACCGGGATTATCTCAATCGACAACGTTATTTTGCCGATGGTCTTGGGACAAATGTGCAGTTTGGTTTCCGTATTTTATTTTAAAATTTGAATAAAAATTTATTTTCGCAATTTCTAAGCAAAAATGAATCTTAAGGATATTGTTTCTATAAGCGGAAAGCCTGGTCTTTATCAGATAATTAGCAAAAGGAAAAATGGGTTTATTGTGGAATCGCTCGATTTCAAAGCAAGGAGATTCCCTACCAATCCAAACCAACGAGTATCCATTTTGGATGAAATATCAGTTTTTACCGATACAGGAGATTTAAAAATTCTTGAGGTGCTCGTCAAAATGTATCAGCAAATCGAAGACAATGGATTGGAAATGCCAACCAAAGGTTCGTCTTCTGAAGAAATCGTATCCTTTTTTGAGCAAGTTTTACCCAATTTTGATAGAGAAAGGGTTTACAATTCAGACATTTTGAAACTTTGTGTTTGGTACAAAATTTTATCTGAGCAAATGGATCTTTCTGAATTGAAGCTTGAAGAAAAGGAAGAAGAAAAGTCTGAAGAGAAGTCTGAAGAAAAGGCCGAAGAAAAGGCTAAGGACATAGACTAACTTTGCGCAAATCAATATGGTTTAGGGCATTTACTTCAAAATTCTTCACCCTTTTGTTTAGTAGGTGCACGGACTTATCGTAAAATAATACAACAATAGGTCTTTCGTCTTCTATAATTTCCTCCATTTGAAACGCTGTACTTTCCTCTATTGACTCATTTCCCTTTACCAAACTTTCATAAAGTTTATCAAATTTGGCATCTTCGAAACGGAAATAATTTGGACCATTGGGCGGAAAATTTTTAGAGTAAAATGGAGATAAAAAGTTTTCACAATTGGGATAATCGGCAATCCAACTGCCCCGGAATATTGACATTTTTCCATCGGTCTTTCCTTGCCTCAAAATCGCAGATGGAACAATATTTATTTTCAAATCCAGACCGATTTTATCCAATTCAGAAGCAATAAACAATGCAATGTCTTCGTAATCTTTGCTTGTATTTAGCTCTATGTTTTTTTCATTCAATTTGTGGGTAGTAACCAGTTTTCTCGCATAGATTGGATTGTATACCTCCGCTTTACACAATTTAAATCCATTAAGTCCAGCAGGAACAAAACCACCCCATGCGGGCGTACCTATTCCATTTCTTATTCTGGTTATCAATAATTCACGATCTATGGAATGATGGATTGCTTTTCGCAAGGCTAAACTATTTTGCATTGTGTCTGTGAGGTTAAAGCCGATATATTCCACATTTAAAAATGGCTTCGTATATAGAGAAAATTTAGATTGATAATCTTTTTTTAGCAAACCATCTTTGCTTATCATATCATTTTTAAAACTACT
Organism: uncultured bacterium; assembly: GCA_963991985.1. Lineage (GTDB taxonomy): Bacteria > Bacteroidota > Bacteroidia > NS11-12g > UBA9320 > MED-G17. The sequence goes on along the minus strand of CAXDRX010000009.1, from coordinate 5,957 downwards.
TTCAATACCACTAAACCAATCCAAATCCCCCTTCTTAAACAAAAGAAAAGCAATTTGTTTGTTGGGGACAAATTGAACTGAAAACCCTTCAATTTTCGGTATTTCCCCATGGTAGTCATTGTTTCTTTTTGCGATTAGCCGATTGTCTTTATTCCATATTTTCAGATAAAAAGGTCCACAACCTACAGGGTGATTGCCAAATTCTATTTTATTTCCTTTGGCTATTTCTGGAGGCACCACGCTGCAATAGGACATCGTTAATTGACTCATGAAAGGAGAAAAATCCTTGTTAAGTTTAATCTTTAACACCCAATTCCCTTCACACCAAATGCTTGAGGAATCAATAATATTTGAGAATATCCAGCGACCCGGACTGGCTATTTCTGGATCTAAAATCCGAAGAAAGCTATACTTAAAATCATGCGCAGTTACCTCCCTTTTTTTGCTTTTCCAATAACTTGAGGCGTGGAAAAATATGCCTCTTTTAATATTGAAAGTGAATATTCTGTTTTCTTGGTCAATGATCCAAGAAGAAGCTATATCTGGCACAACATTCAGATTGCTATCCAATTGGACCAAACCACTAAACAATTGTTTACAAACCCAAATGTTTTCTTGAGTTCTTGCAAATGCAGGGTCTAAAGAGCTGATGTTGTTGCTTGAATTGTAGCGAAAAATCTTAGACTCCTCTTCCTCGTTTTCTGTTGAGCAAGATATCAACACAAGCGCAATGTGCATAAGTAGCCAAACTCTGTTCATATTAAGTTTCTGGGAAGGCTTAAGTTTGTTTAACAATGTTTTTTGCGAAGCAAAGCATTTTTTTAGACAAATAAGGCACAGGTGTATTAGTATATCATGGGGAAAATTATTTCAGTAGTAAATCAAAAAGGTGGTGTAGGTAAAACAACCACCGCCATCAATCTAAGTTATAGTTTAGCTGTTCTTGAATATAAAGTTTTACTGGTTGATGCGGATCCACAGGCGAACTCTACCTCAGGTTTTGACATAGATCCAGTAAACGTAAAACTCGGAACTTACGAATGTCTGATACAAGAAGCCAGTTCCGAAGAGGTTATTCTAAAAACAGGCAATAAATTTTTAGATATTTTGCCTGCAAATATAGACTTGGTAGGCGCTGAGTTAGAACTAATCCAAGTGAGAGACAGAGAAATGGTGTTGGCAAAACAGCTTCAAAAGGTAGTTGAGAATTATGATTTCATTCTAATCGACTGTTCACCTTCTTTGGGACTAATCACTACAAATTCGCTAGCTGCTGCAAACTCTGTTATTATTCCTGTCCAATGTGAATACTTTGCCCTAGAGGGTTTGGGTAAGTTGTTAAATACCATCAAGATAGTACAGAAAAGCATAAATCCAAAACTATCGATAGAAGGCCTTCTGTTGACTATGTACGATTCTAGACTCAGGTTGTGCAATCAGGTGGTTGAAGACGTTAGGGTTCATTTTCAGGATTTGGTTTTCGATACGATCATCAACAGAAATACGAAAATTAGCGAAGCACCAAGTTTTGGCTTGCCTGTTCTTGAGCATGACGCTTCTTCGAGGGGAAGTTCAGACTACTTAGAATTAGCAAGAGAAGTGTTGCAAAAAAATGGTAAAACACGAATCGTGGAACCACAGTCAATTTCCATTTGATTAGATTAAAAGAAATATGGTGAAGAAAAAAGCAATGGGGCGGGGGCTAAGTGCCTTGCTGACAGATGCAGAAGCACAAAACGCCATCCAACAGTCTGGGAACAAAGGAATTGCTGAAATACCTGTAGCCAGTATACAAGCCAATCCATTTCAACCACGAGTTGAATTTGATGAAATGGCCTTAGAGGAACTTGCTGAATCAATTAAAGTACATGGAATCATTCAACCTATTACGGTAAGAGAAAAACCCGATGGAAAATATGAACTTGTTTCTGGAGAAAGAAGGACGAGAGCTTCAAAAATTGCAGGACTAAGCAAGATACCTGCTTTTGTCAGGCAGGCGGATGATCAGGAAATGGTTGAAATGGCTCTCATCGAAAATATTCAAAGAGAAAATTTAAATGCCATTGAAATTGCTTTAAGTTATCAGAGGTTAATCGATGAATGCCAATTGAAACAAGAAGATTTGGCGGAAAGGGTCGGAAAGAAACGATCAACAGTAAACAACTACTTAAGACTACTTAAATTGCCCGATGTGATACAATTGGGTATCAAAAATGGTTTGTTGTCAATGGGTCATGCACGGGCGCTACTTGGCTTTGAAACCCCAAATGACAAGTTTGTGGTCTACAAAAAAATACTTCATGAAGGCCTAAATGTTCGGCAAGTCGAAGCTTTGGCAAAAAAATCTTCTCAGAAAGAAAGGCAAAACAAAATAAAAAGAAAGCCTAATTCAATTAATTTCGAGGATTACAATGATTTTGTTAATTTATTGAAAGAAAAACTACATACAGACATAAATTTCAAAACGAAAGGTGGTCAACAGGGGCAAATTATTATTCCTTTTGATTCAAAAATTCATTTGGAAACAATATTGGACTTTTTTGATGAATCGGCAGAAAAACAAAAAGGCTAGGGGCCTAAAAATTTTCCTTATTGTCATTTTTTTAAGTGCTCAAAATTTATCAATAGCTCAACCCCTTAGAAATTCAAACCCAAAAAAAGTAACGATTGCCTCTGCTTTGCTTCCTGGATTGGGTCAAGTTTTAAACAAAAAGGCGTGGAAGACAGTTGTTGTTTACTCAGGTTTAGGTGGTTTTGCCTATTCATTTGCTTACAACAAAAAGCAAATGAATTCATATCAACAAGCATTGTCCTATAGATTGGATGATGACCCAAACACCATTGATTACAAATATTCTGAGTTGTCTAACAATGCTGTTTTAGCACAAAGAGACAGGTATCGTAGATATAAAGATATTGCAAGTTTGGGTTTTGTTGGTTTTTATCTTCTTCAAATAGTGGATGCAAACGTAGACGCACATTTAAATGAATTTAAAGTTAATAAGGACCTCAGTCTAAATCTTAATATTTTGCCTGTCCAACGAAACACCAATCGCAGGATTAACTTTGAATTGGTATTTCATTTTTAGATGTTATCAAAATGTAAAAATTTTGACTTAAGTCTAAAATTCTCCCAAATTTGAAGAATGAAATTTCTTTTTCTTTTTTCATTTACGCTCCAACAATTGTTTGTTATCGCTCAAAGCGAAAAACCAAAAAATATCATTCTTATGATCGGAGATGGCATGGGATTATCCCAAATTTCTATGGCTTATTACTTTCAGAAGGACAAAACCAACTTTGATCGTTTTTTTGACATCGGACTTATAATTACTTCTTCAAAATCGCATAAAATAACGGATTCCGCAGCGGGAGCTACGGCGTTCTCAACTGGAAAAAAAACATACAATGGTGCCATAGGATTGGACGCAGATTCTAATACTGTTCCCAATATTGTAGAAATCATCAATAAAGAAAAGCAAATGAGTGCGGGGCTTGTTGCAACTTCAAGCATAACACATGCTACACCGGCTTGTTTTTATGCCCATCAAAAAAATAGAAATATGGAGTATGAAATTGCCTCAGACTTGATAAAATCACCCGTTGTATATTTTGCAGGGGGTGGAAAAAAGTTTTTTAGACCCATTCAGAAACAACTCGCAGATCAATTTCTTTTTGACACCACTGAACTCCAAATAAAACATTTAAAATCAGACAAAAGATACGGATTTTTATTGGCTGAAAATGGGATGCCAAAATGGTCTGAAAGTAGAGGGGATTTTTTGATAAAAGCCACCCAATTAGGAATGGATCGCCTTTCTTTGGATACCAATGGGTTTTTTTTAATGGTTGAATCCTCGCAAATCGACTGGGGCGGACATGCAAACGATCCTGATTTTATATTGTCAGAACTCATTGATTTTGATAAGACTATAGGAAGGGTCTTAGATTTTGCTGAAATAAACCAGGAAACATTGGTGATTGTTACAGCCGACCACGAAACGGGTGGGCTTGCATTAACTGCTGAAAATACAAAGGATAACAAAAGAAATTATCGAAATATTGAACCTGCTTTTACCAGTGGAGGTCATTCGGCAACTTTGGTGCCTGTTTATGCTTTTGGTCCAGGCTCTGATCAATTTAGAGGTACCTATCATAACACTGAAATTTTTGAGAAAATCGTAAGCCTTATAAAATAAAAAAGGCCCCACAAGATTGTGGAGCCTTTTAATAAAAACTATTTTAATGATTATTCACTTTTTGCACCAACAGCAATGCCGTAGACAACTAAGCCGAAACCAATTTTGTTGATAGCGTCTGCTATGTTGTAAAATAGATCAACATCTGATGGACTAAACATTCCGCTTAACCATCCGCCTGGCATACACATGTAACCAATAGGATAGATAGCCCAACCTACCAATACAAACCAAGCCAAAGTTCTAACACCTTTCTTTACCAAAGCGTTGTCGCTGTCCGCAGCCAACTTAGCAACCTCACCGAACCATGCAGTGTAAAGAATGTAAACATACCCGATGGTGGATAAAACACCCCAAGTCACAGAATGTGAAGTGCTTCCTCCTTCTGGATTGAAAGACTCACCAATGTAACCTGCAACAAGCATCCATACAGAAGCAACAATAAGCTTCCATAATAAGCTGAGCTTGGCGCCAGCGGCTTTGGTTAGTAAATAAAATTCAACGCACATTAAAGGAACAGTTAATGTCCAGTCAACGTAACGGAAAAAAGTAGGGTTGGCATTGTTTTCTAGGTAGTAGCCTCTCATGTAATAATAATGAACGGCTGCTATCATGGTAATTAAACCAGATACCAATAAGGACAACTTCCACTTGTCCTCAACTCTACTTCTTTCGAAAAAGAAGAATACAGAAGCGGCGAACATCGCCATGTAGCCAATGAAAAACGTAAAACCAACGTAATCGTTTGGCGCTAGTTCTTTGAATGCAGATAAAAATACAGTCATGTTTTGTTTAATTATGTTTTACAAACATTAAACAAAAAAATTGGAAATACATAATTATAGATTAAAAATGTCGGAAAATCACTTTCCCCAATGTCGTAAACCCTTGTTAATTAGTTTAATAAATGAAAAACATCGTGTTTAAAGAATAAGGTTAAAAAGTAAACAAAACAACTTCAAACCTTTATTCGATAAGCATAATAGTTCCACTATGAAAGAAGCGCATACTGTTATGAATAAATTCAAGTTCCATCTGATATTGATAATTTCCTATCGGACAACGATTCCCTTTCAATTTTCCATCCCATGGGATGCCTTCTGAGGAATAATAAACTTTTTCGCCCCATCGATTGAAAATGTTCAATTCCTTGACCTTAAAGTTTTTGATTTGACCAAAAACATCATTTATGCCGTCATTATTGGGAGAAAATACATTTGGAATAAATTGTCCTAGGATCAATATAATGCCGTTATCTTCCCCAAAACATCCATTGTTGTCGGTTGCTTTTATTCGAATAGCGTATTTTCCTATTGGCAATTGATAAGTAGATGTAGATGATTTTGGGTTTTCAAAAAGGTTGGCTGGGTCCCACCCAATCACATAATCATTGATTGGTGTGATTGAAGCTGCCATTTTTGACGGAATATTGTTTAAGCCATAACTCGTATCTGGGATATTCACAATGATCTCTTCGGGGTCAACTAAGTCGAATTGATCTGAAATACTGCAGCCATTTTTATCAACAACTTTAATCTTATAATTTCCGGAATAAAGATTTGATAATGTTTCGTCAAAAAGGTTTGGATTATCGTTCCATTCCACAGAATAACTGGGTGTACCCCCAGAAAGACTAGCTTCCAAAACACCGTCGTTGTACCCGTAACAAGAAGGATTTGTAATTGTGATATCCATTTTCAAAACCGTAGGCTGGAAGATGGATGCTGTAATTGAGTCTTTGCATCCGTAGATGTCATT
>CAXDRX010000008.1:0-64762 GCA_963991985.1 uncultured bacterium | reverse complement strand
TAAGAAAGCCATACTCTTCATTTTTTAAGGAAAGTAGTAGTCCCTTGGAAAGCAGATAATCTCCAACCAGAACAGCGATTTTATTTTTCCAAAGGGCGTTGATAGACAAGAAACCTCTTCGATAATTCGCTTCGTCCACCACATCGTCATGAACCAAAGTGGCAGTATGAAGCAATTCTACCAGTGAGGCTCCACGAAAAGAGCGTTCGTTGATGTCACCAAACAAATCAGCAGAGAGCAGCACAAACATTGGTCTTATTTGTTTGCCTTTCCTCTTCACAATATAGGTCATGATGGTGTCTAGCAAAGGCACTTTACTCCTCATGCTATTCCTGAATCGGCGCTCAAAATCTTTGAGATATGGGGCCAGGTAGTCTTTTACCGAATCAAAGGATGTTGTGGGCATAAATTGGCTTTCGAGGTGGAACTACCTTGGCGTGGTAGATTCTCTCTCTTCTTTGGAAGCAATATAACTAAGTTTTAAGGCATTTATTTTTCTTAGTTCTTGCTTTATGTCTTGTATAATTCCCATTTTCGCTTCTTTATCTGCTTTGATTGCCGTGGTCAAAAATGGAATTTCTGCTTCGGTCACTTTTTCTCTTTCTAATGTGATAAATTCCTGCACATCTTCCACAGAAGATATTTTGTCGTTGAGCTGAATCCTAGGAGTTTCTCCATAAATTTCGGTCTTAAGGGGCGGACCAACAAAAATGAAGTTTACCCAAGACTTTTTCTCCATTTTTTCTACTTCGGATGCCTTGGGAACAGAGGTTCGTACTTTCATTTCATTGTCCCTCATTTTGGTCGCAACCATAAAGAAAAACAACAACATGAAAACAATATCTGGGAGGGAAGATGTGTTGATGGTTTGAGAACCTTTGCTTTCTTTCTTTTTAAATTTTGACATGGTTTATTTGTTGCCGATATCCTCTGGTTCTGCCTCTGATATTTTGATGGGATATTTCTTTTTAACTTCTTCGTATGGAGCACTTTTCTTTTTGAGTTTTGCGAAGGGTTTTCCAAATTTGGCTTCGGAATATTCATCTCGAACTTCGTTATAGGCCCTTTTGATTTCATTGTAAACACCTACATAAGTAACAAAGTCTGTCCCTCGATCATTTTTTAGGGAAACAATGGCATCTTCAGATGACTCTGCATATCTCGGATCTTTTCCTTCATTAAGCAAATGAGTGCGTGTTATCTCATTGAGCTGAGCAACTTCGGCTAGATCTCCTTCGACCAAAAGTTGGTTTCGAGAGTTGATCAAAACTTCCAAAACATTTTTTTGCCTTTGTTTAGACTCTGGGGGAGGACCTTCAGGAATGGGGGGCAAACCCACTTGCAAACCCGTAGGGATATCCATGGTTGTGGTTACCAAGAAAAATACCAAAAGCAAAAAAGCAATATCTGCCATTGAACCGGCATTTATTTCAGGAACGGATCTTGGTTTTCTTGCCATGGCCTTTTATTTGATGGATTTTACAAGCCCCGAAAAAACACCAACCAAAATGGCTACAGTACCCAAGACGTAGGCCAGGAGCAAACCACCACCTACTCTTTTGGAAGCTGCAGGGTTGTCTAGCCCATTGTTGACATACAAATCCGTGATTTCACTGCTTGCCAGTGCATAACATATCCCGCACAAAACAACAAGAATGCCGATACTCAAAAGGGATTTTCGGCTGTTTTGTGGATTGTTCTTTATTTGAATGACAAAGCCAGCAATGGCAACCAAAACACCAACTCCCAGTAAACCTAGTGCCAAATTTAGGCCAATATTTACGCCCATGTCTACATTACCGCCAAACAATCCGAAGGCAGAAATGACAACCAAAAGCAAAACAAGTAGATAATATGCCCAACGAATATTTTTTAGCATCTCTGAAATTTTAGTTATCAGTTTTTACGACTTTATTTTTCAAAAGAATATCCACCAATGAAACTGAGGTTTCCTCCATTTCATTGACAACAGAATCTATCTTGCTTAGGATGAGATTGTAAAAGATTTGAAGAATGATTGCCACGATTAATCCGGCCACGGTTGTAAGAAGAGCTACTTTAATCCCACCTGCAACGACACTGGGGGATATGTCTCCAACGCGCTCAATTTCGTCAAAGGCTTGGATCATACCAATGACCGTTCCCAGGAAGCCCAACATCGGAGCAAGGGCAATACACAAGGAAATCCAAACAAGCCCTTTTTCTAATTTCCCTGTTTGGACAGACCCATAACTTACCACAGATTTTTCTACCATATCTATGCCTTCATCGGCTCTATCCAAACCTTGGTAAAATATGGAAGCAACGGGTCCTTTTGTATTTCTACTTATTTCTAGCGCTTTTTCGGCTTTTCCATTGGCAGTTGCTTCGTCGATGGCTTGTAAGAATTTTTCTGTATTGATACTTCCCAACCAAAGCGTCAACATTCTTTCGATTGCAATGGCCAAACCAAGAATCAAAGCAATGAGTGGTAAAGCCATAAAACCGGCACCCCCCTCTATAAATTTTTCTTTGATTACTTTTCTTCCTTTTTGTTTTACAGCGGGCGCTATTTCTTCAGCGCTTTCATCCTCTGTTTCATTTTCAATAGAGGAGTCTAAAGGGTTGATTGCTGAACTGTCTGTCTGCTCAACGCTTGTGTCTGAGGTGGTCTCATCTCCTTGAGCATCGAAGGCTAGCGCAAATAGGCAGGTTAACATCGTGAAAATTAGAATTTGTTTTCTCATTTTTGGTCGTCTTTAAAGCGTACTTTTTAGGTAGTGCGAGCAAAAATAGAAAAAATTGAATGCTGAAATCCAAATGGGCATAAAAAAATGGTCTTTTTTAGCATCTAGATTTCTCTACCTAATATTTATCGTTTATTTTGATTCTTCTTCTTTATGCCGAAAAGTAAATCCATCTATGTATGTAATTCTTGTGCTTTTGAGTCTTCTAAATGGATGGGAAAATGCACAGTTTGCAATGCATGGAATTCATTTGAAGAACAAGAAAAAATTAAATCCTCCCATTCGAGCAAACGAAGAAGTGAAGTTGATTTTTTGGCACTTCATCAGGTCGACGGAATGGAAGAACAAAGAATTAAGTTTTTGGACAATGAACTGAACAATGTTTTGGGCGGAGGCCTGGTCCCAGGTTCAATGCTTCTTTTGGGGGGGGAGCCCGGTGTTGGAAAATCTACCTTGCTTTTGCAAAATGCACTTCAATCCCATTGGCCGAGTATTTACATAACAGGTGAGGAAAGTCCGCAACAGGTAAAACAAAGGGCCGCTCGTTTGTATTCAAAGAAAAACGAAACCATTGATTTGCTCAACACAACAGATCTTGAGGATATATTAAAAATTTTAAAGGTCAATAAACACCCTTTGGTCATTGTAGACTCTATACAAACACTCTATTCCAATCAGATAGATTCTGCTCCAGGAAGCCTCAATCAAATTAGGTTTTGTGCACAGGAGTTGATGAAAATTTCAAAAAGTACAAACCAATGTATATTTCTGATTGGTCACATAACCAAAGATGGCCAGTTGGCAGGGCCAAAAATTTTGGAACATTTGGTAGATGTCGTTTTGTATTTTGAAGGCAATAGGAATCACGATTATCGCTTGGTTAGAGCTGTAAAAAATCGTTTTGGCTCGGCAATGGCCTTGGGTATTTATGAAATGACAGCCCAGGGTTTGATGGCGGTAAAGGACACAGCTCAACTAACCCTGAGTCCCAGCAAAACAAACCATCCCGGTTTGGCAAGATCTGTTTCTATTGAAGGCATTCGACCACTGATGGTAGAAGTGCAAGCCTTGGTGGGCAATGCAGTTTATGGAACTTCACAGCGAAATACCAATGGTTTTGATATGCGACGCCTCAATATGCTGATTGCCGTTTTGGAAAAAAAATGTGAAATCCAATTGGGGAACAAAGATGTATTCCTCAACATTACTGGTGGCTTAAAACTAGAAGATCCTTTGGTAGACCTAGCAGTAATGGCAGCATTGCTTAGTTCATTTTTTGAAACCCCTTTGCCTAAGGGTTCTGTTTTTATTGGAGAGGTTGGTCTGACGGGCGAAATAAGAGGAACCAATAAAATGAATCTTAGAAGAGAAGAGGCAATAAAAAATGGGGCCGGTAAAATATTTTTACCCCAGCAAAAAAGCGTCAACAACCAAAATCAACAGCTGGAATTTGAAAACATACCCGACTTGATGCAATATTTGTTTGGATAGTTTAGAATCAATTAGATTTGTTGAACATGTCTTATTTTTTTACATCTGAATCCGTATCTGAAGGACATCCAGATAAAATTGCAGACCAAATCAGCGACGCCTTGTTGGACAATTTTTTGGCTTTTGACCCCCAAAGCAAAGTCGCTTGCGAAACGCTAGTTACTACAGGACAGGTTGTTTTATCTGGAGAGGTGAAATCCAAAACGTATTTAGATGTACAGGCAATTACTAGAAAGGTAATCAACGATATTGGCTATACAAAAAGTGCGTACCAATTTGATGGCAATAGTTGTGGTATCATGTCCTCTATTCACAGTCAAAGCGTTGACATCAATCGCGGTGTGGAGCGTGAAAAAGAAGAGGATCAAGGTGCAGGAGATCAAGGCATGATGTTTGGTTATGCTTCAAAAGAAACGGAAGACTACATGCCTCTTGCCCTTTCAATTGCTCACAAAATACTTGTAGAGTTGGCCGAAATAAGAAAATCCAACAAGGGGATCACTTACCTTAGGCCTGACGCTAAATCACAAGTCACGATTCAATATTCAGACGATCATAAGGCAGAACGGATAGATTCTATTGTAATTTCTACCCAACACGATCCATTTGATACCGACCAAAAAATGCATGAAACCATCGCCAGCGATTTGATCCATATTCTAATGCCAAAAGTTGTCCGACACTATGGACCCGAAGTGCAGGCTCTTTTTGGGAAAGACATCAATTATCATGTCAACCCAACAGGCAAATTCGTTATTGGAGGTCCCCACGGAGACACAGGCCTTACCGGAAGAAAAATAATTGTAGATACCTATGGCGGGAAAGGTGCGCACGGGGGAGGTGCTTTTTCCGGAAAAGATCCGAGCAAGGTAGATCGTTCAGCAGCCTATGCTACTCGGCACATTGCCAAAAACTTGGTGGCTGCAGGAATGGCCGATGAAATCTTGGTTCAAGTGTCTTATGCTATTGGAATTGCAGAACCTACTGGTTTAAACATCAATACTTATGGAACCAATAAAACAAAACTTTCTGAAGGAGAAATTGCAGAAAGACTTTTGAAAATTTTTGATATGAGGCCAATGGCCATAGAAAAAAGACTCAAACTTAGAACCCCAATCTATGCGGAGACGGCTGCTTATGGTCATATGGGTAGAACACCAGAGAAGAAAATAAAAACATTTGTGCACTCCAACGGAGAAAAAAAAGAAATAGAAGTAGAACTTTTTCCTTGGGAAAAGTTGAACTTTGTAGAGAAAATAAAGAAAGAATTTAATCTCTGAGTCATGTGTGGAATTGTAGGATACATCGGGAATCAAAATGCCTTTGATTATCTCATCAAAGGCCTTGCTAGGCTAGAATATCGAGGATACGACAGCGCGGGCGTAGCATTGGTAAATACAGGTTTAAACGTATACAAAACCAAAGGAAAGGTAAAAGATTTGGTTGAGTTGGTAGAAAACCAAGACACGCAGGGTGGTTTAGGAATAGGCCATACACGTTGGGCAACGCATGGGGTGCCCAACCAAAAAAATGCACATCCGCATATCAGTCAATCCGGCAATTTGGCCATGATCCATAACGGTATCATTGAAAATTATGCCACCATCAAAAAAGAACTTGAAAACAGAGGGCGAACCTTTACCAGCGAAACCGATACAGAAGTGCTACTTCAACTCATCGAAGAAATTCAACAAAAAAATCAAGTAGAATTGTGTGAAGCTGTGCGTCTTGCATTGAATGAAGTCGTAGGTGCGTATGCCATTGTGTTGGTTGATCAACAAAACCCCAACCTATTGATTGGTGCAAAAAAGGGCAGTCCCCTTGTGATTGGTATTGGGCAAAAAAAGGGTGAGTTCTTTATCGCTTCAGATGCCACGCCTATCATCGAATACACAAGGCAAGTTAGCTACTTGGAAGACGAAGAAATTGTGATCATTAAGCGAGGCGAACTCTCAATAAAAACATTAGAAAATATTGAAAAAACACCTTTTATCCAGGAGCTGTCCATTAGTTTGGAGGCCATAGAAAAAGGAGGTTACGAGCATTTTATGCTGAAAGAGATTTTTGAACAACCCGTGAGTGTTGGGAATAGCTTAAGAGGACGATTTAGTCCCACAGAGCTCAAATTTGCGATGAGCAGCCTAGTGGAGTATGAAGACAAAATAAAAAACCTCGATAGAATAATAATTATAGCATGTGGAACATCCTGGCATGCTGGTCTCCTAGGAGAGTATTTGATCGAAGATTTTGCAAGATTACCAGTAGAAGTAGAGTATGCCTCGGAATTTAGGTACCGCAATCCAATTGTTACAGAAAAAGACTTGGTCATTGCCATTTCTCAATCGGGTGAAACAGCCGATACATTGGCTGCATTGCAATTGGCAAAGAGCAAAGGGGCAACCATCTATGGAATTTGTAATGTTGTGGGTTCTTCTATTGCCAGAATTACGGATGCAGGTGCCTATACACATGCAGGGCCAGAAATAGGTGTGGCTTCTACAAAAGCATTTACCGCGCAAGTTTCGGTGCTTACTTTACTGGCTTTGGGCTTGGCCCAAATTAGAGGTAGTATTCCAAAACAAAGACTTAGAGAAATGCTCACGGCCCTTGATATTGTTCCAAAGCAAATACAAGAGCTGCTTGAAAGTTGCCACGATTTGTGTAAAAAAATATCGGAAGAATTTTATGAGGCAAGCAACTTTTTATATCTGGGGCGGGGATACAATTTCCCAATTGCTCTTGAAGGTGCACTGAAACTCAAAGAAATCTCTTATATCCATGCCGAAGGCTACCCTGCTGCTGAAATGAAACATGGACCTATTGCCCTCATCGACGAAAATATGCCCATTGTAGTGATCGCAACAAGAAGAGGGCATTATGAGAAAGTGGTGAGCAATATCCAGGAAATAAAAGCCCGAAATGGAATCATAATTGCCATCGTATCACAGGGAGATACGGAAGTCAAAACCTTGGCAGATTATGTTATAGAGATACCCGATGTGCAAGACGCACTTGTACCATTGTTATCCATCATACCTTTGCAATTGATTTCCTATTACATTGCCATTTTGCGAGGATGCAATGTAGACCAACCAAGAAATTTAGCAAAGTCCGTTACCGTAGAGTGATTTTTTCCAATCCCAATGTTTGAACCCCTTAAAGATGAAAGAAAAATCACCATCAATTGACCTCAGAGAAGACAAACAATTAGAGAAAGGTTTACACTTATCTTTCCGATAATGCTTAGTAAGAGTATCCTTCTACAGTCCAGTCACTGAATCCATCAAAATTGTAATGGACAAAGTTTTTATGTTCTTTGTTATAACTTTTATCTGATTTGATATTTCCATCATTATCAAAAGATAGGTTTATATATTTTCCATCTTTTTTTACTTGACACCAAACCTCCTTGCCAAATGCATGACTTCTCCATGTCCACTCATTCTTTACGGATGGACCATTTTCTGATTCTTCATATTCTTCATATTCACTCACACTTATTATTTTCCCATCGTCATCATATTGTTTGTCAAGTTTAACCATCCAACCATCTTTGTATGTCCTTTTGAAACGAATCTTTCCATTATTATGATACCATTTCCAATAACCATCTTCTCTATCTCGTAAATAATTTCCTTTTTTCTGTAATTGAAGCCCATTTTCATATGAGGTGAAATACTTCATATAAATTCCATTCTTCAAATTTTTAGAATAGTTGACGATCAAATATGGTTTTAGTTTATTTTCAGAATCACTCCAATTATAACTTACATCTCTTCCCTCTTTGTACCCATTTTCATAAGTCACTGTATCCTCAACAATCCCTCTGCGTTTATCAAACTTCAGAACTAATCTGTTTAGTCTGCCGTTCAAATAATGTTCTTTACGGGTTTGTCTACCTTTTGTATCAAAGTAACAATATGACCCAGTAATTTCTTCCCCATTATGTTTCCGAACCCAAATCCAATTGTTATCGCGATTGTATCTTTCTCCTTCAAATACAATTTCTTGATCCTCAGACCATTCTTCACTCCACTCTTTTGAATCATGTGTATAAGTACAATCACTACTTCCACATGATGTTAAAATAAAAGGCGTAGCAAGAATGAATAAAAAGTACTTTACCTTAATTCAAATGGTCTTTATCATTTGATGAATTTCTTATGGTAGCTTCGGTGGCGGTCTTCGTCATTTAGAATGATAAAATAACTGCCTTTTTGAAGTGATTCGATGTTAATGGTAGACGAATTTAAATGCCCACTTAGCACAACTTTTCCAAGTGAATTCATTATTTCAAAAGAACTTATTTTGTTGGGATGACGAACGCTTAAAGAATTTTGAGCAGGATTTGGATAAACCACAATATTGCCATGAACATGATCGTCTTCGATACTTGCTGGGTCTCCATTTACCCAAGCGCCGTTTGCATTGTTGATTTTGCCATTTTCATCAATGAGCAAAACAATTGCTCTCATCATCTCTGGTCGATAATCTGCCGATATATTGTAGGTTGCAAATGTGTGTTCATAGCTCATGCCTGCTTCAGTATTTGCCGGCAAGCTATTGGGATCTCCACCAAAACTAGGTAGTATTGCTCTAGCGACATGCGGGTGATATATATAGACTGATTCAACCCTTGGATTCCTTTTCCAAAATTCTGTTCCATATGCTGCTATAGAATCGGTGATACTTCCACCAGCATTTACACCATTTGGCCAAAAAGGAGAATAAAAATTCCACTGTGAAAATTCAATATCATCTACTCTATGTACCTTGTGTTCAGTAATGGCTAGGGCCAACCTGTAGTTTTGGGTTGAATTCACAAATTTCACATTCGCTGATACATTTAAGTTTCTTGTCGAGGCATCATAATTCGCTGTTACCTCTATGCCAGCGGCGGGTTCTCTTTGTGTCATTGAGTTATATTCGGGTAAAAAATCTTTAGTATAAAGGACAGCAATGGGTTCATGTCTGTCTAAGGAAGCTTGAGGGAAAGCATCGGCACCAATAGAATTCATTCCTTTGGCGTAGGCCGGATGATACATCCCATCATTGATCGTATCAAAATCAGCTCCAGAACAATTGTAGCAGTTCCCATGGACCATGATTATTTCGTAATCTTCTTGACTTTTTATGTCTCCCAACTCAGCAAATGTTTGATAAGCTCGAGGGCAAAAACCGCCAAAAATACCCGGACTTGTAACAAAACCTTCAATAACTACCTTCTTTTTTACCTCTTGTGCTTGGGTAGGAAAAGCGAATAAAGAGGAAAGCAATAAAACAATGTAAAAACGCATCATGGGGCCAAATTAAAACTATTTTTTTATTTAATTGTTGATCCATTTTCAAAAAAGAACCGCCAAGGGTTTGGGAGCTTAAAGTTGCCATTGAGAATTTTGGCCATTGCATTATAAAACTAGTGATTCCTGGGAATCTTCTGAAAGTCTTTACTTTTTTGTAAGTAAAGGTTTTAAACAACCAAGACTACATTTAAATTTTGGTATTAGTTTTGAAAACGGAAGAGATAGAATAAAGATAGTAGTGGCGGGCAGCAAAAAAATTTCAAAAAAAGTATATCTCAATGCACTAAAATGCTTTGCGCAAGCGAGACATATGGCAAAAATTTACGATGCGCATCGAGAAGTCACTAGCTATGTACACTCAACATCAAAAGGACATGAGGCGATCCAATTGGCTCTAGCATTCAATTTAGAAAATCAAGATTGGATTTCCCCTTACTATAGAGACGATTCCATTTTATTGGGTCTAGGTTATTCCCCTTATGATTTGATGTTGCAACTCTTGGCAAAAAAAGATGATCCATTTTCAGGCGGTCGCACCTATTATGCACACCCCTCCTCAAAAGATCCAGACAAACCAAAAATTATTCACCAGAGCAGTGCCACAGGTATGCAAGCCATTCCTACTACCGGATTGGCGCAAGGCATCCAATTTTTAGAAAAAAGAAAATTATTGAAAAAAAGTAAACCTCCTGTGGTGGTTTGTTCTTTGGGAGATGGCTCTGTTACGGAAGGCGAAGTTTCGGAAGCGTTACAAATGGCTGCTTTGCATCAACTGCCCATTATTTTCCTTGTCCAAGACAATGATTGGGGTATTTCTGCAAGTGGAAAAGAAATGAGATCTATGAATGCATTTGAATTTGCTGCAGGATTTAAAGGAATAGCCAGAGATTCATTGGATGGAAGCTCATTTACGACATGCTACCACAAGCTAAGTGAATGGGTCCATAATTGCAGAAAAAATAGAAAACCTATTTTGTTGCATGTTGAAGTACCGCTTTTGGGCCATCATACTTCAGGCGTGCGAAGTGAATGGTATAGAGACGACTTGCATGCCCAACAAAAATTGGATCCTTTGCCCAAATTTATCAATGAGTTGGAAAACAATGGATTTTCAAAGAAAGAGATTGAAACCATTTTCAATGAAGTAGAAATAGAAGTAGCCGAGGCCTTTGCAAAAGTCCAAAATGCAGACGAACCATCCCCAGAATCTATCCAAAGGCATATTTTAGCGCCAACTCCGATTGTGGAGGAAAAAGGGGAAAGAACACCCCCAAAAGGAGAAAAAGTAATCATGGTGGATGCGGCTTTGCATGCCATTGACGAAATTCTAACCAAACATCCAGAAGCCTTATTGTATGGTCAGGACGTTGGCATTCGATTGGGGGGTGTATTTAGAGAAGCTGCTACGCTGGCAAAAAAACACGGCACAGACAGAGTTTTTAATACCCCCATTCAAGAAGCCTACATTCTTGGGAGTACGGCAGGTATGTCGGCAGTGGGTGCGAAGCCCATTGTAGAGATACAATTCGCAGACTATCTGTGGCCCGGGATAAATCAATTGGTTACAGAATTGTCGAAATCAAATTATCTATCTCAAGGAAAATTTCCCATACAGGCCCTGATTAGAGTTCCTACGGGTGCCTACGGTGGAGGCGGTCCTTACCATTCTGGCACAATGGAATCGAGTATTTTGCCCATCAAAGGGATAAAAATTTGTTATCCAAGCAATGCAGCAGACATGAAAGGCTTGATGAAAGCTGCTTTTTATGATCCCAACCCTGTGGTTATGTTTGAACACAAAGGTCTTTATTGGAGCAAAGTTCCTGGAACGGATGAAGCCAAAACAATTGAGCCCGATGAAGATTACGTAATACCCTTGGGCAAGGCAAGGATTGTCCAAGAGGCATCCGAAGAGAAGGTGAAGTTGGGAGAATCGGTATTGGTAGTCACCTACGGAATGGGTGTTTTTTGGGCAAAAAGTGCGGCCAAATCTTTGGCGGGTGAAGTCGAAATTTTGGATTTACGAACCCTAAGTCCTTGCGATGACCAGGCGATTTATGAATTGAGCGAAAAACATGGTAAAGTGCTTGTTCTTACAGAAGAAACACTTCAAAATTCTTTTGCTCAAGCCATTGCAGGAAGAATTCAAGAAAATTGTTTTAGGCATTTAGACGCACCCATAAAACTGCTGGGTTCTTTGGATTTACCAGCTGTTCCACTCAACAAAAGCCAGGAGAAAATCATGTTGCCTTCAGCAGAAAAAGTAAAAGTGGCCATTCAAGAATTGCTTGATTTCTAACAAAAGATGAAAATAATGACGTATAACATCAATGGAATTCGAGCAGCGATGAAAAAGAATCTGCTTACATTTCTTAGGGAAGAGAACCCCGACATTATATGTTTTCAAGAAACCAAGGCTTTGCCAGAACAAATTGAAAGTGAAGCTTTTGAAAATTTAGGATATACTTGTTTTTGGAAATCCGCCGAAAAAAAAGGATACAGTGGTGTAGGAATTATGAGCAAAATTGAACCCAAGGAAATAGTTTATGATTGCGGTCACAATCTTTTCGATAGCGAAGGAAGAATCTTGCAAGCCAATTTTGATGATTTTACGCTTCTTTCGACCTATTTTCCCTCGGGATCTTCAGGGGATTTAAGGCAACAAATCAAATACGACTTTTTGGAATTTTTTAACACCTATCAAGAAAACTTAAAACGAAAACAACCAAACCTTATTGTTTGTGGAGATTTCAATATTTGTCATCAGGCCATAGATATTCACAATCCCATTGGAAATAAAAATGCAAGTGGATTTTTGCCCGAGGAAAGGGCTTGGATGGATAGCTATTTTAATGACGGAAATATTGATAGTTTCCGTTTTTTTCATCCCAATGAAAAAGATCATTATACTTGGTGGAGTTATCGTGCAAATGCACGGGCAAACAACAAGGGTTGGAGAATTGACTATGTCTCCGTTAGCACATCATTGAAGGACAAAATGGTACGAGCAGAAATTCTTCCAAACGCTTTTCAATCAGACCATTGTCCAAGTTTTGTTGAACTAATGCTTTAGTTTTCTTTTCAGATGATGGAGCATGTCCAGTACCATCTGATCAAGCGAAAATTTTGGATTCCAATTCCAGTCTTGTCGGGCAACGGAGTCATCAATGCTTTTGGGCCAAGAATCAGCAATTTTTTGCCGAGCATCTGGTTGATAAGCAAAAGTAGCATTTGGCTGATGCAACAAGATTTTATCGAAAAGTTGTTTTGGAGTAAATGAAAACCCAGCAATGTTGTAGGATGTTCTTTGTTTGACATTCGAAGAAGGTGACTCTTGGATTTCAATGGTAGCTCGTATGGCGTCATCCATATACATCATGGGCAACATGGTATCTTTTTCCAAAAAGCACTGGTATTTTCGGTGTTGAATAATTTCTGTGAATACCTCCACGGCATAATCCGTAGTTCCCCCTCCGGCTGCTGCTTTCCAACTGATCAGCCCGGGGTAGCGGATGCTTCGAACGTCCAAACCATATCTTTTGTGGTAATAATTACAATATTGCTCTCCTGCCAGTTTGCTAATACCATAGATGGTTGTTGGATCGCAATAAGTATTTTGCGGAGTTTCGTTTTTGGGTGTATTTGGACCAAAAACAGCAATCGAACTTGGCCAAAATAAACGCTTGGTTTTGTGTTCTAAGCAGGCTTCGAATATATTGAATTGACCCTCCATATTTAAATTCCATCCTTTTTGTGGGTATTTTTCAGCGGTTGCCGATAGCATGGCCGCCAAATGATAGACATGAGTAGGTTTGTGGCGAGTAAAGATATTGCCTATTTCTTTTTTGTTCAGTACATCCAATTTTTCAAAATTGAATTGTTCTTCTCTTGGATGGCGAATGTCAGAAGCAACAACAGTTGACTCACCGTATATTTCTGTAAGTTTTTCGACCAAATCAGTTCCTACCTGGCCGAGTGCTCCTATCACCAGTATTTTATCCTTCAAAATTTTTTCAAAAATACTTAAAGGAATTTCAAGGTAAATATTTGTTTATTCCATTTGAACATTCGAGCAATTTCTCATCAATGCTTTTTTGCAATAAAGCTTCATTTTCAGGCAACTGTGCACGAGAATTTTCTTTGTGATGCAAATGATAGGCGGAAGCTTTAAATTTTGGATGAAATTTTTTAATACCCCGATGAAAGAGCCTTTGAATAAATTCCGAGTCTTCTCTTCCCCAACCTTGGAAATCCTCGTTAAATCCGTTAATGGCCAAAGCATCAGATTTCCAAAATGATAGATTTGCACTTCTTACCTTAAAAATATTTTGATTGGAATAAGAAAAGACTTTGGATAAAAAAGAAGAGCGAATGGTATTTTTTCGATTTCTAATATTTTTTGTGAAAAAATTCGGTTTTGCCTTTTCTTTTATTGTTTCAAAACTCGTTTTTTCATCCAAAAGGACTCTAGAACCTTGAACAATTCTCTTTTTTTGAGCACAATACAAATGATCAGCGATAAAATGTTGTGGCAAAACCATATCACCGTCAATGAGAACGATGTATTTTTCTTTTGCTCGGGCAATGGCCTTGTTCCGAATTTTTGCCGCTCGAAACCCTTTATCTTCTTGCCAAATATGCACAATGGGTATTTTTCGATGATTGAAAGTGGCAAGCATATTTTTTGTTTTTTCATTTGACCCATCGTCAGCGATGATAATTTCTTTTGGTGCTTTGCTTTGAAGAAATACTGAATTTATTACCCTTTTAAGCGCTTCTGGGCGGTTATAAGTTGTAATGATGAGGCTACACGCTAAGGATTGGTTTGTCTCTCTAAGCATGGCATATTTGTAGTGAACACCATCTGCATTTGCTTTTGAAATTAGATAACCTATATAACCATCAAATATTCCTTTTTTGATGAAATAATTTTTGAAAAAAGCAGCTTTTGTTTTGAGTTTAATTTCCCAAGGAGTTATGTTTCTTTGGTGGGCATTTTCTCTTGCATAAATGGCAGCATATTTCCGCATTTTATTCAGCAAATCACCTACCCTATTGAAGCCAAAGTGAAGTAAATCTCCTTTTAAATGAATAATTTTTTCTTCTGCGTTGAAGGGAATCACTTCTTCATGGACCAATCCTCCTTGCCAATTCGCAAATTTCTTATGAAACAATCTAATTTTTTTGTCGGGGTACCATCCACAAGATTTTATAGGCTTTCGGTTAAAGTGGTTGAGTCGGTTGCAAGAAAACACATGAGCGTTCTTTAAACGTTTGATTTTTCGAATGGATTGAATTAATTCATCAGATAGCCTCTCGTCGGCATCCAATGACAAAATAAAATCATGGCTACAGTATTCTATGGCCAATTGTTTTTGTGCTGTAAACCCAATAAAATTCTTTTGAATCACTTGAGCACCCTTTTCAATAGCTAGGTCTTTGGTTGCGTCTGAACTAAAAGAATCTAGGACAACAATTTCATCTGCAACTTGTCCCAAAGAGTCAATGCAATTCCCTATATTTTTCTCTTCGTTGTGAGTAATTATACTTGCGGAGATTTTCATTGTCAGGGAATTATTTTATAGTTCTTATACTCTCCAAAGCGCACATTGGTGTACTTTTCAATCCATCTCGAAAGTTTTTCCTTAAAATTTATTTGATTGGGTGGCGGACTAAAATGCCAATTGATTGCATGGATCAATTCATACATTGCTTTGGGATGGGTACCCTCAAATTTTTCAATGGAATCGATATTCGAAAAATCAAAATCAGAACCTTGAGGAACATTTTTCTCTATCCAGTTGTCTGAATGCCAAAGTTTGTTTGCCTCCAAATTTTTTAGCTGCAATTTTTTGGGTGGACGCACCCACCCGTAATGGTAAATAAAAGCATCAACTTGTTTTACTTTTAGCTTGTTGCCATCTCTTCTAAAACCTTGCGCATCTTTAAAGGATCGAATTTTTTTATTGTTCCGAATCACCCTTATTTCTTTTCGGTACCATTTTCTAGAGTTGCCAACGAAGTCATAACTTCCCCAAAAATGCTTGTAATGAAAAAGCAAACCCTCTACTTTTTCATTGTTCAATTCTCGTCTCATAGCATCTTTCACTATGGGCAAGTATTTTTCATGTATGGCCTCATCGGCCTGTATATAAAAGCACCAATCGAAGTCATCAGAAACGGCATCCAAAGCCTTGTTGGTTTCCAAAGCCAACACTTGCCCGCCGGTTCTCAGGGAATCGTCCCAAACGGTATGGATAATTTTTATTTTTTCACTTGGCAAGCTTTCGATAAGTTTCAAAGTATTGTCTTCGGAATGGCCAATAGCGACGATGATTTGATCACAAATAGGTAAAATAGACAATATTGCTTCCCGGATGGGATAAGCAAATTTTTCGGCATTGCGAATAAAAGTTACACCGGCTACTTTCACTTCGATTGTATTGCAAATTAAGGCCTAATTACAAAATGATTGTATGTAGGGTTACAAAATCGTAATTTTGTGTCCCTTTGTCCAAAAAATGAGGGCAATTACAAATTTCAAAAAATTATGAGTTCATACAATATTATAGGGGTTATGTCGGGAACTTCCATGGATGGGTTGGACATTGCTCACGTTACACTTAATGAAAAAAAAGACGGTAGATGGGATTATAAAATCAATAAGGCCGCAACCATTCCTTATGGCGACAAATGGAGGCTTAGATTGTCTAAGCTGCGAAACCAGTCGTCTCTCACCTTCTACAAAACAGACCGATATTTTGGGCAGTATATCGGAGAAAAGATTGTCAATTTTCTTGATGAAAGCAATCTAGATGCTGATTTAATAGCCTCACATGGCCACACTATTTTTCATCAGCCACAAAATAACCTAACCGTGCAAATCGGAGATGGGCATTCCATTACAGCAATGACAGGAATTCCTTCGGTGACAAATTTCAGAGCTATGGATGTTATTTTCGGTGGTCAAGGTGCTCCTCTAAGTGCCGTAGGAGACGAATTGTTATTTTCAGAATATGATGTGTGTCTGAACATTGGTGGTTTTGCGAACATATCTTCCAACCAAAATGGACAGCGAATTGGTTTTGATGTTTGTCCAGCCAATATCCTCTTCAATAGAATAGCCAGGGAATTTGGACAAGATTATGATGAGGGTGGAACCATTGCAGAGTCTGGAAAAATTGATTATCAACTTTTGGACAAATTGAACAAAATTGAATTTTACCACCAAAAAGGGCCCAAAACTTTGGGCCGGGAATGGATCAATGATCAATTTTGGTTCAACGTACGAGAAAGTGGCATAAGCAAAGAAGACAAGATGAAAACGTTGTGTGATCATGTTGGTTGTCAAATTGGAAATACCATCGAAGATTTAACAGGCGGAGAGGGAAGTGTCAAAAGAGTATTGGCAACAGGTGGAGGAGTCTTCAATAAAACCTTGATAGACCACATCAAAATACATACCGATGCAGAAATTGTTGTTCCAGAAGACAACGTTGTGAAATACAAAGAGGCATTGGTTTTTTCGCTATTGGGTATTTTGAGGGTAAAAAATACCGACAACATTTACAAATCAGTAACCGGTGCAGATGACGATGTACTTGCAGGCTCATTGCACGGAAATTTTGCAGACTTGATTTAGAGAATGATCAAATTACTTCAACAATTTGAGGAGAAAAGACCAGAAATTGTTTTCGAATGGTCTGATTTTGAGACGGAAGCCGAAGGTTGGTTGGTAATCAATTCCCTGCGAAATGGATCAGCAGGTGGTGGCACAAGAATGAGGAAAGGCTTAAATATGAGAGAGGTAGAGTCATTGGCAAAAACAATGGAAGTAAAATTTGCCATTAGTGGTCCATCCATCGGAGGGGCAAAGTCTGGGATTAATTTTGATCCGAAAGACCCTCGAAAAGAGGGTGTGTTAAGACGTTGGTACAAAGCGATTTATCCTTTGCTAAAGTCTTATTACGGAACGGGTGGAGATATGAATGTAGATGAAATTCACGAGGTCATTCCTTATACCTCTGATTTGGGTCTGTTGCATCCCCAAGAAGGAACGGTCAATGGTCATTTTCAGACATACAACGAACAAGACAAATTGCAAGCCATCCAGCAATTACAGTTGGGGGTATCCATGAAAATTACAGACACGCGTTTCAGTCCAAGCATTCAAAAAGAATACACGGTTAGTGACATGATTACTGGTTTTGGTGTTTCGGAATGTGTACGTCATTATTATGAGATTTGGGGTGGAAGAATTCAGGGCAAAAGAGCCGTGATACAGGGATGGGGAAATGTAGCAGCATCGGCTGCATTTTATCTTGCAAAGCATGGCGCATTGATCACTGGAATTATCGACAAAGAACATGGATTGATTAAGGAAGAAGGATTGGGTTTGGATGAAATTACAGATTTGTTTATCAACAGAAAGGGAAACAAGCTGTTTCATCCAGAAATGAGCTCTTTTGAGGAAATAAATAATAAGATTTGGAATTTGAATGCGGAAATTTTTATTCCTGGTGCTGCATCACGACTTATTTCTAGAAAGAATGTAGAACAAATGATTGCCTCAGGCATAGAGGTCATTTCAAATGGTGCCAATGTACCCTTTGCAGACAAAGAAATTTTTATGGGTTCTATCGCACAATTTGCAGACCAAAATATTGCAGTCATTCCTGATTTTATAGCCAATGCAGGGATGGCAAGAACTTTTGCCTACTTGCATCAAGTAGGAAATGAAGTAAGTGACGTGGCGATTTTCAAAGATACCAGTGAGTTGATGAGAAAAACGTTGATGCGCGTTCACCAGTTCAATCCAAAAAGTACAGGAATTTCTACCAAAGCGTTGGAAATGACCTTAGGTAATTTGGTGTAAATTTGTTCTATCGGGATGTAGCTTAGTCCGGTTAAAGTGCACGTCTGGGGGGCGTGAGATCGGTGGTTCGAATCCACTCATCCCGACAATTTTACAAAAAAAGGCCCGTCTTTTGGACGGGCCTTTTTTGATGGGTTCTGTGGTGAATTATTTCAATACAACTCTTTGTCTGCTTGAAACTTTTTCGTTTCCAACAGAGATTATATAAACCCCTTTGCCTAATTGTGTTAAGTCTATAGAGGCTACTCCTCCGTGGAGTCCCTTTTTGCTGTAAACAATGTTACCAACAAGATTATAGACCTCAATATTGTAATTATCGCTTATTGCTCCGTTTACGTATAACTTTAGATCTCCATTGGATGGGTTGGGTGAAATTTTAACCAAATCTTCGTTGGCAATTTCTTGGATATTGCCCGTTTCGAATTCTACATTGTAAAGTGTAATGGTGTTGCTCACTTCATTTGATACCATCACCATGGCTTTTCCGTTCGGGCTTTGCTCGGCAGGAATGAATTTCACATCCTCCGGGCCCAGGTCACCTTGCTCCTCTATGGCTTTTGTAACATCTCGATTGAGTTCGTACATTACATATTTAGAATTGGCAGGATCGGTTACATCGTAGACCATGATTCCACCGGCTCTTTCTAGTCCAATGAAAGCGAAATATTTGTCTCCCAACTGACCTACAGCAACCGATTCGGGTTCTGGTCCTTTGTTGTCGCTTCTTCCTTCAAAATCTTGTTCGTCATTGTCATTCCCAAAATTGTCAGGTTGTTCTTTGGCAATGGTTTGTTCGAATTCATCCTTGCTATCAAATACGATGTTCAATCGGTTGTCCCAAATGGTAAAAGATCTTGCTCCGTAACTGTGCAATTCTTCAATAAGTCCGTCACCGTCGGTATCTCCGTAAAGATTTAAATCTCCGATTACACCATTGGAATGCACGTTGAAAGCAAGCGGATAAGACATATCATTTAATTTGTCATCTCCTCCCCATTGAGTATACCAGTCTTCCGTTCCATCGTCGGCAGTGTCGTTGTTGTCCATGTCCATGTAACCTTGTCCAACTAGGCCTTGTCCTCCATCTAGGAGATCCACCTCTTCGATCAACCCAGGGTTTCCTTCGTATTCTCTTGCATCTCCTTCATTGGCCGTAAATACATAGTCGGATCCGCCAATATTTGCAACAGCCATACCATCTGGCATGAACATTCCATTCAGTGGAAAGTTGCCGATATTGATTCCACCATCGTCGTTGGTTGGGTCTAAGCCGTTTCCTGGAGCGCTGTGGTCTTTGGTGCCTAATGGGTAAATTCCATAAATGGCAGGCGGGTTGATGGTACTCACAATCATGGCATTGTTTTCTTGAGCTACGGTGTAAATCGTGTTGTTGTCCGAACCTACTACTGAATATTCTGGTTCTAGATCATTCGCCAAGTCTTGCTGAGCGATTTCAAGTTCAGTAATTCTGTAAAGTGAACCGACGCCATCGCCTTTATTATTTCCTCCAGTGTAGTGAAAAGCAATGGCAGTATTGTCTGAAATGTGTTCAGAAATGTCTATCAGCCCCGATTCAACCCAGTTCCATTGTCCGTTGTCGGACCAATTGATTACGCCACCGTCAAAGGCTACATGCAATTCTGCTGCTTCGTTTGGTGCAACATCGGCAGATTTAGCAACACGGATTCCTTCGTCTATTCCGGCAGGAGCAAAATACAGTGCAATGGCATTTCCCGCTTTCCAACCAGGCATGTCTACGACAGACTGGATAAGTTTGGAGATATCAACTGTTTGTTGATCTGCTCCCGCCTCACCAACTGTTTGCCAAGTATTTGCCGCAATCGTCCATCTTACACTTTTAAGATCTTCATGTTGGCCCAAAAAGGTCCAAACATCTTTAGCTTCAACAATCCATTCGGAGTTAGGACCTTCATGTTGGCCCAAAAAGGTCCAAACATCTTTAGCTTCAACAATCCATTCGGAGTTTTCAGCATTATCACCGGAGCTTTTTGACCAATCTCCCATATTTGGCTGTGAATTAGGTTTTCTTCTCAAAGTGTGGTCCTTTGTTGCATCTTTAACTCCAGCTACGTTCCAACCACTCCCTGGATCATTTCCGTCAACGCCAACAGCATCAATTATTTCAGTTCCTTTAAAGATTGCTATTGCATCGTCTCCATTATGATGAAGTGGGCTCTCGTAGGCTAATGCTGTATCCGCTTTGGCGAGAATACTTGCATCAGCTTGATCAGCACAAATAATATAAACTGAATCATTAGATAAGGTTCCAGTAAGGGCAAAATCTCTTTCTCCATTGTCTCCCCATGAGGTTCCATTATTTGTACCTTTTATTGAGTATTTAGACAAATCTACATCTGAACCTGTACCATTGTAAATTTCAATGTACTTGTTGCTCGAAGAACCTTCTGCATATTCTGAAATTATTAGGTCAGTTACATTATTGATCATTTTCGTTCTATTGGCAACTTCTGAATTAGTTCCAACAAATGTTGAGGCATTTTCGCTGTCTTCCACCATGATATCCACAGAGCATTTTCCAGTATCCTTGGCAGCTTCATCTACTTCGAATTGAACGAAAGCATTTTTAACTTTTGCTCCAGGCTGAATCTGCACATTATCAAATCGGATGGCAACAACTTGCGGTCGGGTCATGCCTTCTTTTTCAGAATTAAACTCTAAGTCTGAACTCCCAAAATCTTGCTCTCCAACCGTTTTGGTTTGGTTGGGTCCTGCTACATATTCTTCTGTATCGTCGGAAGCAGAAGTAAGCCTCAAGCTAATAGACTTGTTGTCTTCGATATTTGTCCAAGTTGCTGATTTCACATCACCAGCGAAATCGGTAGAGGCCAACACCTCCATTCCATTTCCATTGTATCGTCTTTCATTTAGAAAACTTAGGTAAGCGTGCTCGTGCCCACTGGCAGAGAGATTTAAAGAATCAATCACCAACCAATCGTCGGAAGCCACGTCACCACCAAATCCATTCATTTCGGCATAAGAGATTCCACTTCTTGAAGAAAGTCTCCAGTCTCTGTTGGAAGCATTGCTAAAGGCGTGAACACCACTTGCTTCTAAAGTGGAATCTTCAAAATCGCTAGCAAAATTCTCTGTACGACCAAATACTCTTATGTTTCTATTGTAGTTGTTGTTGTAATCTTCAAAACCTAGGGTAACAACATTGGCTTGTGAAATACCATCAATACCTCCTGATACGTCAATGATTGAGATAGAACCTTTAGGATCTTGTAAGTAATCGTCACTTGGTTCTCCTTCATTGGAAGAAATCACTGTTTTTCCATCTGATGAGAAAGTTACTGCATCGGGAAGCACACCTACCTCAACGAAGGATTTGAAATTCCCGTCGGTATCAAAAAAACCTACAAAGCCATTTTTGGTTCCATCTTCGTTTGAGATTGCAACAGCAACAATACCACCATGCACGGCAACACTCTGAATCCCATCTCCGATCGCGGAGACATCAAAGGACTTTACGAAAACTGGTTTGGTTGGATCATTCACATCTATGATGTCTATTCTGTTTTGGAATCCATTGGTAGAAAATACTTTTTTCCCTGTTTCGTCATAAGCAATAATTTCTGTACCTCCTTCGGCAAAGTCTGCTTCTGCAGTGAAGGTGCCTAATTTTTCCATTTTAAATTGGGCCTTTGTGCTGAATCCGAAAAGAACAGCGGCAGCAGTCAATAAAAAACATTTGTAATATTTAAACATATCTATTTTTGTTGGCAAAGGAAATACATCGCCTCTAGCGACAGGTTAATTATTTATTAAGGAATTAATTAGTTTATTTAAAGAATAGTATTGAAAAGTTCGGTTGTCTGACATGATTACAAGTAAACCATTTTGAAATATTTTCATTGGGTAGTTGAGTATTTCTATTCCATCAGTTTCTTTGGCACTCATTTTTACACTTGCAAGATGTCTGTAGTTGTTGGAAGCATCAAAGAGTTCTAGTTCACCATTTTTTTGATCTGAAACAACAACCAAGTTTAGCGAGTCATTTTTAAGCAAGGCGATACCTTCGTGGTCTTCTCCAAATTGAGTTCGCCCAAAAACGGTATCATGTTCGGTTGTTAAATTTAGAGCGTGAACGCCAAATCCTTCGTCGCTGTAATACAAGATGTTTTTGTCGTCGTCTAAACACAAAGCTTCAATTTCATTTTTACCATCAAAATTTCCTAGTGTTTTGGTCAGATTCAAACTTAGATGAACTGGGTCGAAAGAATATTGGTGAATATAACCTTTTGAAGGCCCTTCTTTTCTACTGACAAAAATTTGCAACTTTTGATTTTTAGCGCCTAAAGTAATTCCCATAGGCAGATCAAAACGTGGAAATGTGTCATTTTGAAAGATCCTAAAACCATTTCCAATTTCATGCATATCTGGAATAGAAAATAGTCGAATTCGTTTTAGTTCCCTTTCAGTAATTGCTAAAATTGAATGTTGTTTTCCGTTATAACTAAAGTTTTGTTGAATATCTATGTTGTTGGGTCTTCTCAGCCCAAAGATACAAAGCGAGTCGATAATTTTTCCATTTAAATCAAAGGCTAAAACTGAGCCGTCTTTATCTTTGTCAGTTCCGAAAATTACACTGTTTTGGGGATTTTTCGTGTTATACCAAATTGCTGGATCGTCGCTATCATGACGCACCTTTTGAGTGATTACATCTGGTTTTATTTTTGTCTGGATTGAAAAAAGACCAATCAAAAAACCTAAAATACCAAGCTTCATATCTAAAAATTTGCTTTTAAACCAATTCTTCCCCACCAAGAATAAAACTCATATTGCTTCGTTAACGAGGGATTTCCTAGGTAATACCTTAGTGGCTGGTTGGTGATATTGTTAATTTGAATAAAACATTTGATTTGGGGATTTAGAACATAGTCTGCCAGAAAGTCTAGATGAAATTGTCTATCGTAAAATACATCAAGTTCGTTTTCTGCCCCAAGCTCATTTAAGAATCTATCTTGATAGTTTGCTGAAAGTTTTGCATAAAATTTTGGATGGTCATAAAAAAGGGAAAAATTAGCGGTGTGTGGGGATTGTCCGGGTAGAGTTATTTTTTCTCGCTGGTTATTGTTTAAAAGAAAACCTTTGCCATCTGTACCATAAATGAACACTTGGTCTAATCGTTCAATTGGTAATCTTTGATTTATAAAAGCTTCGGACAGTGTAAAGGTGTAATTTGATAAAATCCCAAAATGTCGCCAATTTTTGGGTAGCTTAGAAAATTTAATATTGGCTGTAAGTTCTATGCCCATCACATTTGCAAAAAGACCGTTATTGGCCATAGTTATTTCGTTAAGTCCTGCAGTGCTAAAATTAGAATCTTCATGTACAAATCGTTTGTAGAAAAATATAAAATCATCAATTCTTTTGTAGAATAATCCTCCAGATAAAAGACCATTGTTGGGCAAGTACTTTTCCAGCATAAAGTCGAGATTAAAGGATTTTGGATAATTTAGTAGAGGGTTTCCATAAGTAACTTCATCTTCATTCTCTTCCTCTCTGTAGGGTAAATTGTCTTCAAAATTTGGACGAGAATAAGAGGTTGTTGCCGCAAATCGTATATTGGTATTTCTGTCGGGCCGATAGGTAAGGTGTATTTGTGGCAAAAGAAAGCTTCGAGAATAGTTTTTTTGTTCTTCAAATAAATCTCTGAAGAACCTGCCTTTTTCTAGTTTTAAAACATTTCCCTTGTGTTCAATTTCAGTAAGCTCATACCTCAAACCACCAACAATACTTAATTTACCCAAATTATATTCACCCATTGCATATGCGGCATAGATATTTTCTTTGGCTTGATAGTCTGAATTAAAAGATTTCTGCTTGCTTTGGTCTTCGTCAATTTTAAAATGTTGTTGATAATATTCATAAAAGTCCTTGCTAAGCTGAGGATCCGGTGTTGGACCAAGTTCATAGCCACGATTTAAAAGGTTATTAACTTTTAGATCTTCATCCAAAATGGCTAAGTTTAAATCTGGTCCTTCTTGAAGATAAATTTGTCTTGTGCCTGGTAAAAAGATGTTATAGTATTTGTTGTAGGTTACTCCAATGTTGTTTCTTTCTCGGGTTTTATTTCTCCATTTTCCCCCCACTTTAAGATAGTTTTTAGGATTTTTTAGCGGAATACTTAAATCCAATCTCGCAGTTTTGTTGAGGTCTTCAACAAAGTCGTTTCGTAGTTCCATTTCTTCAAAAGCGTAATTCTCAATGTCAAAAGCATTATTTTCATCTCTTTCTAAGGGATATGAAATTCTTGGAAAATTCGGCTCTGATAAATCCAACTGTATGTCAAGTTCGTCACTTTCAAAAACCATTTCAAAACGGTCAGGAGTATGTTCAAAGGCGTTTGAAATAGCGAGTCCATATTCTAATTTAGCTTTATTTATATTGCTTGATCCATTTAGATTTAAAGAAGCAATTTGTTGCTGTTTGGTTCTCATTTTAAGATCTCTTTCTATTTTGGCTTCTTTAGCGTAGTACTTATTTATTATAGTTCCACTGCCCAATTTATGTCTTACTCTGCTTCGAATTTCGTTGTCCGAAAAGTTGTTAAACATTCCTCGTAAAATAATGAAGGAGTTTTTGGAAAAGCTGTAGTCCATCGTGGTGGTTATACCGGTTCTTGTTCTTGTTATGCTGTAGTGCCTAAACTGGATATCAGAGTAAACGGGATTAAAGCTAGTATCTTCTTGCGTGGGTCTTTGTACAAATTTGTATTCTATATTATGGGCGCCTTGATTATTTATTTGATGATTTGCATTGAGGTGGAAGCCAAGCTTTTTAATTCTTTGACCGAAGGAAACACTTGCCATTAAATTGGGTTGTTTACTTATGTTATTATAGCCTCCTGAAAAAGCCATATTTAATGTGGGTTCTGTATTTCTTGCTTTTTTAGTGATGATATTCACATTTCCTGAAATTGCGTCTCCATCCATATCAGGTGTTAGCGCTTTTGTAATCTCAACAAATTCTATTTGGTCAGCAGCTATAACATCAAGGCCAACATAACGTACATCCCCTTCCGGGCTCGGTACTTGTTCTCCATTGATATTTAATGTACTTAACCAAGGTGCAGTTCCACGTAATTGAACAAAACGACCCTCGCCTTGATCTCTCTGCAAGGTAATTCCTGGAACACGAGCCACAGCTTCAGCTGCATTCATATCGGGAAATAATTTTATTTGATCTGCGCTTATGATATTTTTAATATTTTTAGATTCCTTTTGATTTCTTAATCCAATTTGCTGGAGGCTAAATCTACTATTTACTGTAAATGCATCTAATCCTTTTGAGGAGGGTGTAAGGAATATTTCAACGCTTAAATTAGAAAAATTTCTAAGTGTGTCGCTTTTGTAGCCAATATAGTTAACAACCACTGGTGACTTATCGGATAACTTGAGTTTAAACTCACCGTTTTCATTACTGATTGCAATTATTTTACCTTCAATTTGACGTATATCAGCTCCGACAAGTATGTTTTGTGTTTCAGCATCTTTTATGATACCAGAAATAAAGTCTTGACTGTATCCCTGAATATGAAACAAAAAAGCCAAATTCAATAATATGAATTTGATTTTTTTTTTATACTGGAAAAAGTACAGAGCATTATTTAAGCAATAATTTTTTGCGGAATGACCCCATTTCTAGAGTGCCTTGAATAAGATAAGGTCCCTTAGGTAATTCGGAAAGATTGATATATTCATTAGACGATACATTTTTTTCGTATACCTTTTTACCATTTAGGTCAACTATTGAGATGTAAAACTCTTGATTTTTTCCTATATTTATTTGAATAAAATCATTTGCTGGGTTTGGAATAATTTCAACATTTTGTGAAATATCAATATTGCTTGTGGATGCTGCTCCGCTGTAAACAACCACTAGTTTAGGTGCTCTTTCAGGATGATTTTTTCCATCACCACCATCTGCTGGATCTTCTTCATTTTCGAAAGATTCCATATCTCGTGCATTGTCTTCATTGCTTGCGCCTTGGTCAGAACCCTTTAAAAAAATGGCGAGGGCATTTCCAGATTTCCAGCCACTTCTATTGACAATTTCTTGAATAACTTGAGCAAAATCAGCTGATTTGTATTTTATCCAAATCGTCCATTTTTCGTTTACAGTCCAGAGCACAGAATCATTCGTTTGGTTTCTATCGGTAATAAGGTTATCCAAATCAAAAGTTTCAGCGTTATCCGTTGCTTCACCGATAATCGTAATAAAGGCTTGATCGTTTTCTTCTTCATGAGCGTAAACTTCCAGATAGGCTGAATCGATAATTGCGCCTTGAGGTATTTGAACATTTGTAAATCTTAAGCCAGCGACTAGTGTGTTAAAATCATCGCCTTCCCAACCTGCGTCTAGGTCATCATCATAAAGCTTATCCATTGTTTGGTTTTCTTGTTCGGCATCATCACTAGAAATATTTACGGTATCATTTCCTACCAACTCAAAGGAAGTTCGTTTTATACTGACCTCAAGTTTGGTTTGTCCAAAAAGAAAAGGGTTCAAAATGACAAAATGAATGATTAATAAGGATAAACGCATGCGACAAAAAAATGGCTAAAATGTAAATTTAATTTTACTAGATGGTCAAATAAATATGATTTCTTTTCGCTTAAATCTGAAATTAAAGAACTTTGTTTTCTAAAAGTGCGAATAGGTATCGTTTTGTACCCAACTTTCGGGGGTAGTGGTGTTATTGCGACTGAGCTAGGTAAAAGTTTGGCAAAAAAAGGACATCAAGTTCATTTCATTAGCTACGAGCAGCCGGTTCGGTTTGAACATTTCTCAGAAAACATTTTCTTTCACGAAGTATCCGTTTCAAAATATCCCCTTTTTAGATTTCCTCCTTATGAATTGGCCTTAACCGGAAAAATTGTCGATCTGGTAAAATATGAAAATATAGATTTATTGCACGTTCATTACGCCATTCCACACGCGGCAGCAGCTGTGATGGCCAAAAATATTTTGAAAAATACTTCTTCCATAAATTTGCCCATTGTAACTACCCTTCATGGAACAGACATTACTGTTGTGGGACGAGACAAAACGTATCTTCCGGTAATCAAATACTGTATTGAACAGTCTGACTTTGTGACATCAGTATCGGAAAGCTTGAAACAGGACACAATAGATTATTTTGACATTAAGAGACCCATTGAGGTAATTCCCAATTTCTTAGATATCAAAAGATTCAAAAACTTAAACAATGATGATTTAAAAAGACAAATAGCTACCAAAAAAGAAAAAATAATTGTTCATGCTTCTAATTTTAGAAAAGTCAAAAGAGTAGATGATGTGTTGAAAGTCTATACCAAAATAGCTGATAAAATACCTGCTATGTTGCTGATGATTGGTGATGGGCCTGAGCGAAAATCATTAGAAAATAAATGTCGAAACCATAAATATGGGAAAAACATCAAGTTCTTTGGCAAACAAAGCAGAATAGAGGAAATTTTATCCATTGGCGACCTGTTTCTTATTACAAGTGAAACAGAAAGCTTTGGCTTGGCAGCATTGGAAGCAATGGCTTGCGAAGTACCTGTCATCTGTACCGATACGGGAGGGCAAAAGGAAGTAATGCAAGACGGTAAAACAGGCTTTTGTTGTAGCATGGGAGAAATAGAAGAAATGGTTGAAAAAGCCGTTTATATTTTGGAAAATGAAAAACGATTACAAGTTTTCCGAAAATCAGCTCGTGCGCATGCAAAGGACTTTGACCAAGAAAAAATAATACCCAATTATGAGGCTTTGTACCAGAGGGCTTTGATGTAGGAATAAATCATAAATGAAACCACGAATCAAGGCTTATATTCACCTTCATATTGCCGTCCTTTTATTTGGATTTACAGCGATCTTGGGTAAACTGATTTCACTCTCTGCTTTTTCATTGGTATGGCATAGAATGTGGATCGCCGCCATTGGATTGTTACTTATGCCCGGGGTGTTCAAGGGAATCAAGACAATAAAAAATAAGGATAGAAAAAGATTCTTAGGTATTGGAGTGCTTATTGCTTTGCACTGGTTGACATTTTATGGCAGTATAAAATTGGGTGGCAATGCCTCTCTCACGTTGGCTTGTTTAAGTACTGTTACATTATTTACTGCCTTTTTGGAACCATGGTTTACCAAAAGTAAATTCAATTGGTTGGAGCTATTGCTGGGGTTAATCATCATTTTTGGAATTCTAATTATCGCTCAAATTGGAGCAGCTTACCACACGGCAATTGGGGTAGGTTTGTTGTCTGCTTTTTTGGCGGCCTTGTTTTCTACTTTGAACAAAAAATACATTCAAGCATCTTACAACTCTCTAAGCATATCTTTCCTTGAATTGTCTGCGGGTTGGTTGTTTTTGGTATTTTGCACACCTTTCTTTCAAAAGGGATTTGATCAAAATTTTTCCATTCCGCCGAAGGATGTCTTGTATTTAACGATTTTGGCTGTCTTTTGCACCAGTATCGCTTTTGCACTTAGTGTAATGGCATTGAAAGAATTAAGCGCTTTTACCACGAATCTGGCTATAAACTTAGAACCTATTTATGGTATTGTTTTGGCCGCCATTTTGTTCGAAGAAAACAAGGATTTGGGAAATTCATTTTACACAGGAACTGGCATCATTCTTGCTGCTGTTTTTGCACACCCTATCGTCAAGAAATTTCAAAGAAAAAGTAGAAAAAGAGTTCATACATAGCACTACTTTTGAACCCATGGGCCACAGGAAAAAATATTTGGTTACTTCCGCACTGCCTTATGCAAATGGGCCTTTACACATTGGTCATATTGCTGGGGCTTATTTGCCAGCCGATTTGTATGTTCGGTTTCTAAGAAAAAAGCAAAATGC
Organism: uncultured bacterium; assembly: GCA_963991985.1. Lineage (GTDB taxonomy): Bacteria > Bacteroidota > Bacteroidia > NS11-12g > UBA9320 > MED-G17. The sequence goes on along the minus strand of CAXDRX010000008.1, from coordinate 35,479 downwards.
AGATGTAAAGTTTATTTGTGGGACAGATGAACATGGGGTTCCAATTACCATTCGGGCCAAAAAGGAAGGAAAAACTCCCAAAGAGGTGGTTGACTACTACCATGATGACATCAAAAAATCCTTTCAAGGATTAGACATAAACTTCGATGTATTTTCTAGAACCACTTCAAAAACACATCATTTAAGATCACAATCGTTTTTTAAAAATCTACTCGAAAAAGGCGTCTTCAAAGAAAAAGAAACCGAACAGTATTATGATCCATCGGCCAAGCAATTCCTAGCGGATAGATATATTACGGGAGAATGTCCCAATTGTCATTTTGAAAATGCGTATGGAGATCAGTGTGAAGCTTGTGGCAAATCACTAAGTCCTTTAGATCTATTGCATCCAAAATCAACCTTGAGTGGTGAAAAACCAATTTTAAAAAAGACAAAAAACTGGTTTCTACCTCTTGATGAAATTCAAAGTAAGTTTCTTGACGAATACATTGAAACCCTAAAACCCAATCTAAAAGCACATGTTTATGGCCAATGCAAAAGTTGGCTAAATGAGGGTTTAAAACCAAGAGCAATGACAAGAGATTTGGAATGGGGTATTCCAGTGCCCGTTGAGAACGCAGAAGGAAAAGTAATGTATGTTTGGTTTGATGCGCCAATTGGCTATATTTCTATGACAGAAGAGTTAACAGAAAATTGGTCGGACTACTGGAAAGGCAGCCAAACCGAATTGGTCCATTTTATAGGCAAAGACAATATTGTTTTTCATTGCCTAATTTTTCCAGCAATGCTTCAATCCCATGGGGACTACATTTTACCCAAATATATACCTGCCAATGAGTTTTTAAATCTTGAGGGTCAAAAGTTTTCTACCTCCCGCAATCACGCCATTTGGGTAAATGATTACCTTAGAGATTTCCCCAATAAGGTGGACGAATTGAGGTATGTGCTCACCTCCATCATGCCAGAAAAAAATGATGCTGATTTTACTTGGAAAGATTTTCAAGCCAGAGTGAACAATGAGCTTGTTGCTATTTTGGGAAATTTCATCAATAGAGTAGTGGTTTTAACCAATAAATATTTTAATGGGCGTATTCCTATGGGGAAAATGGATGATATTGTAGAAAAAAATGTGACTGAAACTGCTGAGAAGATTGATGTTTCGCTTGCGAATTTTGAATTTAGACAAGCCATGACCGCTTTCATGGATTTGGCAAGAGTGGGGAATAAATATTTACAGGACGAAGAGCCGTGGAAGAAATGGAAAAGCAAGGAATTGCCATCGGAGGTTGAAAATTGTTTGTTTACTTGCCTAAAGTTGGTGGAAAAAATTCAAAGCTATGCGCAAATATTTTTGCCCAATACTGGAAGAAAATTGGCGGAAACACTCAATATAAGCTTAGGAAATTCTTTAAAGCATGGTCATCAAATTAACCAGGGATCCTTGCTTTTTGAAAAAATTGAAGATGCTGAAATACAAAAACAGATAGATAAGTTACACCCAAAAACACCTAAAAAAACAATGTATAAAGAAGAAATTTCATTTGAAGATTTTAATAAACTAGATTTAAGAATAGGAACAATTATTGAGGCACATAAAGTAGAAAAAGCAGACAAACTACTCTGTCTACAAATAGACATGGGTGCAGAAAAAAGAACCATTGTTTCGGGCATTGCTGAACACTTTGATCCAAACTCAATCATTGGTCAACAAGTTACCGTGGTCTGCAACTTGGCGCCGAGAAAAATCAGAGGAATTCAAAGTCAAGGAATGATTTTGATGGCTGAAAACTCAGACAAAGGTTTGCATTTTAGTCAACCAGCTAGCAAGATTGACAACGGAAGTAGGGTAAGTTAGCCAGAAAGCCCGCCATCCACTCCCAAAACTTGGCCCGTCATAAATCTACTTTGTTCAGACAGAAGAAATAAAGTAGAGAGTGCCATATCCTCTGGTGTTCCAATGGTTTTTAGTGGATGTCTTTCTTTGGCAGCTTCCTGCATTTTTTCGTTTTTCAAAAGACGCTCTGCAAGTGGTGTGTTGGTGAGAGAAGGCGCCACACAATTGATTCTATATTTGGGTGCCCATTCAGCGGCCAAAGACCTTACCAGACCTTCAATTGCTCCTTTGGAAGATGCTATAGAGCTATGGAAAGCCATGCCTCTTTGCACAGCAACCGTACTGAACAAAACGCTGCTTGCCCCTTCATTAAAATTGGGAGAAAAATGTTGTAAAGCTTTGACTGCTCCCAGAAGGTTGATTTGTAAGTCAGCCAAAAAAAATGCTGGTTTTAAAGATCGGAATGGTTTTAAATTTATACTTCCCGGTAAGTAAACAAAACCATCGATGGCATTGATTTCTGGAAATGATGGGCTCTCGTCTAAAATATCAAGTGTGTGATAATTTATCTGTCCATAAGAATTTTTCTCGTCTGCTTTTCGGCTCATTATGTGAACTTCCCATTGGTTTTGTACCAAATGTTGCACCAGAGCATGCCCAATTCCAGAAGTTCCGCCTATCAAAATAGCTTTTTTCATCTTACAGATACCAACACAATCGCTTTTCATTAGTTTTACATATACAATGAAATTTCGGCTTGTTTCTGATTTTCAACCAAGTGGTGACCAACCACAAGCTATAAAAACCTTGGTAGACGGATTAAATCAAAACTTGCCAGCACAAACCCTATTGGGTGTAACCGGTTCGGGAAAAACATTCACCATGGCCAATGTAATTCAATCGGTACAAAAACCAACCTTAATTATTAGTCATAACAAAACACTTGTGGCGCAATTGTATGGTGAATTCAAACAATTTTTTCCTGAAAATGCAGTGGAATATTTTGTGAGTTACTACGACTATTATCAGCCAGAAGCATACATTCCTTCCAGCAATGTTTATATTGAAAAAGACCTACAAATCAATGATGAAATTGAAAAATTAAGATTAAAGACAACTTCAAGCCTGCTGTCCGGGAGAAGGGATGTCATTGTTTTGGCCTCTGTTTCCTGTATTTATGGTGCTGGGAATCCCAATGACTATGAAGAAAGTATTATTCGGCTGGAAAAGGGGCAAATAATTTCAAGAGAAGCAGTTTTGTATGCTCTAGTAGAGTCCTTGTATTCTAGAACAACGGGACAGTTTGAGCGCGGAAACTTTAGGGTAAATGGAGATACAGTAGATATTTATCTAGCTTATGAAGATCTAGGCGTGCGCTTGTCTTTTTTTGGAAATGAGTTGGAAGAGATTCACAGTTTTAATCCTAAGTCAGGATTGACCATACATAGCTATGATCACATCGCCATATTTCCTGCAAATTTATTCGTCACTCCTAAGGATCGTTTGCAAAATGTAATCAAGGAAATCCAAGATGATTTGGTGGCGCAAACCCAATATTTTAATGATTTGGGTAAATTTTTGGAATCAAAGCGTTTGGAAGAGCGAACAAATTATGACTTGGAGATGATGAGAGAGCTTGGATACTGCAGTGGAATTGAAAATTATAGCCGGTATTTTGACAGAAGAAACCCTGGAGAAAGACCTTTCTGTTTGTTAGATTATTTTCCCAAAGATTTTTTGCTGATGGTTGATGAAAGTCATGTTACCATTCCTCAAGTTCGCGGGATGTTTGGAGGAGATAGAGCAAGAAAACAAAATTTGGTGGAATATGGCTTCAGACTCCCAGCAGCAATAGACAATAGGCCATTAAAATTTGAAGAGTTTGAGTCATTAACACCCCAAACAATATACGTTAGTGCTACTCCAGCAGATTATGAAATTCAAAAATCAGAAGGACTAGTTGTAGAGCAAATTATACGTCCAACAGGTTTGCTAGATCCTCCTATAGACATTCGTCCTTGTGGGAATCAAGTAGACGATTTGCTGGAAGAAATTGATGAAACAGTAAAAAAAGGAGACCGTATTTTGGTTACTACATTGACAAAAAGAATGGCCGAAGAGCTGCACAAATATTTGCATAAATTAAAAGTAAAATCTGCCTACATTCATTCGGAAATAAAAACCTTAGATCGAGTTGAAATTTTACGCTCTTTGCGTTTGGGAGAGATAGATGTCTTGGTAGGCGTAAATCTTTTAAGGGAAGGTTTGGATTTGCCGGAGGTTTCTTTGGTTGCTATCTTAGATGCAGACAAAGAGGGATTTTTGCGTTCTGAAAGGTCCTTGACTCAGACCATTGGCAGGGCAGCTAGGAATGCAGAAGGTAGAGTAATAATGTATGCAGATGAAATAACAGAATCGATCCAAAAGACATTAGAAGAGACCAACAGAAGAAGAGAAATCCAAACGCAATACAATATAGAAATGGGAATTGTTCCCAAAACAATACGGAAAACCAAAGCGGAAATTTTTGACCAAACACGTGTCGTAGACAATTACAAGCCACAGAAGGAAGACAAAAAATACAAATCCAATCCCGAAATGAGTCTCTTGGCGGCAGATCCAATAACGGATTATTTATCACCCGAAAATTTAGAAAAAGCAATTGAACAGACAAGAAAAAGGATGATGAAGGCTGCCAAAGAGATGGATTTTATGGAAGCCGCCCGTTTGAGAGATGAGATGTATCGGCTAGAAACAAAAAGACCCAATTGATTTCAATTGGGTCTTTTTGTTTCTAGAAGTGTTGTTAGCCTTCCGAATCTTCGATGTTTTCTTCGGAATCCTTCTTTGTCTTTTCTTTTTTCTTCTTTTTTTCCTTCTTTGAGGGTTTTACTTCCTCAACTACTTCGGTATTTTCTTCGACAGATTCTGTATCCGAAGTTTCTTCTATTTTGTCTTTTGATTTCTTTGTCTTTTCTTTTTTCTTCTTTTTTTCTTTCTTAGAATCATTTTCCTCTCCACCATTGATATCTTCAATGATTTCGGTTGTTTCTTCAACTTTTTCGGCGGAGGCATCATAAAACAATTTCATACGAACTCGGCGGTTGATGGCTCTACCCTTCTCTGTACTGTTGTCTGCGATGGGTTGTGTTTGCCCATAACCTTCAGCAAAAACCCTCGATTCTGAAACCCCATGACTGATGATGTAATCTCTTACCGCATTGGCTCTCTTCTTTGAAATAATCATATTGAGTTCAGCAGTACCCGCATTGTCTGTATGGCCTTCTACCAATAAATTAATGGTTGGGTAGGCAAGTAAAATTGAAACGATAGTATCCAAATCGTCAAAACTTTCTTCTTTGATATCCCAACTTGCCAATTCAAAGAAGATATTGTTTGCGGCTTCTTCTGTTTTTTCTAAAATTTCTTCAGGTATTTCCTCTTCGTCTTCTTTCACCCTCCAATTGCTTTTGCCATAATTGAAATTAATAACTAAACCAGCGGAGTGATAGAGGTACATGTCGTTGTATTTTTTGATGGAAGGACCAACGGAATGATGAGGCGCACCGTCTATATAATCGTCAAACAACATATTGAATCTCGATTGAGCCAAAAGATCAAGTTGATCAGAAAGAGCATATCTTATTCCTAAACCAGCTGCAAAGTGCAATTTGTGAGCAGTTCTCCAGCTTTCCCTGTCGTTTGGGTCAATCACATTTTGTCCTTTTTCTTGCAAATATTCATTGTTGGTTTTGATTTTTGAAGAATACTGAACATACCCCAAGCCTGCTTGAACAAAAGGTCGAATTCTTGAGTCGGCGGGCAATAGAACGTCATTGTTTAATTTATAACGTAAGCCACCTACAAGATCCAAAACACGGGCATGAAAAGAAATGGGATTTAGTCGATTTCTTTTTTGATAACCCAAATTCCCTACAGAACCAAAAACAGTAAAATCAAAATTTTTGTTGTAATACATACTCAAGGCACCACCCAATGCCTGATAGGTAGGGTTTTTGGCAAAAAATATGTCGTTTGCTAAATCGCCTGAGTACTCCCTTACGCCGCCTGAAATCTCCAAACCAAAACGTTTTACTTCGTTTTGCGCTTTTACCAAACCGGCAGAGAACAAAAGAAGGGCGAGTGTGCAGAAAATGAGTTTGTATTTCTTAATCATATCTAATGGTGATGTGGTTGCAATAGTTCAATAATAAGATTTAAACTGAAAATTAAAAAATTGTTTCCTTCAAAGAAATTATTCTGCAGCAAGGTTATTTCTCCAAATTTTTGTGCCTTCTGTGCAATTTTTACAAATGTCGATGTTTTTTCTCGACTTTAGGATTAGATTCCTAAAAGACTGATATTGTGGGTTTTCCCAAATATTTTTTATCTCTGTTTGCAAGGTGTTTCCCATCGTATATTTTGCATCTTTATCAAAACAACAAGGAACCATATTGCCGTCCCAGGTAATAACAGCAGATTGCCACATTCGCCAACAGTGGTTGAGCATTTTGTTTTTGATTACATAATGTTCGCCTATTTTTTGATATCTAGACCATTTGCCTTTTTTGGGAATTAGGTCGTTTCCGTTTTCAAAATCATATATCTGTGCACTTTTGATTTTTAATTCATTGACGCCGTATTTTTTTGCCATTTTTTTTGCCAAAGGTATTTCGTGCAAATTGTGTTCAAAGGCAATAAACTGCCATACAACATGTGGCGTTTTGGACTTTAGCTCATTTTTGGCTTGCGATAAGTTTTTGGTTCCTTCAATAACTTTCTCGAGACTTCCCCCAATTCTATATTTTTTGTAATTTTCTTCCGTCATTCCATCTATGGAAATGATAATTTGATTGAGTCCGCTTTGAACCGTTTCCCGAGATTTTTTTTCATCCAAAAAATGGGCATTTGTGGAAGTATGGGTAAATATTTTTTTTTCATGAGCATATTTGACCATCGCTAAAAAATTTGGATTTAGGTATGGCTCACCTTGAAAGTAAAAGGTGAGATGGGTTAAATATGGATGCAGCTCATCAATGGCTTTTTCATATACATTTTTTTCCAACATACCGGTCTCTCTGGTAAATGAGCGCAATCCACTTGGACACTGAGGACATCGCAAATTACAAGATGTTGTTGGCTCAATGGCGAGGCTCATGGGCATACCCATATGAAAATTCCTTTTTGTCCATTTGGACAAAAAATAGCTTCCATACAATTTAAAAGCATTCCCAATTTTTTTGGAACTTAGCTTGCTTAAGAAAGCATATGCTAGATCATAATTCATTTTTGAGAAACGAAAGTAATTGAATAGAATAAAGTATCTTGCCCCAAAGATGGCAAATTCTATCTATGAGTCCACATTTACGGGTGCAATTGATGGGATCATTATAATTGATGAGCGGGGCAATATTATTGAAATCAATCCAGCAGCACTTGATCTTTTTGGTTACAAAAAAGAAGAAACCTTAGGTCAAAATATTTCTATGCTTATGGGTGGTATTCATCATAAAAATCACAATGAATACCTTGAAAATTATCGAAAAACGAATATTCCAAAAATCATCGGCACCAGCAGAGAACTTAAAGGACTAAAAAAAAGTGGTTCAGAATTTGACTTTAGGCTTTCAGTAAGTGAACATAAGGTAGGAAATGCAACCTATTTTACAGGTTTTGTGCATGACATAAGCGAGCGAAAAAAAGCAGAAGGTAAGTTAAAAGATTATTTGTACAACTTGGAAAATTTGGTTGCAGAAAGAACCAAAACACTGGAGCAAAACTCTCGAATGCTTCTTACCATGGCAAAGAATTATCCTAAATTTATCATTAGCATTATCGATGAAGATTTTATCTACCTTTTTACCGAAGGAAAAGAATTGGCCAAAATGGGTCTCAAGAGTCAAATGCTCATCGGAACAAGCTACTTGGATAAGTTTGACCAAAAAGCCACCAGAGACAATGTGCACAAAAAACTTAAAGAAGCATTCCACAAAAGTGAAACACGATTGGAAGCCAACCAAAACGACAAAGTTTATGAAATTTTAGCAGTTCCTTTTCAAATAGATCCGCATCAAAATCTAAAATTCAATAAAAATCTTCTTATTGTCGAAAGTGATATCACTGAAGAGAAGAAAACCAGCGAGAAAATGGCCAATATGCTGGAAAAAGAAAAACGCTTGAATGAAATAAAATCAAGATTTGTAGCAACAGCTTCCCATGAATTTAAGACACCCTTAACGACAATAAGAACTTCGACCAATCTTTTGAAAAATTACATAGAATTGGGTCAGATAGAAAGCTGTGAAAAGCACTTTCAAAAAATTATCAGGAATGTTGAAAATCTAAACCACATACTCAAAAGATTTCTTTCTTTGGAAGAGATAAATCAAGGAGCACACAAGCCTGTTTTGGTAGAAATAAATTTGATCAATCTTTTAGAAGAAGTAAAAGAAAGTTTTGCCAACACCCTGAAAATTGGGCAGCAAATCAATTTAAATCTTCAAGCAAAATCGATGATTTCTGACCCCGGGATATTGACCAATATTTTAAACAACTTGATTTCGAATGCCATCAAATATAGTCCTGAGAATACCACAATATTTATTCAATCTGCTTACGTCGGCAATGAAATTCATATACTTGTAGAAGATCAAGGGATGGGCATGTCTGAAGCGGAACAAGAGCAAGTCTTTGAACAATTTTTTAGAACAGAAAAGGCCATCAATATAGAGGGAACAGGATTGGGATTGAGCATAGTAAAAAATTATGTAGAACTATTGGAAGGCAAAATTAACTTAGAAAGTAAGCCACAAATAGGATCAAAGCTTACCCTAAGATTTCAAAAAATATGAGAAAAATATTAATCGTAGACGACAACCAAGATATTCGAGAAAATATTGCCGAATTGTTAGTGCTTGCCAACTATGAGGTTTCTGTTGCTGACGGAGGGCGACAAGCACTTCAAATTTTAGAAATTGAAACACCGGATTTAATTGTTTGTGACATTATGATGCCGGACATAGACGGGTATAGTTTGTTGAATATTCTTGCTCAAAAACCAAGCACAGCGCGTATCCCTTTTGTTTTTTTATCTGCCAAGTCAGAATCAGAAGATGTGCGTAAAGGGATGAATCTTGGTGCGGATGATTATCTTACCAAACCTTTTGAAGGTTCTCAACTTCTTGAAACGATAAAATCCAGACTTAGTCGCTCAGACAACGTTGCTACAGCCCATGGAATTATGAATAGTTTTGATGCGCTGAAAAAAATCCAAAAAATGGATAGCATCACCAATCTCAAAACAAATCACCACAAAAGGTTAAAAATGAAATCGGAGTTTGTTTTTAGAGAAAGTGAATCTTGTCATTCTCTTTTCTATTTAAAAAAAGGACTTGTTCGGTTGTACAAATCAAATACACTTGGGAGAGAAGTTACTACAGAGCTTGTAGGTCCTGACACTTTTTTTGGATTTGCATCTCTTTTGAGCAAAAATTTACATGAAGAGTCGGCTGAAGTTTTGTACAATTCGGAGTTGTTCGTTGTGCCTTCGGAAGACTTTTTTGGTATTCTTAACGAAGATCGAGACATGATGCGCTTTTTTTTAGGATTGGTTGCTGAAAATCTATTGGAAAAAAATGTTAAACTTCTCTCTATTTTAGGAAATACAGCAATCAAACGGACCGCTGAAGTTTTGGTTGAAATCTATGAAAAAACAAAATCAGAGACTGTATTATTGCCTCGAAACAAATTGTCGCAAGTGGTTGGTGTGGCCAATGAATCGGGCGGGAGGGCTTTGAAAAAGCTGATTCAAAAAGGCCTTATATCTGCGGAAGATTATGGAAAAATTGAAATCCTAAATATAGTTGGCCTTAGAAACTTAAAATTCTGAACGGCTCAAGCATTATTGGTGGAAAAAAGTAAACCCAGCACGATGGCTGGGCTTACCGGGTTAAGAGAAAGACTAGCTAGGATTGCCCTAACGTAGTATTATGAAAAAAAGCCAACCGCACTCCAATTAGGAATCCATGTTGGACCGTGCAAAGGAAAAAATAGGAAAATTGTAAAAAATGATTTAGGTCAATCGAAAAGATGATTTAGGTCAACAAAAAGTATGATCTAGGTCAAGTGCTATTGCTGATTTATAGAATACTCAAAGAGTATCTCTTGATTGCTGTCCATTATTTTGATGTCCATTTTTCGGTTTTTGGGTTTTCCACTTAGCTCAATCAAAGCGAAATTCCTTTTATTGATCAGCGATTTTTCAATTCTGAAGACATTGTTTTCATGCGGTGCCCCGGCATGCGTTCCCGAAGTGAGCGGGGAAACGGTAATGTCGTAAATGCTGGGAAAATTCTCTTTTTCCAAAACGCTCATTTCTGAATGATGTCGATCTCCATCAAGAAAAACCACATTTTTTATGTTTTCATTTTGAATAAACTCAATGATCTCTTTTCGTTCTTTTTGAAATCCAAAATTTGAGTACATTTCGTATTTGGCGGCATTGTTTAGAAATTGCCCGCCCATTGCTATAATTTTGAAAGAAGCTCTGCTTCCCGCCAAAACATCTTTGAGCCATTCTTTTTGGGCAGAACCCAGAATGGTTTTTTCTCCGGATTTTCGGCTATTCGGACTTCTGTTGTAACGATTGTCCAACAGAAAGAAATCAACATCTCCGTAGGAAAAATAGTTGGTAATTCCTTCACATCCATCAATTTGATGTGGAGGATTGGCCCAAAACAAGTCGAATACATCTTTCGACATTTTTTTATTCCAAAAACTCCGATCGCTATTGTTGGGCCCAAAGTCATGGTCATCCCAAATGGCATAATGGTTTGTGCTAGAGAGTAGGTTCTGTATTTGAGGAATGGCCCGTGTATGGGTATTTCGGTAGGTCATTCCGGTGAATGTATTCCAATCACTGTCTCGATAGTAAGTGTTGTCGCCAAGCCAAATCATAAAATCAGCATTTTGCTTTGCCATGGTCTCAAAAATTTCATAATTGCCTCCATATTTTTTCCCTTCACGGTCATATTTTTCATCGTTCACATAGGTGCAACTTCCTGCCAAAAACCTTAGATTTGGTGGAGCTGTGCGGTATTGCCAAAGAGGGGGTGTTTTGAATTGTAAAGTTTGTTCAAGAGGAAAATATTTTCCATCAATAAAAAGTTGGTATTGATAAGTTGTTCCTGGTTCTACTTTATCGGCAATCAGGGTTGCACAAAAAGCCCTCTTTTCGGATGTGTTCACACGCTTGGTTTGATTTTCAAAATTCCCATTCTTTCCATACCTTATGTAAACTTCGTGAGGACCCGAGGTTTGAACCCAAATGGCGACTTCTCTCATTTCAGCATATCCCGGCATAGGTCCATTTTGCAATTGACTTTTTGAAATTTTGGAAAAAAGCAACAGCAAGGAGCAGGTAAGAAAGAATTTTTGCATCGTACAAAAAAGGCGAAAAAAGATAAATCTAAAGTTAAGCTTTAGAAATTTTTAAGGATTAAGTTGAAATCCATCCAAGGGTTATAGAATTTGGCATAATTCTGGTCCATTGTTTTGGTCAAACTTGTATTTTCATTTGTTTTTGGACAGTTGGTAAAAATTCCTTCTTTGATGGAGGGCAAGCTATTTTGTGGCGATGGATTGCAGTATCCAATCCATGTTTTTTTGCCAATCAGGACAACCATCGCATTTTTAAGATAGTCTTTTTTATTTTTCGCAAACCAAAAGAGCACAGGAGCAAACAAGAGCAAACCCAAAGCAATTAAGATATCCAACAATCTTTTTTTGCTTTGAGCAGATTCTTTATTCAATTTTAGTTCTATCTCATTGCCCAAAAATTCCCCTGGTTGATTTCTGTTGTTGCTGCCAATCATGAAAGAGCTATTTTCGGGAACAATTTTGTAATAAATTCCGGTCTCTAAGTTCATCATAGTTTGAATAATAAATTCATAATCAATGGTTTGAGCGCTAAAAATGATTTCTTCTATCTCAAAAAAATCTACGATTTCTCGTATTTTTTTGGTCGAACCAATGGCTTTTTCTGGCAAAGGGTTTTCTGGGCTTGCGAAGCCCAAAATTTGATATCTTTCACCATGCAATGATGCCATTTGTTTGATTCTTTGATATTCGGACTTGTTTCCAATGATGAGTGTTCTTGTGCTTCGTTTTTGACCGAAATTAAGATGTTCAAATTTTCGGTAGTGCAACAAGGATCGAATTCCTAAAATCGCAGCCCCAATCGATAGACTTCCTGCCAAAATAATACCGCGCGAAAAACGCAATTGTTCTGGCATAAGACCATAAAAGGCCAAAATAATTAATGTGCCAACCGAAAGACCACGAAATAAATTTTTGATGGAAAATTTATCTGCATAGCTACCGCTTAAAATCAATGAAACCGTCCAAATAAAAGTATAAACAGGAAAGTTGATTTGAACAAGTTCTTGGGGGTACATTTGGTCCAACCTTATGTGTTCTTCCCAATAATTTTTGATGTACAAAAGCAAGGTAAAAATCACTGAAGACTCGAGAAAAAGTAAGCCATATTTTTTTCCAAATCTTAGAATATGTGCTACCCATGCCCTTAAGTTAATGGCCCCTTTTAAAAAGTAGGAGAGTATTTTCTTGTTGCCGTTTTGATAGTGCTTTTTTGTGAAAATGAGCATAGCACCGTAAAATATTTGAATGTATTTGGCACTTAGTTTTTTTGTGCTTTCACCTTTGTAGTGAATGATTGTGGTCTCAGGGAAATATACATTTTTGTAGCCATTCAATAGCATTCGATAAGAGAGATCAATGTCTTCTCCATACATGAAAAAATCTTCGTCAAGAAGGCCGGTTTTTTCTAGGGCAGACTTCCGCAAAAACATGTAAGCTCCTGCCAATACTTCTACTTCTGAAATTTCATCTTCCGCTAAAAAACCCAAATGGTATTTTCCAAAGATTTTTGAGCTTGGAAAAATTTTATTTAGCCCCAACATTTTATAGATGGCCACCTCGGGGGTAGGCAGTCCTCGTTTACTTTCAGGAAGAAATTGTCCTTTTCCATCAATCATTCGAACACCCAAAGCCCCGGTTTGTGCATTTTTTTCCATAAAATCGAAGCATTTCTGAAGGGTATCTTTTTTGATGAGCGTGTCGGGATTGAGCAACAAAACGTATTTGCCGCTGCTCTGGCGTATGGCTTGATTGTTGGCTTTTGAAAAACCGACGTTTTCTTCATTCACGATCAGCTTTGCCCAAGGAAATTTTTTCTTTATTGTGGCTACAGATCCATCCACTGAATTGTTGTCTACAACAAAAACTTCACATTGAAGTTGGTTCATGGATTTTTTGAGAGAAGATAAGCATTGCTCTAAAAAAAACTTGACATTGTAGTTTACTATGACAATGGATAAGTCCAAAAGATTAAAATGATGTCCCAAAGGTATCAATTATTGAGTGATCCTTGCGATTATGGAATTTGTTCCCAAAAGAAAATGAATCATCCTTTGGTTTGGGAACCTATTTTTAAGGTCCTTGTGATGCTCAACAGAGCAAACTTTTGGCAAGCTGTGCTTCCTTGCAATTGATCACAAAGAATAGAAGGAGAGGAATAAAAAGCTTCACTTTAACAGTGACACCATACCGCTTCAAAATGCCTTAGAATACTCAAGAAGAAATCTTCTCCATCTTGATTTTTCAGGGCCAAATCAGCTGCTCTTTCTGGGTGAGGCATCATGCCAAATACATTTTTTTCTTTGTTGCAGATTCCAGCAATATTGTTCAAAGAGCCGTTTGGGTTGGCTTCTTGGCAGACTTTCATATTTTCGTCTACGTAGGTAAACAAAATTTGCTGGTTCTCTTCCATTCTTTGCAGGGTGTCTTGTTCTGCAAAAAAACGACCTTCTCCATGCGCAATAGGAATTTTATAACTCCTGTCTTTGCGCAAATTTTTGGTAAGTAGCGTATCGTTGTTTTCAACTTTGAGCAAGCTATTTTCACAAATAAATTTTTGGTTTTCGTTTTGCAACAATGCGCCCGGTAGGAGTCCAGATTCGCACAATATTTGAAATCCATTACAAATACCCATTACTGGATTTCCTTTTTTGGCAAAGGAAATGACGGATTGCATAATGGGCGAAAGCTTGGCAATGGCGCCACTGCGAAGGTAATCTCCATAAGAAAAGCCTCCAGGTAGGAATACAAAATCCACCTCTTGTAAGTTGGTTTCTTTGTGCCAAAGTTTAACAACCTCTTGTTGGGTCACCCGCTCAATGGCCTTTACAAGGTCTTGATCGCAATTGGAGCCAGGAAAAACAACTACACCAAATTTCATTCCTTCAAACTAAAGTATAAAACTCCGTTTTTTCGGTAGTATGGTTACGAATTATTCCAGTTGATATTAAATTGACCAATATTTTGGAGGCTCGATGTTTCGAAATATTCAACATCTTACGATACTCCTGTAGGGTGATTCGTTCATTTTTTTTGAGGTACTCAAGGAGTGCTTTTTCTTTGGAGGAATATTTTATGAATGTATTTTTTTGGGGATGGTTCCTTTTCATTACATCCAAAACCACTTTACTCGCCAAAAGACTTTTGTCATTGACGCGCACATAGGCCCACCATTTTTTGTCTTCACTTTGGGCAAAATAGGGTTGTTCTTTTCCGAGTGGTATTTTACATTCGATAATTTCTTTGTTTCCAATTTTCCAAAGGTCGATTTCTATAATGAGTGCAGGTTTACAATAAAATTGTGCGGCCAGGTCTAGCATGTAAATTTCATCTTCTGATTTTATTCCTGCAATAGAACCATTGTCTCTAACGCCTATGAGGAGTACTCCCCCTTTTGTATTGGCAAAGGAACACATGGTTTTGGCAATTTTGTGAACATTGGAAACGGTTTGTTTAAAATCCAAAGTAGAATTTTCTCCACCTTCAATCAATCTAGCTATTTTGGGCGGTATGGAAAGTTTATGTTTTTCCACGGTGGCACAAGATTAACATTTTTATTTCCGACATGTTTTGCATGTATGAGGTTGCTCATTCAACGTGTTAAAGAAGCCCAAGTTTTGACAGACAAACAATTGATTTCTGAAATCAAATCGGGTTTGCTTATTTTTTGTGGAATAGCTGAAAATGAGCAAAGTAAAGATTTAGATTGGTTGGCCAATAAAGTTTTGGCTCTTCGAATATTTGCGGATAAGGACAAAAAAATGAATTTGTCGGTTCAGGATGTAGGTGGAGAAGTTTTGGTAATCAGTCAATTTACGCTCTTTGCAAGCACCAAAAAAGGCAACAGACCTTCCTTCCATGGGTCTGCCAAAGGACGAGAGGCAAAAAATATGTACGATGAATTTTGTAATTGTCTTGCATCCAAGATGAAAGGATCGGTTCGTAAAGGAATTTTTGGAGCAGACATGCAAGTTTGTTTGGTGAATGACGGCCCTGTAACCCTATGGCTAGATAGTCAAAGGAAAGAGTGATTTTACTTTTTTATTAATACCATGAGTCCATCTCGAATAGGTAGTAATAAATTTCTTACCCTTTCATCGGCATGAACTTTTTCATTGAATGCATGAAGTGCCTTGGTTTCTGTATCTTTTTCCAATGCCTTTTTGTCAATGACTTTTCCACTCCACAACACATTGTCTGCAATGATGATCCCACCTTTTCGAAGTTTGGGCAATACGGCATCAAAATATTGGCCGTAGTTTTCTTTATCTGCATCTATGAAAACCAAGTCGAAAGTGATTTCTAATCCGGGAACAATTTCAAGGGCATGACCGATGTGCATTTGGATTTTATTTTTCAATCCTGCTTCTTCAAAATAATCTAGGGCTTTGTCCTCTAATTCTTCGTTGATTTCTATGGTATGCAATTGTCCATTTTCTTTCATTCCTTCAGCCAAACAGATGGCAGAATAACCTGTATATGTTCCAATTTCAAGGATATTTTGGGGTTGAGTCATTTGACTAATAAAACTCAAGAACCTCCCTTGCAAATGCCCAGACAACATCCGTGGAGTAAGAACTTGTCCATAGGTATACCGATGTAGTTTGTAAAGAAGCTTTGTTTCTTTCTCGCTATGATTTTCGGCGTAGGTGTGTAAACTTTTGTCAATGAAGTCCATGCAATTGAAGATTGGCTCCAACCAATTTGTGGTCAGAATAAATTTCTTTGGTGCTAAAATAACGATTGCACTCAAACTCTTTTGAATACAAAATATAATCAATTCTAAATATTGGAAATGGCTTTAGATAAGTAGGGCCAAATCCAGTTCCCCTGTTCAAAAAAGCATCTGAGGTATAGGGCGTAAATTGTTGGTAAACAAAACTTGTGGGTACATCATTAAAATCGCCCAAAACCAAAAATGGCCCTTCTACTTTTTTAATTTCTTCAATCACAGCTTTGCTTTGTTCACTCCGTGTTTTTACCTGCCTAGATAATTTTTGAAGAATTTTTTTTGTGCTGGACAAGTAGCTAGAATGTAAGCTGGGGGATTTAATTTTTTGATAATCTTTGTGGTTGATTTGGTTGGTTTCTAAGTGGAGGGCAAAAATGGCAATGGTTTTTCCTTGCACATTGACATCAAAGCGAACGGCCATGTTGCCAATTGTTTTGTCAAAATGAATTTTAGAAGCTTTTTCAATAGGGTGTTTTGACAACAATTGGATACCAGGTCTTAAAACGCCATCTTTTTTTGTAGGTATAAATTGGCTATACCAGCTGGGTGGTGTCCGATCATTTTTTGATTTGTACTCCAATATGGCGAGAATATCAATTTTCTCTTTTTCTACATAGGCAATGATGTCTTCATAATTTCCTTGGACTTCTTGCCCGAGTCCCATGGAGTTAAAACTTGCTATTTGAAGTCCATTTTTATTTGAATTTTCTGTGTTGAATCCAAACGTTTTCTGATGTGTATTCCAACCAATAAAAAGTACGAAAACATTGACAATTAGGTACTTAAATTTAGAAAACATCCAAAAAATACAAAAAATGATTGTTCCGATAAGCCAAAATAGATACCCCAAACCAAAAAAATGTAGATAGGGAAAAACCATGGGGTTGACCTCGGAGGAAATATAAGACAACATCAAGGCAAGCAATACCAAAAGGTTGAAGATGAATACAAGATGCCGAATCAACTTAAACATCATTCGGAAGCTCTAAACAAAATATCTTTTTCTTTATTGGTTAAACTGTTGTACCCTTTTTTTGATATTTTATCCAAAATGGTGTCTACTTCTTCTTGATTTGGAAAATCGTTTTTAGAGGCTTTGTTTCTTTTCACTTTTCGTTCATCGATAGGTCTGTCTTTTCTCTTCACTTTTTCCAATAAGTTGTCTAAGCTAGGCATATTAATTTTTCCTTTTAAATTCAAAACATAAAGATAACCATACATAGCACCACCCAAATGGGCCAGGTGTCCGCCTGGATTACTTTGTTCAATCATGGCAATGTCCAAAGCGATAGAAATAAGTGCCAACCACTTTAACTTTATTGGTATGATGCCAAATAGCCTTACAGAATAATCCGGCAAATAAGTGCCCGCTGCAACCACTACAGCCAATACAGATGCAGAAGCTCCCACCAAGGTTGACCCCTCCAGTACCGATGCAAAGACAGGAAAAACATTGTAGGAAAATACAAAAAATAGTCCCCCAAAGACACCTCCAACCAAATACAACCTCCAAATGCGCTTGGCGCCCAAAAATCCTTCCAATAGGTTGGCAATAAAAAAGAAAAAAAGCATGTTGTATAGGATGTGATTGAAACCGGTATGAAGAAACATGTAACTGAGCCACGACCAGGGTTGAAGGATTTGCTTGGATAGATCGGCAGGTAAATAAAACAATCTTGTGATTCCAGTCAGGTTGATTAAAAAGAAATAAGATAGAATTCTAGGAATGTAGGAGATAAAAAAAGCAACGATATTGATGAACAGCAACTGGTTGACAGCTGATTCTCCCAACTTAAAACGAACCTTAATATTTTCCCACCAATCAGTAATCACCATTAAAAGAACTCCTTTTTGTTGGTTTTGTTCCAAAAAAGAACCAAAAGAATGCCAAAAATTAGTCCACCTACGTGGGCAAAATGGGCCACGCCATCACTAGCACCATTGGCAACTCCTTTTGCCCCCAAGAATAGTTCTAGGACACCATAACCAATGGCAAACCATTTTGCTTTTATTGGAATGGGCAAAAACATAAGCATAAGCTCAGTATTTGGGAACAAAAGAGCAAAGGCTCCTAAAATACCAAAAACAGCACCCGAGGCGCCAACTGTTGGTGTATTGACAAGGTTATTGTACTTGATGATTGAGGCACTAGAACTTGGATTGAGGGCAACAATTTCATTGAACGAATAATTGGTGGTGCTTCGAATCATTTCAATTTGTTCGCCAGAAAGAAATTTTACAACTTGGCCTATTTGGTAATCTTGTACAAGGGTGTGCAATAAAATTGCCCCAGCTCCAGAAAAAAAGTAAAAAATCAAAAAACGTTTCCCTCCCCATAGTCTTTCCAGATAACTGCCAATCATCCAAACAGCAAACATGTTGAAAAAAAGGTGGAACAAATTGCCATGCATAAACATATGGGTAAGGAGCTGCCATGGTTTGAAGTAGCCCGAAGTGTAGTGATGCAAGCCAAATAGATGATAAAAGTCCAATCCAATAAACCGTGGACCAAGCCATGTGAGCATGAAAAAGCCAATGTTCAAGGTCACAATGTTGCGGACTACCTCAGAGGTGTTGTTGCTATATCGATTGAATCCAAACACTTTTATTTGAAGAAAGTAGACAGAAAATTAGCATCAAATTTATGAAATATTGCTCGCTTGGCAGGAGTAAATGCAGGGTATTTGCAATTAAAAAGTTGATGAACCAATTCAAGTTGCTCCTTGTCTTCCAAAACTTTATCACTGGGTATGCAAGTGGAAAGTGCTATCGAGTGGGCCAATTGCTCTTCTAAATCCGATTTATTTGGAATTTGGGTGCGACGAAAATTGTTTAAAATTTGAATGACAACTTTCTCTTCATTTCCTTTGATGATCTGTGGAGGTATTCCATTGATGATAAAAGTATTCCGACCAAATTCGGCTATATGAAAACCCATTGTATTGAGCAAAGGCATGAGTTCTTGCATAACAAGGGCATCGGAAGTTGTCAATTCAATGGTTCGTGGGAAAAGCAATTCTTGTGAAACAGCATTTTGCATTCGATGTGCATTTAGGTGTCGTTCAAAGAGAATCCGTTGATGCGCCCTTTGCGGATGAACTAGGTACATTTCTGAGTTGATGGCGGCTACGATATAAGAATTGTTCACTTGAAAGCAATGGCCAATTTGGACGCTTTTTTCTTTTTGCGCAAAAAGTGGTTTTTGCCTAGTCGTCACTTCTTTAGTATCTAAAATTTCATCTGTTTTGAATAATTTCGGCCAGCTTTGTTTTTTGGCTTTTGAAGAATCAAAAAAATAGGCTGGTATTTCTTGTTTCTGGGTATTTGGGTTTTTCACAAAACCTATTTCATCTGGCGATTTTAGACCTAAATTTTTCAGCAAATTTTCTCCTTCAATGTTTGGTACCTGATAATGCTGTCCCAAAGTTTTTTTTATCGCAGATTGAAGAATTTGGTATATATATCGTTGTTCTTCAAATTTTACCTCTGTTTTGGTAGGGTGAATATTGATATCAATTTTGTGGGGTTGAACCTCCAACCGAAGACAGAAGACGGGAAACTTTTTGTCTTCGATGAAGCCTTGGAAATTTTGGACAATGGCATGGTTGAGGTAATTGTCTTTTACAAAGCGTCCATTGGCAATAAAGTACTGTTTGCCTCTTGCTCTTTGTGCAGTGGATGGAGTTCCCACATAGCCAAAAATATTAACGATTTCGGTATTTTCTTCTACTTCCAATAGCTTTTCCTCCTGTTCAATTTCAAAAACCTGAGCAATTCTTTGCTTGAATGTACTTTTTGGAAATTTAAGCAGCACCTTGTCTTGATTGTACATTGTAAATTGAATGTCTGGATTGCAAATGGCCACACGATTAAATTCTTCAACTATATGCCTTGTTTCTGTGTGTATAGACTTGAGAAAATGTTTTCGGGCGGGTATATTGTAAAATATTGATTTTACTTCTAATTGGCTTCCTTGAGGGCATGCGATTGTTTTTTGGTGTACCCACTGGCTTCCTTCTATTTTAATTTCAGTGCCAAGTTGTTGGTTTTCAAGTTTGGTTTTAAGCGTTACCCTAGCAACAGCAGAAATACTTGCAAGTGCCTCACCGCGAAAACCAAATGTTTTGAGCTTAAAAAGATCTTTTGCATTGCTAATTTTTGAAGTAGCGTGCCTTTCGAAACATAATTTGGCATCAAGGGCGCTCATACCCACTCCGTTGTCTTTCACCAAAATTTTGCGAATTCCTCCTTCTTCGATAAACAATTCAATATTTGTTGCCTTGGCGTCTATGGCATTTTCCAACAATTCTTTGGCCACAGAAGCAGGTCTCTGTACAACTTCTCCTGCAGCTATTTGATTGGCAACATCATCGCTAAGGACTTGGATCGTTGAAATATTTTCGCTTTGCAAAATTTAGGCTTGGGGATAAAATATATCAAATAGTTTGCTCAATAAACTACCTTCAGTAGCCAAATATAGAATCAAACAAAGAATAACTGCAATGGCTAGAATACTCAATTTCCTTCCTTTTTCGTCGAGATTATATCTTGATTTTTCTGCGTTTTGGTAACCAAAACTATTTCTAATATTTCTTTTTATTTGATGAATGTCTTTGGAGGGATTCTTGTTTTTGTCTTGATGAAATGCTATTTGTGATCGCAGGCGTTCTTTTTCTTCGTTGTAATATTTCGGTACATAGTTAAATCGTCTGTTTCCTTTTCTCTTGTAAGGAATTCGAGGTAGTTCAATGGCCATTAGATAGATGCAATTATAGAAATTTCAATGTTAACATTTTTGGGCAATCTGGAAACTTCTACAGCCTCTCTAGCAGGAAAATTCTCATCTTGAAAATAACTTGCATATACCTCATTTACTGCTGCATAATTGTCCATATTTTTTAGGAATATGGTCGTCTTTACAATGTCCGAGGTGCCTAATGACTCGGCCTTCAATAGGGCACTGATGTTTTCCATTACTTGTTTTGTTTCTTGGCTGATATTTTCCGTTACAAGTTTTCCAGATTTGGGGTCGATGGCAATTTGCCCAGAGCAAAACAAAAAACCATTGACCTTAATGGCCTGATGATAAGGGCCAATGGCAGCGGGTGCGTTTGGGGTTTTGATGACTTTTGCTTCTTTCATTTTAATCTGCCGTATTTTTGCTTTCTATGCATGTTGGTTTAATGGGTACTGAAAAAAAGTGCCAAAGTTTGCTGCCAAGTTTTTCGTCAGCCTGCAAGGTATTACAAATTAAAGAGAATGACTTTAATCAGGTCGACTTAATTATAGATTTGGATTTCGATGATCATCAAGATTTTGACAAATATCAAAGAGCAGAAAACACTCCTTTGATTTTGGCATCTGTAAAATGTAGTCTGAAACAAGCATTATATCTGAATGATAATCCGAGAAATGAAAATATTTTTGGACTCAATGCGCTAGACGGATTTTTGACATTGGATAAAAAAGAAGTTTCAGCACTAAAGAAAAGTGAAGTAAATATTTTGGAAGATTTGATGAAAAAATTGGGGTGGAATTATGAGATTGTGGATGATCGTATTGGGATGGTTGCTCCAAGAGTTTTGTTTATGATCATCAACGAAGCTTTCTATACCGTCCAGGAAGGAACATCGACTCCCGAAGACATTGACAAAGGAATGAAGTTGGGTACAAATTATCCTTTCGGACCCTTTGAGTGGGTTGCCAAAAACGGGGTGAAAGATGTGTACGAAACGCTAGAAGCCTTGTTTGATGATACCAAAGAGGACCGGTACAAAATTTGCCCGATGCTTAAGCAAGCCTATTTACAGTCAGAAACCACCTAGTCTAACGGACAACTTTTACTTTTTCTTGTAGTAGAATATCCTTGTTGCTGCGGACGACAAGGATATACATTCCTGAGTAAAGAGCCTCTGTTGAAATGTAGCTTAGCGTTTGTCCACTATTTATTTGGCCTTTGTATACTTCTTCTCCATTGATGCTGAGCATATGAACAGACAAAGTATTCAGATTTAGCCCTTTGGTTTGTACGGCGATTAATTCGGCACTTGGATTGGGAAAAATTTGTATTTCCATTTTGGCTTTTGCATCAATACTGGCTGATTTTTCATAGACAGTGGTATTTTCATCCACTGAATTTACCGATCTATTTTGGTACTGGCCATAAAAGGTTGGGCCAATTGCATAGGGGTAGACAGAGTTCCAATTTTCATCTACCGTTGCAAAATACGCATAGGTGCCATTGGAGTACTCTGGGGTTACACAAAATCGTCCGTTGTGTTCATCCAAATAGTCTTCTTCATCGTGCTTTACATATTGATAATCCTCTTTAAAATAGCCCAAAAAGTAGCTGTTGTCCACATCTGGACCATTGAGACGAGAAGTTATATTTTTCAACTCATAGCTTGATTTTATTCGAACAATTCCGCCAGTACCGTCTGTATTTTTGTAGCCATAAGCGCCATAAATTGGAAAACCATCGTAAGCGAACCCAATTAGAGGAGAATGTTTTGTTTGGTCAATTGCGTACAATCCGTCTGCATCATAAAGGTTGCAAATAGTGGAAACAACATTTTTGTCCAGCTTAAAAGCAGTAGGATTTTGGTGGTGATGATAATTGCCTTTTGACGGATGTCCTTTTGAGCAGTCAAAACCCTCCATTTCAGCGGGAACCGCATCTCTATTCCAGTCCATATCGCCGGGACATCTTGGATTTCCGGGTCCTCCACATAGGGCATTTGTTTGGGGATTCCAGGCAACACCATCTCGATAATCGAAAAGTGCCACTCCATTGATAAAGATACCAATATTTCCCGCCGTAGTGCTTTGTTTGTTTCCTGTTTCTTCTGTCGGATTTAAAGGGATTTGAAAAATAGCATTTTGATTTTCTGCCTGCGAAGGATTTCCGTCTTGAAAAGGTCCTGTAGGGTAGGATGGAATTCCATGCGTGTGAACATATACAAAATTTTCGGAATACTCAATTTTCTGACAATTGTACAAGATCCCATTATCGATTGCCATTGAGTTGCCTGACAAATAGTAATTGCCTGTTTCTGTAGTGTTTTGTAACCAACTGGTGATGGCTGGATTGGATTGTGCTTTTGGTTGGAACCAAATTAGGATTGATAACAAAAATGGGAGGAATCGCATGATTTCGAAGATAATCAAACTTTTTATCTATGTAAAATTTGCGAGGGATATTGATTTTTGGGGTTCAACAAAAAGGAAGTGTCATTCAATGTCTTCAAGAAAGCAACTAATTCGGTTTTTTGGCGTTCATTCAATGCCATTTTTAAGTTTTTTATGCTTGTGTTTTTTTGTGATTGATAGTGGTTTAAAACTTCCCGAATCGAAGAAAATCTGCCATCGTGCATGTAAGGAGCTGTATAGTTTAAATTCCGAAGAGAAGGAATCTTGAAGGTCATGCTGTCTTCCTTTGTTCCTGTAATTTCGCCTCTTCCAAAATCAAGCAGATTACTGTCTATTTCCAATCCATTGTTGGCGAATTCATAGCTTGAAAAAAGAGGTTCTCGGTGGCAAACCGCGCAGTTTTTTTGAAAAATTTTGTAGCCTTTCCTTTCGATCGATCGAAAAGTATCTTTTCCTTCCATAATTTGGTCGTATTTGCTGTTGTTGGAAATTAAAGAAAGCTCAAAAGCGGAGATTGCTTTTAAAAAGTGAATCAATTGGATAGAGCTATCTTGAAAAGCTGAAAAAAATAAGCTTTTGTACAAACTATCTTTCTTTAGCTTGGAAATTATATTCTTTGTTTTTTCACCCATTTCTCTTGGGTCATTTATTGGAGCAAGTGTTTGCATATCAATGTGATGCGCACGACCGTCCCATGTAAAGTTTTTTTGCCATGCCAAGTTAAAGAGAGGGGGTGCATTTCTTTGACCAATCGAGTCAAAAATTCCATGGCTCAGGCGGTGGTCGCTGTGTGCAAAAGCATTGAAGGGGGAGTGGCAAGAAGCACATGAAATGCTATTGTCATAAGATAATAAGGGGTCGAAAAATAGCGCTCGACCAAGCAATATTTTTTCGTTTAAGCGAAGCGTATCCGAATTCGTTTGAATGGGTTTTGGCCACTTTTTTTTCTTTTTGGTTGGAACAAAAGCCAAGCAAATCAGCACAAAAAGTACAAAAAGATATTTATTGAAAAGTTTGGACAATTTTCTGTGAAAGAGTTACGGCATCTAACGAAGGTCGCATAATTTTTTTTTGAGGATTTTGAAATACGAGTTTGCTTAAATTTTTCATGTCGACAAACCAGTGAAATCCATCTTCATTATCTGCCACAATAGAGACGTTTTGATCTGCTTTGTATTTTCCCAAGAAACCACCCAAATGAAAAGTGAATTTTTCCAAGCCATTCTGTTTTGTAATTTGGCCTTCAATTTTACAATTTATATAGCCAGCTTGCCAGGTCCAATACATTCCATTGAAAGGATGCAAGTCGCCAGTAAAGGTAGCTTGATGTTGAAGGCTGCTGTCAACACCGAAAGAAAAGCGGATGCTTTTGGTTTCTCTGGGAATAATGAAAGGCAGGGTATCCATTTCCTTTTCGGAAATATCAATAAGAAAAAAGTCATTTTCTTGTCCAATGATTTGGTGGTCAACGTTGAAAAAGAAAAAGTTTCCCAAATAGAATTTAAAGACTTCAAAACGTATATCCGATAAGGGCTTGCCTTGCTTACCCACCATTAGTTTTTTTTGGGCAGAAGAAATCAAAGGACTCCCGAATAAGCCAACAAGCAATAAAAGTCGAAGCACTATTCAAAAATAATAGACCTTTGTCATAAACTAGCCCATTCGCATAGGTACTTCCATGAGCAGTATTTTGGATCCTTCGTTTGCTTGAATCGTTATATTTTTTATATCCCAAATCCCAAGGCCATCCCGTTTTTCTAGGGTTTGGTTGCCGATGGTTGATTTTCCTTCTATTTGAAATACATATAGACCATTGTTTGGATGTTTTAAGGTTTGGATTATTTCTTTATTTTCAGTAAATTTTCCCAAATGAAACCAAGCATTTTGGTGAATCCAAACACCTTCATCTTCTGGGTTGGGAGACAAAATTTGAAAGAATTGATTTTCAATGGATTTTTCGTTCAATGAAATTTGGTCATAGCGAGGTTGAACATTCTTTTTGTTGGGGAACAGCCAAATTTGCAAGAATTTCACTGCTTGGTGTTGGTTTTTGTTGTATTCGCTATGATAAATTCCAGTTCCAGCACTCATTACCTGGATCTCTCCTTCTTTGATTACGGTTGTGTTGCCCATGCTGTCTTTATGTTCCAAGTCTCCTTGCAGGGGAATAGAAATGATTTCCATGTTGTCGTGCGGATGTGTTCCAAATCCTTTTCCACCTTCAACATGGTCGTCGTTTAAAACCCTTAACACACCAAAATGCATTCGATCGGGATTGTAATAACTGGCAAAACTGAATGAGTGATGACTTTTTAGCCACCCGTGATCTGCATGACCTCTGCTGCTTGCTTTGTGAAATATACTATTCATCGTATGGGTATTTTTTTGGGGCAAATGATTGAAGCCGACTTGTTCAATCATTTGTCTGTAAGTAGATTTCGTATCCTTTTTTTGTCCCAACACATTTTTTGTGATGCCCAATCCGGCACCAATCACAAAAAAATGATGCAAAAATTTTTTACGATCCACTTAATCATTACAAAATGAAATTGAAAAAGATTGAGGGTCAATTTAAATTATTGACTTTTCATTCCATATTTTCGAATTCTAGTATGCGAAAGTTTTGTTTTTTAGGATGCATTGTGTGTTTTATTTCTTGCGCTGATGACACCACTCAAAAGGTGGAAAATTTACCCATTGAAGTTCCAAAATATGCGTTCGATCAAGAGACATTAGTAGAAGTTGGAAGTGAGACAATTTGGGGGATTGACGCCATAGATGACTTCCTTATTTTCACCACCAAGTCGGGGGATATTTATACTTATCAAAAAAATACTTTGGTGCAACTATCCAATCCAATAAAAAATTCAATCAACGCGGCTGGACAGGGTGGATTGATGGACATCAAGCTTCATCCCGATTTTGGACAAAATCAATGGGTTTTTATAAGTTATTCCGAAAAGGCGGAGGGGTCCAACTTTAGTTATGTGACGATTGATCGTTTGAAGATAGAAGGAGCAAACATTACAGAGGTACAAACAATTTTTAAAACAAATTCAATAAGCAGCAGAGCAGGCCACTTTGGTTCTAGGCTATTGTTTCATAACAACTATTTGTTTTTCTGTATCGGTGAAGGGAGTCCTTCCCAAGGTGGACCCAATTCTCCCTATCAAAACGCGCAAGACTTGACCAATGATTGGGGAAAGATTCATAGAATCTATTGGGATGGTTCTATACCCGAAGACAATCCATTTTACGGCAAAACCAATATTAGACAATCCATCTATTCATTTGGACATAGAAATCCTCAAGGTTTAACTTATGATGCCACCAACGACAGGATTGTTTCAACAGAACATGGCCCCAGAGGTGGTGATGAAATCAACATCATCCTGTCTGGAGAAAATTACGGTTGGCCCCTAGTATCATTAGGTGTAAACTACGACGGATCAGACATTAGTGGGAAATCGCATGAGAATTATAAAGAACCCATTTTCAGCTGGGATCCTTCGATTGCTACTGCTCAATTGATTGCTTTGAACGACAAATCCTATGGAGATTGGCTTTCGAGCTACTTGATTTGTGGATTAAAGTCGGAATCAATTCATAGGGTTGTCTTTGTTGATGATGAATATGTAGAAATGGATGTAATTGACCTTGGGGCAAGGGTACGGTCCATTTGCGATAAAGGAAATGGTATTTTTTATGTGACCACCGATGCCGGGAAAATCATAAAGTTCTCTCCGAAATAAGATAAATTTTTGGCCAAAAAGGAGCGGCTGTCAGTGACCGTTGGGCAAGAACAAAAAGGAGCGGATTTATTTTTTTACAAGCCGGAGAAATTTATGGTCAATCTTAAGGGTATAGATTCCAGGGTTTAAAGTTGATAGGTCGATATCAAGTTTATCGCCAATGAATTTTCCCACGAAAACGTTCTGCCCCAAGAAATCATCAATGGAAAAAATGGAGGCTTTGGAGGATACCCTTTGTATTGAAATACTTGAATGGAAAGGATTAGGATAAGCCAATATTCTTGTTGTCTCATGATCAATCATTCCAGTGGGCACCTGGCAATCAGAAAAGTAATCTTCAATGTATTGCAACTGTGTTTTGTTTACAGAATGTTTTGCATCGCCCATGAGGTGGACAACCTTTCCTGATAGATAGGAAAATTCAAAAATGGTAGGTGATCCGATCGGGCTTCCACCACCTGTAATTTTTGGACCTTTGTACCTTTGGCTTTTGGCAATGAGGAAGGCAGCCCTCTGGGCCTCTATGAAATTAACGCCAACTGGTGAGAAACCACCCATGTAAGGAATTAGTGAATCGTTGTTGTTAGAAATTCCCAAATAGTTTCTTCCTACCAAAGGAAGAACAATACTGTCATAGCCACAATACTTAGATCTTGGGTCTGTGGAAGATACTGGTTTGTAGAAACTCCCTAGATGATACTGAGGTTCATTTAATTGAGAAACAATGGCACATACAATATCGACATTGGGGTTGTCATTTTCTATGAAAAATCGATTGGCTAGCCCGCCGCCATTTGAGACGCCTAAAATTCGAATCTTTGATGAATTGACATTGACAAAATTTTGTAATGAGTCGATGATGTCACCCATCATCTCTACATCCGGAGCATTGCTCCCTTCTCTGCAGATATTCCAACTATTCTTGTAGCCTGTGGGTGCAATCAAGGCATGGCACTTGAGAATTCCTCTGTATTTATTTAGTATGGAGGCCCCTGATTGGCCATTTCCATGCAATAAAATGCAAACCGGAAATCCTCCGTTTGGTGGAGAATCCTTGGGAACATAGGTTTTTATAGGGTATGTATATCCTGCAGGTTCTTGTGCCCAACTTTTATTGATTCTTATTTTGGTGGAATCGCTTAAATATTGAGCGTGAATACCTTGTGACGCCAATGAAATTAGAAATAAAAGAATATTTTTTGCTTTGTGATTGAGAATCCATCGCATACCTGTCGAATTTTGCAGTATAGTGCTGTAATTTATCAATTTCTTTGATTAGGGCAAAAAATATAGTGTTGATAAAAAAGAAAATGAGTACGAAGACCAAATCATAAAATATTTGATTTCTTCAAAAATTTTGTTGCGTAGGCCTAAATATTTATCGTTTCCAAAACGTCCAAAAGCGCAAATTCTAGGAAACTTTGTTTGTTGGTATGTGTTTTTTAAAAATGAATAAAACATTTCGGATGCTTGGAGTTCTAGCTTTGATTGTTGTCGTAGGGATTTTTTATGCATTTCGAAGTAAAAATATTGAAACGCCCAAATACAAAGTATTGAAGACTATTGATCAAGTTGAAATTCGGGTATATCCCCCAATGATTGTGGCTCAAACTTATTTAAATTCGAAAGAAAATGCGTCTTCAAGCAACAATGGCTTTAGAACCGTGGCCAATTATATTTTTGGGGGCAACAGCAAACAGCAAAAAATCGCCATGACGGCACCCGTCATAAGAGCGATGGGAGATTCTGCAAGCCTTTCCTTTGTTATGCCTAGTCAATACAAGCGCAACGAGTTGCCCGAACCAAGCGATGGGCAGGTCCAATTGGTTGAACAATCATCCAAGGTCTTGGCTGTTTTGTCTTATGGCGGTTTTTCTGATGATGAGAAAATCAAAAAGCACGCAAACCTTCTTCGCCAAACCTTAGTTTCAAACCGTATTGAAATCGTAGGTCCTCTGCTCTTCATGGGATACAATGCTCCATGGGATGCGATAGACCGGAGAAATGAAGTGGCTTATGAAGTGAAGCCTTAATTTTCTAACCATTTAGTGTCCTAGGCCGTTTCATGGTTTCCAATTTTTGGTTGGGAGGCAGAGGACCATTTGGGGTGGTTTTTTTTATTCTTTATTGTGGTCTTCCAAGTTCCTGAACTTCTGTCTCATGGTTGGATTGTTGTAAGTCAGCTTTTTGATGGTCAAATCTTCAGCTTTTTGGTTTGCAAGTCTCAACTGATTCTCGCTTGTGGTAAGTGCCTCTTTTACCTTTTGCATTTTCTTAATGGCATTATCAATTTCAGTAATGGCTTTTTGAAAGTTATTTGAGGCTGAAATATAGTTCTTGGAAAAACTGTCTCTGAACTTGGTAATCTTATCTTCGAAATTGGTAATATCGATGTTTTGATTTCTCATTGAACTAAGTTCTTGCTTATACTTCAATGAATTCATAGCGGCATTTCTTAGAAGAGAAATCATTGGAATAAAAAACTGCGGTCTAATGACATACATCTTATCAAACTTGTAGGAGACGTCTACGATGCCCCCATTGTATAAATCATTGTCCGCTTCGAGTAATGTCACCAATACCGCATATTCGCAATTCTTGTCTTTTCTGTCTTTGTCGAGTTTTGCAAAAAAATCTTCGTTTTTCTTTTTGTTGACGGTTTCGTCATTCTCGTTTTTCATTTCAAACATTATGGAAACAATTTCATTTCCATCGTCATCAAATTCTTTGAAAATGTAATCGCCTTTAGTGCCTCCACTTGCATCATTGTCTTTGTAGAATTGAGCCTTTTGAAAGGATGTTGCCCGAATTTTATTGAACTCAATTTCACAGTGTTGTTCGAGCGATTCACCTAACATTTTTGTAGACAACTTTTGCTTCATCTCTCGGACACGAGTGATTTCTTCGTCCTTGTATTTAATGATTGCATCCTTGTTTTGAAGTTCGGCAATGTGTTGTTGTTGAAGCGTATTTTCAATGTTTTGTTTTTCCAACTCTTTGGCTTTAACAGCATGGACTAGTTTGTCCCTCTCTTTCTCGATTTCTTGAACGGCTTCTTTTATCGCTAAAGTTTTTTCTGTATTGGAATTTTCAATCTTAGCTTTCAACTGAATTAACTCGTTTTCCTTTTGCGACAATTTTTCAGTCAACTCTCTATTGCTACTCGCTTTTAGTTCGGTCAGTTGTCTATCTTTCTCGGCAAGTTGTTCTTGTAATGCGTTTTTGATATCGGCTTCGGCAAGCTTTACTGCATCTTCTTTTTCTTTTTCAGCTAAAGCGAGTCGATTGGAAATCTCTTTTTCAAACAGGTGGTCTCTGACTTGCTTGAGAATATTTGCATACCCTGCTTCATCAATGGTAAAGGCTTTGTTGCAATGTGGACATTTTATTTCGTTCATCCTTTTCAGGTCATAAAGGTATGGCTTTACCCTTCAAAAAGTGATCAATCAAAAGAAATAAATAGGAATTTCCGATCATTGGAAGGTCTTCGATTCACAAGATTTGAAAATGCTTTTATATCTTTATTGTAAAGGAATAATCAAAGATTTGGTGCAGATTTTATAAAAAATAGTTACACGGCAATGATGTATCCCTTTTGTCCAACAAGAGATTTGCTTAAGAATTATTCTTGTTGGGTTGCTGCGTAAGCTGCTGCTTCCGTATTCCCGGCATCTTCGCTGTAATAGGCCAACAGTTCAACAATTTTCCCATTTTCCCATTTGTAATCAAAATGTCCTCTATTTGAGTAGTCATTTCCTGTGGTTTTTCCTGTCCCAGTCCATGTAAACCATGCGTTGGACCATGTCTCTCCGTCGGCAAAATAGGTGGTGTAAACTTTCATTTCTTTGATCGCTATATTGTCGTAAAGGAAATCGTGATGGTCTTTGAAACCTTTCATCAAATTGTCACGCCCAGAAAATTCTAAATTATTTATTTTGCAGACAACATCTTCGGCATATAATTCTGAGCCGTCCCACTTATTTTCTAAATACTTATCAAACAAAAGTTCAATATTTGATGTAAGTTCATCATCATTTTTAATCACTGACTGATTTTGATTTGTTTGATTGCAGCTTATTAAAGCGATGATTACAAAAAGTTGAAAAAGATTTTTTATTGTCATTTGTTTATACAATTTATGTTTTTACGAATTTCTAAATAAGGATTTAATTTTCAAACTTCAAAAAGATTTTCCGACTTTACGATTTTAGAGATAATGGATGAAGCGTTCAAATGGTTATGGACACCGTTGTGGTGTCATAGTTAGTATTTATATAAAATGCTTAGGTCGGAATTTGTTAAGTTCAATTGAACTATATTTCCATCCACTTGCAAGTTTGAAATGTCAAATGTTAGTTCTTTGGTGATGTATGCCTTGCACAATTCCTCATTTTTCAGTGATAGTCTTAAATTTCTTTGAGGCGGACTTGATTCTAAAATGGCTCCAGAATCAATAAGTTTCAACGCCCATGTTTCCCCACTACAACCTCCTGAACTAAAATTAACTTTTAAGCAGTTGTTGTTGATTTCCAAACCATTGACGGTTAGTTGGTCAGAAGGAGCATTTGCATATTCTTGGGCATCAATGGCCACTTCAAAACCACAGCCGACTGGTTTGGGGTTTTCATCATCTTTTGAGCAGCTCCAAAATATAAGTATGGATAAAGTAAATGTGAAGAGTTTTTTCATTTGTTTTTGCTTATTGTCTATGAAAAATTACAAAATAATTGGCTAAATTTTAACCTTTTTCTTTGAATTACTAAAATAGTAATGCATCATTTGATGGTTAATGCTTTATAATTTTACGGTAATATTTTTTACCCGAAGTAGATAATGTAAATAGGTAAATACCATCTGACAGAAAAGAAAGATTCAATGGATGATATGGATTATCCTTCTTTAAAAAAGTTGAATATATTTCTCTCCCAAAGTTATCGTTTACAGACAGTTTAACAGGATGTTTATTTATTTCAGGTGAACAAAACAGGTCGCTTGTAATGGTTATTTCTTGTGAGAATGGATTTGGTGTTATATTCATGGATGTGGCAAAATCTAGTTTTGGGGAATTGAGTGTTCGACCATAAACATTCAACTTTTCAAATCCAGCTTCAAGCCCCCAGATTTTTATCTGAGATAACGGGGCGGAATCTTTATAGGTAAGTATACTATCAACAGGAAGTCTATTATAAAATATTGAATCTCCATTTATGGTATATAGAGTTACATCAAAACAACCATTACATGTATGATAATAGTCTATGATAACAGAGTCTATCGATCCGGCCTTTTGAAGATCAAATGATAAAGTGCCGCTGTAAAAAAAATCACTAGAACTTGCACCATCAAATCTCCGACCTTTAAAGTCTATAGCAATATTTTGAACTTCAAAAACAGTTTTCGTAGTAATTCCATTTTTTATTGATGTTAGATCAGAAGGAAGAATAGAAATTTTATTTTGGGCCAATAGGTTAAAACTTAAAATTGAAAAAAAAAGTAGTATTGGTGAAGTTTTTAAAAGGCCAGTGAGTAATTTCATTCGCTAAAATTGAGGGTCAAAATTAGCAATTCCAAAAAAAATCAATCTACACTACTACATAATCAAATTGCCGGATGCTCATTTTTCTTGGCTTATTTAATTTGTAATCCTAACAATTCTCCCATCTGTTTTAGCCGTATTGGTACGTTCAATTAAGGCGATGATATCTCCACTTGGTAATTGTTTAATCGTTCTAACTCTTCCTTGGATATTTAAGGCAAATGTTTCATCAGTATCTCGATTATATTTCATTAGTCTTCTATATGCCAACGAACCAATAAGAAAATGATTGTTCCAATCGCTTATATTGCTATTGTTTACTTTAAGTAAACAAGCAGGCGCAATAGCTTGACCACCGTCATCTGTGGGAACTGTCCAATAATGTTCTGGTAAAATGGTAAAGGTAGCTGCGGAATCTTCGGAAATGGTTGAAACACGCGCTCCATCATAATTTATTCCATATGTAAAAAGGGGCCAACCGTAATTTCCTCCCTTTTTTATCACATTAAACTCGTCACCACCTTTGGGCCCATGCTCAACCCCAAAAAGCGTATTGTCTGCATGGTCATAAAATAGGCCTTGTACATCCCTATGTCCATAACTCCAAATCGACATAGGAGAATGGTAACCTTGAAAAATTGGGTTGTCTAATGGTAGGCTTCCATCTTCCATTAATCTGTGAACCTTTCCTGCATCCTCTTCTAAATCTTGCGCTATCAAGATAGGATTCGTATTGGTTGAAAGGGTTGAGCCGCCAACGTTTAAGAAAAATTTATGATTGTCTTCCCATACAATCCGCATACCATTACCATAATAATTTTTCTTTCTTGTTGTAAAGACGGTTTCCAAACTTGTAGCGGAGTTATTCTGTATTTTAAATCGATCTACTTTAGCAAAACCATCTGCAGCCAAATAGGATATATAAATCCACGAATTATTGGTAAAGTCGGGATGAATACTCACATCCATCAATCCACCATGAAGTATAGCTGGAATCCCGGGATCACCAAAAGTAGTAACTGATGGTATTCCTTTTATTTCAGTCAAAACATCGTTTTGAAAATGAAACAGTTTGCCAATCCTATCAGAGATATAATATTCATGTTCTGAAACTATGGATATTCCGTATGGGATTGAAAATCCCTCTACAATAGTATCAACAGAAAAAGCATCATTGCTTATCGGGAAGGGTGATGATGGAACTATGATCTCATCGCCATTTGAGCAGCTTGTCATTTGTCCTAGAACGAATAATACTCCCATGGCCAGTGCAATTTGATTTATAGTGGTCTGTTTCATTTTGATTTTTTCCTAATTACCAGCGGTTTTGGATAGGCAAAGCAGTTGCTTTTGAAGCACTTTATTTTCTGAAAAGCGCAAATTATGATTCGAGCCAAAACTTTTTCAATTGTGTCTATATTATTTTTCATTGGCCCAAATTTGTTGGTATAATGTTCCACGAAACTTATCGTACAAGTCATAACCTGGTTTTCGTACTGCATTATTTTGAGACATAATAACCCCAACAAAGTTTCGTTTTGGGTCTGCCCAAAAGTAAGTACATTCATATCCACCGCCAATCCAAAGTCCAGCTTCTCCTTGTTTTTTTATTTTCATGGAATCTCCACTAATCCATAAATTATATCCATTATACCCGTAAGGGTTATCTTTTTGGGTATGAGGTGCATAGATATCCTCTACAGTTGCTTTTTCTAAAAATCTGTAACCATTTAACGCTCCTCTTTTTAAAAGCATTCTTACAAAATCCGCATACCCATCTGCTGTAGCTAGCATTCCCTCACCACCTAAATATAAGTGATGATTTATGTCATAATCTGGTACTTCTGTACCAAAAATATCCAACTCACCTCTTTTGGCTCGACGTAGAGTAGAATCTCTACCGGTAAATTGTGGTAATAATTTTTCAGTAGCGGGAAGGCGATATTGCAAACCTTTGATCTTCATTGGTTCGGTTACTCTTTCTTTTATGAGTTGATTTAATTTTTTACCCGTAGCTCTCTCAGCAACCAGTCCCAAAACGGTTGTATTTGTGCCATAAAAGTAATGAGTTCCAGAATGCTGTATTAACGGTAATTTCGACATCTTTTTTATTAAGTCATCAGCGTCCACTGCCTTTGGAAGGTTTTGTTCAGCAATTAAAGAATCCATGCATGGAAAACCAGTTTTGGCGTAATAAAATCCAGCTTGATGATTTATGAGATGAAGAACTGTCATTACTGAATCATTTGGCACAAGATTTATAGGACAAGCATCCTCTCTTTTGTCCCATTCAAGTTGTAATAAACTTCGTCCATTTTCTGAAACAGCAACTTGAAGGTTTTCAAATTCAGGAATGTATTTTGTGACTGGGTCATCTATTTTTAGTATTCCATCTTCGATTAAATCTAAAACAACAGAAATGGTCACTATTTTACTCATTGACCAAATTCTTATCCAAGTATTGCCATCGATTTCAGTATTGGGAAGTAGTTTTTCATTTACCGAACTATGTTCGTACAGAACATTCCCATCCAAATCTTCCAAGCGTGCGTAAAGAAAAGGGTAGAAATCTTTCTCGACATAATAATCCAACACCTTGTTCAACTTAGCTGAGGTGCCAAATTTTAAGATGGGTTTGCTTTCTTTTTTTGAGCAGGCTTGAATAGCAATAATTACTAGCAGTAAGTAAAATAGATGGTTAATTCTGATTTGCATTGTTTTGATTTTATACTATGTTCTTTAAGCTTGAGCGTAACGGTTTGTGTATGGTGTCGTAGCATCCCGCAGGGTTCTATGCACTATATAACTAGTTATCTGTAAATCTCTTGCATCCAAAATTTCCTTCTTTCCCCTCGGGCATTTGTGAATCCACATCCTGAACTTCTTGACTTTTACGGTCTCCTTTTTATCTGCACAAGAGATCATGCTCCAAATATATTTGAATTCATTTTTGACCATAAAACAATTAAAAAATGTGAACGAAATTTTGCGGTCTGGACGGGACTCGAACCCGCGACCCCCTGCGTGACAGGCAGGTATTC
>CAXDRX010000007.1:0-84466 GCA_963991985.1 uncultured bacterium | reverse complement strand
CAACGGCAAGAAAACCAGATGGGAAGGGGTAGGTGTGTATCCCAAAATGTAGCTTTATATCCTGACAGAAACGGGCATGGATCTGATCGATCCATATCAATTTGCTCTTTTTTTTAATGATCCTTTAATAAAGCTTCAATTCATCTGTCTTTGATTTCATCCTACAGCCAATGCCAATGTTATTTTATTGAATATTCGGTGATTCTTCACCGTCTTTGTATTTTTCAACTGGAATTAAACCTTTTCGGCAATTCTCAGAGGTTTAGAAATTTTAAAAGAAAGCAAACAAACCGATTACTCAAATCTATCAATAGGCAAAAAGCAAAGGGATTTTAACAAACCTCAACGAAAAAAACTCGGCCAAAAAGATTGGCCATAAATTGAGAATTACCCTACTGTTTGATCAAAATTTCTCGTTTGGTGGACTTGCTATTTTTCACTTCGAGGATGTATTTTCCTTGAGGAATCTCCGAAATGTCTACGGCATTTTCTCCCGCAGAAAGTGTCTGGTTCAGCAAAGTTCTACCACTGAGATCAATAATGTTTAAATCGCTTTTTGATTGTAAATTTAGGATTAGTTCAGAAAAAGAAGGGTTGGGATAAAATTCTATTTTTTTCAATGAAGACAAGTCAATCGAGAGATTACCATTTTTCAAAAATGTGGATCGTTCATATTGTAATTTATCATTGGTATAAAATTTCTCCAGGGCCGCCACAGGAAGAGCACTCCCAGGGACCCACCAGTAATAAGCTTCTTCTACATAGGTCACGGTGAGCGGGCCCAAAGGACCCCCAAACATTGTTTTGGTGGAAGAAACCAAAATTGCATTTTCATACTTTGTTCCATTGGGCAAAATAAGTGTTGATGAGCCCAAACTTTGCGTCTCCCATTTGTCGGTCAATGGAGCTTCGAAGCCCATCCAGAAAAAGGTGGACTCGGTAGAATCTACAAAATAAGAATTTTCTTTCAATGGAAAATTCATCCATACCACAGGGTTGGTATAGCTTGCATCGGTATTTTCTGTAATTCTTCCGTAATAAGAAATCTGATTGTTGGCATAGTTGTAAAAAAACTCTCCATTGGCAGATTTTATGAAATGTGTTGCTTTGGGATATTTTGAGGCAGAAGTAGACTGTTTTATGGGCAAAAGTTTCATTTCATAGGTCGTAGGAGTAGTCAATGATGAAAAGTCCCATGGACCCTTATTTTCAAATTTTAACGGTTCTGAATTGTTTTCAATTTGGTCAAACAAAAAAGTAACGCCTTCTTCAGGAATCGTAGGCATTTCAATAACTTGCGCTTCCAAGTTCAAGCAAAAAAGACTGGTCAAAAGAATCAAAGTAATTTTCATGAACGCAAAATAACAAAACAAATCCAATATCGCTCAACAAAACACTTTTGATGAGATGACCAATTGTACTGAAAAATCCTTAGATTTACACTTCGATGAATTTTCTTAATGCACTTTACATCTTTTCTATTGTTTACGTTTCTATTACGATTTTGAGCGTTTGGCTATTGAGAAAAAATAGGAAAACCATTTACCGAGGTGGTGGGGCGGTCAATTTGCTTGAAGAGTTTCAAAACTACGGTTTGAGTAAGAATATTATGATTGGCGTAGGGGTATGCAAAGTAAGTTTGTCAATATTGCTGCTTCTTGGATTAAGGTATTCCTTATTGGTATTGCCATCCGTTTTCTTTTTGGCATTGTTCATGCTTGCTGCGGTTTTTTTTCATCTGAAAATAAAAGACCCAATAATCCCTACAGTCCCCTCGTTGCTTTTGTTGTTTTTCTGCTTGGTGATTGCTTGTTTGCGTATGTTTTATCTTTAATTTTTAATTTAAAAATCTTTTTTTTAGTGGGCATTCATTATTGGACAGCTGGGTTGTTTTGGCCCATCATGGTTCACGGAAAAGCTGTAAGTATTTCAAGATTGGATAGAATTTTGATAAAAATTAACTTTGCAATATGTTCAATAAAACAACGTTTTTGATTTCTCTTTTAGTTATTTCGCTTGTCTCGTGTATATATGAAGACGGGCCCAATGTTTCTTTAAGAACCAAAAAGTCGAGGCTTGTTGGCCTATGGAATCAAGAAGAACCCAAATTGGGAGATGGGGTTCGTTCATTTATAGAGTTCAAATCAAATGGAGATTTGACCACGGGAGGAAGTTACGAAGCTTTTGGTCAAACTCAAAATTACTCTAGTGATGGAAGCTGGGAATGGGGTACCAATAAGGACAAAGTAAAAATAATATATTCCGGAGGAGTAGATTCTTATACCATTTCGGTCAATAGGCTGACCAATAAGGAGCTCTGGTACAAGGTTGAAGGCGACGAGACGATCTACAAACTAGGCAAAAATTAGGAGCTTAAAATTTGACGATCTTCTTGGGGATAAATGTTGTTTTAGATGCATCCCATAGTCTTACGAAATAGAGACCATTTTCCAATTCGTTGAGCTCAATTTTGGTGGTGCTTCCATAAAAAACTTTTTCCAAAACTTTGGTGCCGTTTTGAGAGTATACCTCAATAGTAGATTGCTCATTCGCCTCTTTGTGGAACATTTTTACAACAAAACTACCTTGGGTTGGGTTGGGGTAAATCAATAGGTCATTTTCGTAGGAGAGCTCGGTAAGTTGGGCCGGATTATCGTATTCAACATCAAAGGTGTCATTGGTCTCTTCGATGATGAGTTTTACATCCTTTCCTTCAAAAAGAGAGGGGTCAAATCCAGGCCCCAATGAAATTTTTTTAATCCAAAGACCACTGTAGGCATCTCCCCCTCCACTAATATTTCCTCCACACGATGCATTTGCTTCGGTTTCCCCCCAATTGGCCGAACTTGCACTTACAGAAGCCCTCAAAGAAAATTGACCGGTTGAGCCGTCAGAATAGGAAACTAAGGTTATGTCTTTGGATCCTTCGTAAGTATACTCAGTGCTGCCTACGATGGAAAATGGACTACCTTCCAACAAGCCCAAGTCAGTGATCAAATTATAATACTCTAAAATATTTTTTATTCTGCGATTGTTTGCGGAATCTAAATAAATGCTTTGTTGGCTTAAATCCCAAGTTTGCAGTCCTTGAACTTTTTGAAATAAACCGCGTAGGTCTCCAGAAATATTTAAATCGTTTTCAGACTTTTCATTTTCGCTTAGTTTTTCGTATTGTTCTACTATTTTGTCCATTTTGTCGGTGATGTCAAATATTTCATTATTCACTTTGATTTGGGGTTTAAATGTGACATATCCGTCCACATCACTCATATTGTATAGCTTATAAATTTCAAGTACACCCCTTTGTGCGCCGATGTAGTGATAGCTTCTTTCT
This sequence comes from uncultured bacterium, assembly GCA_963991985.1. GTDB lineage: Bacteria > Bacteroidota > Bacteroidia > NS11-12g > UBA9320 > MED-G17. The sequence continues at coordinate 81,132 of CAXDRX010000007.1, read as the reverse complement.
AGACCATTTTTTGTGGTAACATCTATTGTGTATCTTGCTCCTGCAGCAGACCACCGATTGTCGATGTCTGTATGAACAAATGCTTTACCATTGAAGCCTATTTGAAACACCAGTGGGACCTGAAAGGGTACGGGAACAAAAACCGGTCCGTTGGGAACCATTTGCATCCACAACTTGGGTCTAAAACTAAAGGAGCTTAGGGCAGAGGCTCTATTGGAAAGCGCACACTTTTCCGAAAAAGCTTGACATTGCAAAAGATACTTGCTTGATATTGCCAATGCAGAGCTGTTGCTACAAGTTTCGTCTTGTTTGGAGGATTGGGCTTGCGCAATAAATTGATCGCCATAGTCGATATCATTTTCTCCTTCGGTCGATCCAGATTGCACGATTGCTTGGAATGTAACTTGTCCATTCAGTTCTGGAAAAAACGACAAAAGAATGAGCAGAAAAAAAATTGGCTTCATCCCCCAAAGATAAAAACTTACCTCAAATTAGATTTGCCCGATTTTTTTCATGAAACAAAGAGACCTTTAAACAAATAAGTTTTTAAATAGTTTTTAAAATTTTGAATTATTCAATTAGAAGTGCTAATATTGAGTCAGAGAAAGACATCCATTATGTTCAAAAAAATCAAAACTTTATTGTTGATATCAGGAATTGTTGATATCCTTCAAGTACTTCCGCTCCTTCTTGCCTTGTTTAGTTCAGAAATGAAAACCTTTTTTATGGAGGATGCCGTAAAAGGAAGCTCCCAAAACCCTGTGGCTTCAGAAGTTTTTTCTACTTTTATGTTTGTATTTGCATTTTTGGGTTTGGCCTATATTGCTTGTGTTTTTATTGCCCGAAGCTTCAACAATATCGAAGTTCTTCAAAAATCGGCATTGCTACTGGCCATTTTACACCTGGCATGGACTTTACCGGATTTTGTAAGTGTAGTTCTAAACAAACCACATGCGCCATTGCCAGTTATGATCATTAGTTTAATCCCAGTTGTTGCCTTGTTTTACGGCTGGAAAAAAGGAGAATTGTAGCACTCGATAATGAAGTATTCTTTTTTCGTATTTATTACATTTTTTGGCTTAAATGTTCTTTTTGCCCAAAAAAGCGACTTATCCAATTTTGATCAAGTGACATTTGGCTACACAGGTGGAAATTTTAACACCTTGCGGCCATTGAACAAAAAGCCATTGGAAATGTGGAGAAAGTGGACTGGTTTTCACACCACAAAAAATGTTGATTCCATTCTCAACATGGTGAACAAAAATATTACCATTCAACTGCCCAACAGCGACGTGATTAAAGGTAAAAAGGCATACAAAGAGTTGTTGGAAAAGGAAATGGCTTCCAAGGAGATCTATTTCGACAATTATTGGGCCATTCCCGTGCACGCTTTGTGGGATTCGAGCAATAGCTCATGGACGAGTTGGCGATATCAGTACCGAACTGTGGAAGAAGGGAAAACTAACGTATCTAAAAGCCATGCGGGCGTTTATATCGTAGATGATTCGATTCAATTTATCGAAATCATTTCCAATGAAATTGAGATGGTTGAACTTACTTTTATGGTAGATATGAAGAATGACAAAGAGCTCTCCAAGAAAGGGGTTTATCTCAATGGTACTTTCAACAATTGGTGTGGCAAGTGTGATCCTATGAAAGATGAAGATGGGGATGGTGTTTTTGAAACCAAGGTGGCCGTAAGAAAAGGAGAAATAGAATACAAATTTACAATTGATGGTTGGGAAGAAGATGAATCTTTTGAACCTCAAACACCAGGAACAAAGACTACCTTAGATGGCGACAAAACATTTACCAATCGAGTTTGGAATACCAGTGATGGTCTAATTATTCCTCTGGTCTGTTACAACCAGACATCGACCTGTGATTGATTATAGATAGAGTTCTAATTCTTTGAGTATACGGATATGGTATTCAAATCCTTTGTTGGCTTCTTCGGCCCAACTGTCTTTTTGTAGGGCGCGAATGGATTTTACGAGTTCCGCGGGGTGTTCAAAATTATACATATTCCCTTTGGAGGGTATTTTCTGTTTGCTTATTTGACCTCCAAAAAGCAAAGCCATGTAATTCAGATATACATGCGCCAATCGATCTTCAGCAGACAAATTTTGAAGGTGTTTACAATAGGACTTGGTGGCGTCCAAGATCATTAGGTTGTCGAGTATGTCTCCAAGATCATCAATATCTGATTGTATCGCCATTTTTCTGGCAAGTCTTGGGTGGGGCAATGCCTGTCGCTCCAACTCTTCAAAAATGTTCTGTTGCTGCAGAAGGTAGGCACCATAGGCTTCTTTGCTCAATTTTCCCTGAAGCATTTCTTGGTTAAAAGGCATTGCCTCGGCTTTTTTATGCCGTTCGTTTGTGGCATTTTTTAGATGATTCATGACCCAAATATATTTATTTAGACTAAATCAAAAAAAGTAAAAGCTATTTCTGTGCAATGCAACACATTTTTGAGGTCCAAGGGATTGCCTGTGACAAATGTGAACGAAAAGTAAGGGATGCCGTAGGTAAAATGGCCAATGCCAAATTGATTTTTCTAGACAAACACTCTGGAAAGTTGATCTTAGAATCGAACGAAGACGCTTTGAAAAATGAATTGATGCAGGTACTGCCCGAGAAATTTACGCTTGTCTCGTAGTCCGTCCCTGATGGCGTCGGTTTCCTTTACCCTTTTGGAAAAACACCCTGCTTTTGTTTGGGTCAATTCACCGTTAAAATAAGTTCATCACAAGGCTTTATTTTCTTTTCTCCTGCTCTAATTACTTGCTTTTGTTTGGTGTTTATAATCTTGTATTGGTAAATACTTGCTTCAATCTCAAAAGTGCATTCTCGAGCGTCTTGTGGAACGATTAACATTGTTGCTTTACTATCCGATTTTTTGTCTTTTAATTCAACAGAAATGGTTTCTTTCATTTTATTGAGTAGGCAAAAATCAGCAGTATTTGAGTTGCATTCTGATTCCGTTTCTTGATTATTCTTTTTCAAAGACATAATCTCAACGGCCACCTTAGCACCTTCTAAAATATCTTTGGTAATTTGTGCCTTAGTGGCCAATGAAATAAAACAAAACACAAAGGAGAGTAAAACTTTATTCATCTTTAGTGGAGTACAATTACATCATCTTCAATGGTTAAACCTTTTGTATTACCGTTTTTTGGGTTCTTGACATCTCCGGTTAATGAGCAATCTTGGCAGTCACTTGCATTGCAATAAACAACATTAGCAAGACCTGCTTTTTTACATTTCTTACCTGCAGTATGGCAAGTGCACTTAGCATTACCTTCTCCTTCGTTATTGGTCATATAAATAGATTCTGTATCATCCTCAACCGACAATTCAAATGCGACAATATAATTGCCAAAATTTGTGAAAATTATTTTGCTACTCCCTTCTATTTCAGAAAGACCTTCTTGAAGTTCATTTATAAAATGTGAAATAATCGGGTGATTGTGAAAAACACCTGGCAACATTACTTTTCCTTCTAAATCTGAAAAATTTGTTACAAAATCAAAATAGTCTGTTTTAAGGACAATCATATCTTGAACATCGACATAATTGTCTAATTGTTTTATACTTGGCTTTTTTTTGCAATTTTCACAACTTGTCATAGCACAGCCATAATGTCCTTTGAATCGTCCAGGACTACATCCTCTTCCTCCGCTTAGACATTTGCACCTGACCGAACCGTCCCTTCCACCATTGACAAATGCTTCGCTTTCGGTTACGCCAATGACGGTATAACCTTCGGGAACAGTAAAATAAACTGTATTTTCTACTTCATTAAACTCTGTTCCTTCTGGAAAATTATACCGATTGAATGTTGGACTTTGTCCTTTTGTACAATTTGCGACAAACAACAATCCGATTGTTGCTACTGTCATTATTGATAATTTATTTAACATAATGACAATTCTATTAATTTTAGGAAATCACATACATGACTTACATCACACATTACAATCTTTTTGGTTGGTCAAAACACCGACGAGCTGTTTTTTTATTTGAAAAAAAATATTAAATAATTCAACTATTCTATCTAACCACTTGATTTTGAGTCTTTTATAGACCTTTATTTGTGTTGGTTACTTTCCAATGCAAAACTGGCCAAAGATGGTGCCTAGGATGTCCCGATCAATATCGATCTCTCCGGTGATGTTACCCAAGTGTTTCAAAGCATATCGGATTTCAAATGCTAGTAAATCGTGACTTAGTCCATTTCTTAGCCCGTTTTGTGCATTGTTGAGGTAGGACAATGATTGTTCCAGCTCATATTTATGTCTGGCATTGGTGATGATGGTTTGATCGCCTATTTGAAGTTCACTAGCGTAAGAAGAAAAAGCATCCAACAGACTTTTAATTTCTTTCTTTTTGGCACTTATGGTGATGTGGTCTTTGTTTGGGCGAAACAAATCACCCTTGTTTTGCACTACCCATATTTCCCCTCTCAGGTTTTTGTCTTTAATAAAATGTACATCCTGCAAGACTTCGGCATCGCTTGTTTCTAGAGGGTCGTATAAATAAACAACAATCTTTGCTTTTTCAATATTGCGCATGGTGCGTTCAATGCCAAGATTTTCAATGGTGTTTTTGGTTTCTCTTATGCCGGCTGTATCTATCAGTCTAAACTTGACTCCTTGCAATTCAAAAAATTCTTCGATTGTGTCTCTAGTTGTTCCAGGAATGTTGCTAATGATTGCCCTGTCGTCATTGAGCAAAGTATTCAATAGAGTGGATTTTCCCGCGTTTGGTCTTCCCACCAAAGCAGTCAATACACCCTCCTTGATGGCTTGTCCTGTTTGGAAAGATGTGATCAATGAATTTACTAAGGATTGTAAATTCTCAATCAAGTTGATCAGTTTTCCTCGCTGAGCAAATTCCACATCTTCCTCGCCAAAGTCGAGCTCCAACTCCAACAAAGAAGCGAATTGAATAAGTTCCTTTCGAAGTTCATTTATTTCAGAAGAAACACCACCTCTAAGCTGATCCAAGGCCAAACGATGGCTTGCTTGATTTTCTGAGGCAATTAAATCGGCCACGGCTTCAGCTTGACTTAAGTCCATTTTGCCATGTAGAAAAGCACGTTCAGTAAACTCTCCTGCCTGAGCGGGTTGCGCTCCATTTTGGATAAGCAAATCCAATATTTCTTTTAAAATGTAGGGAGAGCCATGACAGCTTATTTCTACCATATTTTCTCCAGTATAAGATTTTGGTTGTCGAAATATACTCAGCAATACTTCGTCAATCTTATCAGTTCCATCAGTTATTTGACCAAAATGGAGGGAGTAGCCACTTTGTTTGTTTAAGTCTTTCCCTTCAAAAACTACATTTGCGATGCTTATGGCTTTTGGGCCACTTATCCGCACAATACCTATGGCACCGGCTCCGTTTGGTGTTGCTATGGCAGCTATGGTGGACTGGATGCGTCAAAAATAAGGAAGTATATTGGCAAAAATTGAAGCAAAAAAAAATATAGTTAACAAAAAAGATACATGGAAATAATTATTAATATAGACCTTCGTAGCATGAGAAAACTAGTATTGGGCTTGTCCATCATCGTATTTTTAATGGCCTGCCAGGAAGAGACACAAACGCAAGAAAGATCAGTTGGATTTTCTTTGCAAGATTCAAGCATTTCATGGGGGCTAGGTAGTCAAGAATCGGTTGATTTATGGGAAAAGTATTTGGGATTCCATAATGACCGTCAATACGATTCGATTGCAAAATACAATTCGGATGCTATTCATATAGAGGGTTCAGATGGTTTAGTGGTTGATGGATCTGACAAACATATTGCTTTACTAAAAGCTTGGATTGGTCAAACAGATGCAAAATGGACTACTCAATGGGTTACCTCCGTAAAAGATGTTAATGGTGTTGGCGGAGAATGGGTTTTATCTGGCCATAATTTGAAGCAAAACTTTGGAGACTCCGTTGCCAATGAACAAGATTTTGTCGGTGTTAGGGTAGAGGATAGAAAAATCATAGAATTTTATGTTTTTTCAAAGCAATATCCAAAATCTCCTGAAGCTACTGGGCCAGCCATCCAATTACCCGAGGAAGTTGCTGAAGAAGCTTCTACAGAAGAATAAAAAATACATCAAATAAATTGTTTAAAACCCTGTCCTTTCGGATGGGGTTTTTTGTGAAGTATATTTGAAATAAAACAGCTAAAAACACCCTTACTTAGCTTTTCTAATTTTTGGCTAAAACCCTTTAAACACAATGGCCAAAATGCTTATTGCATCGTGGCTATCTGTATGCTGGTGAGTCATACTGGATTCGAACCAGTGACCTCTGCCCTGTCAAGGCAGCGCTCTAAACCAACTGAGCTAATGACTCAAGGATTTTGCGAAAGTAATTTTTTTTAAATTTCCTCACCAAACTCTTGTTTCAAACGTTCTTTAAGTTTTTTGATTTTCATACTCCTCCACCATGATTTTTTTGTTTCATTATTGGCTTTGGCACGATGGTATTTTTTGTTCAATCGATTGATTTTTTGCACCAAGCGCTCTTTGCTCATTCTTTTGTATCCAATCATTTTAATCAAAATACTCATTTTTTCCTCCATTTCAAAAAAAATATGGAAAATAGCTCTTTGGAATTCATTTGAATTACTTTTGCAGATCTTATGAGTCAAGTAAAATTTAACAATCCGCTTTCACGATTAGGTACCACAGGCATAGTGCTTGTTTTGGTTCTCATCATTATCTTATTTCGTTCTGCAGTTACGATAGATTCGGGCGAGGCAGGAGTATTGTATAAAAAGTTTGGAGGGGGTGTTGATGTAGAAAAAACTTATGGTGAGGGTTTTCATGTGGTTGCTCCGTGGAATAAGATGATAGAATATGAAGTGAGACAGCAAGAAATTCTTGAGACCATGAGTGTTCTTTCCTCCAATGGTTTGGACATAAAATTGGAAGCCTCCATTTGGTTTCAACCCAAGTATGAAGATTTGGGAAAATTACATAAAGAAAGAGGTAAAGAATATGTTGATAGAGTGATTAAGCCTGCGGTTCGCTCTGCCACTAGAAGTATCGTTGGGAGATATACTCCCGAGCAAATATATTCTTCTAAAAGAGATGTTATTCAAAAAGAAATTTTTGAAGAAACCAAAATGATTTTGGATCGTCAATATGTCCAACTCAATGAAGTTTTGGTGCGTGACGTTACGCTTCCGCCCACCATCAAATCTGCCATAGAAAAAAAGCTGAAACAAGAACAAGAAGCCTTGGAGTACGAATTTAAGCTCAAAAAAGCCGTTCAAGAAGCTGAAAGACAGAGAATAGATGCAGAAGGGAAAGCAAAAGCCAATAAAATTTTAAGTGCTTCACTCACCGACAAAATTTTACGTGAAAAAGGGGTAGAAGCTTCGCTAAAACTGGCAGAATCTCCCAACTCCAAAATAATTGTCATTGGCAATTCCAAAGATGGCTTGCCCATTATTTTAGGGGATAAATAATTATTGCTTTTCGTATGTCCCCTTGGACGTATAGTTCATCAGCAATCCAGCATCTACTGCGATGTCTGTACTCAAAGTCGTCCTACTTACGCTTGCTTTGTATAATGTTTTAATAACGGAACCGTCTTCTGATATGGTGGTGTCCAAGGAAATTTCTTTGTTGCGATTGAATTTTCCAGATGCCTCAGATTTTACAAACACAGAGGTGTCGGACAAATAATGGCTCTCTCCATCCTTAAAAATATACATGGTATCTGCAGTTGTTTCATCAATGGGGAAACTAAACACAGTTCCTTTGTCTGTTCTGGTGCCAATGTATACTCCAGAATAGTCTTCGTTTTGAGTTGAATTCGTTGAACTGGTAGTTACTCCATCATCATCACCACATGCAAAAAAGCTTAGAACGACTAGTATGCTTAATAGTTTTTTCATATGAAACAAAAATAGTCTTTTGGTAAATAACAAAGCTGCCTTTATTTTTTAGGAGGCTTTGTTTTGCCTTTTTCTATCGTTTTCGTCAAGTAAGATTTTTCGGAGACGAATATTTTTTGGGGTAATTTCAATGCATTCGTCTTGCTGAATATACTCCATACATTCTTCCAATGTCATTTCTATTTTCGGAGCTATTCCTACGGCGTCATCTGTCCCCGAAGCCCTTACATTGGTTAGTTTTTTCCCTTGACATACATTCACTACCAAATCATCTGATCGAGAATTTTCGCCAATGATTTGACCTGCGTATATTTCCGCACCTGGATCAATGAAAAACTTTCCTCGATCTTGTAACTTGTCGATAGAATAAGCTGTAGAGACTCCTTTTTCTTTAGAAATTAGAACTCCGTTTCTTTTGCTTCCAATAGTGCCTTTCCATGCTTTAAATTTGCTAAATCTATGGGCCATAATGGCATTTCCGGCTGTGCTGGTGAGCATGATTGATCGAAGACCAATAAGCCCTCGAGATGGGATGTCAAATTCTAAATGTTGAAATTCGCCTTTGGATTCCATAACCAAAAGTTCCCCTTTTCTCTGTGTAACCAGTTCTATTGCCTTGCCGGAGTAATGATCGGGAACATCAATGACCAGATGCTCAAAAGGTTCCATTTTTTCATTTTCTATTTCTTTGGTGATTACTTGCGGTTGGCCAATGGTTAGCTCGTATCCTTCTCGTCGCATGGTTTCAACAAGAACCCCCAAATGCATGATGCCTCTTCCAAAAACCACAAAGCTTTCACCAGTTTCATTAGGTTCAACTCTAAGTGCTAAATTTTTTTCTAGTTCTTTCTCCAATCGCTCTTTTATATGTCGGCTGGTGACCAACTTTCCTTCCTTGCCAAAAAAAGGGGAGTTGTTGATCGAGAATGTCATATTCATCGTGGGTTCGTCAATAGACAATGAAGGGAGTGCTTCGGGCTTTTCTAAATCGGCAATGGTTTCACCAATATTAAAATCTTGGATACCGACAACCGCACAAATATCTCCTGCCTCTGCGCTTTTTATTCGTTTTTTTCCTAAACCTTCAAAATGGTATAGCTCTTTGATTTTTTGTTTTGAAATCGTACCATCTCTCTTGATCAGCGAAATTCTCTCACCTTCATGAATGCTGCCTCTGTTGATTTTTCCAATCGCAATTCTTCCTGAAAATGTGGAATAATCTAAACTTGTGATTTGCATCTGTAAATTTCCTTTTGATTTCTCTGGTTTCGGCACATGTTGAAGAATGCCGTCAAGCAATGGGAGAATATTGTCGCAGGGGTCTAGTGAGCGATTGAACCACCCTTGTTTTCCGCTGCCATAAAAGGTGATAAAATCCAACTGGCTTTCTGTTGCATCCAACTGAAAAAACAATTCAAAAACAGCTTCATGTACTTCATCAGGTCGGCAATTTTCTTTGTCTACCTTATTGATTACAACCATGGGTTTCAAGTTTAATTCCAAGGCTTTTTTTAATACAAAACGTGTTTGTGGCATTGGTCCTTCAAAGGCATCCACCAGCAGCAAAACACCATCGGCCATTTTTAAAACGCGTTCAACTTCTCCACCAAAATCAGCATGGCCAGGTGTGTCAATTACATTTATTTTACATCCCTGATACACGACAGCGGCATTTTTTGAAAAAATGGTTATTCCTCGCTCTTTCTCCAAATCATTGTTGTCCATGATTAGCTCACCGGTTGCTTGATTTTCTCTGAATACCTCCGTAGCTTTTAAAATATTGTCTACTAGAGTTGTTTTGCCATGGTCTACATGAGCAATGATTGCGACGTTTCTAATTTCCAATGGTTAAAATTTTTGATTATAATTGATTTTATTGTGCATTGAAAAGCAAAATGTATTGTGTTTTGAAAGGAAACTTAGGTTTAATGATTGTTTGCCGTTGTTCTAAAAAGAAATGAGTGACTCCTTCAGGACTCGAACCTGAAACCTACTGCTTAGAAGGCAGTTGCTCTATCCAGTTGAGCTAAGGAGCCATACAAGTATTAAATCTTGTTTGCGGAGAGACCGGGATTCGAACCCGGGGACCACTTGCGCGATCACAGCTTAGCAGGCTGCTCCATTACCACTCTGGCACCTCTCCTAAAATGGTTTGCAAAGATACTATCCTTTATGATTTATGAAAATCTATTTGTTGTGTTTAATGTCGGCAACCATCTTACCTCAGTTTTTAAAAAATATACTAAGTTTCCCGCGATTTTTATCGATGCTGTTGGCCTTTTTTATTTCTTCTATTTTGGTCTTGTTTTTTTATATCATCCTTTATGGTTGGGTTTATAAGGAAAAGCAGCCTGCCAATGAATTTGACAACATTGAGATTTCATTAATTATCGCTGCAAAAAACGAAATCAAAAATCTAAAAAAAAATCTCCCAAATTGGCTGCAGCAGGCACATCCGAACTTTAAAATAATCATCGTTGACGACCATTCCACTGATGGCACTTATGAATTTGTTCAGGAATACAATGATGAAAGAGTTTTGGCTTTGCGCAACAAATATGGTTGTGGTAAAAAGCAAGCACTACGAACGGGTATTTTACACGCAAAGTCTGACTTTATGGTGTTCATAGATGCTGATGTTCATATTGATTCAACCAATTTTTTAAATTGTTATGTTGAGCAATTTGCGCTGGGTAAAGACCTTATCTTGGGCTATAGCTATTATCCAAAGAGCAAAGGCCTACTCAATACATTTATTCGATATGAAACTTTTCGAACGGCTTCAAGCTATTTTTCTTTTGCACTTATTGGAAAGCCATATATGGGAGTTGGTAGAAATTTGGGCTTTACAAAGACGCTTTTCGAAAAAGCTGAGGGCTATAAGATACACAGCAATATTCCGATGGGAGATGATGATCTTTTTGTTCAAAGTGTTGCTCACTTTGCCAATGTTGCTTGTTTGCTCGACAAAAGTTCTTTTACGAACTCACCCCCCAAAAAAACATGGAAAACATACAAAAATCAGAAAATTAGACACCTACAAGCTGGCAAGTTTTACCGCTTGAACAATTTAATCTTATTGGGTTTGGTGCAAATTGGTTTTACCCTTTTTTGGGGAGTTTTTCTTTTCGGTATCCTAAAACATTTGGACAAATTTTGGATGCCAGGATTTTTTGTTTTGTTCATCATTCACCAAACGATAAAAGATAAATTTGATCTCCTAAGGAGCAAAAAGTTTCTATACCTATGGCCGTTTTTGGAATATTTATGGATTTTGTATGTTTGGTATTTTGATTTTTTGAGTTGGCTCAATAAAAAAGTAGAGTGGAAATAATAAAAAAATATTTTCCTTATTTAGCTCCGATTCAGATTGAACAATTTGAATCTTTATTTATCCGATATATTGAATGGAACCAAAAAGTAAATCTTATTTCTAGGAGGGATGTTGAGCATCTAGAAATTCGACATTTTCTTCATTCTATGTCTTTGGCAAGATTTATTGATTTTCAAGATGGACAAAAAGTCTTAGATATTGGCACGGGTGGAGGTTTTCCTGGTATTATGCTGGCCATTCTTTTTCCAAAAGTCCAATTTCATCTGGTAGATTCTATCGCAAAGAAAATAAGGGTTGTAGAAGACATCAAACAAAAGCTTAACCTAGACAATGTGAAAGCACATCATGGAAGGGTTGAAAGTTTAGTGGATGAATATCATTTTGCTGTTACCCGGGCAGTAGCGCCTTTGGACGTTTTGGTGAAATGGACAAAAACAAATATCAAACAAAAGCTTTATGCCTTAAAAGGTGGGGACCTACAGTCAGAAATAAACACTTTGTTCAATAAAAACCCTGAAATAGGTGTGAAAAGTTACCAACTTAATGTGTTCTTTCAAGAATCGTTTTTTGAAACCAAAAAGTTGCTTGAGCTTGAATTTAATGCCGCTTAATGATGGAATGAAAAGTTGTTTTTCCAAATCTAGATTTCTTGGCAGGTAGTTTTTTCTTTATTCGTTTTAAGAAGTAAATTTCTCTCTGTTTTATTTCGTCGACAACACTCCTTTTGATTTGCTCTTTTTTTAATTCCTGAATATATTGAAGATAAACCAAATTGATCCCCAGAGCGTAAGACCAAATCATGGAATCGGAGGAGGGTACTTTCCTGTAAATCAATTCTTTCCGTGTATTCAGAAGTTGTTGCATGAGTGGTGCATAGAAGTTGTTATTTTGATCCTTGTGGATATGATTTTCTGCCAAAACAATATTTTCCAATTTGAATCGATCTGCATTAAAACCTTTTTTGATAAATTTCAAATATGCTTCTGAAGAATTTGGATTGCCGCAGTTGGTCAAAAAGAAAAAGGTTGGTACGAAAATTCTTGCAAAAAATTTCATTGAAGTGCATGTTTGTAAGCCTCTAGACATCTATTTCTTGCCCACTGGTGATCTACTATTTCGGTAGGGTAATCAGGAGTGTCGAATTCTGGAACCCATTTTTTTACGTACTTATTGTGTGGATCAAACTTGCTGTGTTGAATGAATGGGTTGAAAATTCTAAAATAGGGCGCGGCATCCACACCTGAACCTGCCGCCCACTGCCAACCACCGTTGTTCGATGCCAAATCAAAATCTAAAAGCTTTTTTGCAAAATAGTGTTCACCCCATCTCCAATCAATTAGCAAATGTTTGGTTAGAAAACTTGCGGCCAACATTCTGGTTCTATTGTGCATATATCCCGATTCATTTAACTCTCGCATTCCTGCATCAACCAGAGGATAGCCTGTTTGTCCATGACACCATTTTGCAAAATTTTCTTCATTATTTTCCCATTGAATTGTATCATAAATTGGCTTAAATGCTTTCTCCACAACCTGCGGAAAATGGTACAGAATACTGATGTAAAATTCACGCCAAATTAATTCATTGAAATATTTGGTGCTTAGTTGCTCTGCTTTTTTTGCTTTTTCTCGAATGCTAATGGTGCCAAATCGAAAATGAATACCAAGCCGGGATGTGCCGAATATACCTGGTATGTCTCTCGTTTTTGCATAATTTTTTATGATAGTTTCCTGAATTACTTTTTTAGGGAAATTTTGATTTGATTTTCTAAATCCCATTTCTTCTAGCTCTATGGGTTTTTGAATCCCATTTGAGTGCAAGTTTTGTAAAATATTTTCTGATGGATATTGTTTGATTGGTTCTTGTAAGAGTTTTTCTTTCCATGCTTTTGAGTAGGGTGTATAAACGGTATACGGAGTGCCATCCTTTTTTAAGACCTCATTCTTTTCAAAAATTACATGGTCTTTGCACAGTTGAAATGAAATACCTTTTTGGTTCAAATTGTCCCTTATTCTATTGTCCCTCTGGATTGCATAGGGCTCATAATCTTCATTTGCATAAACTTCTGAAATTGGGTGTTGATTTATGATTTCTTCCCATATGGATGCAGGTTTTCCGTAATAAACTTCAATGGATGCTTGAAGCCGGTTCAATTCTAAATTTAAGTCGAGTATTTGATTGTGAATAAAATGGACTCGAGCATCTGCGCTGTCGTCCAATTTATCCAAAATGTCCCGATCAAAAATAAAAACCAATTTTGTTGGTTTCCCTGAGGAAAGCGCACGAAAAAGACTGTGGTTGTCAAATAGTCTTAAATCTCTACGGAACCAATGTATTGAATACACATTTATGGTACAAACAAAGCATATGAATGGTTTTACCCATCGATGCTCTTGGTTGCTTGATCATCTAAAATTTCCTCTGTTTTTTTATTGTTTTCTATTTGGTTGAGTTTTTGAACTTTCTGCTGGATCTCTGAAATAAGCTCTTTTTTCCCTTCATAGCCGTCCAAAATACTTTGATAGGTCGCTCTAGCTTGGAAATAATCTTTTTTCTCAAAATAGATATCTCCTAGCAAAACAAAAGCTTTGGCGAGCCAATACGTGTAGTTGCTGAAATGGTCATTGAGATGATAAATGGCATCTTTCGATTTGCCAAAACTTTCCTTTTCAAAATGGTATTGGGCTAAATAATATTGGGCTTTTGCTGCAATTTCTGCCTTGCTCAGTCGGGTCACCTTTATAAAGAAGAAATGAGCACTATCTTTTTTGTTGACCATCCAAAAATATTCACCGAGCCGCATATTGGCCTCGGATACATCATCATTTTCTAAGTTATCCATCGCAAGAATTTCAAAAGATAGTCGCTTTAGGCCAAATGTATCCCCAAGCGAGTGCAAGCTTCTCAGTTGTCCAATTCGGGCCACTTTAAGATTGCTGGAATGGCTCGCATATTTTTCAAGCTTTTGAAAGTATTGGTTTGCTAAAGAAAAAGCTTGTTCATCGAAATAAATTTGGGCGAGCTTCTTTGCAGATTTTTCGGAAAATTCATTCCGCTGAGATTGAAGAACAAAAGCATAATTTTCTTTTGCAATTGCTCGTTTTTGATTATAAAAGCCACACTCGGCCAAGTAATATGCCGCCTGTATATTGAAAAATCCATTTTCTCTAAATTGACTAAGATATTTTTTAAAGCCAATTGATGCTTTTTGACAATTTCCTTGGCGATAATTTTTCCAAGCGGATTCGAATAATAGGGAATCCTGTAAGCTCAAACTTATTTCGCCTCCTAAATTGTTTACAAATTCAATGTATTGTTCTCCTTGGCCATTTTCTGTGTAAATTAATTTCACAAAGTTCATGGCTTGTTTGGCATATGCTGTGTTGGGAAAATTCTCAACAACTCTTCTGTAATTGCCAATGGCCATATCGTAGTTTTCTTGATTGTAATATATTAGCCCCATGCGAAGTTGTGCATCTGCCAAATACGGAGAATAATCAAACTTTGATATCAATACATTATAGAGTTCGAGGGCTTGTTTTATTTTGCCTTGCTCTTGATAAGTAGAAGCAATTTCAAAAAATGCATCGTCTGTATAGCTTGACTTTTGATGTTCAACTGTGAGTTTTTTGAGCGTTTCAATTTTCTTGTCAAATTGGTTGAGAAGTCCGTAGATTATACCACTTTGAAAAAGTGCATAATCTTTGTTTTCAAATGAATTCTTAATTACCTTACGATACTGCCCATTGGCTGCTGCGTAGTTACCCGTTAAAAAAAAGCAATCGGCCGACCTTAAAAGTGCATCTACAAATAAGCGATTCTTCAATTTTTCTTTCTCCATCAATTTGACACATTTGGAAAATTGTGAAGCAGCAATTTTGTTGGCCTTCAGTCTATAGTAGGTATAGCCTAGGTTGTAATGTGCCTTATGAAGTAATTTGGGCTCATAGCTTTTTATTTTAAGGTAAGAATCATAAAATGTTTTGGAATTGGTGAATTCATTTTTGTGAAAATAAACTTCCCCCATCCAAAAGTATGTTTGCGCCAAACTATTTTTGTTTTCGGGATAGTAGCGAGACTTGATGAGGTAGCTTAGTGCTTGGTCGTACTCTTTATTTAAAATTTTTTGTTTGGCAAGGTTCAAAGTTGTTTTTTGATAAATTTCTTGCACCATTTTTGATTTTGCCGACATTTTTTCGATGTAATTTATGGCCTTTGCATAATTTTTATTTTGTAGAAATATGTAGGCAAGCAATTGATTGCTTTCTTCTTTGAGAGCGCTTGTTGGGAATTTATTCTGAAATAATTCTAAAGCAGACAGTGCTTCTGTATGTCTGTTTAGTTCAAAACACAATTTTGCATAGTTGTACAAACTAACTTCTTGAAATTCTTTTTTTCCTGAAATATTTTTGGAAATAGCTAGCGCCGAAAAAGCATTTTGTTTATTGGGTTCTTCAAGGTATAATTTCGCTAAATAATAATTGGCCATTTGGCTCAAATCTTTACTAGAATTGCTCACTTCTGTAAATGTTTCTTTGGCTTTTTTTGCACTTCCGTAGAGATAATGGCAATAAGCAATTTGCACTTTTTCTTCATTGGTAAGATTTGGAATGTCTATTTTTTGAAGGTAAATAAATGCTCTTTCATAATCTTCTTTTTGGAAATAACATTTTCCAATCAGTAAGTCGGCTTTCTGTTCTAATGTGCTAATATTGGCGAGCCTTGCTTTGTCAATTGCTTGGTCGTATTCTCCTCTTCCGTAATAAAGTTGAGCCAGTTGAAGTTGCATGGTTTTTGGTCCTTTTTCACCTAATTTCTTCCAATGACTTATGGCATCATCAAAATTTTTTGATGCGTAACAGATATAGCCATAAAAGTAATTTGACCTTAAGTAATAGGGGCTACTTTGATTATTTTTGATTCGAGCAAATCGATTTTTTGCTTCAACAAACTCGTTTGTCTTGAAACAACTATAGGCATAATTGAATTGTATTTTTTCGTAAACGGGGTAGGGGTGCACTGATGCATCTATTTTCGAATAATATTTTTTTGCCTGCCGATATTTATTTTTTGTAAAATAATAGTGCCCTAGCTCTGTCAAGGCATAATTGCTCATTGGGTTTTCTGGGTTTCTGTAAGCAATCTTGGAGAGTTTATAGGCTGCGTTTTTGTGGTTCAGTTTTAACCGTGCAATGAGCAATAAAATATTCGCATCCTGTATTTTTTCGGAGGAGGGGACGAGGGAAATAAATTTTTGAAATGAATGAATGCTTGGGCCGAATTGATTTTTATCAAACAAATCTTTTCCCGCTTGGTAATATTGAAAGGCGTTATCAAAACGATTGCTCAGTTGTCCTTTGGAAGTTGTAACCAAAAGAATCAAAAAAAAGAAAAGACCATTTTTTTTCAATGCCATTTGATACCAAAAATAACGCAATTGACTTTGCTCAAATTGTACAACTTTTGAACAATCATTATCTTAGGAGGTGAATGGAACCTCCTCGCTGGTATGAATTTCCTAGGAAATCTGTATAGCTTGCATGGTAGGCATATACTCCTATGGGTAGCGATTTTTTTTGATAGGTCCCATCCCATTTGAAATTCTTGTCTGTACTAGAAAAAATTTGTTCACCCCATCGATTAAAAATCTGGATCTGAAATGTCTTTACTGCACCTACGAAGGCACCAAAACTTTGGTTGAGTTCACCGGATTTATCGGGTGTAAATGCATTGGGAATAAAAACGACCGGTTCAAAATTAAGACAAAACTCATTGCTCCAGCTTGTATCCACACGTGGCAAATTTGCTTTAGATTTAATTCTGAAACATTGCTGGTAATGGCTTAGCCCAAGGCTGTAAACCATTTTTGAATTTTGGGTAAGCACATCAAAAGGAAGAAAATTTTCATTCGGAAGTCTTCTGTAGATTTCGTACTGATTCACGCCTTTCTTCCAGCCCTTATATGATGAGAAATCAATTTCTCCAGATTTGATGTCTGAAAGTTTCTGAATGTTTCCTTGGACATGAGTATGGGTGTCAGAAACCACTATTTCATTGCACAGATTGGTGGTTGAAACATAATAACTGAAGAGGTTTTCGTCTGTGTTCAACTTTTTATCTGTGGTGTAAAAAGTGGAGGGGGCCGTGGTCGCAATTTCCGAAAAGATGCCTCCATTTGAAGATCGGTATATTTTTTGTTCATCCAAAAGAGGTTCCAATGGATTTTTACTTTGCCATTTGATTTCAATCTGATCATCGGGCAGCATGACGGAGACAAAGTTTATTCCGAGTTGTAAATCTTGAAAATAGCTTTTGTTCAATATTGTGTCTCCCGGACAACCAAATTCCGAGGTTTCTACAACCCAAACCGACAAATCTCCACGGTTCTTAAAATATGCCTCCAGGGTATCTTCTTTATTGCTTTGTATTGTCCCATTTTTAATTCCCCAGGTGAAATCGGAATTCTCAAAACCGCTGGCAATAACCAATTTTGAGGAAGAATCAGGAAAGCAAATCGCAGGGGGTAGCTCCTTTACAAAAAATGTTTGCGGTTTTGGTAGAACAACAATTGTGGTATCTATAATTTTAGATTTGCAACCGAGTAAAGATACTTTTTGAAGGGCGAGTTCATACTTTCCAGCCTTATCGAAAATAAGCTTAATTTTTGCTGATTGTTGGCCTTCAATATTGCTTGTGTCTTTGTCTAAATACCAAATGAATGCATTGTTGGAACTTCCTGTGGACTGAAACAAAATGGTATCCAGTTGACATACAGAGTCTTTGCCAAGGATAATTGGATCGGTCGGTATTTGGTAAACATTGACTGGTAAATTTGATTCTGGGCTAATGCAATACTTTGCATTTTTTGAGTCATAAGCTTGCTCAATAACGCTTACGTAATTCAATCCAATATTGCTCCATTGAATTTGGACTTTTGAAGAGCTATCTATTGCCGGTAGGGGCAATCCACTTGTTTTCCAAATGAACCAAGTATTTGGGCTAGAAATTGTCCGGTATTCTTCAATTTCTTTTAGACAGACACTTGTATCGCCATAAATGGTTGGTTTATCTAACTGGTAATCTTTGCGTATTTTCAATTTAGATGTATCACTTTTACAACCAAATTTATCCGTTACCAATAGTTTTAAAGTCCCTATGCCGGAATCGGCCCAGGCAATTGAAATTGTATCTGGGGAGATTAAGTTTGGATCCGGAGAACCGCCATTTGTTATCCATAGAAAGTTAGAATTTCTTTCTCCATCCAATGCATAGTAAAGATACCCCGAATTGTTGGGACAAACCTTTTTTGGTCCCCATATTTGAGCATTTGGTTTTCGTATATTGATGGTTTTGTATTGGGTGTCACTGGGGCAATTTTTTTCGTTTAACGAGATCAATTTCAATAATATATTGCCGGCTTTTGTTTTGTTGATTTCTATGCTGTCTTCCGACAATTGCTTCCATGAATCGGCGCCGGAAACAAACCAGTCGTAAATTAATTTGCTCTGGATTCCGTTCCCTTGAAAAATAAATGGACTGTCTTGCAGGCATAAGGTGTCTTTTCCAATTATGCTCGGCTTTTTGGGGCTTGGGAACAGTTCAACATCTAAATAAATGGTATCTCCAGCACAACCATCTTTACTGATTTCTACGGCATTAATTTTCCCTTTGCTTTTGTCAAGGTCCCACACTACTTCAATCGAATCATCCCATTGGGTGTAGATTTGACCATTGCTGACTTGCCAAGAAATATAACCTCCATTTTTTTCTTTTCGATTGATTGAGTAGACTCCTTTCAAGGAATTACACAAAGCTGCCGGTCCAAATAAGGAGTCCGCTCCTCTAAAGGGTAGTACTTTTATTGCATAGGTATGGGCTTCTCTTTTTGGAGGACATCCGTTGTCTAAAGCATTGACAGTAAAATAATACGGTGTGTCATTGACTTGGTTGCAGAGAGGTCGCCAACATAATTCGCCACTTGCTTTCCCTTGACCTAAATTGTTTTTAAAGACGGCTTTGCTACCTGAGAATCCATTGAGTCCATCAAAAAGATTTCCTTGTGCAGCAAAGGTGACAAAGTCGTTGTCAGGATCTGTAGATTCAAAGTCAATACAAATTTCCTCACCAACGACTACCTCAAAATATTTCTTATTGGGGAGATTGATGATGGGTGTTTGATTTTGTGGACATCCTATGACCCAAACCTGCAAGTCTAACCTTGTAGAATTGCCCAAATCTTTCCCATTTCTAAATTCTTTCACTTGTATTCCTACGGTATAATTTCCTTGGTTTTGTGCTGTCAATTTTGTTAGACCTGTTTGTGGGTGAACAGAAAATGAACCATTGTTGCCAAAAGGTTGGGTTTCTGAGAAACCATTCAGATAGTTTACACCCTTTAAAGTTTCCATATTCTTGGGAGGAGAAGGGTTGGGGTTGATAGGGGAAGCCCCTTGATATGGTCTAGAGATAGAATATACCAAAGAGTCTCCGTCTGGGTCGATGGCGCGGAGCAAAAAATCGGTAGGTTCATTTTGGCACATATAGGGTACCGGAATTCCTGAAAATCTTGGTGAACTGTTTTGTATCGTTGATGGGGGTATGAAGGCATAATAAGTTTGTCCTTGTGCTGCTCCACTATTTTCTGCCAAATTAACTTGTGTATTTCTGCAACAAACTTGATAGACAATGTGGTATCCATGATTGGCAGCATCTAAATTAATTATGGTTGAAAAATAGCCTTGTTCAACACATATGTTTTGGAGCAAAAATGGACAAGGCGTGTTCCCTGGTGGATTTACTTTTTTTATGCTTGGATTATTGATTTGAATGGTTTGAACCAAGTCCTTTTGGCCCACATCTTTGTATATGCCAATTTCTATACTTTTGTCAAATTCGGCTGATCTTGGTTTACAGTCTCTAAAAAGATTAAGATCCAAACGATATTTTATGCTTCCATCTGAATTGGTGGTCAAATAGCTGTAAGAGCAATATCCGCCCACCAAATGTGTTGACCAAGAAGAGGAATAGCCTAAAATAAGTAGAGTTAGATATGTTATTTTTTTGAACAACTATTAATATAACGATAAACTAGTTTGAATTGGTTTGATACTTGGACATCTTTTTTGCAATGTTAGACAGACTGGAATAGGTAGGGTAGTCGGGGTGGGGCTTTGGTGCAATAAAAAAGGCATGACAACCTACATTCTCAGCAAAATACATATCACTTTTACTATCTCCAACCATAAGGGTTTTGTTAAAATTTATGCTGGGGAATTTATCTTTGGCGAAATGGGCCATCTTTGGGCTGGGTTTCCTGCAATTCTTTTCGGCTAGAGCTAAGTCTGGGCAGAAAAAAATAGCATCAATTTTGCCTCCAATCTTATTTATTTCTCTTTTCATGTGGTCATGGATTTTTTTTAAATCGTCCTCTGTCATGAGGTTTTTCCCAATTCCCTGTTGATTGGTAATTACAATTATTTTGCCAAAAATTTTGGTGAAAGTTGCTATGGCTTCCACGGCACCTTTACAAAAAACAAACTCCTCTACAGACTTTACATAATCTCCAATAAGGCGCTCATTGATTACACCATCTCTATCGAGAAATAGTGTCCAATTTTTGTCAAATTGTGTATTGAGTAAGTTCTGATTGGGCTTTTTCATAATCTTCTGGGATGCCAATGTCTATAAAATATCCGGAATGCACCATTCCTGATATCATTTTTTTATGAAAATAGTTTTCCAAAAAATCTTTTTCAAAGGAAAATTTTATTTGCATAATAAGGCCTTCAAAAATATGTCTCGAAAGGCAATACACGCCACAGTTTATCAATCCTTCTGACAAATTTTTATTTTTTTCGGAAAACCCAACAACTCTGCTGCCTTGAAGTTTGATGGTTCCATACCTCGCGGGTTTTTTTAAATTTTTTAGCGCAAGTGATATTTCTGCTTTTGTATTTTTATGGAATGAAAACAACTTTTTTGGATCAATATCAAAAAATGTGTCTCCATTGTAAACCAAAACATTGTCTGTTTTGACTTTTTTAAGAGCAAGTTTGATGGCACCGCCAGTTCCTAGAGCTTTGTTTTCTATAACGTAGCTTATGGGTACGCTCAGAAATGATTGACCAAAATAATCAACTATTTTTTCATGCATATATCCTACGGATAAGACAAATCGGCTTATGCCGTGTTTCGCAAGAAAAGTTAAGAGATATGCCAAAAAGGGTTTGTTTTGGATGGGTGCCATTGGTTTTGGCACATCGCTAACTACAGATTTTAGGCGGGTTCCAAAACCACCAGCTAAGATTATGGCTTCCATTAAATGGTATACGTGTAAAGTCCATCCACTGTGAATTCAAAAGGGAATGTTTGTATGCCCATTTTGTCAAAAGCCTCTTTCACTTTATACTTGGTGTTTTGGGGGCAATAAAAAAACATATAACCTCCCCCTCCGGCTCCAGAAATTTTGCCTCCATTTGCACCGTGGTCCAGGGCTGTTTGATAAAGTTTGTCTATATGATCATTGCTAATTCCTTGGGCCATCTGTTTTTTGTTTTGCCAGCTTTGGTGTAAAATATCTCCAATATTGTCTATTTCTCCGGTCAAAATAATTTCTTTCATTAGCATCGCGGATTTTTTGATTTGGTGTGTCGCTTCTATGGCACCTTGATTGCTGCTGCTTACATTGCTCGATTGAGTATCAATGATGTTTGCACTTTCTCTACTTTTACCCGTATAAAGTAATAAAAGATTGTGTTGTAATTCGTTTCGGTATCTCTGTTTTATTCTCAAAGGGTTCACAATCACTTTATCTCCTTGATGAAATTCCATGAAGTTAAAACCGCCAAATGTAGCGGCATATTGGTCTTGTTTTCCTCCTGCTAGTGCTAGGTCTTCCCTTTCTATTGAATAAGCAAGTTTGGCAATGTCATATTCCCCAAGAGGCAATTTTAACCATTCCACAAATGCTCCTAGGATGGCCACAACCAATGTTGAGGAAGAGCCTAAACCAGAACCTGGTGGAGCTTCAACATAGGTCGTCAAATGGAAACCTTTGGGCTTGAATTTGAAATCTTTGATCAAACGATTGTAGACTCCTTTGGCCAAATCCAATTTTTGGTTGATGGGTAGATTATTTTGAATGGGGTGAACTTCTTTCAATCCAATATCGGATGCCTCTATTGAGATTTCTTTGTTGTTTTCAACGATACTCGCTCGCGCATACATATTGATTGTTGCATTGAGTATGTAGCCACCAAACAAATCTGAATACGGGCTAACGTCTGTTCCCCCTCCAGCCAAACCCAAACGAAGTGGCGCCATGCTCCGGACAATCATTTTTCAAAGGTAAATATATTCAAAAGTATTTATGGATAAATAAAGTATCTAAAATTTGATTTTAATTGTATCTTTGGAACGATGCATTTTCATGACAACCTCAAGTTTTTGAGAAGAAAGAAGGGCTTTTCTCAACAAAGATTAGCGGATATTCTAGGGATAGGTCGTCCTGCTTTGAATAGTTATGAGAGAAATACTCAACCCAACATGGAATTGTTGATCAAAATGGCCGATCATTTTAATGTTTCCGTTGATGCTTTGTTGCGTTATGATCTGTCTTCTATGGGTGATTTTCAATTAAGCCAGATGTTCAAAGGACTTGATTTTGATATTACTGGGAAAAAATTGAGAATGCTTATGCTTACGAGTGATCAAAGTGGGAATGAAAATATTGAAATGGTGTCTCAAAAAGCCCATGCTGGCTACACCAATGGTTTTGAAGATCCAGATTTTATATCAACCTTACCAAAGTTTTATCTACCATTTCTAGCTCAGAATAAGTCTTATCGTTGCTTTCAGCTAGCAGGGGATAGCATGCTTCCGATAGAAGATGGTTCATGGGTAACGGCAAGTTATCTACAGAATTGGGAAGAAATAGTAGATGGCCAGCGGTACATTTTGGTTAGTAAAAATGATGGAATTGTTTTTAAAATGATATACAAAAAGATAGAAGAGGAAGCAAGTTTGCTATTGGTTTCATCCAATCCCATTTACAAGCCTTATCGTTTGCACTTGAAGGAAATTCAAGAAATCTGGAAATTTGAGACCGTAAATAGTTTTTAGAGATTCTTTCGGATGTCTGATGCTATTTTTGAAAATTCCAATTCAGTAAATTTTAGTTTTTCTTTGGTAAAGTCTATGTCATTTGGGTGATCCAAAGGAACGAGATGAATGTGGGCATGAGGTATTTCCAAGCCAACGATTGCCATTCCTACTCTTAGACAGGGTATTGTTTTTTCCAGTGCAATGGCAATTTTTTTTGAGAGCTTCATTAACTCTTGGTAATAAATTTCGTCTAGATTGGTAAACTTATCTATTTCCTTTTTTGGTACAACCAATGTATGGCCTTTCTTGATTGGAAAAATATCTAAAAAAGCCAAGCAGTATTGGTTTTCAGTAATTTTGTAAGCGGGTAGTTCGTCTGAAATAATTTTGCTAAAAATTGAGGCCACTACAATGTTATTTCTAGAATTTCGAATCCTACGAGCCCCGCTGGAACCTTTACTTCAATAGAGTCACCGACCTTTTTGCCCAGTAAAGCTTTTCCTATGGGCGAGCTTGACGATATTTTGTTCTGTTTTAGGTTGGCCTCCTTTTCCGAAACGATGGTAAATTGTACCTCTTTATTGATTTTTAAATTTTTACATTTAACCGTGCTGAGTATATTCACTTTACTTGAATCTACCTTACTGGTGTCCATAATTCTCGAACTAGCCAAAATTGTCTCCAGCTTTGCAATTTTTGCTTCTAGAAGACCTTGAGCTTCCTTAGCCGCATCATATTCTGCATTTTCGGAAAGATCTCCTTTGTCTCTCGCTTCTGCTATCTGTCTTGAAATACTTGGCCTTTCTTTCGTCCTCAAGTATTCGATTTCTTTTTTAAGGTCTTCAAAACCGTCCTTTGTCATATAATTTATCTTGGCCATGATGTCTGATAATGTAGAAAAAAAAAGTTGTCCCTTGCAAGACAACTAAATTCAAAAATAATGAAATGCATTTATTCACCAACAATCAGACGAATACCCAAATTATGGGTTCCCGAGAATGGGTTGGTATGTCGATAAGAATAGTCCAGAGCAAATTTGGAATGACTTCCTTTTGAAACAGGTGCCAAGATGGTTATACCACCCATAATACCTGTGTAGACATTTCTTCTTGACTCATAGTCATAAATACCTTTTTCATGCGCAAACCCTGCTCGAAGCATTAATAAATTTTTATATCCATATTCCAGCCCCCCGGTTAGTTGATTGTTTTTGAAGGCATGGTAAGTAAAATTTAGGGTAGGGGTCAATCGATGAAAATAGGTTTCTTCTGTTTTGTCTAATTTAAGATCATAAGCAAAACCTACATTGAAAATAGTGGGTAGGTTAAAAAGAGCAGTTCTTATGGCATAGGTAAACTTTTCTTCTGTTGTTACTTCATCATTTGTTGTTCTTACTGCGAATGCATCGCCAGTGTACCTCGAGTCTGGACCGACGTTTTTTAAACTAATGCCAAATTTAATATCATCTCTTTTTAGTTTGTCATCTTTGTTGGCACTTGTAACATAACTTATGCCTGCATCTATCGCCAAACCCTGTGCTTTGGCATTGGGCAATCCTTCGGAAAATCCCCTCAGCAATACACCTCCTGAGATAGATGAAGTAAATCGTTGGGAATAGGCTAGGGCCAAATTGTTAAAACTTGGCTTGTAAGTTCCAATTCCTCCATCTGGGCTTGAAACAGTTGTAATTTCAATGTCTGCAATGTCCATAGACATTACGGAGATTCCTAAAACACCTTCGGCACCAATTCTCTGTGCAATACCGAATGTATTGATATTTATGTCTGTGCCTCTCAGCCAATTGCTTCTCGAAAAGCCGATTTCTGTTTGTTCTGTAAATGCCAAACCACCCACATTGAGGAACATAGATTCAAGACCCCTAACCATAGGTATATATCCATATCCCAAACCCGCAGATTGGGCCCATGAATTGATGCTAAGTTGCGTGGCACCTGCCTGTCCAATTCGGTCTTCGTTGCCAGCGCGGCTAAACGAGTGCATCCAAAAAACTGCAATGAAAAGTATGTATATTTTCTTCATTATTGTATTTAAAATTAAAATGAATCTAGGTCTAATTGTCTCATGATTCCCATCCATTTAAGCACTTTTTCACCCAAATCTCCTGCATCTACGTGAATGATGTATAGACCGCTTGAAATGGGGACGCGTGCGCTATTTTTTAAATTCCATTCCAGTATTGTTCCTTCGTCTTCTTTTTTGAACCTATTGACCAAAGCGCCATCTAGGGTGTAAATAGAAATGGTGCATTTGGGAGGTAAGTTGGTGAACTTTACCTTATTGGATACTGGGCTGCTTTCGTATATGCCTGATTGAGCGTAATAGGGGTTGGGTACAATTTGTATTTTCTCTACTGAGGCTTCTCCTGTTTTTGGGGAGAAGTCCGTAAAGATGTCGTTTGTATTGAATGTGAATTTTGGGTTGTCATCATTTTCGCTGTCTGCGTCGTTTGGATCAAATTTATATTTTTTGCTGGCTCTTATTCTAAGTTTCATTTTACTGGGAGGTGTCATTCCGTAGGGTCCTTCCATTTGGTATCCGGAGCTTAAAAAACTTGGGATTACCCACATACACTGGAAAAATACTTTTCTAAATTCGATATCCCTTGTGCTTGGGGAGCTTGCTTGGCCTGCATTGGAAAGAATATCTCGCAAAATTTTTGCACTTGAGGAGCAGTTGGGTCCTTGACATGTAGGTTGCTTTGGATAGGCTTGTGCGGGCAGTCCTTCATAGCTTCCTAAGATATAAATATAGTGTCTTCCACCAAAAGTTGGGTAACTGTTGCCCATTCGATCTTCGCTCGAAGTTGGGTTCCATTTGAGGTCATCGCCATTGTTTTGCTTTTGTCTAGAATCCTCCGATATAATTATGTTCAATCTTTCTCCTGTTTCCACATTTAATGCATACCCTGGGAACCAAGATAGTCCGATACCATCTTCTGAATTTTCATTTCCAAATTGGTCAATGGACACATGATCTCTCAAGTCAAATTTTTGTTTGCCACCATCATTAAAACTTGCTTCTTCGCCCATTTCGATTACTGGGACTCGGGTCCACAAATTTCTATCGGGTGTAATAACCAAATCGACACTTGCTATGTTGGCAAGTTGTGTTCCGTTGTTCTGGCTTGCAGGTGCAAGTCCTTCGTAAGCAACTCCATGGATTCTGCTGTTTGGGCTTTCGGGCTGTTGCATTCGCGTATTTCGGGAGGCCAAGGCATATGGAGCTATCCGTCCACCACCGAATTGTCCGGGCCAGATTTTTTCAAAACGCTGAAATTGATCGAAAGATACGTTACCTATTCCGTAGTCATGGATGGACATGTCATTGAACCCGTCATTCTTGCCATTGGTTCCTGATCGAATCCAGTCGTACCATCCGCCGTTGTCGTTGTCTTGGATAGCGGTGAGCCATTGCTTGGAATCGTCCTCCCATTCTACGATCAAATCCTCGTTGTCTATGAAACCATTGGTTTGGTCTTCCGCATCCCCAGGGTCACTTACCTGTCTTATGGTAACGGCTAAGCCCCAATCTAGAGCGGTATTCTCTGTAGTGGAAGCCAAAATAAGTTGATCGTTAAGGTAATTGATACTGGTGTCGGAAAAAACAGTATCATTGAGTCCATTTTCGTTGAATCGTACCAGAAACCAGCGCGTATTGGAGTCGACTATTCCATCTCGATTTCTCACAAAATTATTGGCATTGATGGGGGTTTCAACCAAAGAGATTTCAAAATTTCCTTTGGGAACTTTGAGGGGATCTATGACGGTAATGTTTACAGGTCCCATACCTGCTTGATAAGTCGGATTGTCTACCTTATTTTCAGTGCTATTCAGAATAGCATTTACCGATTCTTGTGAAAGTTCCAAATTATTGCCTCCATTTCCTTGGCCATCAATTCTTGTAATGCTTGGGCCAGATCCATATTGACCGTTTATTTTGGTTCCAAAATTTTCCGATTCTGTTTTGTGTGGTATTGCAGTCACATCTGTACTTTTTCTACCTTGAATATATTCTTGTTTATAGTATCCTGGCAATGCTCCGTAGCTAACAACTGTATAATAATATTTTCTATTGTTTACCAGACGTTTGTTGGCGCCCTTAGCGAATGCATCTTCTGTGATGATAAAACTGTGCTCGAGTCCATTGTCCTTGCCATCAATTTTTAATACAGGTAAGTCTTGACTGAGGTCTTCGTCATATTTTTGATTGACAAGACGAATAATGTTATCGTCTAAATCTACTTGTGCTATTTCTACGGCTTTTGAAGGATCATCGAGATCACTTTTGCTCACAGAAGCACTCGCAAGCTGATAAACTCGATACCCTTGGAAGGTGTATTTTCTTTCATTGCTCTGATCATCAACAAATTTTTCCTCGTATTTTTCCACCCGGTCGTTGTCATAATCATAAAAATTAAATACAAGTGTTTGGTCCAGTTCCTGCAGATCCACTTTGGGCGCATCTGGCCCGTTTAGTATATCGAAGCAGTTGTTGAATAAAACTTGTGCTTTTCGGCTAGATTCTCTCAACAATCCAAGAGATCCAATGGCACCGCCTGTGCTCGCTCTTGCCCATACAACACCAACAGTAATATTGTTTACGGCTCCAGGCTTCAAGGTGAAAGGTCCGGAAGATTGGAGGAATCGACGGTCTCCTACTGCGTTACCTGCTTGGCGTTCGTCCCAATTGTCTTTGAAGTTTGGGTCGGTATCAAAAGGAAACATGTACTTGGTTCTTTCTGTTCCACCAACGCCGTTGCCTCCTCTCGTCCAAAAATCTCCATTCTTCCATCTTCCACTCAGGTAATAATAGTAATGGATAGGCAATTGTGGATTTCCATTGACGGGATTGAAATCATTGTTGTAATAACAGAAATAAGACATTCCCAATTCAATTTGGGTGGGTATGCCATTGATTACGGTGTCTGTTTTGGGACCTTCAAAAAAGTCTACTCCTACAGAAGGAGGGTTAAGACCATATCCACGGATTCCTTCATCATTGTCATCCCCATTGTAGCAAATACCCAAACTTAATCCTACATCGCAACCCACATAATCGTCATTGTAGTTTCCAAGGTCGGGATCTACCCATTGACCAAAGTAGGTATTGTAAAGTTCTGAAAAACCGCGATTGATGATCCGGGTTTTATAGAAGGTCATGTTGTTGATTTCATCATTTGTTTGATAGGCAAATGCTGTAGTTTGCAACTCCAAACCTATGGGTTCTGCTTGACTTTCAGAGTGAATGTTTCCTTTGTCGTTGTAAACAAAAAACAGCATTTGGTCTGGCTGATCTTCCGGCAAATTTTTGCTATTGTCTATGGTTGAACCTCTACATTCATTCTGAAGAATCGGGTAGTCTCCTGCTAGGGGGTCGTAATAACCATTATTGTCGTAATCGAAAAAGGGTGCAATGTATTGTGGCTCATTGATGTTTTTACCTTCGGCAGGCCATTCCGCGATTGAATTTTTTGCTGCAGCCAAAACACCCTCTTTGAAGTCGTCGTAATGATCTATGATGTCCTGTCCATTTACTTTGTAGATATTGTCCCAGTCATCGCATCTGCTGGCTTCGGTATTGGCAGTGACTGTATCCAATGGACCGGGCCAAAAGTCTGAACCGGACTGCCGATAGGTCATTGCTGCCAATCTTAAGTTGTTGCCTGCATCCTGTCCACCTACCCAAATGGCTCCTGCGAACATCGAATTTTTTCTTACGTCGTTGAGGTCTTCAACTTTAGGGATTTCGTATCTAGCATTGGACAAATCCCACCACATATCTCCTCCATTTAAAATTCGTGTACGTACATTATTGATGTCCAAATCTGCTTGTTGGGAGGCTGGCTCACAATCGAAGGCAAACTTCATTAGACGGTGATTTTGTTGTATTTTTGGTTTAACTACTTTGGGACCGTCCCAGATATTTTCTTTACCAAATAAGGCTACGGTAAGCAGTAAGGCAATGAGGCTAAAAGTATATTTCATGTCTTAAAAGTTTAATCTAATTCCTAATCTAATTTGTCGAGGGGTTAAGTAGTTGAATGGGTTTTGAACTTTGGCGTTATACAAATCCACCAGTGCAATTTGTTGTCTTTGATCAATTTGTTGTTGAATAAATTGTTGTCCTTGTTCTGAGTTGAGAAATCCATCATCTTCAGGAAGTCCTGTAAATCTATAAACACTGTTGATTACCTTTTGGTTGAATAAGTTTTGAACCCATAGATAAGTGGTCACATTTACATAAGGATTATGAAATTTATCTTTGGTGTTTCCTTTTTTCACTCGAAAGGTTTTTGCCAGATTCATGTCTGCAGTAAACTGCCACGGTAGTCTTGATCCGAAGGGATTTCCTAAAATTTGTGATCTTTGAGCAACGCCTTCCAATGCTGCACCTGTTGCTTGGGCATTTCGTGTGTAAGGTCCACCAGATCTTGCTCTTACGATAAATGAGCCCCCAAAGTTTTCTAAAATGGGTGTTCCTTTTTTTCCTACCACTGGACCTTTGTAAGATTTTCCATTTTTGAAACGATAATCTATGGTTGCAGTAATGTTGTGTCGGTAATCAACGTCTAAGGGGTACAAACTTCTCAGGTTGGGTTGGTTGGCAGCAATCAATGCAGCTTGCGAATTGATGTTGGAGCCAGTACCATCGGCAAAAAGGAGGGTGTAGTTGGCCTGCATGGAAGTTCTAGAATCTTCATCTGCCCTCAATTCATATTCCACCTTAAATTGCTTGGTGGTAGAAAAATCAATGTTTGCAGTATGATTATAGGCGATGGGATAGGCGCCATACAATCTAAGGAGGCCGAAATCATTCTTGGTTTCTGCATAGGCGGCAATAAGGCTTAAAGCGGAATTGTCTGAAAGTTGTTGTTTGAATCCCAATTCAAAGTTTGTTCTAATTCTTGGCAAAATAGCTGCATTGTTGATGGTGCCACCTTGGGTTTGTTCCAAAAAGAAAAAGGTGGAGGTAGGAACAAAAATGTTGTTGGGTCTTTGTGCCAATACGTCATAGTTGGCAAAGAATTGTGCTTCTTTGTTGATTGGGAACGAAAACCAAATACGTGGCAATACATTCAAGGTTGGTTCATAATCTTTGAAAGACTGCGGAACGATATCATCATTTTCTGGGTCAACCAAAAAAGGTTCGATTTGTCCGCTTGCGGTTTCCTTGGCAATGAGTTCCGGATTATCTATTTCCAAACCATTGGCATCGAACCACTGATTGTCTTTTCGATAACCCAAAATTCTTGTTTGATTTTTGGTGTTGTCTCCATAGACAACAAAATCATCTCCGATGTTGTCTGGGTGGGTAATGGGTATACCTTTGATACTTGATATTTCAGATGCCGTTTGCATAGGATATAGACCATAGGCATCTTTTAAAACGGGCTGGTTTGCATCAAACCTTTCGACCCGAACACCAACTCTCAATATGAGATCTTTAAAAGCAAATTTGTCTTGAATCCATGCGGCCGAATAAATTGGTGCAAAGGCTCCTTGAGGTCTCATCAGAGAATCGTTTAGAAAGTCTTCTATGCTAAATCTTTTATAGGTTTTGTTTCCCTTGTAGTCATATCCAAAATAACTAATGTATGATTGACCTTCATTCCAAAGATCATCCGCACTAAACATATCGATAGAGAATGTTGAGGGGTCCAGGGCATTTATGTCGATGTTGCTACTTTCTGTTATGTCACGTCCATAGATGTCTTTTGCACCGCTACTGATCAAAAAGTCTCTTAATCTTTGGTCAAATACTTTTTGCCTGCTTTTGTCTACTCGTCTTGCATAATCAACCGTATCCATAAACATTCCATTTTGGTCGTAGCGGTGTATTCCGCCATATACTATACCATTTGATTTGGTTCTTTCTAGGTTGTCTAAATGGGAATTTGCCAATTGATCCATGAGGACCCAAAGGCCTGATGCACCTACCGCCCAACGGCTAGAAAAGCTTTGCTCATAATACAATCCAAATTGAATGTCGTGGCGATTTTTGAAATTTAAACTAGCTTCTCCAATGGCGTATGCTGAAACTCTCTCAAAATTGGCTTTTTGATAGCTGTTGTTTCCGTTGCCTGGATTTAGCCATAAAGAATAAGCAATGGGAACATCTCTGCCATTGAGGATTCCTTGCAATTGTTGAATCTGAATAATATTGCTAAAGCTACCATTAAAAATGGAGGAAACATTGTCAAAAAGGTACTTGTTGTAATTGGCTCTCAAAGGGTTGTAATCACTCGCTGAGTAGGTTACAAGTGTATCTACATCGTCTCTTTGTCTTTCGTAAAATCCTTGTCTCACAACGGTATCACCATTTTGGTCTATAAACTTGGTTGCTTCCCGCACGTAATTGTAACTCGGTCTTCGATAGGTTGTAAATTTTCCGACATGACCATATTGAAAAAGGTTTTCGCCATGTCGCTCATTGAAATCTCTTTCTTGTTGGTGTTGATAATCTAGGCGAATGGTGTAGAATGCGTCGGTGATGAGTGGCTTTTCTTCTTTTTTGTCTTTATAATCGCTTGAGCTGTTGAGTCTTTGCGTGAACTTTAAATAGGTTCGATAGGTTTGATTGATGGCTTTTGAGAAATTGTTATAGTTCATCAAATATTGACTTCTGGAGAAGTTGTAGAAATCTGAATGGTTGTAACTGCCGTAAAGAGAAATGGTCGTATTTTTATTGGGTTGATATTCTAATTTGGCTTGGGCTATGCCGGTCAATTGATCTCTATTTTCGGTCGCCCTTCTTTGTTCTAGGTCATTTGCCGAAAGGAAAGAGGAGCTAGCAATAAAACCTCCACCAACGGGGTTGAAGGTAAGCGGATTGTCTTCCAAATTTTTCAGTACGTCGTCTTTTACCACGTAAAGACCTCCGCCCACAACTGGTCGAGGATCATTTCTATAGTTCAATTGTCCTGCCAAGTTGTATCCAAGTCGCACGAATTCATCTTTTCCTCCTCCTTTGTTTTTGATGATCAACGGTCCACTCATTGAACCTTCTATGAGGTTGTAATGATAGGGATCAAAGGGGCTCGATGAAATGACTTCTAAACTTTTTTGGAAGCTTCTTGTAGGCCCTTTAGTGGTAATGCTAATGGCTCCCCCAGTAAAGTCTCCGTATTGGGCGGGGACACCTGATTGGATGATGTCAATTTGACCCTGTGATGCCTGGGTAACACTCGAGGTGCCAATCACCCGAACACCATCAATAAATACCGCCGTTCCGTCTGTTCTTTGTCCTGAAAAAGAAATTCCTCCACCAGCACTTCTGTTTACACCCGATGCCGTAAGTGCAATGCCTCCTGCTCCTCGAACGGGTAATTTTTTGATGTCATTGCTATTGAGCGTTTTTTGGTTTTTGTCTTTGTTGACCAATGGCTTTCCTGATTTTACAATGAATGTTTTTAGCTGCTGTCCTGTTTCAGATTTGGGCATTTGGATGTTCCAAAATGAAATTCTATCGGAGTTAACCTCAATCCCTGTTGCTTTATAATTGTTGAAACCCTGATAGAAAGCCTCCACCGAATAAACCCCTGGTTCTAGGGCTTTGATGTAATAATTTCCTTGTTCATCACTTATGGCGCCTCCTTTTGTAATCCCATCTTTCTTCACTACTAATTCGGCATAATCCAAAGGTTGTTTGTTGGTGGCATCAACAATTTTTCCTCTTATCTCACCGAAGTTTGACTGGCCAAAAGCATTCCAACCGGAAAGCAATAAAAGAGTTGAGCATATGAATTTATTAAACATAAAATAATATTCGAAAATTTAGTTTTCAATAATTGCCTTTAAAAATGTAAATTTCAAGGGAAATCTTTGAATTTAGTCCTTCAAAGTTAAATTTTTATTAATTCTTTTCTATCGATTCGAGGTGATTCATGATTTTGTTTGCCATGATTTCTCCAATTTTTTGGTAAGATTCGAAGGTCCAACCAGCAATATGAGGGGTGAGCAAAACATTTTCATTGTTTTGCAATTGGTTGATCTGATTTTTTTCATCGTCATTGAAGGAAGAAAAATTTTCGTTTTCCAAGACATCAGTGGCAAATGCTCTGATTTTGCCCTCTTTTAGGGAATCTAATATGTCTTGGGTTCTCATGATTTTGCCACGAGATAAGTTGAGCAGTACAATGTTTTTTTTAAAATTTTTGATCCATTTATAATTCACAAAGTGCTCATTTTCATTATTCAATGGGATATGCAAACTGACAATGTCGGATAGGTTTTGCAAAACCTCCAAAGAAACACTTTTGGCAAATGGATCCGAAAAGTTTGGAAAATACTTGTCATAAGCCAACACATTCATACCCAAACCGCTTACCTTTTTTGCTAAGGCAGAGCCACAATTTCCATAACCAATGATGCCCAAAGTTTTTCCTTTTATTTCATGTCCTCGGTTTCCCTCTCTGTCCCATATTCCCTGATTTACTTCCAAATTGGCAGATACAATTTTGGTATGTAAAGCCAATAAAAGAGAGAGGGCATGTTCAGCAACAGCGTCACGATTTCCTTCGGGTGTATTTAGACAAATGACGCCAGCTTTTGTGCATGCCTCCATGTCTATGTTGTCCATCCCGGAACCTGCCCGAACGATTAACTTCAGATGGGGCGCGTGCAACAAAAAATCCGTATTGATTTTAAATCTGCTTCTCAAAACCAATATGGAACAAGTTGGCATTAGGGATTGGATCTTGGCATCAGCCAATTTGTGCACATCTTCTAAAAGGAGATTATGATTTTTCAACTTCTGAAAAAATATTGGATGCACTTGATCTACAACAAGCAGTTTGTTTTGCATGCTTCTTTTTGATGATCCGAAAATACGAAATGTGACGGGAGATGCCCATTCCTTTTTGGTTTTTGGGTGTATATTAGCCCGCGCGCTCGATGAAAGAAGAATTGAAACAAAAACTCAAAATGCTTCCCAACACACCGGGCATTTATAAATTTTACAACCAAACAGACGAATTGATCTATGTGGGTAAAGCGAAAAAACTAAGAAATAGGGTTTATAGTTATTTTTCCAAAACAAAAATGGATCGAGGAAAAACTGCCGTGATGGTGGGAAAGATCGAGAATATTGGATATACCATTGTTGAGACAGAAATGGATGCCTTGTTGCTCGAGAATAGCTTGATTAAGGAGTTTCAACCTCGTTACAACATCAATTTAAAAGACGATAAGTCTTTTCCTTTAATTAAGATTACCAATGAACGATTCCCACGGGTTTTTCCCATTAGAAATCCTACCAAAGATGGGTCAGAATATTTTGGTCCTTACACATCCGCTAAATTTATGCGGGTGATTTTGGACTTGATCAAACAATTGTACCCCATCAGAACTTGTAATTTACATCTTTCTGAAAAGAATATAGAAGCTCAAAAATTTAAGATATGTCTTGAATTTCAAATTGGCAATTGCTTGGGGCCTTGCGAAAACAAGCAAAGTGAAGAGGACTACATGGAGTCTAT
Organism: uncultured bacterium; assembly: GCA_963991985.1. GTDB lineage: Bacteria > Bacteroidota > Bacteroidia > NS11-12g > UBA9320 > MED-G17. Next base: position 46,287 of record CAXDRX010000007.1, on the reverse strand, counting down.
AAAACAAATCAAACATTTGCTTAGAGGAAACTTGTCTGAGGTAAAACGACATCTTCAAAACATGCTAAATCAAGCCGTTAAAAATCTTCGTTTTGAAGAGGCTGACGAGTATAAAAAGCGTCTTGAGCGACTGAAAACGTATCAATACCGCAGCATGGTGGTTAACGAGCGAATAAGTAATGTAGATGTCTTTTCTTTTCAACTGGAAGAAAAATATCTTTTTGTAAATATGTTGTCGGTGGCAAATGGTATGATCGTTCAATCCAAAAACAGTAAATACAAGCTCTCTGGGGTAGACAATGAATTGGCCATTGGGCAGACAATTGTGGAGATGAGAAAACAGATGAGAAGCACGCATACCCAGATTTTTTTAGAAAAACCTATCGAATGGTCTTTGGAAAACATCGTATGCCATGTTCCAAAAAGCGGCGATAAAAAAAAACTCATACAAATAAGCAAAAGGAATTTATTGCATTATATCCATGAAGATAAGAAGCAGCAGGACCTTTTGGAACCTGTCCATAAATCGCAACGCATTCTTAAAGCACTTCAAAAAGATCTCAATACGAATCAACTGCCGACGCATATTGAATGTTTTGACAATTCAAATCTTCAAGGGCATCAACCCATTGCTGCTTGTGTTGTCTTTAAAAATGCCAAACCCAGCAAAAAAGAATATAGGTTTTTTAACATCCGATCGGTTCAAGGACCCAATGATTTTGCTTCGATGGAAGAAGCAATAGGAAGAAGGTACAAGCGATTGTTGTCTGAATCCAAGAAATTGCCTCAATTGGTTGTGGTTGATGGCGGTAAAGGCCAATTAAGTGCGGCTTATAAAGCTTTGGAATCTTTGGGTCTACACAAGCACATTCAATTGATAGGCATTGCAAAAAGATTAGAGGAAATTTATTTTCCGAATGACCCTCTTCCAGCTTATCTAAACAAAAAGTCGGAATCGCTAAAACTTATCCAACAACTTCGGGACGAGGCTCATCGTTTTGGACTAAAAAACCATCGGAACAAGAGAAGTGCTGATTTTTTAAAAAATGAGTTGAATGAATTGCCGGGAATTGGAAAAATAACCTTAGACACATTGCTACGAAAATTTCGATCCATGAAAAAAATAAGAGAAGCCAAACGAGAAGAGATTGCATCAGTGGTTGGTCCCTCTAAGGCAAAAGTCATTTTTGATTACTTCCATAAATCCGTTTGAAATTATTGGCCAAAATTTATTTTTGCTCTCATGAGTTCTTCCGAAACGATTCCCCTTTTAGATCTGAATGTATTTGCCAATGGTTCACCCAAGGAACAGGATGAGTTTGTTAAAATGCTGGGAGAAGCATTCGAAAATATTGGCTTTGTATCAATAAAGAACCATCATCTCAATGGTAGCATTGCCCAAGAGTTGTATCAAGAGGTAAAACGTTTTTTTGATTTGCCTTTAAATACCAAGATGAAATATTGGGAAGAAGATCTTGCAGGTCAAAGAGGATTTACTCCCTTTGGAGTGGAACACGCCAAAGACAAGAGCCAGGGGGATTTAAAAGAATTTTGGCATTTTGGTCAATATTTGCCAAAGGAAATGAAAAACAAATTTGCTTATCCTTCCAACATTGTGGTCGAAGAAATTCCCGCCTTCAATGAAATTGGCAAAATTGCTTTTCAACATTTGGAAAAAACAGGAAAGATACTTCTTCAAGCAATTGCCAATTATCTCAATGTTGATGCACATTTTTTTGACGCTTATGTGGATTATGGAAATAGTATTTTACGACCAATTTATTACGCTCCTCTCACCAAAGATCCTAAATCTGCTGTCCGGGCGGGCCAACATGAAGACATAAATTTAATTACTCTGCTGATGGGAGCTTCTTCTGAAGGATTGGAAATTCTTGACAAAAACAATCAATGGAAACCCATTACCTCAGGGGATGGGGAATTGGTTGTGAATGTAGGTGATATGTTGCAAAGATTGACCAACAATAAAATGAAGAGCACAACCCACAGGGTGGTGAATCCAAGCAAAGAAAACTGGGGCAAGCCCAGATATTCCATCCCTTTTTTCTTGCATCCTGTGGCCAACATGCCACTCAATTGTCTTGAAAATTGTATTGACAAGGAAAACCCAAAAAAATATTCTGATATCCTGGCCGGAGACTATTTGATGCAAAGGCTGAGAGAAATTGGTCTTGCCTAATTGATGAGGTATACGGAACCCTTCAGTGCTATTTTTTTGCCCTCACGATCCAAAGCAATCAAAATAAAAAAATACATCCCTGAGCTTCCCACTCTGTTCATTATGGTTCCATCCCAAAATGCACTCGCATTTTCATGTATACGTTCTCCCCACCGATTGTAAATGGTAAATTGAATTGGTTGGAAATTTCCATTGATTTTAAATCCATCGTTTATTCCATCATTATTTGGCGAAAAGGCGCTTGGATAAGAGATGTTACATAAGTTTCGATTTACATCTATGGTTATATCATCAGAAAATGAACCGCAAACATTGCTTATGGTTAAGGTGTAATTTCCGGCACTGCTTGGAATGATGGTTGGCTTTTGACTTCCGGTATTCCACAAATAAGTATTTTCCGTAATATTTTCTGAGACCCCCAATAAAAAATTGTTCAAGGAACACAAGGTGGTGTCTTGACCTAATCTAAATAATGGGACAGCAATTTTTTTCAGTGTAAAACTATCTTGTGTTTTGCATTTTCCATTTTTATCAAAAACAGTAATGGAATAAGTACCGCTGTTTTTTATATTTCTTGTGGTATCTTGAAGTCCATTTCCCCAAAAAACATCCCCCATATTTTTTATTGAAATCTCGAGGCTATCATTTTCGCATAAGCTCGTGTCTGAGGGGAAGTAAAATTTTGGTCTTGAAAAAACAGTGGTCTTTTCTACAAATGTGTCTTTGCAATTTCCGAGTGTATAGATGTATGAAATATGAAAAACACCTGTGTCTTGTGGCATGAAACTAGAGTCTAGAGCATTTACATTTTTTCCGACAAACAGTCCTCCACCCAGATTAGGAGACAAAAAAACGCTTTGGTTGGATTGACAATATTCAGAATCTAGACCTACGAAAAAATTGTTTGGCTGCATAAAAACTTCAACAGAGTCCAGAAAACTATCACGGCAATACTTATTTTCTTGCGCAATTAACTTCACCTGATATCTGCCTGGTTTTGGGTAGCTCCATGAGGCTAAATTCCCAACTACCGAATCTGTGGAGCTAAAAAACCAAGTATTTGTTATGCCCGGTCTTGGTGCCAGATGTTGAAAGTCAAATTGATTGTTTTTAAAACACAAGGCAGTATCAGAAAAAACAACTGAATCGGCGTTTAAAGGTCCGGATGTAACTTTATAATAAGCACCAAATGTATCTGCACAATATCCTTTGTTGTTCCAAGTTCCTTGAACAATCAAAAACACCTCGTATGTTCCAGTATCCTTGTATTCATGTATGGCTTTCCCTTCTCCAGAGTTGTTTCCGTCTCCAAAATACCAGGCATATTGGTTGCTTGAAACCCCTAAATTTTTAAACTTAACTTTTGGCAAAAACTGAAATTGATTCCCTGGGAAACATTGCACTGAATCATTGCCGGCGAGGTTTGGAATTAGCTTGAAAGAAATTTCTGGTTTTGGCACTAAGGTGTCATTTTTTTCCACCGAATGGATGCACCCGGCTGCTTGGGCCTCCAATTTAACTTGATAAATCCCTGCATTCTTGTAGCGGTAGGAAATATCTTTTGCTTGGGAAACATTTCCGTCCCCTAAAAGCCAATTGTAATAAATGATGTCTTGACCGTTGTAATTTGTTTTGTTGGTGAAATTGAGCTGATTTCCCTCAAGACACTGATAGGGTTGGTCAATCTCAAAATCAGCTTTCAAAAAGTAAGTTGTTGTGTCAATTTTTGCTATATCCCTTGTATTGTACCAAAAAATTGCCCCAGCTCCATTGAATTCAAAAATGCTTATGAAATAACGTGTGTTGTGGCGCAGATTACTTATTTTGGTGGAGTTCCCTGAACCATTGTACACTACAAAAGCAGAGTGGTTTTCCAAAGAATCTCCGAATCCAAATTTCTCATTTGGGATATAAAAAGTATTGTCCGTAGGTTTGCTTGTTATTTGTTTTCCTTCTTGAACTACAACCAATCTTCCCGCCCCGTTACCTTTGGTCCAAGAAATCTCTATTTCGTCGCAGCCCAGTTTTGCAACCGTTAGTCCAGCTGAACCAATGGAGGGCGCTTGTGCACCCAATCGGATAAGGGAAAGTGACAGTATGAGTAAGAAAACATTTTTCAAAAAATTAAAAGTAATTAAAATTTTGATTTTCTGAGATGCTTAGCACACTCCGGTAGATAAGGTTGATGACATTCTCTATGTCGTCTTCATGTACGGTTTCTACTGTTGTATGCATATATTTCAAAGGTAGAGAAATAAGGGCAGAGGGTAGACCAATATCGGAGTAAGCAAAGGCATCGGTATCGGTTCCGGTAAATCTACTTGCTGCAGCCCTCTGGAAAGGTATCTTATTTTTTTCTGCTACTTCAATAATTTGATTCAATAGTTTGTTGTGCACTGCTGGTCCATAGGTAAGCACAGGGCCTTTCCCACAAATTTGCTCGCCTTGTTCTTTACGATCGTAGGGGGGCGATGTCGTGTCGTGAGTAACATCTGTAACAATGGCGACATCTGGTTTGATTCTTCTGGACATCATTTCTGCTCCCCGGAGTCCTACCTCTTCTTGAACTGCGTTTACAACGTACAAACTGAAAGGAATTTTGTCTTTGTTTTCTTTTATTTTCCTTGCTACTTCTGCGATCATAAATCCTCCTGCTCGATTGTCCAAAGCTCTTCCAGTGATGTACTTTTTTCCTAACCTCATGGTATTGGCTTCAAAGGTGATCACGGTCCCCACGTGGATACCCATTTCTTCTACTTCTTCTTTGTTTTTTGCCCCTACATCAACAAAAATATTTTTCATTGTGGGTGCAGCCTCTTTTCCTTGCATGCGAATGTGAATTGCCGGCCAGCCAAAAACCCCTTTGATGATTCCCTTTTGGCCATGAATATCAACCCTCATGGAAGGGGCAATTTGATGGTCAGATCCTCCATTTCTTCGAACATAAATATATCCTTCTGGAGAAATGTAATTGACAAACCATGAAATTTCATCGGCATGGGCCTCAATGACTACTTTGTATTTTTTTTCGGGATTAATAATTGCTGCGACTGACCCGTAGGTGTCAATCAAGAAATCATCTGCAAAAGGCTTTAGGTAGTCCATCCAAATCTTTTGACCAGTTATTTCAAAACCAACGGGAGCATTGGCGTTTAAGTATTTTTCTAGGAATGAATAGCTTTTTTTTCTCATTATGCTCAATTGTTTTTGTTGAATTTTTTTATGTACAATACCAAGTTATCGCCAAGCAAATACATTACCGGTACGATAATTAAGGTAAGAAAAGTGGCAAAAACCAGTCCAAATATAACTGCCCAAGCCATGGGTCCCCAAAATTCTGCATTGGTTCCTCCAGTATACCATTCTGGATTGAGCTTTGTGAGCAGTGAAACAAAGTTGATGTTCATGCCCATGGCCAATGGAACAAGGCCCAAAATTGTTGTAATGGCTGTCAGTAAAACCGGTCGAAGCCTTGTTCTACCTGCCTCAATAATTGTATTTTGTATTTCGCTTTTCGGCAAACTTTTCTCGTCGCCAATTTGTAAGGAAATTCTTTTCCTTTTGCGCAAAAGGTTGGTATAATCAATGAGCACAATTGCGTTATTAACTACAATCCCTGCCAATGAAATAATCCCAATACCTGACATCATAGCTGAAAAAGGCATTTGAGTAAGAGAAAATCCTAAGAAGACGCCCATCGTACTGAACACGACGGAAAGTATAATGATGAATGGGCCTAAAAATGAATTGAATTGCGTAACAATAATTAAAAAAATTAGAAAAACAGCAAGGAGCATTGCAGACATTAAAAATGCGATGGATTCGCCTTGTTCTTCTTGTTCTCCTGTAAATTTGAAGGAATATCCGGGTTTGAGTTGTACATCTTGTAGCAAATCTTTGAATTCTGCGACAATTTGGTTTGCGTTATATCCTTCTTCCACTTCTGAGAATATGGTGATGACTTTTTCCAAATCCTTTCTTTTTACCGTCCCGTAAGTCGATTTAAAATTCACGGTCGATACTGCAGATATGGGTACTTGTACCAGTTTACCCATGGTGTTCCGAAAGGTGACTTTTGTCCCCATGAGATTACTCAAGTTATATCGATAGTCTCCTTGAAGGCGTAAGTTGATTTCATAATCATCTTCATTGAGCTTGTATTTGGAAATTTCTTTTCCCAACAAGGCTGTGCGAATGGTGGAAGCAATTTGCCCTGAACTTAGTCCATACCTCCTTGCCGCTTCACGATTGATTTGAATTTCTAGCATGGGTTTGCCAAGCTCCAAATCTGTTTTCAATTGATCTACGCCTTCAATGTTGGCCAATTCCATTTTTTTCTTGAGTATCTCGACTTGTTCAATGAGTATCAAATAGTTTTCTCCGGTCACCTCTACATTGATCGGTTTGCCCACAGGTGGTCCCATATTGTCTTTGGCAAAAGTTATGTTGGCTTCAGGAAAGTCTTTACATGCTTCTTTGATTTCAGACATAATTTGGCTTGTAGATGTTTTAAAACCCATCAAGGCTCTTTTTTCAAATTCTAAAAAAGATACAGTAATTCTTGCTTTGTGTGGCGAGCTTCCACTTTGTGGTCCTTCATTAGGATCAGCAGTTTTTTCTCCTACTTGTGCCAAAACAGCTTCAATGACTCCCTTGTCTTGATATGGTTTAATTTTTTCTATGATGCGTTTTTCAAGGGCATTGGTAATTTGATTTGTTTTTTGAATATCAGTGCCTAACGGAGCTTCTATGTATGCATTTACGTATTGTGGCTCATTCTCTGGGAAAAACACAAAAGGTGGCGGATTTGCACCATAAAAACCCATAACAACAAAAAACAAAACAAAAGTCCCACCAAAAAATACAAAAGGACGAAATCCTGAAACTGCATATTTCAATAGGGAGCCGTAGGCATTTTCTATTTTGGGCATGAGCTTAGCCATAAATAAGTCTCCTCCCGGAGCAATGAGGAAACGGTAAAGAGAGCTAAAAATAACCCCCGCAAAGAAAAGTCCACCGAATAGATCATTTCCGCTAATTTTTAAAACAGTGCCTAAAGCAAGTCCTAAAAATAGCTTCAGCAGGTAGGAACGCAAAGATGTTTTTTTTCTTTCTCCAACTTTCATCCAATCGGAGGCGAGCACAGGGTTTACAACCAATGCGACAAACAAAGAAGAGGCCAACACAATGATAAGGGTAATGGGTAGGAATTTCATAAATTCTCCCATAAGACTTTTCCAAAAAAGCAATGGGATAAAGGCTGCCAAGGTGGTAGCGGTGGAGGCAATTATTGCGCTGGCCACTTCGCCTACCCCATACCTTGACGCTTGGTCGGGATTGTTTCCCAATTCTCTTTGCCGATAGATATTTTCTACCACAACAATTCCGTTATCGACAAGCATACCCAAGGCCAAAATGAGCGAGAACAAAACCATCATATTCATTGTGTTTCCTCCAAAATTTAGGATGGCAATACCCATAAGCATTGAAAGGGGTATTGCTACACCAACAAATAGGGAATTTCTCAAACCCAAAAAGAATATAAGCACCAAAACAACAAGAATCACCCCCATTATGATGGAATTTTCTAAATTGTTGACCATCATCTTGGTAAATTTTGATTGATCGTTGGTAATTACTACTGAAAGGTCTTTTGGTAAGTAACTTTTTTTGGCGTCACTAATGATGTTTTGAATTTTTTGGGCAGCATTGATAAGATTTGATCCGCTTTTCTTTTTGATGTCTAAAGTTATAACAGGGTTTTGATTGAGTCGTGCAAAGGAAGTAGGCTCTTTTTGCCCAAAATGAACTTCCGCAAAATCTCGTAAATAAACAATGTTTTGATTTTCATTTTTAATGATTACATCTTGCAGGTCTTCGTAATTATCGAATTCTCCATCTATTCGAATATTTCTTCTTGTAATGTCTTTGCCTTCAATACTTTTGATATCTCCACCACTCATGGTGACATTCTCGCCTCGGACAGCATTTTCAATGTCCTGAAAACTAATTTGTAATGCTTCCATTTTCAAGCGATCTACGCCAATTTCCACTTCTTCTTCATTGGTTCCTGTGATATCTACCTCACTTATTTCTGATAGGTTTTCAATTTCCTCTTGTATTTTTTCACCATAAAATTTCAGATCTTTTGTAGAGTAATCTCCACTTATGTTCACATTCATTACGGGCATTTCTGAAAAGTCCAATTCAAAAACATTGGGTTCAGCAGTTAGGTCTTTTGGAAGGTCGGGTTTTGCTCGGTCAACAGCATCTTTTACGTCCATCAAGCATTCTTCGGATGGTATGTCATAATCAAACTCTACAATAATTACCGAATAATCTTGTATCGAGGTAGATTCTATTTTGTTTACTCCATTGATAGAATTTAGCTCCTTTTCAATTGGCCTGGTAACAAGATTTTCCATGTCTATGGGTGAATTGCCGAAATAAGGTGTATTTACATAAATGATGGGTTGCTTTATTTCTGGAAAACTTTCTTTGGGCATTGTTGTGTAGGAGAGAAGACCAATGATCACAACAATCCCTACCATCACGTAGACACTTGTTTTGTTTGCAATAGACCAAGAGGAGAGGCCAAATTCTTTGTTCATTTGCTTTTTGGACATCTTTATTGAATTGCTTTGGAAGAAATAATTTTTACAAAGTCACCCGGAATTACATTCGTAAATCCTTCGGTAATTATGAGTTTCCCAGGTTCAATTCCTGACTTTACAATCGTCCTGTCTGCAAATTGTTCTTTTATTTCTAGGTAGGCTTTTTCGACTGCTGAGTTTTCATTGACACACAAAACAAAATTGCCTTTGCTATCTTGTCGAATCAATTTGGTGGGAATACTTAATGCATTCGCTGAATTAAAACTAGGTAAGTCAATCAATGCCAATAAATTTGGCTTCAGCAACCCTTTTCCATTTTTTGGTCTTATGGTAATCAAAAAGCTTCGGCTATTGGGGTCAATTACTGACCCGATGGCGTCTATTTTTTCTTCGTATTGCTTGGAAATGCTTGGATACCGTACCATCACGTTTTGGCCTGGCGTAAATTTTCCAAGAAATTGTTCACTTACTTTAACATGAAGTTCTAACGCTTGATTATTGGTTATTTCTAAAAGGGGAATGCCAGGAGAAGTCACTTGACCTGTTTTGACAAATATTTGTTCAATTTGACCTGATGACTGGGCAATGATTTTGTGTTTGGAGAGTTGTATCTTGGTTGTTTTTATCCTTCTTTTTAAACTTTCGTAATTTGTTTTTGCTTGAAGGTATTGCATCTCGGAGCCAATATTTTTCTCCCACAATCTTGCTTGTTTTTCAAAAGTTATTTTGGCCAAGTCAAGTGCGGTTTGTAGTTCATCAATTTGCGCATTGATAAGATCATTATTGATGTCGATGAGAATCTGTCCTGATTGAATATTTTCACCTTCTTTTACTCGTATTTTGGTTACAACTCCAGCTACCTCTGAGGATATTCTTATATTTTTATCGGAATGGATCAAGCCTTGAAGGGTAACCATATTGCTGTATTCCGAATGGCCCAAGGTATCTACTTTTACAGGAATTGCATGATTCTTTTTTAGTGTGTCAAACGACTCTATTTTTGTTTGTAGCACCCTAATTTCTTTCTCAAGGGATGAAAGTGATTGTTTTTTTGATTTTAATTCTTCTTTAAGTGTTTCCTGCGTTGATTTTTTTGTACAGGACGTTAAAATTGATGTTGCAAGGACAACAGAAAGTAAAAATTTGTTCATGTTTTTATAGTTTACCAATTGATTTTAAGTATGCGATATTTTTTATTATAAGTTCATATTGCCCATTGGAATGCTGCAATGAAGCTTGAATGAAGTCATTTTGAGCATTGACCAGTTCGAAGGAGGAGCCCATACCTTCATTGAACTTTATTTTTTCTGTTTCGAAAATTCTTTGGGCCAATTCTAAGGTTGATGCTAAGTATCCAAGGGATTGAAATTGTGTCTTCAAACCAAGCAATGAAGATTGATGATTCATGCGCAATAGATGTCCTAGGTTCTTCTTATCGTTGTCAATTTGTTGGGCTTCCACTTTGAGCTTCTGAATTTTGTTTTTCTTGTAAAAACCGTCAAACAAAGGAATGTTTAAGGACAAAGAATATAGGGTTCCTGGAAACCAATCTTTCCCCAAATCTTCGAAAGGCGATTGACTGGCGAAGGAATTTTGAAGATGTTGTGCATTGAAATATAAAGAAGGATATTTGGTAACTCTCATTCCCTTGGTTTCCATTTCTTTAAGCAACATTGATTGATTCAAGATTTTTTGTTCAATTCTATCGCTTTGTGAAAATGTATTTTCTACGATTATTTCCGGTGCATTTTTGTTCCATCCACTCGTAAGACGATATGATTTTTCAATCTCTTGGCCCATTGCCATATTTAAAGCCATTTTTGAAACGATAAGCTGGTTTTCCAATGAGACTATCTTATTTTCTATATTTTTTTGAGAAAGTAAAAGTCGATCAACATCTAATTTTTCAACCATGCCCTCTTGATGCATTGCTTCTGTTTGCAACAACAATGCGTTGACCAATTCACCACTTTTTTTCAATAATGTTAGATTTTCTTCCAAGAGAAACACCTGATAATAGCTTTGCCATGTGAGTTCTTTGGTTTCAATTTCGGTTTGTTTGGCCAAAAGTTCATTCATTTTCACGACCTGTTTGGCCGCTTTAAGGCCTAGAAAATAACGTCCGTCAAAGACAAGTTGACTTAATCCTATCGTTCCAGCAATCTGTGATGGAGCACCAAATTGAACAGCTTGGCCACCTTCTCCCGATTTGAAACGATTTTTATCGATAACATTTTCATCAATGAGCACTTGATAGATGGAAGGAGTAATGAAGTCGGGAAATACAGCCGAAGGGATTTCAATATTGTGTGTAAATGTTCCGTTAAGATTGATCTGCGGCAAGCCAGAAGCAATGACCGATTTCACTTCGTACTTTTGGGCTTCAGTTGCCAAATTGCTATTCTTCAGTTGGGCGTTATGTTTGAGCGCCAAGTCAATGGCCTGTTCAATGCTCAAATTCTCTTCTTGACCATAACCCTTCACGGACAGTGCAATAAAAAAAATGATGCAATAGGAAATAAATATATATCTTCTAGACATGATATTAAAAGGATTCTAATCGAGACAAATCAACAATTTTTAGCAAAATAAGTGATGATTTTTCATTAAGAAAGTTTGCTTTCGATATTTCATGCTAATTTACCGATGAGTATACAATATTTCGGATAAGTAATTTAGGAATGTTTCTCTTCCTTCTTTTTTTATCGAAGAAGTGAGAAGGTACTCAGGGATTTCCACCCATTGGTTGTCTGAAAGAACTTTTTCAAAATCCTGTAATTTTTTTTCTCGCTCATTCACTTTTACTTTATCAATTTTGGTGAAAACAATCACAAATGGAATTTCATTTTCTCCGCACCATTGTATGAATTCAAAATCAATAGGTTGTGGTTCTACACTAAGGTCAAGCAACAAAAAAGTGAGATACAAAGATTTTCGATCAAGCAAGTACTCAGTAATCATTTCATCAAATTTGATTCGGCTTCTCTGCGACACTTTTGCATACCCATAGCCAGGCAAATCCACAAGGTAGAATAGATTTTCCACAAAGTAACGATTGATAAGCTTTGTTTTTCCCGGTTTGGAACTTATTTGCGCCAGTTTTTTGTTGTTACACAAAAAGTTAATTAAACTTGATTTACCTACATTTGACCGGCCAATAAATGCCATTTCTGGAATCTTTTCTGCAGGCATTTGGGAAATTTTGGAAAAAGAACAATCGAACCTTGAAAATGAAATCTTCATCTATCCCTTCGCAAATTAAGCACCAAAAAAAAGATATCGATGAGATGTTCAATGAAATTTCAAAACAATATGACTTTTTCAATCGTCTTTTTTCATTCCGTTTGGATGTTGTTTGGCGCCGTATATTGGTGAAAAATGCCGGCATTCAAAAGGGACAAATAATTCTGGATTTAGCCACGGGAACCGGCGATGTAGCTATAGAAATCAAAAAGCGTTTTCAGGAAACCAATGTTTATGCCACAGATGTGGCAAAAAACATGCTGGGAATAGCTCAAGGAAAGGCAAATAGACAAAATATGGAAATTTCGTTTGTTCAAAAAGAAGTAGGTGTTTTGCCCTACACAGAAGAAATGTTTGATCATATATTCATCTCTTTTGGTGTGCGAAATTTTGACAAGCTATTGCTCGAATTTGAAGAAATACATAGGGTCTTGAAACCAGGCGGCAAAGTACATATTATAGATTTTTTTCAGCCCGATAATTCAATGGCAAAATACTTTTTACAATTTTATGTTTCCATTTGGATGCCATGGGTGGTGAAATTGTTTGCCCAAAATCCAAAGGCCTATGATTACTTATCCAACTCAATAAAAACATTTTATAAAGCAAGAATATTTAAAGAAATTATATCAAATTGCGGCTTCATTTGCGTTAAGAAGAAAAAGTTCACACTTGGCTTGTGCGAAATATTAAGATTCGAAAAATAACATTTTTGTGTTTTTTGTTGCATTGTGTTGCCTCCAAGGCACAACAAAACAATCCATTGTATGATTTGCAAAAAGTACATTTCGGTTTTGCTTTTGTTGGAAACCACGCCAATTATAAAATGAATCCTGACCGGAGCTTTTGGGTCAAAAACCAAATGCTCAATATGAAACAAATCAACTATGCGGGTTTCGGTTTTGGTGGCTTAATGAACCTTAGAATATCTGATTATTGGGATTTTAGAACAGCATTAAATCTTCATTTTACGCAAAGAGATGTCGAGTTTACATTAGAAGACCAAAGCAAGCAGCAAGTTGAAATGGAAAACACCTATTTCGAAGTGCCAATGTTGATGAAATTAAAATCGGTTCGACATCGAAACATTCGTTTTTATGTAGTTGGAGGCGTCAATTATCGTTATGATTTTGCAAGTGATATTGACACCGATAGGAGCCTTGAAAAGCCAGTAGTCGCTCTTTCTCCAAATACGTTTAGCTATGATTTGGGCCTTGGAATGGATTTTTATTTTGAGTTTTTTAAGTTCTCTCCCGAAATAAAAATCAGCTCGGCAATCACAAGCTACTTGGAGAAAGATCAATATGTGTATTCCCAATCTTTGGGCAGTTTGCTTCCAAGATTGATTCAAATTTCATTTTGTTTTGAATAGGTGCTTAGCTTTACTTTAGAACATACCGATAAACACTCCAAAGCAAGAGCTGGCGAAATAAGAACAGCGCGCAATTCTATTCAAACCCCAATTTTTATGCCTGTTGGCACCGTAGGAACCGTGAAGGCAGTGGACCAAGAAAAACTAAAGAATGAGATAGACGCATCCATCATATTGGGCAATACCTATCACCTTTTTTTGCGGCCCGGCATGGAAGTCCTCTCACAAGTAGGAGGTTTACATCAATTTATCAATTGGGACCGAAGCATACTAACCGACAGCGGTGGCTATCAGGTCTATTCTATATCAGAGAATCGAAAAATAAAAGAAAATGGTGTAGAATTTCAAAGTCATATCGATGGGTCAAAATTCTTTTTTACACCCGAGCGGGTCATGGATATTCAAAGAAATATTGGAGGAGACATCATCATGGCATTTGATGAATGCACCCCTTACCCGTGTGACTTTGCTTATGCAAAGAAATCATTGAATCTTACCCATGATTGGTTGCTAAAGTGCATCAAACACCAATCAAAACAAAAAGAGGCGTATGGTTATCCCCAATCCTTGTTTCCTATTGTGCAGGGTAGTACATTTAAAGATCTGAGAATCGAAAGTGCCAAATTTGTATCAGATCAAAATATGGAGGGGAATGCCATTGGAGGCTTATCGGTTGGTGAACCCCATCATTTACTCTATGAAATGACCGATTTGGTGACGGAGCACTTGCCGAAAGAAAAACCACGGTATCTTATGGGTGTAGGGACGCCAGCCAACCTATTGGAGTGTATTGCCTTGGGGGTAGACATGTTCGATTGCGTAATGCCCACAAGAAACGCGCGGAATGGGATGCTTTTCACTGAAAACGGTTATATCAATATCAAAAATGAAAAATGGAAAAATGATTTTACGCCCATTGATGAAGTCCACTCACCAGACTATTCCAAAGCCTATTTAAGGCACCTTATAAGATGCAATGAATATCTTGGTGCACAAATTGCGAGCAAACACAATTTGAAATTTTATTTATGGTTAATGAAAGAAGCAAGGGCACATATCAAAAAAGGAGATTTTTATGTTTGGAAAAGTAAAATGGTACCTCAATTAGAAGCAAAATTATGAATCCAATAGAGCTAAAAAACAGAGTACAAAAGCTAAGTCATGCAGGGTTGAAAATTGCTCTAGTATTGCCGCAGAACAAGGCTTTGAGCGCATTGATAAGAGGAGAAATAATCAAAAGTGCTAGCCAAATGGCTATTCAAGCCATCGGACTTTATCAAGGGCAACTAAGTCACACCTTTGTAAACAATCTCAATCACGCAAAGAATCAGGCCAATGGTTTTCTATATTGGTTGGATCTTGTAAAGTCGGAAAAATTATTGGATGAAAATATTATAAATCCTTTGCTCACCGAGACAGAGCAAATAATTAATATGTACATACAAGCTTTTAAATCACTCAAAAATAAATTGGATTGATCGGGAAAGGTAATTTCTTAACCAAGCTAGATTGGTACATCATCAAAAAAATGTTGAGCACATTCTTAATGGCTTTGGCATTATTTACCATCATCATTGTTGTTTTTGACGTTGCCGAAAAGATTGATGAATTTGTCTCAAAGGATGTAACCCTACGGGAGATTTTATTGGTGCACTATGCCAATTATATTCCTTTTTTACTCAATATGTTCAGTCCTCTTTTTGTCTTTATCACGGTAATATTTTTCACCTCTCGAATGGCATTTCGAAGCGAAATAGTCGCCATTTTATCTTCCGGTGTTTCGTATGCTCGTTTCCTTAGACCTTATCTGTTTATTGGGAGTATCATCGCTTGCTTTTCTTATTATTTAAATGGTTACTTGATTCCAATTTCAGAAAAAAAACGACTCGGTTTCGAAAATACAGTAATCAGAGACAGAAGCTTTGACTTTAAGCAAAATATCAAAATGCCGCTAACTGCAAACGATGTTGTTTCATTTGAAAACTTTAGATATATCGATAGTTTGGGGATAAAAGTGTCTCTTGAACATTTTGAAAACGGCGAATTGTCTTCAAGGGTAATGGCAGACAAGTTGACTTGGGAGGAAAGTAGCGGAATGTGGCGTTTTCACAATTTTGTAGAGCGTATTTTTTACAACGATGGATCTCAAAAGCTAATCAAACGGCCTTTCAAGGACACGATGATTCCCATAAATCCCGATGAAATATTTATGATGGACGATGATGTTCAATCTTTCAGCAATGATGAAATAAATCGCATGATAGAATTGGAAAAAGAACGAAGCTCCAATAATGTTTTCTTTTATCTTACCGAAAAATATCGCAGAATAGCTTCCCCTTTTTCTATTCTTATTTTGACTCTGATTGGGGTATGTGTGTCGAGTGTGAAACAAAGGGGAGGAGTTGGACTTCACCTTGGAAAAGGTTTGCTGATAAGTTTTGCTTTTTTATTTTCCATGCAATTTTTTAACTCTTACGGTGCCAAGGGCAGCATTCAACCGCTGATAGCGGTTTGGTTGCCAAATTTAATTTTTGGCACAATTGCAATTAGACTTTTTCAAAAAACGCAAAAATAATTTTGTATATTTACTCATAATTTTAAGGAGAATGGGTATTCAAAAGACTGCAAGAACACACACAGGCATCAATAAATATCAAGGGGCATGGGACAAAGAGGCCAAAATGCATCTTCTTAGAAGAACAATGTTTGGCGCTACACTAAGTGACTTAAAGGAACTCGAAAACAAAAGCCTGTCAGATACAATAGACCAACTCCTAGACAATTCGGTTGACTTGCCTACGCCGCCACTCAACTATTACCAGTCAGAAAGAAATAATGATCCAAATGTTCCGCTGGGGCAAACTTGGATTAACGATACATTTGGTGGACAATTCAATGGCCAAAGACGGAACAGTTGGGCATGGGATTGGATAGGCAACCAGATAAATCAGAGCCTAAATATTCGAGAAAAAATGACGCTTTTTTGGCACAATCACTTTGCCACAGAGGCTTCCATTTATGCCTATGGCTATTTTGCCTACGAGCATACCAAATTGCTGAGAGAAAACTATTTGGGTGATTTTAAAGAATTGGTAAAAAAGATAACGCTAGATAAAGCAATGCTCCGCTATTTGAATGGAGAAAAAAATCAGGCCAAAGCTCCCGATGAGAACTATGCCCGAGAGTTGCAAGAACTTTTTACATTGGGAAAAGGTGAGGATGCAAAATATACAGAAAGTGATATCATCGAAGCAGCCAAAGTACTTACCGGATGGCGTATCAACTATCAAACAGGGGAAGTTTATTTTACAGAGTCCCGTCACTACGATAAAAACAAGGTTTTTTCTAAGTTTTACGGAAACTATTTGCTTCGAGCTGGAAGTTCTCAAGCGGATGCAGAGAAGGAAATTGATGATTTGATTGAAATGATTTTTACCAAAAAAGAAGTAGCTAAATTTTTGGTAAGAAGGTTGTACATGTGGTTTATTTACTACGAGATAGATGAAGCCACAGAAACCAACTTTATTGAGCCTCTAGCCGATTTGTTTTTCGCCAATAATTTCGATGTCAAATTACTCATGAAATATATGCTGCAAAGTGAACATTTTTTTGATCCGGCAAATCGAGCATGTTTAATCAAAAGTCCTTTGGACTATCTCGTTGGCTTTTGTAGGCAATTTGAATTGGAATTCCCAAAAATAGAAGATGATGTAGAAAATACTTACCGAATGTGGGGATACATTTATTACCTCGGCTCTGTTTTACAACAGACCCTTGGAGGACCTCCATCGGTGTCGGGATGGCCTGCTTACCATCAAATGCCCTCATATCACGAACTATGGATCAATACCGATACGCTGCCCAAAAGAGTCTCTTATGTGGAAAATTTGATTTGGACAGGCTACAAAAGAAACCAATTCAGACTTCAAGTAGATACCATAAAAATCACGTCCCAAACTTCTCAACCGGGAGATCCAAATCAGTTGATTGAGGATTTGTTGACCTTATTGACCCCGGTTGATGTGTCTGAGGAAACGAAAATGGCCATGAAAAGTATTTTGCTTTCCAATCAATCTTTGGATTCCTATTGGACCGATGCCTGGTTAAATTATACAGCCGACCCATCAAACGAGACTTTTAAAAATACGGTGGAATCTCGCTTGAAATTACTTTTTGCATACATTATAAAACAAAGCGAGTACCAACTGTCTTAAATCCATGAACAGAAAAGAATTTTTACAAGCTGCAGGTCAATTAAGTCTTATTCCGGTGGTCATTGGTGGACAACCTATTCGAGCATTTGGCAAAACACTAACCCATGCTGCAAACAACTACACAGAAACAGATCATGTATTGGTTTTGATTGAGCTAAACGGAGGAAACGACGGGCTCAACACGGTCATCCCGGTCGATCAGTACAGTAACCTTTTTAAGGCAAGAGAAAATGTTCTTATCAATGAAAATAAGCTGCTAAAGCTGGAAGGGACAGAAGCCACCACCTTGCATCCAAGTATGACCAAACTACAAGAAATGTACAAAGATGGAGAATTGCAAATTCTACAGGGAGTGGGTTATCCCGACCAAAATCGTTCGCATTTCCGATCAAAG
This sequence comes from uncultured bacterium, assembly GCA_963991985.1. Lineage (GTDB taxonomy): Bacteria > Bacteroidota > Bacteroidia > NS11-12g > UBA9320 > MED-G17. The sequence goes on along the minus strand of CAXDRX010000007.1, from coordinate 28,253 downwards.
GATATTTGGGTAACAGGCTCCGATTCAAGTGAGAACTTAAACAGCGGTTGGATTGGAAGATACCTTGCCAATGAATGGCCCAATTACCCTGCAGGGTTCCCCAACAGTGATATGACGGATCCATTGGCCATACAAATCGGTTCGGTGGTCTCTCCAGTTTGTCAAGGGGTCTCCGTAAACATGGGTTTGGCTGTGTCGAATCCAGATTACTTCTATGAGCTTCTTACAGAAGACGAATCCACTCCTACAACCCGTTCGGGTAAAGAACTCAAATTCATCCGAACAGTTGCTCACCAAAGTAATGAATACGCAAAAGTAGTTAACGAAGCCTCTGAAAAGGGAAGCAATAAGAGTGAATTATATGATGAAACAGAGAGTTTGGCAAAGCAACTAAAAATTGTTGCTCGACTGATTTCAGGGGGATTGAAAACCAGAGTCTACACGGTAACGATCGGCGGATTTGATACCCATGCCAATCAGATTGATACAACGGCAGGAAACGAGGTAGGGGCGCATGCCAATTTGCTAAATCGAGTTTCTGAGGCCATCTATGCTTTTCAAGACGATTTGAAACAGCTGGGTTTAGAAGATCGGGTATTGGGTATGACCTATTCGGAGTTTGGAAGGAGAATTAAATCAAATGCAAGTAGTGGAACAGACCATGGATCTGCGGCTCCTTTGTTTATGTTCGGAAAAAATGTTAAAGGTGGAATATTGGGCAATAATCCAAGCATTGCCGACGAGGTAAAAACAGGCGATGGGGTAGAGATGGAAATTGATTTTAGAAATATCTACGCAACTGTCCTAAAAAATTGGTTTTGTTTGCCAAATGACGAAGTGGATACAGTGATGTTGCAAAATTTTGAAACCCTAGATATTTTAGATACTACCTGTCAAACGGGTACAATGGCTCGTTCTTTACAAAAGAAGGCAGGTGATGCCTGGGTATACAACTATCCCAATCCTTTCGTGGATAGTACTACCGTAAAATATGCTTCCAATGGCAGACATGTAAGAATTGCAATTTTGGATGCCCATGGAAAAGAAATTCATGTATTGGTTGATGAAGAAAAAACAATGGGTGAACACACCATTCCATTGAATACATCCAACATGGCTCCGGGGATTTATCATTTACAATATCAGTCTGAAGACGTGCTTCAGTCTCGAAGTATAGTGAAGGTTCGGTAAACGCCTAGCCCGCTTTTAGATATAAATCATCTGTCAGAGCGTTTTGTTTTCTTTTCTCATTTTTTGTGAGTGAGAGGGAATGGCTTTGAAAATTAAAAATCAAATTCCTAATTCTTTGCGTTGCTCATTGTCGATTGGTGAGGGAGCATCAATCATAATGTCTCTTCCTTGATTGTTTTTTGGAAAAGCAATTACATCTCGGATGCTATTTTCACCAGTCAATAAACTGCACAAGCGGTCAAAACCAAATGCAATGCCACCATGGGGCGGAGCTCCATATTCAAATGCCTCCATCAAAAAGCCAAATTGGTCTTTTGCTTCCTGATCAGAAAAACCCAATAGGGATAGCATTTTTTCTTGCATTTCTCTATCGTGAATTCGTATGCTTCCTCCACCGACTTCAACCCCATTGATGACCATGTCGTAGGCATTTGCTTTTACCTGATTTGGCGCAGTTGAAAGGTAGTGAAGATCTTCTACTTTTGGGCTGGTAAAGGGGTGGTGCATGGCATGATATCTCTGATTTTCCTCATCCCATTCCAGCAATGGGAAATCCACAACCCAAAGAGGTTTAAATACACCATCTTTGACTAGATTGAGTTGATTGCCCATCTCTAAGCGAAGTTCACTCATTTGTTTTAACACAGTTTTGCTGGATCCAGAAAGAACAAGCAATAGGTCACCAGGATTAAAATCGCATGTGGCAGCAATTTCTTGCCATATATTTTGGCCAAAAAACTTGTCAATTGAAGATTTGAAAGTTTTTTCCTCATTGTATTTACAGTATACCAATCCTTTTGCCCCAATTTGTGGCTTTTTAACAAAATCTACCAAAAAATCCAACTGTTTTCGGGTATATAAAGCAGCTCCTTTTGCCACTATTCCTACTACTTTTTCTGCATCATCAAACACTTTAAATCCATGGCCTTTGGCTACTTTTTCAAGATGTTGTATAGGCATATCAAAACGCAAATCGGGTTTATCATTTCCATACTTATGCATGGAATCTGCATAACTTATGGTTTCAAACTTGGGAAGCTCAATCCCCAAAGTTTCTTTGAAAAGATATTTTGCCAATTCCTCAAAAGTTTTGTAAATGTCTTCTTGATTTACAAAGCTCATTTCACAATCTATTTGGGTAAATTCAGGTTGTCTATCGGCCCGTAAATCCTCGTCTCTAAAACAGCGAACAATCTGAAAATAGCGATCATAGCCTCCAACCATCAGCAATTGTTTAAAAGTCTGAGGAGATTGCGGAAGTGCATAAAATTGATTTTCATTCATTCTGCTTGGTACCACAAAGTCTCTCGCCCCTTCTGGTGTTGATTTGATTAAGTACGGGGTCTCAATTTCCAAAAAATTATGATGGCTTAAGAAATTTCTTATGGATTGAGATGCTTTGTGCCTTAATAAAATATTTTCCTGCAGTTTCGGCCTTCTCAAATCCAGGTATCGATATCGCATTCTCAGTTCATCGCCACCGTCCGTATTGTTTTCTATGGTGAAAGGTGGTGTCTTGGAGGTGCTGAGCACTTTCATTTTTTTTACTTGTATTTCTATTCCACCAGTAGGTATTTGCTTATTTTTACTGCTTCGCTCAATGACCTTTCCTTCTGCCATTACAACAAACTCTCGTGCTAGCTTTTTTGCATCATTTAACAAATCATTAGGACTATTTTCATTGAAACTTAGTTGAGTAATTCCAAAACGGTCTCGTAAGTCAATAAAACACATCGCTCCCAAATTTCTATGGGTTTGAATCCATCCACACAAAATCACTGTCTCCCCAACATGTGATTCGTTCAGTTCTCCACAAGTATGTGTTCTAAGCATACTACAAAAATGGCCAAAAGTTTACATTTTAGGTCTAAAAATCGTTCAAGGAGGCATACAATCAAAACAGAGCGTACATTTGCCACCGAAATGTTGATTTCAAAACATTATCGTCCTGAGGAGGTGGAAAGCAAATGGTATCAAGCTTGGTTAAAGGCAAAAGCTTTTGCTTCTGAGGTGGACGAGCGGGAACCTTATACAGTTTTGATTCCTCCGCCAAATATTACCGGTGTCTTGCATATGGGGCATATTTTGAACAATACTTTGCAAGATGTTTTGGTAAGAAGAGCAAGGATGTTGGGCAAAAATGCGCTTTGGCTGCCAGGGATGGATCATGCTTCCATTGCTACAGAAGCTAAAGTTGTAAAAATGCTGAGGGAAAAGGGAATCAAGAAAAGTGATATTGGTAGAGAACGTTTTATGAAATATGCCTTTGAATGGAAAGACAAGTATGGAGGTATTATTTTAGAGCAATTACAAAAGCTGGGCTGCAGTTGTGATTGGGATCGAACTAGATTTACAATGGAAGAAGATCTGTATCAATCTGTTGTGCAGACATTTGTAAAAATGCATCAAGATGGCTATGTATATCGAGGGAAACGAATGGTCAATTGGGACCCTAAAGGTCTTACTGCCCTGAGCGATGAGGAAGTGATTTACCATGAAGAACAATCAAATTTATATCACATACGCTACCAAATTAAAGAAACAAAAGAATTCTTAACCATTGCGACGACACGGCCAGAAACATTGTTTGGCGATTCGGGCATTGCCGTTCATCCTGAGGATTCTCGATATCAACATTTGATTGGAAAAACCGCTATTGTTCCGATTGTTGAGAGAGAGATACCCATAATTTCAGATGAATATGTCCAAATGGATTTTGGCACAGGCGCGCTAAAAGTAACGCCTGCTCATGATTCAAACGATTATGAATTGGGTATAAAACATGATTTAGAGATTATAGATATTTTCAATCCCAATGGCACGCTAAACGACCTTGCGGGCTTTTTCGTTGGAGTAAATCGTTTTACAGCAAGAGAAAAAACAGCAGATGAGTTGAAAATGAGAGGGGCTCTATCAAAGATTGACGCTTATCAAAACAAGGTAGGACGGTCAGAAAGGACAAATGCAGTAGTCGAATCCCGCTTGAGTGAGCAATGGTTTGTGGATATGAAAAAATTCATGGCAAATCATCCGAAAGTTTTAAGTGAGGTATTGGACAATGAAATAGTCTTTGTTCCAAACAAATATGTTCAAACCTATCGCCATTGGATGGAAAATATAAAAGATTGGTGCATTAGTAGGCAACTTTGGTGGGGTCAACGAATACCGGCCTATTATTTTAATGACGAAATTGTTGTTGCGGAAAGCAAAGAAAAAGCATACCAATTGGCAAAACAAAAAGGTTTTATCGGCAAAATAGAAGACCTAGCCCAAGACGAAGATGTTCTGGATACTTGGTTTAGTAGCTGGCTTTGGCCACTAAGTGTTTTCAACGGTGTAAATGATCCAAACAATAAGGAATTTCAATATTATTATCCCGCAAACGATATTGTTACAGGACCAGATATACTCTTTTTTTGGATTGCCAGAATGATAATGGCGGGTCATTATTTTGAGACAAAAAAACCTTTCAAAAAGGTATACTTTACCGGAATTGTTCGCGACAAACAGGGAAGAAAAATGTCCAAATCTTTGGGCAACTCTCCGGATGCCATGGCCTTAATGGATGAATATGGAACAGATGCAGTACGTTTTGGGATCTTATCGAGTGCCCCGGCAGGAAATGATATTTTATTTGATGAAACTTTGTGCAAGCAAGGACGAAACTTTGCCAATAAACTATGGAATGCTTACCGATTCGTGTCGGGTCTAAATTGCTCAGAGAAACCTTCCAATTTTTACTCCAAAAATCAGCTACACATATCTATTTGGATAAAAGATAGGTTTAACCGATGCTTGGACAAAACAAACCAACAACTGGAAGCCTATCGCTTTTCTGAAGCCATCACAACCTTGTATAAGTTTGTTTGGGAAGATTTTTGTTCGTGGTACTTAGAAATGATTAAACCAAGCCATGAAGAACAGATGCCATTAACAGTCCGAAATGAATTTTTAGATGTTTTTGGAAAAATTCTTAAGTTACTACATCCATTTATGCCTTTCATCACAGAAGAATTGTGGCATGCGTTGGGTCATAAAAGCTTTATCAACAAAGAATTATGGCCTGAGACTTATCCAATAGACAAACCCACGTCTGAGGTAGGAGATTTCTTGGCTTTAATTGTTCAAATAAGAGCCTTCCGAAGCAAAAAAAATATAAGTCCCAAAATGTCATGTCAAATTTCTACCAATATTGCTCCGGAAGAAAGAGTCAATTATTCAACTTTTGAAGACCTGATTAAGAAAATGGCGAATGTTTCCAGTATTGCTTTTGAGGGCGTGATGGAAGGCAGCAAAATATTAGTTCATACACATGAGTTTGTATTACAATTTGAAGGCTTGGAGAAGACTGAAGACAACAAGGAAAACATTATAAACGAAATAGAAAGGTTGAAAAAGTTTCTATTGGGAATAGAGAAAAAACTAAGCAATGAAAAATTCATAAAGAATGCCAAAGGAGAAATTATAGAGAAAGAATTCCAGAAAAAGAAAGATACCCTCCATAAAATAAATTTGCTTAAAGAACAATTGGAAGAATAAGGATTGAAGAAATTACACATTTTATATCTCAAAAGTTTTATTGGACCTTTCGTGGTCACTTTTTTCATCAGTCTCTTCCTTTTTTTGTTACAAGCCCTTTATCAGTATGTCAAATACATCGTGGGCAAAGGTCTTGAGTGGTATGTTATCGTAGAGTTTATTTTTTATTTGTCCATTCACCTTATTCCGCTGGCATTGCCATTGGCAATTTTGTTGTCTAGCATAATGACCTTTGGAAATTTAGGAGAACGATATGAGCTAGTGGCCATAAAATCTGCGGGAATTTCGCTTTATAGAAGTATGCTCCCATTGATTGTTTTGATGATATTTTTATCGGGTATAGCCTTTCATACGGCCAATGTTTGGATCCCTAAGGCCAATTTAAATTGGGGAGCTCTTTTTTATTCCATCAAAACAAAAAAGCCAGGAATGAATCTGCAAGAGGGTATTTTTTTTAACGATTTAGACGGTTACTCCATCAAGGTTGGAAAAAAACACGCTGATGGCGAACTCCTTGAGGATATTTTGATTTATGCCAACCAAAAAAATGGCATCAATCGAGATATTATTTTGGCAAAAAAAGGCAAACTGGTTTTTACCGAGGATCGGCGATTTATGGTATTGACCCTATATGACGGACTTCGTTATCAAGAAATGACTGAAGATAAAAATTATCGAATTAGTTTTCCCAACAACATCCTCCGCTTTGGTTACCAAAAAATTGCTATTGATCTTACTGATTTGCAATTTAGCAGGATTAGTAAAAGTGCTTTTAAGGAAGATCGAAGAATGCTGAATGTAAAGCAGTTGAAAACGAGAATTGATTCTTTAGAAACGAAAACCAAGAAAGAAAAAGAAGCCACATTCAATTATGTAAGACAATTCTTGGATTTACCATCAATTCCAAAAAAGGAAATATCCGAGCCAAAAAATATGTACAAATCAATCGAAACAGTAAAGGATTCTATGATGCCTTTGGTACAGCATTCCAATATCCCAAAAGAAAGAAATACAAGTAAATTGCTACCAAGGAATAAGGGATTAAAGAAAATCAATAAGACCAATGACGTGTTTTCCTTGGCAATATCAAGAGCACGAGCAATAAAAAACAGATTAAAAATATACAAGGACAAAATAAGAGAGGAGAAAATGTTAAAATGGAAATATCAAGTAGCTTACCACCAAAAATTTACGCTGGCCGTAAGTGTGATCCTTTTATTTTTTATTGGAGCTTCACTGGGGGCCATCATTCGGAAGGGCGGATTTGGTTTGCCTCTGGTCGTCTCTATATTGATGTTTATCGTGTACCATATTATTAATGTTTTGGGTGAAAAGTTGGCCAAAGAGGGACAGATCAGCCCTTTATTGGGTATGTGGATGAGTACTTTTTTGCTCTCTCCGTTGGCAATTTTACTTACCTATGCCGCATCAAAAGAAGTCAAGTTTTTTGAAGCAGATTTTTGGTTGAAAATATGGAGAAAAAAAGAATACTTCTCGATTCAAGCGAAAAATAAAAAATCATGAAACTGCTCAATATTTCTCATCGTATACCTCACCCCTTGAAAGATGGAGGTGCCATTATGATTTATAACTTCCTTAAAGGATACAAAAATCTTGGAATAGAAACCCATTTCATAGGCATCGCAGCAAAAAAACATCAAATAAACTTAACCCAAGCTCGAGCCAAGTTGGAAAAATTGGCCAAGGTCTATTTTTTCAAATTAGATACAGATGTTAAAATATGGGGCGCATTCACTCACTTGATCAACCGAAAATCCTACAACATTACAAGATTTTATCATCCGGAATTGGCCCGATATATCAAAGACAAACTAGACCAAGAGGAGTTTGATGCCATTCAATTTGAAACCATTTTTATGGCACCCTATTTACCCATTGTTAGAAGTATGACGAAAGCTCCATGTATTTTGAGGCAGCACAACATGGAGTCTGAAATATGGGAGAGACGAGCCAAAAGTGAAAAAAATAAGATCAAGAAAGCGTATCTACTTCATTTGACCAAAAGACTACGTCAGTTTGAAAAGAAAAATATACCTCTTTTTGATTCAATTGCTTGGGTGACCGAAAATGATCGTGAAAAAGGAAAAGTATGCAGTGGGCAATCTAGAAATTATGTAGTTCCTACGGGGATAGAAATTCCAAAAAAAACCATCAATGCTAAAATAAATTCTAACAAGTGGTACCATTTGGGGGCTTTGGATTGGCCAGCCAATATTGATTCTCTCCAGTGGTTTTTAAAAAACATATGGCCTACGCTTGTTCAGAAAAATAAGGAAATAGAGCTTCATATTGCGGGAAGAAATTGCCCGGTATTTCTAAAAAAAATGAAATTAGACAAAGTCTATGTCCATGGTGAAGTTGAAGATAAAGAAACGTTTTTGAAAGACAAATCTATATGCTTGATTCCCATTAAAGCTGGTAGCGGTATACGCATAAAATTGTTGGAGGCAGTTGCTCAAGGGAAAGTGATTGTCTCTACCCGAATCGGTTGTCAAGGAATACCGGAGGAACTGCTCAAAACGACTATTGTAGCCAATGATTTGGGTGAGTTTCTGCTTGCCCAAAAAGAAATTGAAAAAATTGAAACCAAGACCATTGAACAGATGAGAGGTAAGCTCAAAAAACGTTACAGCATTGAAAATACCGCATTACACATGGCAAAAATTATTTTTCCAAACCAAGCATTTACATCAAAAAAATAAGAATTTAGGAAACATTAGTTTTATTGGCTCTTATTGTATTTTTTTGAAGTGTTGAAACCACAAAGTTTATGAAGTTCATTGTTAACTCAAAAATATTGTTGCAAAACCTGCAAACCATTGGCGGTGTTGTGGTAAGCAAACCTATTTTGCCCATATTGGATAATTTTTTATTTGATATCTCCGATGGCAACTTAAAAATTACAGCCACAGACTTGGAAACCACCATTACCACCGAACTGGATGTTCAGTCGGACGGCAATATTTCTGTAGCAGTTCCATCGAAGATGTTGATGGAAACGCTTCGTTCTTTGCCCGATCAACCTCTGACTTTTGATGTGGATGAAAGCAATTTTGCCCTAGAAATAACCTCTGAAACAGGAAGATATAAATTGAATGGTGAACCGGGCGAAGACTTCCCGAAAACGCCAAACCATAATGCCGAAGAAAGTCTTCAAATTTCATCAGAAACACTTGAAGAGTCCATTGCTAAAACACTTTTTGCCACCAGCAACGACGAATTAAGGCAGAACCTCACCGGGGTGTACTTTGAGCTGGGGCAGAAACAAATAAATTTCGTCGCGACAGACGCAAATCGGTTGGTCCGATGCCAAAGACTAGGGATAAATTCTTCCTCTTCTACAAGCTTTATAGTGCCCAAGAAAGCATTGACCCAACTCAAAAGCACACTCTCCGGTAGCCAAGGCAATGTGCAGATGGATTACAATCAAAACAATGTATTCTTTTCTTTTGGTAAGGTAGTGATAGTGAGTAGATTGATAGATGAAAAATATCCCGACTATAATGCGGTCATTCCGGATGACAATCCCAATAAATTGAAAATCGATCGAAGCCAATTTTTGCAATCGGTGAAGAGAATAGCCATTTATGCAAACAAAACTACTCAACAGATTAGACTGAAATTGGCAGGTAGTGAAATGACGCTTAGCGCAGAAGATTTAGATATGGCCAATGAAGGAACAGAAAGGTTGTCGGTTAGCTATTCGGGTGCAGATATTGAAATTGGCTTTAATGCAAGGTATCTGGTTGATATGTTGTCCAACATGACCACTTCCGAAGTAAGCTTAGAATTGAGTGACCCCAATCGGGCGGGTATCTTGTTGCCTTCTGAACAGGCAGAAAATGAAAATCTGCTTATGCTCATTATGCCCATGATGCTAAACAACGGTTAACATTTTAATCGCCTGCCTGAATTCTTTGAATGATGGCTTCTGCGACCCATTTCCCGCTGTGAATTGCTGCATTGCTAGACCCATAAAGCATCCAGTCGCCGGCCTGGTAATATCTGCTTTTTTGTGAAAGCACTTTTTTTCTGTTGGAATAAGTAACCTTCTCTTGATTGTTCAGGCCGTAGGGGATATGATGTGTTTTTATCCATTTCCAATGGCTTGTATCAAAATATTGTTGAATATAGGTCAACAATTTTTCTGGTCTCAATTTCCGGTTTTTTTCTATCGTATTGTTGACAGAAATACCCACGTATTCTTCCTGTTTTGAATTTTTATAAAAATTGCTGAATTGAATTAAATTGCTGATGCCCAAATCATTGTTTTCAAAAACAGCAAGGTCATAAGATGGGAGAACTTTTTTTGGCGTGACAAATACAAATAGACTATTTTGGTTTGCGGGCGCAATGGGGGATTGAGGTCTTGTGTCAATAATAAAATCAGCATTGATGACCTGGCCGTCTTCAAAAAGAATTTCGTCATCATTTATTTTTTTAACGGTTTTAAAAAAATGAAAATGATTTTTTCCAATACTATGAAACAACTGTTTTGGAATAGCTCCGATGCCATTACTTGGAACCACAACGCTTCCTGCCAGCATCATTTTCAAAACATATTGAAATACCTTACTAGATGTTTTCAATTGATTTTCCAAAAAGATACCTTTTAAAAAGGGTTGTAATGTATGTTCAATAAAAACTTTGGAAAACCCTTTTTTGCGGAGAAATTCTTCTGTTGGGATGTCGGGCTGATCAAAAATCTTCTTTAAGCTAGTGCTTCTCAGATAAACCACCATTTTAATCATATTCCAGATGGACTTCAAATCCATAAACGAGTAACGGATCATTTTTATCACCTGTTGGTAACTGCCATCGGGGTATTCCAAAAAATATTTTTTTCGGTTCTTGCACAATACAAAAGCTTTTTTTAAGGGAATTAGATCGAGAGTGGCGTAATTTACCACATTAAGCGCCTCAGGATAAGAAGTCAAAAAAATCTGAAAACCATGGTCGACAATCAAACCCTCAACGATTTCTGATTTTATTCTACCACCAACTTCCGCAGATTTCTCATAAACATCAAAAGCTATTTTTGAACGTTTAAGGTGAAGGGCTGCGGTAAGTCCAGACATCCCCGCTCCGATAATGGCTACTCGCTTATGGGTCATTTATAAGTCAAAAAATTCAATGGTTTCTTCTACAACTTGTTTTAAGTCATCAGGCAGTTCATCTTCTAGGAATTTATGATATGATCCAAAAACATGGTTGGCACCCTCTATTTCAATTAAAATGGATTGAGGTATGACTTCGTTGAGCCTTTTTGCTTCTTTCAAGGGTACGGTTTCGTCCTTGGTCCCATGCACAAGCAATAGAGGTTTGTCAAACTTTCTTGCTTGTACTAGGATATCAAGTTTGTCTTTGTTGGCATGATAATCTTCGTAATATTGATATTTTACCGGAAATAATTGACCTGTTCGTTTGTTTGGTAAATATATTTTGCCGTCTTCTTTCCATTTTTTGGGACTTTCATGTGCAGCAAATCTATTAAAGCTACAAACTCCTGCCCACGAAGCCACTTTTTCTATCCTTTGGTCATAGACTGCATTTAAAATGGCCAAACCACCACCCTTACTATGTCCAATGAGATAAATTTTATTGCCAAAAATTTCATTGAATGCCAAATTTTTCAATTCATCCAAAACAATTCCCAGTTCTTGAATTTCAGTACTTAAATTATTTTCTGAAAAGCTTTCCAGATCTGTTATTTCTTCTGGATTATCCTCGATTCCGTTGAAAGAAAAGTTGAATTTTGCAAAGGCAAATCCCGCCTTCACAAAATTGTTGCTCATCAGTTCCCAAGGTCCCCAATCCTTAAAGCCTTTGAATCCGTGCACAAACAGAACCAATGCTTTTGAAACAATTTTGGGATTGTGATAAAAATCCAAATGGATATTTTTTTCCTTAGCACCTTTGAATTTTACTTGCTGCTTTTCCATGATTTTTTAAAATATATGCGGTATTGAAAAGATCTCAAAACCAAAAATAGTTTTACCACGGCAAAGCTTAAATAACGACCAACAATGGAAGGATGATCCAAAAATATTTCATCGGTAAGTATACTTTGGTTTTCACCATGCTTATAGACGTGGTGTTTGTGTTGCCATGCACTCAGTCCTAAGGGCAAAACCTCACCTCTATCGACAAAATAGCAATGATTTTCAGTTAGGCGTCGTTCGCTAATTCTAACTTTCATTTTCTGCCGTATTCCTCTCAAAAAAACACAAACAGTATCTCCAACTTGTTCGCCTCCATAAGATTCTATTTTGGCAAGAAAATTGGGCGGTTGCAAAGCTTCAAACATTTCTTTGTTCAGCTTAGAGAAAACCCAATGCATGGAATAGGGGAGTTTTGTGGAGAATACTAAAGTCAACTATTTGAAAAACCAATGAATGCCTCAAATGGTTTACCTTAAACTCTCGAAGGTTTTTGCCGCATCAAAGGCTTTTGCGCTTTTACCCACGCGATGAATGACTACCTGGTTTATGGTTTCACCCTGCTTTATCCCGGAAACAATTTCTTGGCCATGAACAACTTCTCCAAAAACAGAATGACGGTTGTCCAACCAAGGCGTTTCAGTAATGGTAATAAAAAATTGGCTTCCATTTGTTCCTGGCCCTGCATTGGCCATACTTAAAATTCCTGGTTTGTCGTGTTTCAAACTCGGCACAAACTCATCCTTAAATTGATAGCCGGGACCGCCTCTTCCTGTACCTTCTGGGTCGCCACCTTGAATCATGAAATCTTGTCCATCTCCATTGGCAACACTGATCACTCTGTGAAATTTTAACCCGTCGTAATAAGGTTCCCCAAGGGGTTTGGCAGCATTTTCAATTTTTCCCTCGGCAAGACCTACAAAATTGGCAACGGTCAAAGGTGTTTGTTCAAAATGTAACCGAATCATTATGTCACCAGCACCCGTTTTCATTTCGGCATAAAGTCCATCATTTAAATCCATCTGCTTTACTAATTTTTTGGTTTGGATAATACCGCACGAACATACACCAAGAACAGCAATTAAAAAAACAAGGTTTCTCATAGGCAAACGAAAATACTCAATTTCTTACATTCGCATAGGCAATATGATAGATCAAATAGCCAAAAGAAAAACCTTTGGGATTGTAAGTCATCCTGATGCAGGTAAAACCACGCTCACCGAGAAATTCCTTCTTTTCGGCGGTGCCATTCAAACGGCTGGTGCTGTGAAAAGCAATAAAATTAAAAAAACCGCGGCTTCAGATTTTATGGAAATTGAAAAACAAAGAGGAATTTCTGTGGCCACTTCTGTTTTGGCATTCAAGTACAAAACCAATTTGATCAATATTTTGGATACTCCTGGTCACAAAGATTTTGCAGAAGATACCTATCGAACATTGACAGCTGTAGATAGTGTGATTTTGGTGATTGATTGTGTGAAAGGTGTTGAAGAACAAACACGTAAATTGATGCATGTATGCCGAATGAGAAAAACTCCGGTAATCGTTTTTATCAACAAACTGGACCGAGACGGAAAAGATCCGTTTGATCTCTTGGACGAAATTGAAGAGGAACTCCAAATCGATGTTCGACCGTTGAGTTGGCCGATCAATGGAGGGTCTGATTTCAAAGGAGTCTATCTGCTTTACAACCATTCCCTTAATTTGTTTCAGAGCAATAAAACCAAAAAAACAGCTGCAGAAGATTTGATCGGTGTAGACGATATACAAGATTCAACTTTAGACGAAACAATTGGCCTTGAGGATGCCAAAAAACTAAGGGAGGATGTAGATTTAATAGAAGGAGTCTACGAAAAATTTGATGAAAAAAAATACCGAGATGGAGATCTGGCCCCTGTTTTTTTTGGATCTGCGCTAAACAACTTTGGCATTGAAGAATTGCTAAATACCTTCATCAGAATTGCTCCGAGCCCAAAGCCAAGAACCACAGATGTAAGAATGGTTAACCCGAATGAAAAAAGGTTTTCAGGTTTTATATTCAAAATCCACGCAAATCTTGACCCGAAGCATCGAGATAGAATCGCATTCCTGCGCGTTTGTTCCGGAAAGTTTGAACGAAACAAATTCTATCAACATGTTCGGCTCAATAAAAAAGTAAGGTTTAGCAATCCCTACAATTTTTTGGCGCAAAGTAAAAATGTTATCGAGGAGGCATTTCCCGGAGACGTAGTTGGGCTTTATGATACAGGAAATTTTAAAATAGGAGATACGCTTACCGAAGGTGAGGTCATTTACTTCAAAGGGATGCCAAGTTTTTCGCCTGAAATTTTCAAAGAGGTGATCAATCTCGACCCGATGAAAAGTAAGCAATTGGCCAAGGGTGTGGAACAACTTACCGATGAGGGTGTTGCTCAAATGTTTTCCCAACAACCAGGAAACAGGAAGTTTATTGGTGTCGTAGGAGAACTGCAATTTGACGTGATAAAATACAGGCTAGAGCACGAATATGGAGCAAAAACACGACTTGATGCGCTAAGCTATTTTAAAGCTTGTTGGATGACAGGTAATCAGAATAAAATAGATGATTTCTGCAAATACCGTTATAAAGATATTGTGTTGGACAAAGATGGAAACAAAGTTTTCCTTGCACAAACAGCCTATATTTTACAAATGGCCAAAACAAACAACCCTGAGATTACTTTCCATGAAAATTCATCTTTTAAGTTGGATAAGGAATAACAAAAGAAACTTATATTTGCCACCCTTTTGAAGGAAGCGGGTATGGTGGAATTGGTAGACACGCTAGATTTAGGATCTAGTGCCGCGAGGCGTGTGAGTTCGACTCTCTCTACCCGCACTTCTTCTCAAATATTCTTAAAATAACAACTCCGTTGGAAACAAAATTCGAGAGAATAGACGACTTAAACGCTTGCTTGTCAATACATATTGGCAAAGAAGATTATCAAGAAAAGGTTCAAGAACAACTCAAGAACTACCGCAACAAGGCCAAAATTCCTGGTTTCCGTCAGGGACATGTCCCGATGGGTATGCTCAAAAAAATGGTAGGTGAGAGTATTATCGCCGAAGAGGTAAATAAAATTGCCTCGGATGCAGTATATCAATACATCAAAGAAAATCAGTTGGACATTCTTGGACAGCCGATGGCACAGGAGGATAAAAATGAAAAACAAGATCTTCTCAAAGAACCAGATTTTGACCTCCATTTTGATTTGGGACTGGTGCCCAAAATCGATTTGAATTTAAATACCAGTGACAAAGTAGAAAAGTTTAAATTGAAACTAGACAAAAAAGCAATCGACAAGGAGTTGGAGAGCATCAAAAGGCAATACGGAGAATTGGTGGAAGTAGAAACTGCAAGCACTGAAAACGACTCTATTGTTGCCAAATTAACAGAACTTGACCAAGATGGTAAGGTTTTGGAGGGTGGTTTGTCCGAAAAAGAAGTTACTTTTTTGCCCGAGGTAATTGAAAGCAAAAAAATTAAAAAAACATTCAAAAACATTCAAAAAGGGGACAAAACCCAATTGAACATCTTCGAAGCATTTAACCACAACAAAGCCGTTGTTGGACAAGCGCTTTCCATGCCCAAAGAAGCCGTAGAAGACTTAGGGCCAGAATTTGAAATTGAGGTGGTCAACATCAAAAAACTAGAGCCCGCAGAACTCAATCAAGCACTATTTGACAAAGTTTTGGGAGAAGGAATTGCCAAAAGTGAAGAAGAATTTTTGGCCAAAATAAAAGACAATCTAAACAAATATTATCAAGGAGAGTCGGAAGCATTCCTAGATGCAATTATTGAAGATTTGATCGAGAAAAAACACACCGTCCTTTTGCCGGATGATTTTCTTAAAAAATGGCTTGTTTCTACCAAAAACGAGCATTACAACGAAGAGAATATCGATCAGCAATATGAAAACGAATCTGCATTGCTCAAAAAACAGTTGATACGGGAAAAATTTGTAAAAGAATTTGATTTGCAAATAACAGAGGAAGAATTTAAAGAGGCCTCTTTGAGCATGACCATGAACATGTTGCGCCAGTACGGAATGCAAAACCCCGATCCTTCAACGATAGAGCAATTTGAGAAAACGAGCAGAGAAAATGAAGGTTATATGAATAGGGTAAGAGATTTGGTGATCGGAAGAAAAGTAAAAAATGAAGCGAAAAAGATGGTTACCATTAAAGAAAGATCCCTCACCATCGATAAATTCTATGAACTTGTGAAAAATAGAAATGAAGCAAAAAACAAGCAACCCCATTAAATTGTATCATTAATATGCACTTCGGAAAAGAATTTCAAACCTATGCAACCAAGCACCTCGGAATCAGCAGCACACTTGTTGATCACTACATTGATAATCTAACCCCCAATATCATAGAAGAACGACAAATGAACGTTCAAGCCATTGATATTTTCTCTAGACTGATGATGGATAGAATCATTTTTTTAGGGGTGCCGATCAATGATCATGTTGCCAATATCATTATGGGCCAACTTTTGTTTTTAGAATCAACTGCACCCAAAAGAGATATTCAAATTTATTTGAACAGTCCCGGAGGTTCGGTATATGCCGGTTTAGGGATTTATGACACCATGCAATACATAAGTAGTGATGTTGCCACCATCTGTACAGGAATGGCGGCCAGCATGGCAGCAGTTTTGCTTTGTGCGGGAGCACCCAAGAAACGAAGTGCCCTGAAACACTCAAGAGTCATGATTCATCAACCTTTGGGAGGTGCTCAGGGACAAGCCAGCGACATGGAAATTACGGTGAACGAAATCAAAAAGATGAAAAAAACTCTGTACGAAATCATTGCAGATCATTCTGGACAAACTTATGAGAAGGTTCACGAAGACAGTGATCGTGACTACTGGATGAACGCTGACGAAGCTAAAGCATATGGCATGATAGATGAGATTTTGCTCAAAAACAAACCCAAAGAAGAATAATTGAGCCATACAGACCATTGCTCGTTTTGTGGCCGAATCGAAGCAGAGGCCCACATTCTCATTGCTGGAAAAGAGGCCAAAATTTGTGAAAAATGTGTGGTGCAAAGTCAGCGTATTTTACAATCGAGTAATCAAGCGACAAACCCCCAATTCGTAAAACCCAAGGTTCACAAGCCCAAAGACATTAAAAAGTTTCTTGATCAATATGTGATTGGTCAGGATTTGGCCAAAAAAGTCTTGTCGGTTGCTGTTTACAATCATTACAAACGACTTCAACAAGAAAACGATGACAATGAGGTGGAGATTGAGAAATCCAATGTTCTTTTGGTAGGGCAAACTGGAACGGGAAAAACACTTTTAGCCAAAAGTTTGGCAAAACTGCTCAATGTGCCTTTTGCCATGGCTGACGCTACCGTGATTACGCAAGCAGGATATGTTGGAGAAGATATCGAAAGCATCATCACACGCCTATTGCAAGCTGCCGATTACCAAGTAAAAAAAGCAGAAATGGGCATTGTTTACATCGATGAAATTGACAAAATTGGCCGTAAAGGAGACAATCCAAGCATCACCCGAGATGTGTCTGGAGAAGGGGTGCAACAAGGATTGCTTAAATTATTAGAAGGTGCAGAAATCAATGTTCCTCCTCAAGGTGGACGAAAGCATCCAGATCAGGCCACCATAAAAGTGAATACGCAAAATATATTGTTTATCTGCGGAGGGGCTTTTGAAGGCATTGAGAAAATAATTCAAAGACGAATCAATAAAAATGCGGTGGGTTTCAAACAAGGCAATGAAATCCAAAAAGAAAAACAGATGCTTGAATTTGTTACTTCTGCAGATTTACGCAGCTATGGATTGATCCCAGAAATTTTGGGAAGATTGCCTTTGATTACTCATTTGGAACACTTGGGCGCAAAAGCACTACAGAAAATATTGTTGGAGCCCAAAAATGCTTTGGTAAAACAATACCAAAAGCTGATGGAAATGGAGGGGAAAAGTTTAACTTTTGAACCCAAATTATTGGAGGCCATCGTAGAAAAAACCGTCGATTTGAAGATGGGGGCACGAGGTTTGCGTAGCATTTTAGAGAGAATTATGCTCAATTATATGTTTGAGTCTCCACACAACAAGCAATCCAGTGTGGAGGTAAAACTAAAAGCGGTTCAGCCTATTTTGGATCAATATTTTTCTGAAAATAGGGTTTAAAAAAGCAATTTTCTTTCTGTTTGTATGCGAAACCTTATTTTTGCCATCCCAATTTTGAAATTGTTCTTGCCCAGATGGCGGAATTGGTAGACGCGCTGGTCTCAAACACCAGTTCTTTCGGGAGTGCCGGTTCGACTCCGGCTCTGGGCACCATTTCAATCCTGCATGCTTAAAAGCGATAACTGACTGACAAATGGCTTGTCACATAGTCTTTTTGGTGAAGGCCCCCTTGGAGGGCAAACAAAAGAACAAATCTGTTTTTACTGAAGCACGATTTTCTTTGACATATGGTACGTGTCTGAATCTACCCTTACCCGATAAATGCCTCTTTTAAAGTTGGTCATGTCAATTTGTGCCTTGTTGCCCATCGGAATGTCGATCAAAATTTTTCCCAAAAAGTCGGAAATCCTCAGGCGATACTCCCCGGGGAGCATCATTTCCACATTGAGTTGATTGTTGCTAGGGTTGGGAAAAAGATGCAAAGAATTTGCAATGCAAAGGTTTTGCAAATCCGAGGTCTTTGAGCAAATAGCGTTAAAAAAATTGCCAATAATATTGCTCTGATGGATGTCTTGGTTGGAATGTCCAAAAATAGGAATGGATGTTGAACCGCTCCACGTATGTCCGCCATTCAGCACTTTGTAAAAGGTTACATTGCTTGCATTGGTCCCTCCTCGGTATTCATATCTTTCCACCTTAGAACTATCTGTCAGAGATGTATTGGGTAGGCTTGAGAAAATGGGCTTGGTACTGCACTGGTTGTGTTTTATCCACCATTGAATGGTGCTGTCTACAGGAGGAATCAGAGGGGGTGTTCCGGCAAAGGGGACCACACTGTCGGCAGTTCCGTGAAAATGCAATACAGGAATGCGTGGCGCCGATGTTGACACTCTTTGGAGTGCCTTGGACATATTCCCAGAACCTACCGCTATGCCTGCGACGCTGTGTTTTGTGGTATTGGCAAATTTATAGGTCATAAATCCGCCTTGCGACATACCCATAACGAAAAGGCAATCGTTGGTGGGGTAAACCGCCCGAATAGAATCTACCAGGTGAGAAAGAAAATCAGCATCGTTGTTGCCCACTGTGGACCACGAATTGGAGCCCTTTGGGATGGGTGTCCCATTGGGGTAAACCACCAAAAATCCAAAAGAGTCCGCCACCGAATTGAATTGTGTAAGGGATTGTTGTTGCCTGGCATTGGAGGCGAGTCCATGCAAACTCAAGACAATAGGATACTGCTGGTTGGAGGAATGCCCCTGGGGCAAATGAACAAGAAAAGTTCGGTACTCCCCTTGGTCGAAAATGCTGTCGAGTTGGGCAAAGGCGAGAGAGGATAGCAAAAAGAGTCCAAGGAAAACATGAAACCTCATATGGTGTGGCTTGAAGAATTTTGGCATATCGGTGGAAGAAGTAAACAAAATAGAAAATAAAGTAAAGTTATTTGTTTTGATTGTTGGTTAGATGTTGTTTTTCTTCCTCTCTTTTTTGCCGAATAAAATCTTTGGGAAAGGACAATTTCTCGGACAACTTTCCATTGGGGTCAATGACTCTCCAAAAAGGACAAATGGGCTCCCCAGGATTTTGAATCATTTGTTCATGATTGTATTCGGCCACTATCTTTAAAAAAATACCTGTTGTCAGGGGGCATGTAAAATCCGCACCATATTTTGAGGCGAGATCCTTTCGCATTCTTTGTACATCCTTTACGGTACCATGTGCAATGGGGTAGATGTATTCTTGTATAATTTTTGGGGAAGGAATCAACATTTTGGCGCTTGGTGGATGTCCCCAAAAGGAATTTTTTGTTGTTTTGATTTCAAATGCTTTTGGGCCAAAAAATTTTTCTTTCCAGGATTTTGTCACAGCCTCAAAGATAAAAGAAAGGTACATTATTGTTGGCAAGGGAACAAACAAAAGCAATATTCAAAAGGAAATAGATGGCAGATTTTCCGATATTTATCGAATGAATAAATTTGTAGTGGATTGATCTAAGATTCAAAAATTGGGTTCGATCGAAATCATCGATGATATAGTACGGTCGTTTGAATAAGAGAAAGTTGGTCCAAAACGGATGAAAAAAAGTATTGAAAGTCTGCTGATTGCCATGGCAAAGCATGATGTTTTTTGGAAGTTTCTCCGACCGCTTTCGACGGTAGGGAAGATTTTGGCACACTCCCGATGGTCGAATGAAAAAGAAAAAAAAATGGCCAAGTCTTCGAAATACGAATCACTTTTTCACTCATTAACTGTGTTGAACGGGCCATTTCAAGGATTAAAATATCCTTCCTTGGAATCGGTAGGTAGTGCCTTGTACCCCAAGCTTTTGGGATCATACGAACGCGAATTACATCCTACGCTGAGTAAAATTGCTGATGAAGTGTATTCGGAAATTTTAGATATCGGTTGTGCAGAAGGTTATTATGCCATTGGCTTGGCAAGAAAATATGCTCGAGCTCAAGTGCATGCTTTTGATGTAGAGAAGAAGGCCCGAAATTTGTGTTTGCAGATGGCCAAATTAAATGACGTAGCCGATCAATTGGAGATTCATTCTGCGTGTTCGAAAGAATTTTTAAAGACTTTTGTGTTTACTCAAAAAGGCTTAATACTGTGCGATTGTGAAGGGTTTGAAAATGAATTGTTTGGGATGGAGAACATCAACAATTTAAACAACTGCGACCTCATCATCGAAGTTCATGATTTTATCGATATTGAAATTTCTAGCAGATTAAAGAGGCTATTTTCCAAAAGCCATTCCATCGAATCGGTCTATAGTTTAGACGATATTCACAAAGCACAAACTTATGATTTTCATGAGCTTTCCAATCTCTCGTTGAAGGACAAAATGAGCCTACTGAGTGAGCATCGACCTGCCATTATGGAATGGATTGTGTGCAAGCGCAAAAAGAGCATTTAAGCAATAAGGATTTTTGGTGGGCGGGATGTTTTCAGTGAATTATTGGGAAACCCTTTTGCGTAAGAAATGCCGAGACCTTATTCCGCATTCCTATGGCCTTTATTACCATTCTTCAAGCCCAATGAGAAAAATGGAGTAGTGGAGTAAAATGCAACCATGCTGCTTTGGTAGAAGCGAAGAAACACGACACTTTCTGGCCATAACTTCTGTTTTTTCTAGGAGCAGTGAGCAAAATGCTTATATGTTGAGCATTTTTGTCCTAGTTTCGCTTTTTTCAAGGCTTGCAAAAATTATGAAACGAATCATCATCTTAATGTTCTTGGTGCCAAATTCTATTGCGGCTCAATTTGTTTTCTCTGACTTGGAGTACATTGATATTGAAAATCAATATGCGAGATTTGGCTTTAAAAAAACCTTAAAATTTGATCTCATCAATAAACAATGTGATGACTCAAGAGACTGCTATCTAAAAGACGATGAAACCTTAATTGGATATTGGAAGGTTAATGATGAAACAAAGGTTGAATTTTACTATACTCCAGGACCAAGCGATGATCCTGCATTTTTAGCTGTCTGCAATGGGAAAATAATCTTAGAAGAAGCTGGTTCAACCTTACACTTCAAAGGAAATATACTTTATATAGAGGGAAGTGCCAATAGATTCTTTGACATGAAAAGGAAGTTTCAATTTGTAGACAATCGTTACCAAGAGGTAAATCAACCTTTTTACTACATCGGAATTGAAGGGAAACTCAACTATTCCATCCAAATTTACAAATCGGATCAATTTCTCGAAAAAATTGCATACTTGCCCAAAGGCTATGAGATAGAAGTGTTGCTCGGCCAAACGGGCGGAAAGTATAATGATTTAGAAAAAATATTGATCAAGACGAAATTTGGTTTGATTGGATGGTTCAATTTTCAAGAAGTTTCATTCCGGTTGGACCATACACTTATTGACGGACTTTATTTTCACGGTGATTAAGATTAAAAAATATCTCTTTGCAACACTTGTTTTTACCATTGCTTGCAACAAATTAAATTCCAAACAAGGTGATGCCCAAACGCATGAAACCTCAAAAGTATCCCTTATAATTCTTGGGAATGTTCAAGATGCCGGGTCCCCGCAGATTGGGTGTGAAAAAAAATGCTGCGCTAAGCTTTTTGAGCATCCCAAAGAGAACAGGAAAGTTGCTTCATTGGGATTGATTGATCAGATAAATCAAAAGACGTATCTATTTGATGCAACACCCGATATTGCTTCCCAAATGAAAATGCTTGGCCAATCAACGAAATTTAATCATGCTGAATTGACCGATGGTATTTTCCTTACACATGCACATATAGGGCATTATACCGGACTGATGTACCTCGGAAAGGAATCTACTGACGCGCAAAATATACCGGTCTATGTGATGCCCAGAATGGGTGCGTTTTTGTCTGGCAATGGTCCTTGGGATCAATTGGTAAAACGGAAAAATATTACACTTCGTCAAATGACACACAATGAACCTGTATCACTGTCTGAGGCCATATGTGTTACGCCCATTTTGGTCCCACACAGGGATGAATATTCGGAGACGGTAGGCTATCGGATTAAAGGGCCCAACAAGCGTGCTCTTTTTATTCCGGATATCGATAAGTGGGAGAGGTGGAATAGGAGTATTGTTGAAGAAATTAAGGGAGTAGATTATGCCTTTTTGGATGCAACTTTTTTCAGTGGTGAAGAAATAAACCACAGAGATATTGGTCATATTCCTCACCCATTTGTCATTGAAAGTATCCAAAAATTCAAAGAACTTTCGCCTACTGAAAAAAATAAAATTGTATTTATCCATCTCAATCACACCAATCCTTTATTGAATGAAAAAAGTCGAGAAAGTACTTATGTACTCCAACAAGGGTACAAAATTGGAAGGATCTATGACCGCTTTGAGATGTGAAATAAAGTGTATTGCTTTTACTCCAGGACACCGTTTTTAGATTAATCCTTAGTTCTTGTCATTGATAAGAACGGGCGTTTGTCCATCCGTAATAATGATTTTTGCATTGTTGGAGCTAGAGAGTTCTTTCAAAACTTCAAGACTTCTCCATTTTATATTTTGTTCCGTTAGACCTTCTTTGATGATTTTTTGAAAATCTCTCACGCCAGCCGCCTCTATTCTCTTCCTTTCTGCTTCCTTTCTTTCTCTTTGCAAAACAAAATCCATTTGCTGCGCTTCTTGCTCAGCTCTAAGCTTGGCCTCAATTGCCGAATATAGCCCCTCCGGCAAGGTTATGCTCTTCAATAAGATAGATTCAATAACAAAACCTCTTCCATTTAGTATACTTGACATATGTTTTTTAATTTCTTTTTCTATTTCAGCCCTTTTTCCGGAATGCATATCCTTGGCATAGAAACGGGCGCAAACGTCTGCCGCAGCAGACCTAAACGAACTAAGAATCATCACCTGCTCAAATCTTTTTCCAACACTGTTGATGACTTCTTTGGCCTTTCCTTCTTCTACGTGATAAAGAATAGAAATTTCAGATGCGACATTTAAACCTTCTTTAGATGGGAGATTGAGCCTTACCTCTCGATTTACGGTTCGTGTTGGTACTTTAACCATTTTGGTGGTAAATGGATTAATTGCATAGATGCCTTGTTCTTTGGGCGCTCCCTTTAATTTGCCTAATCTTTGTTTAACCCCTACTTCTCCTGGTCTTACAACTGCACAAGAACCAAAAAAAGTAATCGATAGAAGAAAAAAAAACCGTGAAAGCATGTCTAAAATTACAACAATAATCTCAAAGCAACAAATTATCCATCATAAAGTATTTAGTAGAATATGGTTTTTTTCAACGTTTCGTGTATGGTGTCGTAGCATCCCGAAGGGTATTGCGTATAGGTTTTGTTGTACTGCGTTATTTTATTTCTTTTAATCCAACATATTTCAAGTAATCATAGGTTTCATCATAAAACTTCTGCGGTCTCGTTATATCATTTTTTGAGCCTTCAGGTAAGTATATAACCATACCTTGTCTTGCTCTTGTCAGCAAAACTCGATAAGTGTTCTTTAAATATTCCTTTGAGACTTCTTGATTTATGTTTTGCCATTTAGTCCCTTTGAAATTCTGATAATTCCATTCGTTATTTTTCAAATAGAAATTGGCACCCCATGCTAAACATGTCCAATCAATTTCTAAGCCTTGAATGTCAAATTCAGTAGCAATTTCTTCTAGAAAATATGAAGATCTTATGTCGTTCTTATCATTTAAAAACCAATTTGGAGCGGAAATCTCGTTTTTCACGTCAATCCCTAAAGCTCTTAATCTTCTTGCACCTGAAGAAGCTACAATTCCTGTTCTTTCGCTCCCTTTTGCTTTTGATTTCAGCCATCGTTTTGCTGATTCAAGATTTCTGGTTAGTACTATTGGGTAAACTGAATTTATTTGGTTGTAAAGTTCTAAGGCTTGTTGAGTATTCAGCTCAAGTAGATTATGAATAAACTCAGCTAGTTTTTCTGATCTAAATGACCTAACAGAAACAGAGAGGTGTAATTCTGTTTCAGAGTTTGCATTATGATTTAACCAATTTTGTGTTTCAAGACTTTTCACATAATTACTGTTGCTGGTAATTAAACTTGAAAAGTGAATATCCCAATTTGAATAGCTTTTCTTTAGTGAGCTAATCCATTCTTCAAGACCTGCTTCGCCTGTGTTTATTTCCTGACCACCGCCAATTAAACAAACTATTGTGCACCAATCATCATGTCTATCCATTACATCTATCAAAAACTCTGGCTCAGACATGTTGAAATTTTCTATTCCTTTTTTACGCTTCATGAATGAGCTGACTTGGTTTTCATTCCAAGCTCTCTGTGCTTCATCAAAGACAACTACTTTTTCGGTTGGTTTAATTTTATGTTTTAAATACTCGTCCCTGAAGTGGTGAATATTTTGAATAAACGCGTTGGTTTTTCTTTGCGCTGACTTTTTTGTAATTGGGTTTCCATCTTCCTTAGAAGTTAAAACCATGTCTCTTGCAAGTGCTTCTCTTAGAACATCGACTAAAGGACCATTACCTGATAGAAATACGGCATGTTCGTCTTCATCCGCTTTCATTCTTTCATTTGCAATGTTTAGTCCTGCAAGAGTTTTACCTGCTCCTGGAACACCTGTAACAAAGCAGATTGCTTTTCTCCTATTGGTTTTAGCATTTTCAATTATTGAGTTTAAGCAATTTGCCGTTTTTGATAGGTTTATTGCTCCTGAATCTGATCTAGAAATTTCATCTACATTGTGTCCTTTATACAGTGCTTTTGCTGCTTCAACAATTGTTGGAGTAGGTTTATAAATAGAGGTTTCCCAACTATTATAGTCGAAAGAATGTTCTTCATGATCTAAAAAATCAAAGAGAGTTTCTCGCAAATTTTCCTTATTGGTTTTTGCCACTTGGTTGTGATCAAGTATCTCGATCTTATGGTTATCAACCTTTTCAGCATTAGTAGAAATCAAAACTGGAATCAAAATTTCATTATGGCTTCCTTCATGAAAGTTTTTCAAATCGAGAGTATAATCGAGTACTTGCTCCTGGTCATGAAGTCCATAGTTTTTATCTCCTACTTTAAATTCTAACAGGAAAATTTTGTCTTCTAGAATTACTACATTATCAACTCGTTTACCCATTCTGGGGATTGCAAATTCAAAATAGATTTTTCCGGTTAATCCGTCTAGCTGGCCTTTTAAAATATCAATTTGCTTTAACCAAGCATTTTTTTGAAGGTCTTCAAGTTGTCTGTTTGAATGGTTAATGCTCAGTTTTCCAAGAATCGAGTTTTTGTCTTCACTAATGAAGTTAGATATTGAATTTTTATAATAAGCTCGATTCATTTATTGGGTTTTCATTCTAATGCAGTACAACGGTCTGGCTATGCGCAGTGTCCCGGAGGGCATTGCGTATAGGTTTTGTTGTGCCCCGTTTTTTATTTCTTTTTCTTCCGTCAGCATTGGCGTGAAAGCTCTTTGCAACCGCAGGAACGAGGATTGCAATGTGCTTGAACTGTGCCTTGACATCACGAGTTAAAATCTAGTTCAACTTGGTCATCATCATCTTCCAATTCTTCAGCAAAAAGCTTATCAAGACTTTCAATCCTTTCACTTATTTGGTCAACATTGAAAATCAATTCTGTTCCATTCGCTTCAACGTCTGAGAAGTCAAATTTCTTTTCTTCGAGTTGTTCTATGTTTAGTCCAAGAATTCCTTCCCACTTGTTATTTATTTGAGTGATAACGTCCTTTCTTTCTTTTAAAGACATTACAAGTCTTTTGACAATTTTATTTTGTTCATCAATTTCGGGAACAGGGATTAATGTTTTTTCAACATCACTGTCAAGTATTGCAGGATAACTAGAACCTGTGGCAAATTTTCTAAACTGTTCCATTGTTGATTCAAGTCGAAGAGCAAAATGCAAATACAAAGGATTGATATTATCCTTAGCTCTAATCACTGAGAATCCTGTTGAACATATTTGACCATGCAAATGCTCTGGAACCACAGCAATTGCTCTTCTTGTTGGTCTGCAAGTTGAAATTATTATGTCATAGGCTTGCACCAACTTTCTGGCTCTTGAAGGAGCTTCTAAACCTGTTAATTCTTGATTCCTTTCAACTTCACCTGTTTCAACATCAACACTAGCAATATCAATGTACTGGAATATTGCATCTGGATTTTTTGTTGGGTCCTTTTTCTCTCTGATTACGTCTGCAACTTCCGATACTTTTTTAACAATACTTAAATCGAATCTTTGAATAAGTAGAGGTGGTTCATGAAAGTCATAATCCCAACGTTCAGCTAATAAGAGTTTCTTTTTATAAGTTTTTAAGTGCTTCATTACCAACCAATTTCTTTGTGAAATAAATCAATTATATCTTGGACTTCAGTTCCTTTCCTCGCTCTTCCTGTAGCATCATATCCAAGGTTTTCCGCTTCAATAAGTAAGGACTCGCTGTTTGGATTAGGTGCTTCATCTGCACCAAGTTTTCTGAATATGCAAAGTGAAGTTTTCACCATTGCTCCATAAGCATTGAAGGACTCTTCTGGCAGGCTAATTACAGCTTTAATTTCAGCAACTTGCTCCACCCATTTTCTAACGAATTTTGCATTTTTATTTTTGAGTAAGCCATCAGGTAACACAATAGCCATTTTGCCACCTGGTTTTAAAAACTGGAAAGAACGTTCGAGTCCTAAGATTTCTAATGGTAGGGATTTCTTTTTAGCTCCTAAACTGAATCTACCAACCATTTCCTTGACTTCACTACGCATCATGCTACCAAATGGTGGATTAGTCAGAATCATACTAAAAACCGCAGGGTCAGATTCACCATCGTCTCTAAGTGCAAGAATATCTGGATAGTTTTCAAAACTTAATAAAGCGTCAAGATTTCTAATATTCGAGTGCCCATCATCATGAAGCATCATATCAGTCATGGCAATTCTCACCATTCGCTCTGATTTTTCTATCCCGTGCAAGTGAAAGAACTTGAATTCATACAGGTCGGCATCCTTAATCTTGTCTCCGTAATTTCTAACAACATGGTCTAAACTGCTAGTTAAGAAATGACCTGAACCACAAAATGGGTCAAGTATCATGTCGTTTGGAGTTGGTTGGAGTATTCCAACTGCAATCTCGACTATTGGGTCGGGTGTGAAATACTGTCCCATTCCTGCTCTAATAGCCGAACTTAAGACCCCTTGAAAGGCTCTACCTTTAATGTCCGTAGGAGTATCAACAAGAGAATACTTTTGAAGTTTCTCAACAATACTATACAAGGCTGGGTCGCTTAGTCTGATTTGAGTTTTAAAGACACCCCGTGAACGCTCATAGTTCGGAATTCTTTTAGAAAAAATTTCTAATTCCTTATTGCGGGCTTCTTCATACAATACACGAATATTCGAAGCAACTTCCGAAGGGTTACTAGCTCCATAAATTTGAAACTTAAACTCGGTATTTTCACCCTGTTTTACAGTCTCTTTTTCGTCATAAATTTTCACGTAAATGACTTTCGATAGCTCGTCCAACGCTTCATCAGCATGAAGTCCATCAATGTCCCTAACAACGCTATGGCAATCGAACAGAATTTTTTCGTAATCTGCGTTAATAGGCGTTAAACCTGTTTTGGTTTTGTCACCGCTTTTCGGGATTTCACGTACTAGTTTAATTTGACTAGCTTGACTACCACCATAGGCATAAATGTCAGGAATGTATTCAAAATCATTCGGGTCAATTTTTTTGCGAAGTGCTCTTACTCTATCACCATCAGTAACCAATCCAATCGTTGCAGTGTGAGTGGAAGAGAGGTAAGTTTCTAGCTGTCTTTCAGCTTCATTGAATTCATCTTCTGAAATTCCCCGTTTTTTTACTTCTATGTAAATAAAAGTTCTTCTCGTTGAGTTTTTAAGAGATATATCGGCTTCCTTTTCAGT
>CAXDRX010000006.1:0-86356 GCA_963991985.1 uncultured bacterium | reverse complement strand
TCCGTGAAAGAAGGGCGGTAAATTTTGCTAAATAAGTTGAAGAATTTGTTCGGCTGCTACCTTGCCGCTGATCAAGCTGGGCGGCACACCGGGTCCTGGGGTAGTCAATTGACCCGCGAAGAATAGATTTTCTAACTTTTTGCTTCTCATTTTTGGTTTTAAAAATGCAGTTTGATCGAGTGTGTTTGCTAATCCGTAAGCATTCCCCTTCAAACTGTTGTATTCACTAATAAATTCACGCCTGCTAAAACTTTTATAAAATTCAATATGCTCCTGAAGGTCGATAGAAAAGTGCTTTTTCATTCTTTCGCATATTATTTTGAAGTACTTATCTCTTATTCCATCATCGTCTTGGCTTAATTCGACCGAGGTTGGAATTAGGAAAAATAAATTTTCCTTTCCCTCCGGAGCAACGGATGGGTCGGTTCGGCTTGGCGCACAAACATAAAAAAGAGGGTCCTGAGGCCAAGAATGGGCAGAGTAAATTTCATGAGCGTGCTTCTCAAAATTGGCATCAAAAAATAAACTATGATGTTTCAGCCCATCAATTTTGGTGTTCAATCCAACATAGTAAAGAAGGGAGGAGGGTGCCATTTTTCTTTTGGACCAATACTTTTTGCTGTAACTTCGATCATTTTCAGAGAGCAATTTTTGTTCGGTATGCGCATAATCTGCAGCCGACACCACAAAATCTGCTTTAAAATTATTTTTCATCGTAGCTACTTCATAGGCCTTTCCTTTGTGTGATCTAATTTGAAAAACATTTTGATTTTTTTGTAGATCAACACCCACTTCTTTTGCTACCTTTTCCATCCCTTCAACAATTTTGTTCATTCCTCCCATTGGGTACCATGTTCCTAGCTTTAAATCGGCATAATTCATCAAACTGTACAAGGCTGGAATCTTCGCTGCTGTTTGCCCCAAAAAAAGAACAGGGAACTCCAAGATCAGTTTCAAATAAGGGTTTGAAACGACCTCGGAAACATGCTTCTTCATAGATTTTAATATATCTAATTTTCGTGCTTTGACCAGGAGATCTATTTTGGCAAATTCAAGCATGCTTAAGGAGGGTTTGGATACAAATTCACCCAAACCAATTTTGTATTTCGTTTCTGCTTCGGTTAGAAAATTCTGTAATCGCTGCGTACATCCAGGTTCATATTTTTCAAATAGTTTATACAATTCTTCTTCTGATGCGGGAATGGATAGCTTTTCTTTTTCAAAAAACACATCGTAGCTTGGGTCTAATCTCTGGAGTTTGTAAAAGTCTGCAACGCTATGGCCAAAATGGCCAAAATATTCTTCAAAAACATCAGGCATCCAATACCAGCTAGGTCCCATATCAAACACAAATCCATTTTCTGAGAATTTTCTTGCCCTACCGCCAAGAGTAACATGCTTTTCTAATAAAGTTACTTCCAAGCCCTCTTTGGCCAAATAGGATGCAGCACTCAGTCCTGCAAAACCGCCGCCAATTACAACTACTCTTTTCATTTTGTTCAAATAATATGCCTTTATAGAATTTCAAACTAAACAAAAGAATAATAGAATTGATTGGATTTATTAAATTTACCGCTAAATGTCACTGGGATCTTATCAAAAGGAGAGAAACAAAAAAGGTTTGTTCATCATCATTGCCTTATTGTTAATTATTAATGTATTGCTTATCTACTTTTTAACTGGAAAGCGCAATGAACTAAATGACAAAACCATAGAACTTGCTGAAACAGCTGAGGCAAAAATGGAACTTCAAAACCTGTTGAATGATGCTGAAAATCAATTGGGAGAATATAAGCTACAAAATGCCAGTTTGGACAGTGTTATCAAATTGCGAAATAGCGCTCTTGAGGAAAAAATTTTAGAAATTAAACGACTTATTAAAAGCGACAGAATAAGCAAGAATGCTTTACAGAAAGCCAAAAGTCAAATCGCCGATTTGAGAAAACAATTAAGCAACTATACGCTGGAAATAGATTCACTCAGTAAGGAAGTAAAGTATCTAAAAGATGAAAACTACATAATGCAGCAAGCAATTATAGAAGAGCAAACCAAAAATGAGAACTTAACCAATGAAAATAGAAACTTAACCGATAAGGTAGATTTAGCATCAAAGATGCGGCCAATGGAATTGGAAGGTTTGGCGGTAAGAAAAAGAACAAACGGAAAATACAAAACAACAGACAAACTTAAGCGGGCAGAACAACTTTTGGTTCGTTTCAAATTAGACAACAATGAAGTCGCCGAAAAGGGCAATAAAGTTATTTACCTAAAGCTTATGTCGCCAAGTAAAGAAACGATTTATAATGAGGCGATAGGTTCTGGCAAATTTATTTTTCGTGGCGAAGAATCTCTCTACACAGATAAGTCTACTGTAAATTTCCAAAACAAAAATGAACTAGTAACCTTTGTTTGGCCTGTGAAAAATTATATGATTCCTGGGGAATATGAGGCAATATTATTTTCAGAAAATTACTTAATTGGCAAAACCTCTTTCAACCTGAGATAATTTTTCTTTAAATGCCTCAGGGATAGAAACACTTTTTTTAAGAGAATAATCATAGAACACGATGCCGGTTTTTGCTCTGGCAAGCACTTTATTGAGGCTTTTGTTGAAAAATAGATAATAGAGTTCAAAGCTTGCACGGCCAACAGTTCCCAAAAAAAGCGAGGTGATAATTTGATTGTTCAGAAATCCTTCGGATTGGTATTCAATAGCGGCATCTCCTTGTATGATGCTTTTTTGTTCAATGGATAATTCGGAGTAATTCCAGCTCTCAAGCCATTTTATGCGAGTTTGTTGAGCGTATACCAATATCATTTCGTTGCCTAAATGTTGGCCATAATTTAAATCGTCCACCCTAATTTCGATCTGATGCTCATATAGCTTTTTACTGGGTATTTCAAGTTTTATTCTTCCCATAAGTTAAAATGCAGATGTTAATATTTCTGACAAGTTTTGGTCTATTCGGGCGGGTAGCTTGTGAATCGAACTAAAAAGTACAAAGGAGATTTTAGCGCTAAAAACAACCTTATCTTCTTTGACCATTTCTTGTAAAAAAACACAACTTGTACTGCCTATTTTGTAAATACTAGTCTCTATGGTAAGGTTTTCTCCCGGTTTTGCAGGATGTATATAATGCGCATCAATATGAACGATAAAAAATTGAAGACCTTTTTTGATGAAAACAGGTTTGTCCATAATCTTATGGACCACTTGCCATCGTGCTTCCTCGCATAATTCTAAATATCGAGCATTATTGATATGACCGTATGCATCACAATGATACCCTCGTACTTTGAAATGATATTTTTGTTTCATCTCTCTATTGTATTTGTAAAATTAAATTTTGAAAGCTATCCATGAGGCTTAGTCCATCGGAAACATAATTGTTTCTAAAAGTAAATGGTTTACCAATTTTTGGGTAGGGTTTGCCCGTATTGTGCAAATGAAAGGCGTCTTGGTATTTGCCTTGTTCTAGATAAATGCCATAATTTTCTGAAATCCATGAAATTCCGTTGATAATTCTATCTTGATTGTCCAAGCCATCCAAATCAATGTTCATGGCGATTGATTTGTATCCCATAATTTGAAATGGCCCCCAGCTGCTTGCAAGTTCTCTCAATTCTCTTTCATTCTTGCCCATCAAATCTTTTTGCACAATGTTTTCAAAGTATCTCTTTTGGCCCTTTTTCACCTTCTTCAGTTGAGCATAAATATGATTCTCAAAACGATGAGGCACGATTTTTCTTCCTGAACATTCCAACCCGATGAGCGCCAAAATATAAGATTCGGGTATTTTGGGGTATTCCTTGCAAGCCAGTTTTACACTTTCATAATAGTTTTGGAAAGTTTTCAATACGATACCATTTCCTTGAAAATTTGGGTTAACTGTTGAATTGGATTTTCGAAAATTTAAAACCAAAGCGATGAGTACTATTGGCAAAACTGTAATCCACCATTTCATGTTTTAAAAACGAAAAATTAAACTTAACTATTTTAGTTTACGACGTAGAATTTTACCAACATTTGATTTTGGTAGTGATTCTCTGAAATGGATATGTTTTGGTACTTTATAATTTGTTAGCTTTTCTTTACAAAGCGCTTTGATTTCTTCTTGTGTCAAGGATGCGTTTTTTTTTACAATAAAGGCTGCGACACTTTCTGTTGAGTTTTTATCTTCTACGCCCGTAATACCCACTTCCAATACTTTCGGATGTTCAGATATTACTTTTTCCACCTCATTCGGGTAAACATTAAATCCTGATACATTGATCATTTCTTTTTTTCTGTCTATTATTTTGAAAAAGAAATCTTCGTCCATAAATCCGATGTCCCCAGTGAGGAAGTATCCATCTTTTGTAAAATATTGCGAATTTTCTGTTCCTTTATTCCAATAGCCTTTATGAACTTGTGGGCCTTTCACACCAATTTCACCGTGCTCTCCTTGTGGAAGTATGTTTTGTTGGTCGTCAAAAATCGCCATGTCTGTATCGGGAACGGGTGTTCCTATGTAACCAATTTTGTGGTTCCCGCCCAAAGGAGCAAAAGAAGCTACCGGTGAGGTTTCTGAAAGTCCATAACCTTCTAGCAAATCTACACCAGTAATCGTTTTCCATCGATCGGCCACAACTTTTTGTATGGCCATTCCTCCTCCTACAGACAATTTGAGTTGATCAAAATTGAGTGACGCAAATGACGGATGATTCATCATGCCATTGAACAAAGTATTGACACCGGTGATGTAATTCATTGGGTATTTTTTTAGGATTTTCATAAATCCATTCATATCTCTTGGATTGGTTACCAAAATATTTTTCGCTCCTGTGGTATAAAAAAGCATACAATTGATGGTCAAAGCAAAAATGTGATACAGTGGTAAAGCAGTGATTACTATTTCACCTTTTTGGTCAAATAAATTGCCAATCCACGAATGACACTGCATGATATTGGAGACAATATTGTGATGACTTAGCTGCGCTCCTTTGGAAAGGCCGGTGGTTCCACCGGTATATTGCAGAAAGGCAATGTCATTTCGGTCAATATCAAATTTGTTTGGTTTTTTACCTTTATTATCCTCAAGAATGCTTTTGAAAGTAATGGCATTTGGCAAAGAGAAAGGGGGGACCATTTTTTTAATGTGCTTGACAACCGTATTGATTACTGCCCCTTTTAGACCACCAACTTGATCTCCTATTTTTGTAGTTACAACAGTCTGTATATTGGTATTTTCAATGATCGATTCTAAATTTTTGCAAAAATTCTCGAGAATAACAATGGCTTTTGCTCCTGAGTCTTTGAATTGATGTTCCATTTCGTGAGGCGTGTAGAGCGGATTGGTATTTACAACAATCAATCCTGCCTTGATAGCTCCGAAGAGAGCAATAGGAAATTGAAGAATATTGGGCAATTGAATCGCAATTCTATCTCCTTTTTTTAAGTCGGTTTGGTTTTGTAAATAGGATGCAAATGCGTCAGAATAGGCCCCAATTTCTCCGTAAGTTAGGCTTTTATCGAAACAATAAAAGGAGGGGTCATTGCGATATATTTTTGTGTTTTCATCGATTAAATGAACCAAATTTTCGTATTTTCCAACTTCTGCACTTTTGGGCACAAAGTCGGGATAGTTTTTCGTCCAAGGTCGTTTGTTGTGCATGTTTGTCAAATGTAAAAATTTATATTTTAAGGATATTGGTCAAGTTCCCTTCTAAGATCTTTTTCTTTTAGGGAAGCTCTTTTGTCATGCAATTTTTTACCCTTTCCCAAACCAACTTTGAGTTTGATAAAATTTCTTTTGGAAAGAAAAATTTCTAAAGGAATCAATGTATTTCCTTTTATTTCAATTTTGGCTTTCACTTTTCCCAATTCTTTTTTGGTGAGCAAAAGCGCTTTGTCTCTCAAAGGCTCTTGCAAAGTATATCCTGCATTTTTGAATTCATTGATTTGCATCCCACGTATAATCAATTTTTGAGCTGAAAAAATACAATAAGCTTCTGCTATTGACGCTTCTCCATTCTTTATCGATTTTACTTCGGGTCCTGTCAGTACCAAACCAGCAACATAGGTCTCAGTAATTTGGTATTCGAATTTTGCTTTGCGGTTGGTTATAAGTACTTTTTTATTCAATTCAATTTCTGGTTTTTAATTTTTTTAAAATGGTCAAGCAGTTTCTTTTTTTTAACCAATTTCTGACCCGTTCTACCTTTTGCAATTAGTCTTTGCCCAACTTTTGCTTCGAATGCAACAACAAAATTGTCCATTTCCCCGTCTATTATTTCACCCTTAAAAATTATTTCTTCTTTGTAAAAAGCAGGACCAATATGTTTGAGCTCTACAAATGTTCCAATGCCTTCGTTTTCTTTATCAAGAAAAGCCAAAATATAAAGCCTACCTAGTTTTTCTGCTTCTCGGCATAAAACGTATGTGCTACAAACCTCATGAATGTCTTCCCCAAAAAAATTGGGGAAGTCTTCTTTTCCAACAGTGTATCGGTGTACTTTTTTTTTATTCAAATATTGTCAATTAACTTTTTGGTATAAGGATGTGTGGCTTTTTCAAAAACATTTTTTGTGCTTCCCCATTCAATTATTTTTCCGTCTTTCATCACAATGATGCGATTGCAAAAATATCGAATCGTTTTCATGTCATGGCCTATGAAAAGGAACGTTAAATCAATTTTATCTTGTAGCTTTTTTAATAAATCCAAAATTTGAAATTGTGTCTTTGTGTCGAGCGCACTGACCGCTTCGTCCAAAACCAAAAGCTTTGGTTGAATGGCAATTGCCCTTGCAATGCTTACTCTTTGTTTCTGACCGCCGCTAAGTTGATGGGGAAATTTTTGAGCTACTTCTTCACTCAACTCAACTTGATTTAGAAGGTTATAGATGTATTGGTTTTTTGCCTTTTCTGGATAATGAACCTGCAATACTTCCTTTAAAGTTTGCAATACAGACTGGTTTGGGTTTAGGCTACTGCTGGGGTCTTGGAATACCAATTGTATCTGCTGGGCAAATTCCTTCTGGTTTTTGTAGTCTCGAATGTTTTTTTTGTTGAAGACTATTTTACCTCTTTGAATTTTTTCCAATTTCAGAAGACATTTCACCAGAGTACTTTTTCCACTTCCAGATTGACCTACAATTCCTAAGGTATCATTTTTCTTTACATCAAAGCCAATAGGGCCAATACCTTGTTTGGAGCTGTATTGAAAATACACATCTTTGAAGCTGAGAATATTTTCAAGCTTCGGAACATCTTTCTTGGATCGATTTTTTGATGAATTTAACAGCTCTAAGGTATATGGATGCAATGATTTAAGATTTTTTTTTGGTGAAAAACCATCGATGATTTCTCCTTGTTTCATAACATAAATTTTATCGCTATATCTCATCACCAGACTGATTTCATGTGAGATAAATAGAATAGAAATATTGTTTTCTTTTTGTATCGTTTTCAATAAATCTAGAATTTCTATTTTTAAAATAGGATCTAAAGCGGTTGTTGGCTCGTCTGCAATCAAAAGTCTGGGTTGCCTAATCAATGCCATTGCAATCATAACTCTTTGCCTTTGTCCACCGCTCAATTGGTGTGGAAAGCTTTTTAAAATTCGTTGATGATCATAAAGTCCAACTTTATTCAAAATATCTTTTAGCTTAGAATAATGTTTTTGGCTATTATTGGTTATGCTTTCTATCAGCTGGTTTTTGATACTCATAATTGGATTTAAAGAACTGAGCGGTTCTTGAAAAATATAAGCAATTTCTTTGCTTCTCAAAGCAAGTAAATCCTTTTCACTCATTGCCAGAATGTTTTTGTCGTCCAATAGAATTTCCCCTTCATACGATGCATTGGGTGGCAATAATCGAGCAACTGATAATGAGGAAAGAGATTTCCCACTCCCCGAAGCACCAATAAGCGATATGAACTGATTTTCCTTACATTTAAAACTTACGTCTTTTACTAAGCGTCGTTTGTCTATGGAGATATTTAGATTTTTTACTTCCAACAAATTATCGAAGTCTATTAAGGGAGTTGACTATTTTTTCGTCCTTGGCAGTAAAACGGTAGGCCAAAATTTCAAAAATGATTAATGAAAAAGGCAAGCAAGCAGATGGCAGATATTGGTATTGGAAAGCATCCTCCGTATTCTCTAAAAGGCTTTTGGTGAGTAAGAATGAGCTTTGGACCATAAAAAACATAACAATACAAACCAGACCCATTTGAACAAAGCACAATTTCATTTGAAGTTTTCGGTTCTTGTAAAGAACTACACTAGCCAAAGATAAAATAGCCAGCAAAATGAGAGCATATTTCGGGTAAAAATTGATTGTGCTAACCCTTAGCTTTGGACTTTTGTTGGTGTCGAGAATTTTTTTGTTGTAAGCCGTAGAAATTTCAAAAAAATCGCTTTTATTTTTAAAAGAAGACTTAAAAAAGACGATTGTGCTCATGCTCATACAAACAGAAATAAGTCCAACAAGCAACCAACAAAGGCTTTGTTTTCTTTGAATCATATTGACGAAGTTATTTATTAATATTGAGGACGAAACAGAAAAATTAATTTTGATCTATGCAACAAGCTTATATTATTGATGCTGTTAGAACTCCGGTGGGAAAATACGGAGGCTCCTTGTCGTCTGTCCGTCCGGATGATTTGGCAAGCTTGGCGATATCCTCTATCGTTGAAAGAAATCCTCAATTAGACTATCGTTTCACGGAGGAAGTAATTTTCGGAGCAGCCAACCAAGCAGGTGAAGACAATCGAAATGTAGCTAGGATGTCATTGCTTATGGCTGGTTTGCCAACTTCTGTGCCTGGCATTACAGTTAATAGACTGTGCGCTAGTGGTTTGCACGCTATTTCTGAAGCAGCAAAGGGGATTCAAATGGGTTATGGGGATATTTATTTTGCAGGAGGGGTGGAGAGTATGAGCAGAGCCCCATACGTAGTAAGTAAATCTGAAACAGCTTTCTCTCGGAAGATGGAAATGTACGATACATCAATTGGTTGGAGATTTACAAACAAAAAGTTGGCCGATATTTACTTTCCATTTGCTATGGGTGAAACGGCAGAAAATGTTGCAGAGAAATATAAAATAAGCCGTGAAGAACAAGATCTTTTTGCCTTAAGGTCTCAAGAAAAGTATCAAAATGCGCATGAAAACAAAAGATTTAGTGATGAGATTATTTCAGTGCATGTTCCCAGACG
Organism: uncultured bacterium; assembly: GCA_963991985.1. GTDB lineage: Bacteria > Bacteroidota > Bacteroidia > NS11-12g > UBA9320 > MED-G17. The sequence goes on along the minus strand of CAXDRX010000006.1, from coordinate 77,154 downwards.
AAAACAAGAGGATTTGTTGGTGCTCAAGGATGAGCATCCTAGACTAAGTTCTTTGGAGAAATTGGCCACCCTAAAACCCGCTTTTCGCAAAGGAGGAACGGTTACTGCAGGAAATAGTAGTGGGGTCAATGATGGAGCCAGCTGTTTATTAATGGTTTCAGAAAAAATGATCAAAAAATTTGATTTAACCCCCTTGGCAAGGGTTGTGAGTAGCGCATCTGCAGGAGTGGATCCTTCCATTATGGGAATTGGTCCGGTGCCCGCAACAAAAAAAGCATTGGCAAGGGCAGGAATAGAAGCAAAACACTTAAATCTAATTGAACTCAACGAAGCTTTTGCCTCTCAGAGCATTGCATGTATCCGAGATCTACATCTGAATGAGGAAATTATAAATGTTAATGGGGGCTCCATCGCAATTGGTCATCCACTGGGTTGCAGTGGTGCAAGAATAACCACCACTTTAGTTCATGAATTCAAAAAGAGAGAAAATGCTAAATATGCATTGGCAACCATGTGCGTGGGTGTTGGCCAGGGGATGGCATTGGTCTTGGAAAAAGCCTAATGCGTTGTCTAGTAAAACTTCAATTTATGGGCACCAAATATCATGGATGGCAAATTCAAAACAATGCCCAAACGGTTCAAGAAGTGTTGCAAAATTCTTTGAGCGTTCTGCTCGGAAACGCAACGACTGTTTCAGGTTGTGGCCGAACAGACACCGGTGTGCATGCTTCTGAGTTTTTTGCTCATTTTGATACTGATCAATCAACATTGCCTCCATTTTTGTTGCACAAATGGAATGGTTTACTACCTAAAGATATAGCCATTTTAGAATTGTTTGAAGTCCCTGATAATTTTAGCGCACGGTTTGATGCTGTCTCGAGGACCTACGGATATTACATGCACAAAGAAAAAGATCCTTTCAAGAATCAAACAAGTTGGTATTTTAGCAAAGCACTGGATTTTGAAAAAATGGAAAAAGCTGCATTAAAGTTGCTTGATTATGAAGACTTTCAAAGCTTTTGCAAAGTGAAATCAGAAAATCACCATTATCGTTGTATTGTCAAAGAAGTCAATTTTTTCATGTTTGAAAACGGTTACAAATTTGAAATAAGGGCCAATCGGTTTTTACGTGGGATGATCAGAGCAATTGTTGGTACTTTGGTTTTGGTTGGGAAAGGAACCGTAAATTTGGAAGGCTTTGAAAAAATTATAGAAAGCAAAGACAGGACAAAAGCAGGGCCCACCGTTCCTGCTCAAGGATTATTTTTAGAAAAAATAGAATATCCGCAAGGTATCTTGCGGCCACTCGTTTAATTTGTAATCTAAGTGCGATGTCGAAAGTAAAAAAAAAGACAGATTATAAACTTTTGGGAAGAATTTTTCGTCTTTCTTTCGAATATAAAAATGCATTGGTTCTATCCATTCTCCTTACCGTTTTTGCCTCTTTTTTGGGTCCACTAAGGCCCATTCTTATACAAAAGACCATCGACAACCATATAGCCATAGGAGATAGAGTGGGGTTGGTTCGGATGATTGTGCTCATTTCCAGTCTTCTAGTGCTCCAAACTTTGGTTCTTTTTGCTCAAACATATGCCACAAATTGGTTGGGACAGTCTGTTGTAAAAAGCTTGAGAGATCGTGTTTTTCAACACATAGGAGAACTAAAAATGAGTTATTTTAACAAAACCCCTGTCGGTCGTGTAGTTACCCGCGTGGTTGGAGATATTGAGACCATTGCCGAAGTATTTGCTTCTGGTTTGATTTCTATTACAGGAGATTTATTGATGATCTTGTTTATAGTTTCCTTTATGTTTTATCAAGACTGGCAAATGACGTTGATTAGCCTTTCAGTATTGCCCATTTTACTTTATGCATCCCAGGTATTTAGGAAGGGGGTGAAAAGTGCTTTTCAGGAAGTAAGAACACAAGTGGCCGCTTTGAATTCCTTCGTACAAGAAAGAATAAGTGGTATACAATTGGTACAAATTTTTAATAGGGAGAAAGCAGAATTCGATAAATTTAAAGTGATCAACAAAAAGCATCTTGATGCAAATAAAAAGTCAGTATTCCACCATGCTCTTTATTTTCCAATTGTTGAAATAATTACTTCCTTGTCCATGGGTTTGATCATTTGGTGGGGAGTGAAAAAATCTTTAAACTTAGATATGAGTCCGGGTCTAATCGTTGCTTTTTATCTTTACATTCAGATGTTTTTCCGTCCAATCCGAATGATTGCCAACCGATTCAACCAAATACAAATGGGGATGGTATCTGCAGAAAGAATTTACAAGCTATTGGATGCAAAAGGTGAACTAGAAAGCCAAGGAGAGTTATCCCTTGAAATTTTTGGAAACATTCAATTCAAAAAGGTTTGGTTTGCTTATCAAAAAGAGGATTATGTATTAAGAGATATTTCTTTTGAGCTTAAGGAAGGACAAACCCTCGCGATGGTTGGGGCAACAGGGGCGGGAAAATCTTCTATCATCAATTTGATATCAAAGTTTTATTCCAAACAAAAGGGTCAAATATTTATTGAAGGAAAAGAGATCGAAGATTGGAATTTGCATTCACTTCGCAGTCAAATGGCGATTGTTTTGCAGGATATTTTTCTTTTTTCAGGTTCTATATCTCAAAACATTGATTTAACGGGTAAAGTCCCGATAGAAAAAATGAAAAAATCAGCTGAAAGCGTTGGTGCTACTTCATTTATTGAAAATTTGCCAGGACAGTTCAACTTCGATGTTATGGAGAGGGGTAATGCCCTATCAACGGGCCAAAGACAACTCATTAGCTTTATTAGAGCTTTGGCCTTTGATCCCAAATTGTTGATCTTGGATGAAGCAACAAGTTCTGTTGATAGTGAAACTGATTTGCTCATTCAAAATGCCATTGGAAAGCTTTTGGAAGGCCGAACCTCTATCGTAATTGCACATCGGTTAAGCACCATCCAGCATGCAGACGTTATTTTGGTCTTGGACAAAGGGGAAATTGTAGAAAGAGGCAATCATCAAGAATTGATGAAAAAAAAGGCCTATTATTTCGATTTGCATCAACAAAAATTAGAACTTGCATGAGTATAAACAAAATGAAAACAGTAGTAAGTGGAATTAGGCCGACAGGGATGCTTCATTTGGGAAATTATTTTGGAGCCCTCAAAAACTTTGTTAAAATGCAGTCATCCCACAATTGCTATTTTTTTATTGCAGATGTTCATTCGCTTACCACCCACCCAACTCCTGAAAATTTACACAGCGGTGTAAAACACGTATTGGCAGAGTATCTCGCTTTGGGTTTGGATCCAGAAAAGTGCACTCTATTTGTTCAAAGTGATTTGCCTGAGGTATATGAACTTTACACTTACATGAATATGAATGCTTACTTGGGAGAATTGGAGCGCAACACAACATTCAAGGAAAAAATCAGAACGCAACCAGACAATGTGAATGCCGGCTTGCTTACCTATCCGGTTTTAATGGCAGTAGATATTTTGATCCACAAGGCTGATCTTGTTCCGGTAGGGAAAGACCAAGCGCAACATCTAGAAATGACGCGTCAATTTGGCAATCGATTCAATAGGCTTTATCAGACCAACTATTTTCCTGAACCCAAAGCGTTTAACTTTGGAGACGATTTGGTAAAAGTGCCGGGCTTAACAGGACAAGGCAAAATGAGCAAAAGTTCCGGTGAGTCCGATACGATTTTTTTATACGATGAACCGCAAAAACTTAGAAAGAAGATTATGCGGGCCAAAACAGATAGTGGACCTACAAAACCAAATCAAACTTTTTCGAATGAAATTGCAAACCTTTTTGACTTGATGAGTCTTGTTTCTCACACATCAACCATTCAAAAATTTAAGGAGGATTATAACAATGCAAACATTCGTTATGGAGATTTAAAAAATCAGTTGGCAGAAGATATGGAGTCCTTTGTTTCGCCCCTTCGCAAAAAAATTGAAGATATGTTGCAAAATGAAGCATATTTGGCCAAAGTGGCCAAAATGGGAAGAGAAAAGGCAAGGGATAGTGCAAAAAATACCATCAAAGACGTTCGAGAAATAATTGGTATAAAATCGTTTTATTAAATACATTTGACATCTCAAGAATGAAGGCAAAACACATAGCAATTGCAGGCAATATCGGTTCGGGTAAAACAACATTGACGACCTTATTATCTAAACATTACGATTGGAATCCTCATTATGAAGCTCTTGATGACAATCCGTATATCTCAGATTTTTATGAAGACATGCCTCGTTGGAGTTTCAACCTTCAAATTTATTTCTTGAATAGTAGATTCAACAGCCTTTTGCGAATTGCCGAAACGCCCAAAACGGTGGTGCAAGACAGAACTATTTTTGAGGACTCCAAAATTTTTGCGCCCAACCTTCACGCCATGGGACTGATGACCACAAGAGATTTTGAAACATACGATTCTTTGTTTACCAGTATTAAATCTATGATCCAGGCACCCGACCTAATGATATACCTGAGAGCAACGATCCCAACTTTGGTTTCAAGAATTCAGCGAAGAGGAAGAGATTACGAGGACAGCATCCGTTTAGATTACTTAAAAAGACTAAATGAACGTTATGAAGCTTGGATCACAAAATATGACGAAGGCCCTCTACTGATTATTGATGTTGACGATATTGATTTTGAAAATAATCCTGAAGATCTGGGCAACATTATCAAAAGGATAGATGCTCAATTGCATGGTCTTTTCTAATGGCTCGCGGCGGCCCTTTCAAGTCTGTTGTTTATCGCTTTGCCAAAGTCCCTGTTGGGCAGTCTCACGGCAAAAATTTCTTTAATCTTTGGGTCATTGTCTAATGTCCTGAGTGTGCCAAATAAATTTTTTCCCGCCTCCTCAAAATCTCCTCTTTGACTCAGGTTGAAAATGTTTTCTCCTTTCAATGAAATACGTCCAAAGCAAATCAATGCGTCGGATGGTTTTAGCTTTTGGTCATGCCAATGGTCCAAAAGAAAAAGGTTTTTGTTTGTTGCATAATGTTTTGAAAGTTGGCCAGGACCTATAGGTTCATTTGTGGAAGCAGTTTCTTCTACAAGCTCAGGAATGGTTTGCAAAAGATTTTCAAAGGAAATGCTTCCATACCTCAACAGTTTTGGTTTTTCATTTTCTAGAAAAGCAACTATCGAGGATTCGAGGCCAAATTCGCAAGGGCCACCATCAAGGATAAATTTTACGTTTAATTGATTTTTCACATGTTGAGCAGTTGTAGGACTAACGTAGCCAAATGGGTTGGCACTTGGCGCTGCCAGAGGAAAGTCCAATTGCGAAAGAACTTTTTTAAAAAGAGGGTGCTTAGGTATTCTGAAGGCGCAATAGGGCAAGCCAGAGGTTACTAGGTCAGGAATTAATTTTGTTTTTGGTAAAATGATGGTAAGCGGACCAGGCCAAAAAGTTTCTGTCAACTCAATGGCTTTTTTAGGGAACGGTTGTTTGGCATATTTCCCCAATTCAGAAGAATTTTTTAAATGAACAATAAGTGGGTCCAACTTAGGTCTCTTTTTTAGCCTAAAAATTTCGAGAATTGAAGCTTCTTGTAAGGCGTTTCCTGCCAATCCGTAAACTGTTTCGGTAGGTAAGGCAGCCAATCCATTTGATTTGAGATGAGCAATTATTTTTGGTATTTCTTTTTCAGAAACAATCAACTTATTTCTGTCTTTCTAGTCCAAATTTTTCAATTTTATTGTAAAGATGGCTTCTTTGAATTTCAATTTCTGATGCAGTTTTGGCTACATTCCAATTGTTCTTTCTCAATTTAAGATCAATAAATAATTTTTCTGAATAATCCTTCCAATCTTGGAATTTCTTGAAGCTATGAATCATTTCTGTACTCATTGATTTTCTACCATCAATATTGGCATAAGCAGCTACATCTTCGTCTGTTATTTTGTGGCCACATAAAATAACCAATCTTTCAATTACGTTTCTCAATTCCCTGATATTACCCGTCCAATTTATTTTTTTGAGCTCTTCCACTCCCTTGGCAGTAATTTGTTTTTTCTGGATGCCATTGTCTTGACATATTTCTTCCAAAAACTTTTCAGCGATCAGAGGAATATCATCGGTTCTATCATTCAAAGAAGGAACATGAATGAGAATCACACTAATTCGATGATAGAGATCCATTCTGAATCTTCCTTCTTCAATCTCCTTTGCCAAATTTTTATTGGTAGCCGCAATTATTCGAACATCCACATGAATTTCCTTTTCCCCTCCAACCCGAGTAATTTTATTTTCTTGCAAAGCCCGCAAAACTTTCGCCTGAGCGGACAGACTCATGTCACCAATTTCGTCTAAAAACAAAGTTCCTTCATTTGCTTTTTCAAACTTCCCAATTCTTTGTTTAACAGCTGAAGTAAACGAACCTTTTTCATGTCCAAACAATTCAGATTCAATGAGTTCGCTCGGAATTGCGGCGCAATTTACTTCGATGATGGGTTTATCACTGCGACTACTTTTTTCATGTATCCAGCGTGCTACCAATTCTTTTCCTGTGCCATTTTCACCCGTAATCAATACACGGGCGTCTGTAGGTGCTACTTTTTCTATCGTTGATTTTATTTTTTCAATGGATGAAGATTCCCCCACAATATCTCGAACCTTACTTACTTTTCTTTTTAACACTTTGGTCTCAATCATTAGATCATTTCTCTCCAAAGCATTTCGTATGGTGATGAGCAGTTTATTCAGATCAGGTGGTTTAGAGATAAAGTCGAAGGCACCTTTTTTTGTAGCTTCTATGGCTGTTTCTACTGTGCCATGACCAGAAATCATAATAAAAGGTAGTTCTCCATCAATTTGTTTTGCTTTTTCAAGCAATTCTAACCCATCCATTTTAGGCATTTTAACATCGCACAAGACAAGGTCAAAAAAATCCTTTTCTATTTTGCTTAACCCCTCTATGCCGTCATTGGCAACTTCAGTAAAATAGTCTTCGTAGTTTAGTATTTCTACCAAACTTTCTCTAATGCTTTTTTCATCGTCTATGATGAGGATTTTCTTTTTCTTCATATTCAAAATATATAAAAGGCAAATTCGTAAGCCGGATTCTGTTCTCCCTTTGGGAGGTCCATCATCTATCTAGGCGAACTTTCACAAGAACGCTCAAACGACCCACCCACCAACAATGCGAGCAACATTATCGTTGGCCTATTTGGTCTTTCAGCGTGCAAGGTTTGTACCAAATGCTTGTCGCCAAGCAAGTGTGTGGGCTCTTACCCCACATTTTCACCCTTGTCTGCCCAAAAGCAGACGGTTATTTTCTGTTACACTTTCTGTCAAGCCATTCGACTTGCCTTCCATTTCGGAAGTGCACTGCTCTGAGCTGTCCGGACTTTCCTCTTCACACGAAGCGAAGCGATGAACTCCTTTGCCAATACAAAAGTAAAAATGTATACTAAATGAAACAGATTAAATCCGATTCAGGTCAAAAAAAAAATACTGTTTGGGGAAAACTTCGAGAAAATAAACCTCCCTTATACAAGATATTTGTTTCATAAATGACATTAATCAAATCAATTTCTGGGATAAGAGGAACCATTGGTGGAAAACCAGATGAAGGCCTTACGCCAATCGATATTGTCAAATATGTTTCTGCTTTTTCCCACATTATTTTGGAAAAGAAAAAAAGGCCCAAGGTAGTGGTAGGTAGGGATGGGAGAATTAGTGGAGAAATTGTAAATCGTTTGGTGACTGGTTGTTTGATGTCTTGTGGAATTGATGTAGTAGATCTAGGTTTAAGCACAACCCCAACGGTAGAAATGGCTGTTGTTTTTGAAAATGCAGATGGTGGTATTATTCTTACAGCAAGTCATAATCCAAAACAATGGAATGCACTCAAATTATTGAATGAAAGAGGTGAATTTATTTCAGAAGAGGAGGGCGAGAAATTATTAAAAATAGATCTGGGAAGGCTATCTTATGCTTCAACAAAAAATTTGGGTGGGTATACACAAAAAGAACAATATGGGTTTACGCATATCGAAAAAATATTGGAATTGGACTTGGTTGAACCAGAGGCAATCCAGAAAAACAAATTCAGCGTAGTTGTAGATGCAATAAATTCGACTGGTGCAACTTTTGTTCCTATGCTTTTGAAAAGATTAGGCATAACCAATATAAAAATTTTGAATGGAGAAATTACGGGAGATTTTGCGCACAATCCGGAGCCCCTCCAAGAAAATTTAGAGCAGATTTCAAATTATATTAAAACCTATGGTGCAGATCTGGGCATTGTGGTTGACCCAGATGTGGATCGATTGTGTTTTTTAGATGAAAAAGGAGACATGTTTGGGGAAGAATTCACTTTGGTGGCGATTGCAGATTATGTTTTGGAACATTCGAAAGGTCCGGCTGTTTCAAATCTCTCTTCCAGTCGTGCCTTAAAAGACATTTGTGATCGTCATGGTGTAGACTATTTTGCAAGCGCAGTAGGAGAGGTGAATGTAGTAAAGAAAATGAAAGAATGCAATGCAATAATTGGAGGTGAAGGGAACGGAGGGGTCATTATTCCTGCCTTACACTATGGACGGGACGCTCTAGTTGGAATTGCCTTATTTTTAAGCCATTTGGCCAAAAGTTCGACAAGCGTTTCCATGCTACGAAAAAAATACCCAAATTATGTAATGTCAAAAAATAAAATCCAACTGACTCCAGATTTGGATGTAGATGACTTGCTAAATAAAATTGCACAAGCTTTTTCAAACCAACAAATCAACACGGCAGATGGGGTTAAAATTGACTTTGAAAATGGATGGCTCCACTTGCGAAAATCCAATACAGAACCAATTATACGTATTTATGCAGAGGGAGAAACTGAAGATGTTTGTAATCATTTAATTTCTTTGATTATGGAGAAAGTAAATGAGTTGTCATCATATTTTTAAAAAAAGTTGATAACCTTGTAGAATGCGTATGAACAACCAAAGAGTTTTGAATGCTTGGGCGATGTATGATTGGGCAAATTCTGTATACAGTCTTGTCATTACGGCTACTATCTTTCCTATTTTCTATGCGGCCAAAACTGCTGGGAACAAAAAAATTGTTCACGGAAATGAAGTAGATATTGTTTCTTTTTTTGGGAGAGAATTTGTTAATAATGAACTTTATTCCTATATCTTTAGTGCGTCTTTTTTTGTAATTGTTTTGTTGGCACCACTTTTAAGCGGTATTGCAGATTACACAGATGGGAAAAAGGTATTTCTAAAAATTTTCATGACTTTGGGCTCCCTTTCATGCATGTCTTTGTATTTTTTTGATGCAAATCATTTAGAACTCAGTATGGCTTCCATTTTTTTTGCAAGCATAGGCTTTTGGGGCTCCTTGGTTTATTACAATGCATACTTGCCTCAAATCGCTACCAAAGACCTACAAGACAAAGTAAGTGCCAAAGGATTTTCTTTAGGATACATCGGCAGTGTATTCCTGTTGATTATTATTTTGATTTTAATGACGGGTATGGATATGATTCAAGCAGAACATTCCTTTTTACTCGTAGGCATTTGGTGGCTCGGCTTTGGATGGTTTTTTGTTCAAAGGTTGCCCAAGGGGGAAGCGAAAGCCTCGAAAAAAAATCTATTTTCAAATGGTTATAAAGAGCTCAAAAACACTTTCTTAGAATTCACCAAGCAAAAACAAACCCTTCGTTATGTAGTTGCCTTTTTTATATTCAATACAGGAATACAAACAGTTATGCTTCTTGCAGCGATGTTTGGAGAAAAAGAAATCAATTGGCCAACGGATGATTTTGGTAATAAAGATACAACAGGGTTGATTGTTAGCATCATAGTCATTCAGATTATAGCCGTCTTTGGTGCAACGCTTATGTCGCGCTGGGCGAAGCGATTTGGCAATATCCTCATTTTGCAGATTTCTCTAATCCTTTGGGTTGTTGCCGCATTTTTTGCATATTTCATATCAGAACCCAACGAATTTTACATTTTGGCTGCTTTGGTGGGCTTTGTAATGGGTGGATCACAGTCCTTGTCTAGGAGCACCTATTCTAAATTGCTTCCAGAAACCAATAATTTTGCTGCATATTTTAGTTTTTATGAAGTGTTGGAAAAGGTAGGTTTAATCATTGGACCTACTTTGTTTGGATTGGCAATTGCTTTAACTGGGACCATGCGAGCAAGTGTTTTGGTAATGATTGGTTTTTTTGTATTGGGTTTGGGCTTACTATTTTTCGTCAAAAATTTTGGATCAGCTTCCAATCATTAGTCCGCGTAAATTGTCTCTTCACAATGGTCAAGACAATGAAAGAATTTGGGTTGCTTATAAAGGCTTTGTTTATGATGTGACTGAGAGCCGTTTGTGGAAAAAAGGCATCCATTATGAACATTGGGCAGGTCAGGACCTAACGCAAGAACTTGGCGCTGCGCCACATACGGATAAAGTTTTTGAACGTTTTAGTAAAGTCGGAAGATTTATCGTGTAGAAATCTTTTGAATTCTTCTTTCGTGCCGTCCACCCTCAAATGCTGTATTTACGAATGCATTGAGAATTTCCACAGCTTCTTCCTTGGAGACAAATCGTGCAGGTATACATAAAATATTTGCATTGTTGTGGGCCCTAATGAGGGTAGATATTTCCTTGTTCCATGCCAATCCTGCCCGAATATTTGGATATTTATTTGCCGTCATATTTACCCCGTTGCCACTGCCGCAAATAAGAATACCTAATTTGTTTTGTTCTTGTTCAACGCTCTCTGCAACTTGGTGGGCAAAATCGGGGTAATCTACAGAGTCTTCTGTATTGGTGCCAAAATCTTGAAAAGTGCACATACTGTCAAAATGGTCCTTTAAAAAATCTTTGAGTTGGGTCCCTGCATGATCATTACCGATGGCGATTTTTGGTTTATCCATTTTTACTTTTGGTTTTCAACTCGTGAAGCTAAGCCAATTCCAACTTCATACAAAATATAGACAGGAATTGTTAACAAAATTTGACTGGCAATGTCCGGTGGTGTAATGATTGAGGCAATAATTAATATAACAATGAATGAATGTCTTCGATATTTTTTTAAGAGGTTAGACGTAATGAGTCCAAGTTTAGCGAATAAATATATCAGTATAGGCAATTCAAAAATCATTCCGGTTGCAAATGTTAGGATTACCACAAAATTGATATAAGATTTTAAGCTAGGGATATTTTTTACTTCGGATGAAATGGAATAATTGCTTAAAAAATTGATGGATATTGGTGCTAAAATTAAATAGCCAAAGCAAATACCAAAACAAAACAATACAGAGCACCAAAATATGAAATATCTTGATTTCTTTCTTTCTTTCTTTTCCAAAGCAGGTTGTATAAATCTCCAAATTTCATGTATGATATAGGGGAAAGCCAAAACAATACCTCCGATAAAACTTACGGTAATATGAAGTAAAAACTGACCGGGAAGTGTTATGTTTTGAACAGAAAATTTCAGGTCAGAAATACAAATTTTGTCACTTTTATAGAGTAGATGAGAAAGATTACAAAGCCACTTGTAGGTGATAAAGGTTGTTTTTTTGGGACCAAAAATAAGGACATCAAACAAGAAAGATTTGAATACAAAACAAATTATGGCTCCAATCAACACAGCAATTAAACTCCTAAAAAGATGCCATCTCAGTGCCTCTAGATGTTCAAAAAAACTCATTTGAGCATCATGCCTATCCATATCTACTTGGTCTAGTGGCATTGGATTATATATTCATTCCACCACAAATTGAAATCACTTGACCAGTGATGTATGAAGATTGGTCAGACGCCAAAAATGCAGCAAGCTCGGCAATGTCTTGGGGGGTGCCTCCTCGTTTCAATGGAATTTGGTTTCGCCAGTTGTTTACCACTTCCTGGCCTAGCTTTTCTGTCATTTCAGTTTCAATAAAACCGGGAGCGATTACGTTGCAACGTATATTTCTACTTCCCAATTCTTTGGCAATAGATTTTGAAAAGCCAATGATGCCTGCTTTAGAGGCTGCATAATTTGCCTGGCCTGCATTTCCATTAACCCCAACCACACTACCCATATTAATAATCGAACCTTTTTTGGCTTTTAAAAAAGTTCTTAGACTCGCTTTTGTTAAGTTAAACACAGATTTTAGATTGATATTAATAACATCATCCCACTGCTCTTCGCTCATTCGCATCATTAAGGTATCTTTGGTTATGCCTGCATTATTGATTAAGCTGTCCAATTGTCCAAAATCGTCAAGGACGTTTTGTACAAGTTGTTCGGCGTCAGCAAGCTCTGCTGCATTGGATTTGTAGGCTTTTACTTCGGTTGCAAAAGTACTTTTACAATGGTCTACAAGTTGGTTGGCTTTTTCCGACGAACTATTGTAGGTGAAGGCAACATTCGCGCCAAGTTTTGAGAAATATTCAACAATACCTTTACCAATACCTCTTGATCCACCCGTAATGAGAGTTACATGCTGATCGAACATGGCAGCAAAGAAAATATATAAAAACAAAAAAAGCTCTACCAACGGCAGAGCTTTCAATTTCTGAACTACAAAAAACTATTTTCTCACTATTTTGAAGGTCCCGTTCGAAACCAAAATAGAGCTTATGGATTGTTTGAATAAACCACTAAAAGTTCCTTCAATTGTTTCGCCAACAGCACCATATTTAGTGACAATAAGTTTCCCATCGGGGTCTGAAATATCTGAGGCATAAAGTTGTTCAGCGCTAAACTTTTTTATTGAGAGTGCAGTAATGGTATTCCCTTCAGAAAAATTCCATGTACCTTTTGATTGGCCAGGGAAAGTAATATTTATTGTAACTGGGTCGCCCGCCTGATCAGTCCCTGTAACGTACACACTAGTATTGTTCTCTCCATCATTGAAAGATGCATATGAATTTGTCGAATTGATATTGGCAACAAAATACTGGTCATCTCCCAAAATAAATCCATTGGTTGAGTCAATGACTACGGTTGGTGTTGTATCTTTATTATTGTCTGAATTGGCAGGCGGATCACCTCCATCGTCTCCACAACTTGCAAATGCAAAAAGTCCAACCAATGAACAAATAATAACGTTTAATCTAATGGTTTTCATATTCCTACAATACTAAGCAACTTTTGCTATAAAAAGAAGTCAAAAAACGGAATAGATACCTTTCTTTGCCTTTAAATGAGACAATTAATTGAATGCGTGCCCAATTTTAGTGAAGGTAAAAATCTTCAAATTATCAAGTCTATTACCGATACAATAGAAAAGATTGAAGGGATAACTTTATTGGATGTAGATCCAGGGGCTGCCACCAATCGAACGGTTGTTACTTTTGTTGGAGAGCCAGAACCGGTTATTTTGGCTGCAGAGTTGGCGATAAAAAAGGCAGCTGAATTGATTGACATGTCCAAGCACAAGGGAGAACATCCTAGAATGGGTGCAACAGATGTTTGTCCATTGATACCGGTAGCCAATATTTCCATGAAAGAAGTGTCAGAATATGCCCATAAACTTGGGGAAAGGGTAGCAAATAGCACCGAAATTCCCATTTTTATTTATGGCGAAGCACAGAAAAACGAAAAACGAAAAAATCTTTCCGTAATACGAGCTGGGGAATATGAGGGTATGTTTGATAAAATCCAACAAGCCGGTTGGAAACCAGATTATGGCAAGGCTATCATGAATAAAAAAGCTGGGGCCACCAATATTGGCGCTCGCGATTTTTTAATTGCATACAACATCAATTTAAATACCACTTCGTCTAGAATTGCCAATAGAATTGCCTTCGATGTTCGAGAGGCGGGCCGTGTAAAAAGGGTAGGAGATCCCTTTGTTGGGGAAATAGTTCGCGATCGAGAGGGAAATCCTGTAAGAGTACCTGGTAAATGTAAGGCAGTGAAAGCCATTGGCTGGTACATTGAAGAATATGGCGTAGCACAAATTTCTGCCAATTTGGTGGATTATAAAACAACACCAATTCACGTTTTTTTTGATGAAGTGAACAACAGTGCAATAACGAGAGGAGTAAGAGTAACTGGAAGTGAACTGGTAGGCTTAATCCCTTTGAAGGCGATCTTGGATGCAGGTAAGCATTACCTAAAAAAACAAAGAAGATCTTTGGGTGTCCCAGAATCCGAAATCATAAAAATTGCCATCAAATCAATGGGTTTGGATGAACTTGGTCCTTTTGATCCTTATGAAAAAATTATAGAGTATAAACTAAATCAAACGAATAAAGATTCTTTAATTCAAATGTCTTTGGCCTCTTTTGCAGACGAAACATCGAGCGAAAGTCCTGCACCCGGTGGGGGTTCTATTTCCGCTTATGTAGGTTCTTTGGGTGCTAGTTTGGCAGGGATGGTCGCTAATTTATCCGCCAACAAAAGAGGATGGGAGTCGAAAGTGGAGTACTATTCCCAGTGGGCAGAAGAAACTCAAAAAATAAAAGATAAACTAAATTTTCTTGTAAATGAAGATACCTCCGCATTTGGGAAAATAATGGACGCAATTAAACTCCCAAAAGGAAATGAAGAAGAAAGAAAAAAAAGACAGAAACTGCTCAACGAAGCAACAATTGGTGCCATAGAAGTGCCATTTGAAGTAATGAAAACAGCCTTCAAAACCTTGGCCATTTGCAAGGAAATGGCGCATTTTGGCTTGCAAGCTTCGGTAAGTGACGCCGGCGTTGGTGCAGCATGCACTAGAACGGCAATAGAAGGTGCCTATATGAATGTATTGATCAATGCCCGAGATTTAGCTGATAGAAACAAAGCTGAAAAATATAAGAAACAAGGGAAAGAAATTTTAGACAAGGCAATTCTCCAGGCGGAGCAAATTATTGATGACGTTTTTGAAAAAATTAAAACTGCCAATGATTGAGGTTAAGGGTTTAAACAAAAATTTTGGCAATATTCAAATCTTGAAGAATATTGATTTGCAAATCAAAAAAGGCGAAATAATTTCCATCGTTGGTCCATCAGGTGCAGGTAAATCAACTCTTTTACAAATCTTAGGCACCTTGGATAAGCCAGATTCAGGAGAGATAAGGTACAATCAGCAAATTATTGCAGAACTTTCTCATGCAGAATTAGATAAATTTCGGAATACAGAAATAGGCTTTGTTTTCCAGTTTCATCATTTATTACCGGAATTTTCAGCATTGGAAAACACATTAATGCCTCTGCTGATCGCCAAGCGAAAAAAAAGTGTAGCGATAAAAAGAGCTGAGGAATTGCTCAATTTGCTTGGTCTGTCCAATCGTTTGCATCATAAACCCAACGAGCTTTCCGGAGGAGAGCAACAAAGAGTTGCCGTTGCCAGAGCACTAGCCAATAATCCTTCTGTGGTTTATGCAGACGAACCCTCAGGAAATTTGGATACAGAAAATGCAAGAGATCTTCATCAATTGTTCTTTGATTTGAATAAAAAATTTGGGCAAACCTTCGTAATCGTTACACACAATATAGAATTGGCCAATCAGTGTAACCGAATTTTGACTATGAAAGATGGGATAATCAAAATATAAGATTTACACATAACTTCGCGAACCATGCACTTCAATACCAAAGTCATTCATGCAGGCGTACATCCAGATCCCGAAACTGGGGCCATCATGACACCCATTTATCAAACCTCCACCTAT
The DNA here is from genome assembly GCA_963991985.1 of uncultured bacterium. Taxonomy (GTDB): domain Bacteria; phylum Bacteroidota; class Bacteroidia; order NS11-12g; family UBA9320; genus MED-G17. Next base: position 61,542 of record CAXDRX010000006.1, on the reverse strand, counting down.
GTCCAAAAATGGCCTGGAGAGCACAAAGGGTACGAATACTCTCGAACACACAATCCAACTCGAACACAACTGCAAAATGCCCTAGCATCACTTGAAAATGGAAAATTTGGGTTGGCTTTTGCCAGTGGAATGGCAGCGATAGACACAGTTATGAAATTGATAAAACCTGGCCAAAAAGTTGTTGCCAATAATGATTTGTATGGAGGTACTTACCGTCTGTTTACAAAAGTTTTTGCAACTTACGGAATAGATTTTCAATTTATTGACATGTCCAATGCAAGAGAGGTTGAGCAACATATTGACGAAAAAACAAGTTTGGTATGGATGGAAACGCCCACGAACCCCCTCATAAAAATAATTGACATCAAACATGTTTCGGAGGTGGCAAAACAACATAAAGCGATATCTGTGGTTGACAATACTTTTGCTTCGCCATATTTACAAAATCCGTTAGAACTTGGGGCAGACGTAGTGATGCACTCTGCCACAAAATATATCGCGGGTCATTCGGATGTGGTGATGGGTGCTTTGGTAACCAATGATCATCAATTGAATGATGAATTGGCATTTTACCAAAATTCTTCCGGTGCTGTTCCCGGTCCAATGGATGCATTCTTAACCCTCCGTGGAATAAAAACGCTATCAGTTAGAATGCAAAGGCATTCAGAAAATGGAAAAAAAATAGCTCATTTCTTACAACAAAACAGCAAGGTTAGCAGAGTACATTGGCCAGGATTTGAGAATCATAAAAACCACAAAATAGCTGCTGAGCAAATGTCTGATTTTGGGGGAATGATAAGTTTTGAACTAACAAATAACTCCATAGAACATGCACATCAAGTAATTTCAAGAACAAAAATTTTTACCTTGGCAGAATCTCTAGGAGGGGTTGAAAGCTTGATTGGGCACCCTGCAAGCATGACTCACGCCAGTATTCCTCCAGAAAAGAGACTTGAAGCAGGTTTGACGGATTCTTTGATTCGATTGAGTGTTGGTATCGAATATGAAATGGATTTAATAGAAGATTTAGAACAAGCCATTGGCTAGATTTGCCCAGCGATGTAAATATAGAGGCAAGTTGGAAGGAGTTTTTGCAAAGTGAATGGGATAGAAATTATGTCAAAAGGCTCACCGAATTTGTCAAAGAAGAGAAAAAATTGGGCAAAATTATTTTCCCTCCAGAGCCTAAAATATTTGCCGCTTTTCACAAAACACCAGTTCACCAAGTAAAAGTTGTCATCATTGGACAAGATCCATATCATGGCCTAGGACAAGCAAATGGTTTGGCTTTTTCAGTAGATTCCAAGACAGCTGTGCCTCCCTCTTTGCGAAATATTTTTAAAGAATTGAATCATGATTTGAGATTGCCAATCAAAAAAAATGGTGACTTAAGTGACTGGGCAAGCCAAGGTGTTTTGATGCTCAATTCAACGCTAACAGTAGAAAAGGGTCGCCCGGGCAGTCATCAAAATAAGGGTTGGGAAAAATTTACAGATTGCGTGATCCAAAAACTATCGGAGAACAAGAAGAACTTGGTTTTTCTGTTGTGGGGACGCTTTGCGCAAGGGAAAGAGCGTTTAATAGATTCCTACAAACACGGCATCCTTAAGGCAGCCCATCCATCACCCTTTAGTGCTCATATGGGTTTTTTTGGCTGCAAACATTTTAGTAAAACAAACGAATTCCTCAAACAACATAATTTGCCCACCATTAACTGGTAATCATTTTATATACCAAAGAACCAATTGTCGTTCCCAAGCAGGGCCCGATGAAATAAAGCCATAAAACTGAAATCGTATTGGAGAACATGGCGGGGCCAAATGATCTGGCGGGGTTCATGCTAGCGCCAGTATAAGGACCAAAAATATAAGCCAAAATACAAACGACTATCCCAACTACGGGTGGGGTAAATTTTGACCATTGCTTGTGGTTTGCAATCCAAAGAATTGCAGTCATTAAAATCATTGAAATAAAAATTTCGATAAAAAGGGCTTCCCCAGTACCAACTTGGGGGACAGTTTCCCCGAAGGCAATCGTATTTGGGAATAAAATGGAAATCAAAAAAGAAGCAAATGTACCGCCCAAAAGTTGAGCAAATACATAGAGAAATAAGAGAGGAGAGGATAATTTCTTCAATAAATAAAAACCCAAGCTTACCGCAGGATTTATGTGTGCCCCAGAAATATTTCTAAAAATATAAATCATGACCATGACGATGAAACCAAAACCCAGAGAAATTACAAAATCATTGACAAAAGCAAGCTGATGGGAAAGCACAATACTGAGGGTGCCAAAAAAAACCATCAGAGCAGTACCAAAAAATTCAGCCAAAAAAAATTTCATAAAAGTGGAAACGACTTATTTGGTCTTTACGAAACAAGCTTGTATTCGCCTTTGCCCAGTTTGTAGAGCAAAGAAAAATGACTTTTTATTGCTTTGAAGTAAGAGCTGTGCTCATTATATGGAATGTTAAATTCCAAGGCGGTTTGCTTAACAATATTTGAAATTTTAGGATAATGAATGTGACAAATGTTGGGGAAAAGATGGTGTTCAACTTGAAAATTTAAACACCCAATTAACCAAGAGAAAACCTTGCTTTTGTTGGCAAAGTTGGCTGTGGTCAAAAGCTGATGGATGGCCCAATTGTTCTCTATACTACCCTTTTCATCTATTTCCACAAATTGGGTTTCCTCAAGAACATGAGCAGGTTGGAAAATAAAGCCTAAAATTAATCCAGTAATAAAATGCATGAGAATAAACCCCATCACAATATGCCACCAAGGCAAGGAAACAAAAATAATGGGCAATAAGAGCGTAAGAACCCAATACCATAATTTATTTAATGAAATATACCAAAGTGCTTTACTTAGGGTAATATTTTGACTTTTCAATAAGTCTTGTTTGGCATACCTTAGGGCATCCAAAAAATCTTTTGCAACAACCCAATATAATGTCATCAGTCCATACATGATGGGGGCATAAAAAATCTGAAACCTAAAAATCTTTTTGTGGGGTTGATTGGGAGACAAACGCAATACGCCATTTTCTAAATCCTCGTCCATGCCATGAACATTGGTGAAAGAATGATGCAGAACGTTGTGCTGTATTTTCCAATTGAGATGATATGCTCCCAAAAAGTTAACCAAATATCCCAAAATTTTATTGGTAAGTTTATTCTTAGAATACGCACCATGGTTGGCATCGTGCATAATGCTTAAGCCAATTCCACTCATCCCCAAAGCCATTAAAATCCAAAGGAGATAATTTGTGTAAAGGGAGTTTATTGGGTAAGAAAGCAAAAAAATAAGGGGGGTGAAGTACAACAAGATCATGAGCGTTGTCTTAACTTTCATGCTCAAGTTGGCGTAGCGAGAAATATTATTGTCTTTGAAATACTTATTGACCCGATTTCTCAACTCTTTGACAAATTCAACGTTGTCCTTAGCATTGAAATGTACTTTTTGTTTTTTCATGAAACTCTTTTTTTAAGGATTTTATTTAATTCTATTCTAATGGTATACAATGGTTGCACGTTTTCGTCATAAAAACAGTATCTAGCGGAGAAAAGTTTTTAGAAGATATGATTCCGTTGGGCTGACTATAAAACTCCTTTTCACACTCATAAATTTCTCTCTCTCTTGGACTCAATTGCTTCAATTCCTCAGCTGATTTTTCTGCTCGTGGTTTTTCGAAGAAAAGTAAAATTTCTTTTGAGCTGTTCTCAAATTCGAGAAAACCATTTTTGTCGGTGAAAATCTCCTTTAAATCAATGATTTTCATTTCTACAGAATCCAAATAGCACCAATACAATAAACTGGATTTATAGGGTTTGGGCTTGGCTAAATCTTCGAGCATCTCCATGGAAGGTGCTGCACCACCACAATATTCTTCAGCAATTAAAATTAGTGATCTGTGTGTTGAACTTTCTATAGAAGATTTGCGGCTTTTGCATGCACTTACAAAAAGAATAAATCCAAGGATAGCAAATTGTTTGACCATAATTTTATCCAAAGGTAACAATTTCTTGTGCAGCTCGTTTTGAAGCACCAGTGTCACCCAAAATATTTTGAAGATTTTGATAATCAATCTCAGTTTGCTTTTGAATTGGTCGAGAATGAAGCAGTAAATCCAACTGTTTTTTTAAATTTCTTAGCTGGAATTTATATTGGATAATTTCAGGAACCGCCTTCTTGTTTAGAATCAAATTAACCAATGACAAAAATTTTACTTTAATCAATTTTTTTCCTACCTGATAGCTCAAATCATTGGTTTTATAGATCACCAATTGAGGTGTTTTTAGCAAGGCCGTCTCTAAACTTGCTGTGCCCGAAGCTACAATGCAGACTTTACTTGCTTGTATAAGTGCATAAGTTTCATCATAAATGATTGGAACTTTTACACTGAGACAATTTTTCTGATAGAAAGAGGGGTCAATGGACGGAGCTCCCGCCACAACAAATTGGTAGCTTGGGTACAACTCAGCCAAACGATACAAAAGTTTGCTATGTGCTACAATTTCTTGTTTTCTACTGCCAGGCAAAAGACCAATGATTGGTTTGTCGTATTGATTTTGTAATTTTTTTGCTGCAGCCTCTCCCTTTGTATTTCGCCAATTGCTCAATTCATCATAAAGTGGATTTCCCACGTATTTTACGGGATAATTGTATTGGGCATAGAAGGATTCTTCGAAAGGAAAAATGACCAGCATTTGTTTGATATATTTTTTGATCTTCTTAATGCGATTTGTATTCCATGCCCATAATTTTGGTGAAATAAAATAATGTGTTTCAATTTTTTGGTGGTAGGCATACTCGGCAATTCGTAAGTTGAAGCCAGGATAGTCAATAAAAATAATTTTGTCGGGACGATAAAGGGCAATATCTTTTTTGCACAATTTCAAAAATTTTTTAATGGTTTTAAGATTTTTTAAAACATCCACTAAGCCCATAAAGGCCAAATCCTTGTAGTGTTGTGCCAAAGTAGCTCCACTATTGCGCATTTTGTCACCCCCCCAAGCTCGAAATTCAGCCTCTGGGTCTTGTATTCTTATCTCTTTGATTAGGTTGGCACCATGAAGATCCCCTGACGCTTCACCAGCAATTAAATAATATTTCATAATCCATTACTGAAATACTTCAAAATAAAAAGTAGAGCATATAGAAAAGTTGACATCAATATCCCCCGCGCAAACAACAATCTATTGAGATACATCGCGACCATAAAGGGTGCCAAGTTGATAAGCAACGCCAACTTCATAAGGGGTAAAAAATACAATGTGCTGATGGTTTTGCTGACATAGGTATAAAAATGGGTATCGACATCTGAGTTCAAATACAAAATCAAAAAAAGAAGGAATGGGCTAAGGATGCCAGTGATAAAACCCAAGGCTATTTTTTTTCTTCTTCCTTTCATGTCCAATCCCATGATTCTAGCGTCTTCAAAGCATTGTAGGCAGTGAGATCAAACTGCACAGGTACAACAGATATGTAGTCATTTTTTAAAGACCATTCATCTGTTTTTTCATCGTGGTCAAGCAATGAAAATTGACCTGTAAGCCAAAAATATTTTCTTCCGTTAGGGTCTCTTCTTTCATCGAATTCTTCTACCCATTTTGCCCTTGCTTGACGGCAAATTTTAATTCCTTTGATGTCTTTTTTCTGAACATTGGGAACATTCACATTCAACAATGTATCTTTTGGAAGGCCATGCAACAAAACATTCTTTGCAATCTTCCTGACATAGGCCTTGCTCGCTTCAAAGTCTGCTTCGAAGCTATAGTCACAAAGAGAAAAACCAATAGCATTTAAACCGTCAATGGCGCCTTCAACTGCCGCTGACATGGTCCCGGAATAAAGGACATTGATGGACGCATTAGATCCATGATTGATTCCCGAAACCAGTAATTGGGGTTTTCTATCGACAACTTTATCCAAGGCCAGTTTTACGCAATCTGCGGGTGTTCCTGAGCACTGAAAAGCCAAAACATCCTTGCCAAAAACATCGGATTTATGCAATCGCAACGGCCGAGTAATGGTTATCGCGTGCCCCATCCCAGATTGCGGACTATCTGGAGCAATGACCACAAGATCTCCCAATGGTTTCATCGTTTCTACAAGTGCTTTTATTCCAGGCGCGGTAATTCCATCGTCGTTGCTGATCAGTATGAGCGGTCTCTCATTTGACATGGCTCAAACTTACACATTTCAGTCTTGGATTGAAACAAAATCTTTCTCATACTTTTTTAATGATTTAAATTTGTTCATATAGTGATCAAGTCCCTATACATAGAGAATTATGCACTCATTGAATCTTTGCACTTTTTCCCTGGAAATCATTTTAATGTAATTACTGGAGAGACAGGGGCTGGAAAATCTATACTTCTCAACTGTATGCAATTGGTGTTTGGGCATAGGGCCGATTCGAAAACCATAAGAGCAGGAGCAAACAAATGTATTCTGGAATTGGAAGTTGACTTGAAACACCATGATGTTTTTGAGTTTTTTGAAAAAAACGATTTAGAATTTGATCAAAATAGCATCTTACGCCGGGAACTTTATTCCAATGGTAAATCCCGGGCTTTTTTAAACGATACTCCAGCTTCATTGCAAGTATTGAAAGAATTGGGTGCCCTGTTGGTAGATATTCATTCACAAAATCAAAACGGTGTATTGTCAAATGCAGCCGAACAACTTGCTTTTTTGGATGAAATAGCTGAAAATCAAAAAAACCAAAAAGAATACTCAAAAAAATACGGTCAAAGAAAAGCATTGCAAGGGGAGTTGGATGAAAAACGAAAAAGACAAATTGAATTGCAAAAAGAATTTTCTTACCATAGTTTTTTATTGGAGGAATTGGAACATTTTCGACCCAGCGCAGCCGATGATCATTTAGAGGAGTCAATCAAACAATTCGAAAAGAAAGAAATTCTCCAAAATCAAATTTCTGCATTCAAAAATGCTGTTGAACACGAAGCTTATGGAATCTCTTCCTTACTAGGACCGATTTTGCATGCATTGGAAAAAATTGATAGTTCTGAGGATTTGAGAATGGCCAACCAACGCTTGGCTCAGGTATTGAATGAACTGAATGACTTGAAATATACTTATCAAGACATTTTTGATTCGGTAAGCCTAATAGAATCTCAGCATGAACTTACCGAACGCTTTGACACATTCAATGGATTGCTCAGGAAACATCAAGTTAGAAATTCTGCCGAGCTGATTGATAAGTGGGAAGAAATTTCGTCCATCGTGGAAAAAAATCATTTGGGAGAAGAAGACATAAACACACTTCAAAATAGAATCAAAGCGTTGGAAGGACAAATGGGGAATTTGGCGGATATTTTGAATAATAACCGAAAAAATGCAATACCCATATTGGAAGAATATGTAGCTGAAGAGCTCAAAAAATTAGGCATGCCTGATACAATTTTGAAAATTGAACTAAGTAAAGTTGAAGCGTTTTTACCGAATGGAATAAATCAGATACAATTCCTATTTTCTGCCAATAAAGGGCAAGGCCTGCAGAGTATAAAAAATGTTGCTTCTGGGGGAGAATGGAGTCGATTGATGTTGGTACTAAAATCCAAGCTTGCTCAATATAAAAAACTTCCCACCCTAATATTTGATGAAATAGATTCGGGAGTTGGTGGAGAAATTGCAAACAAAATGGCCATGATGATGGAAATTCTTGGTAAAAAACATCAAATCATCTCCATTACACATCTTCCGCAAGTCGCTGGAAAAGCAGATGAGCACTTTTTTGTATCGAAATATGCCAAAAATTCAACTACTTATTCAACCATCAATAAGCTGGATGAAAACCAAAGAATCCAAGTTTTGGCTGAAATGCTAAGCGGGGAGAAGATTACGCCAACTTCAATTGCCAAAGCACAAGAATTGAGAAAAGAATAAATCAGGTATACATCAAATTACAACCTCTAAGGTCACTATGGTCAGTTCTGCCCAAGACTTCAAACATACCGTTTGGGTAAATGATCCCAAGGTCGTTGGTCTGAAGAAAGCAACAAGAGTGCACATTGGCCAAATCAATAATGCCTAATCTTCCCTTTTTATTCGTATTCTCCCCCAAAGGATCGTAAATATTTTTGCATACTACTTTCATCCAAGGTGGACAAGAGAACAAGCCGTTGCCGAAGGAATATGCCTGGGAGAGAATTTCCGTCATGCCATATTCGGAATATATTCTTTGCAGTCCAAATGCTTCTTTAAGTTTTTGATGCATTTCTTCTCTAACCATTTCCTTTCGTTTCCCCTTCATCCCACCGGTCTCCATCAAAATGGTGTTTTCAGGTAATTTTATTGGAAATTTTTCTGCCAAATCCAAAAGAGCATAACTTACACCCAAAATCACAATTTTTTGTTCTTTGGAAGTCTCATGAATGACGGTCGACCAATTTTTTTCTTTATAATCATAAAAACCAGAGTTTTTGTTTTGGCTTCTTTTAATGAGTTCTTTGGTCATGTATACCAACGAACTGTTGCCCTGTTCCAGATAGTTGGGCAAGAAAGCGATCACCAAAGTATCTCTTATTTGTCCAAAAAAATGTGCATAACAAGTCAAAAAGCTCTTTTCGTACAATCCTCCATTTTTTACAAAGTGTTTGCTTCTACCTATATCATTTGTTCCACTGCTCAAGAAAGTTAACTCTGGTGAAAAGTTTTCCGTTTTTATTTCAAAAGATTTAAAAAATTCTATCGGAAGTAAAGGGATATCTGCCACCAACTTTATGGTTTTCGGGTCAATGGCTAAGTGGTCTAGGTACTTTTTATAAATTTTATTGTGTTTGGATTGGTAATCAAAAAGTTGCAATGCAAGAGATTCAAATGATTCTTTGCTTGCTAGAAATATATTTTCTTCTAAAACATTCAAAACCCTATAACAACAAAATTAAGCTTCAAAAAAAAGGTATGATATTTGAAAACAATAAAATATGAAAAATCTATTTTTAACATTCTTCCTAACTTTATTTGTTGCAGAACAAGCAAGTGCTCAAAGGTTTGCCTTTGTGGATACCGACTACTTATTAAATCAAATCCCAGAATACCGTTCGGCACAAAAAGAAATTGATCAAATGTCAGATCAATGGCAAAAAGAGGTGGAAGCAAAATACATGGAAATAGAGAAGATGTACAAAACTTATCAAGTCGAAAAACCACTTTTGACGGCAAGCGACAGAAAGAAAAGAGAAGAACAAATCATTTCAAAGGAAAGGGAAACCAAAAGCTATCAAAACAAAATTTTTGGTTTCGAAGGAGAATTATTTAAAGAAAAAGAAAAGAGGATTAAACCAATTCAAGACAAAATTTATACCGCGATACAAAAAGTGGCCAAAGACAATGCCTTAGACTTTATTTTCGACAAAGGAGGACAAATGAGTATGCTTTATACCAATGCAAAATTTGATAAAAGTGATGAAGTATTGGATGAATTGGGAGTGGTACCATCCAGTACAAAGGGAAAGCAAGGAGAAACAAATAACGGGGACGCCAATTTGCCTCCCGATCTAAGGTAGATTTACAGTTTATATTTATTTTTGCAAATCATTATGAAAATTTCACGAAACCTAATTGTCCTTTTTTTTATAGCTACTGCTATTGCATCCAATGGACAGTCTAAGATTGCCAACATCAATTCAACCAAGCTGTTGGAGCAAATCCCTGACCTAAAATTAATTCAAGAAGAAATGGTAGCTCTTCAAACAAAATATCAAGAAAGTTTAAAACAAATGGAAAGCGAGATGCAAAAAATGCAAATTGCTTTGCAACAAGATACCAGTTCACCAAAATCTGTATTGGAAATTAAGCAAAAACAATTGGAGGATATGTATGGAAGATACCAGGAACTGCAGCAAAATGCTCAAAATGATTTGATGCAGCAACGTCAGGAAAAAATGACGCCAATTATTGACAAGTCAAAAGAGGCAATCATTGCTGTTGCGAAAGAAAAAGGCTATGATTATGTGGTGGATACCTCCGAAGGTTCAGGCATTATTTACTCTGCCCCCAAAGATGACATAATGCTTGCAGTAAAGCAAAAATTGGGCATTGAATAATCGCTCAAAATCCATTCAAAAACCAATAGGAATTTTTGATTCAGGAGCTGGCGGACTTGCCATTGCAAGTGCCGTGAAGTCACTTCTGCCAGGCCACCCAATCGTTTATTTTGGGGATTCCCTACACATGCCTTACGGAGATAAGAGCGAGGAAATTTTGATCCGCTTAACATCCCGTGTTATTGATTTTTTCATTCAAAAAGAAGTAGGTGCGGTATTGGTGGCTTGCAACAGTGCAAGTACAGTTCTAAATGAAGTAAAGAAAAAAATGGGGGACCCATTTCCTATCCTAGATGTCATTGAGCCCATTGTTTCTTATTTCCGATTGAATTCAGGAATTACTACTCGAGCTTTGTTGGTAGGGACTAGAAAGACCATTCGAAGTGGAGTCTATCAAAAAAAAATGCCAAAGAATGTTGATTTATTTGCTTTGGAAACCCCATTGCTGGCACCACTGGTCGAAGATGGTTTGTCCAACACTTCTATTTCTATGGACTTGGTGGGCCATTATTTAAAGGTTGTGGAAAATAAAAATTTTGAATACTGCATTTTGGGATGCACCCACTACCCACTTTTAGAGAAAGAATTTAAGCATCTTTTAGGAGCGAATTGCGAGGTTTTGAATATTCCAAGTATTGTTGCTGGTTATCTCCAAAAAAGCTTAAAATTAAAACCCATGGAGGAAAAGACAAAAAGAGATCAGTTTTTTTGCACAGACAAGACAGATTTTCTTATTGCCCAATCAAAACTATTTTTTGGACATGAAGTTGATTTAGAAAAAGTAACAATTGCGGAAAAATTATCTCGCTGACATTTCTACAAAAGACCGTTTTTTTGGCCCTGTATAAATTTGTCTTGGGCGACTAATAGGCTGGTTTTGAGATTGCATTTCCTTCCATTGAGCAATCCATCCGGGAAGCCTACCCAAAGCAAAAAGCACGGTAAACATATCCAAAGGGAAACCAATGGCCCGGTAGATAATTCCCGAGTAAAAGTCAATATTTGGGAAGAGCTTTCTGTCTATAAAGTAAGAATCTTCTAAGGCAGCTTTTTCTAATTTCTTGGCAATATCTAAGACAGGATCATTTATACCGAGTTTTTCCAAAATTTGGTCGCAATTTGATTTGATGATCTTGGCCCTTGGGTCATAATTTTTATAGACTCTATGACCAAAACCCATCAATCGGAACGGATCATTTTTGTCTTTTGCTTTGCTGATATATTTCTGAACATTTCCACCATCTTCCTTTATGGCTTCTAGCATTTCTATTACTTTTTGGTTGGCACCCCCGTGCAATGGACCCCACAGGGCTACAACACCTGCAGAAATGGAAGCATACAAATTGGCTTGGGAACTGCCCACCATTCTCACGGTGCTGGTGGAACAATTTTGTTCGTGGTCTGCATGAAGAATGAGCAATTTGTTTAGGGTGTCTACAATGATCGGATCTATTTCGTAGGGCTCGGAAACTTTTTTGAAGGTCATATTCAAAAAGTTGCTTACATAATCCAAGTTATTGTTTGGATAAACAATGGGATGTCCTATGGATTTTTTGTAAATCATTGAAGCGAGCGTAATCATTTTTGCCAACAACCGAATGATGGTCATGTTAATTTCGTCTTCGGAACGATTTGGATTCAAAGATTGTGGGTAAAAAGATGACAAACTTGAAACCAAGGTGGTGATTTGTCCCATGGGATGTGAACCCGTAGGATAAGCATTAAAAATTTTTTGGATGTCTTCATGAACCAAGGTATGTCGCCTAATTTCTGTATCAAATCTTTCAAACTCCTTTTGATCGGGTAAATCTCCATAAATCAGAAGATAGGCTACTTCCAAAAAGGAACACTTTTCTGTTAGGTCTTCGATGGCGTATCCTCTATGTCTTAAAATTCCATTTTCGCCATCCAAAAAAGTGATGGAACTTGTGGTCGAACCAGTGTTCTTAAATCCAATGTCTAAGGTAATGGCTCCCGACTGACCACGCAATTTACTAATGTCTAATCCTATTTCTTCTTCACTTCCTTTGACATAGGGAATTTCAAATTTTTCCTCGCCAATACTCAATGTGGCAATATTGTTATTTCTTTGTTCGATAGACATAAAATTAAATTCGTGGGGAAATTAAGAAATGTTCCCTAAATTAAAATTGAATTGTCATAATTAAAATTTATAAAAATAATGAAAAACGATATGCGTGACATCCTGTATGGTTTAAATACCAAAGCCACCCTAAAACAAAAAGTTTTTAGAAACACCTTGGCTCATTTCCAAAACTTTAAAGAAAAAGCAAAGGAAATTGCCGAAGAATTGGCCCCTGAAGTCCTCAAAAAGGACAAAAACGTTGAAATTGAATTTGCGGATCATAGTGATTTTGAGTTTTCTTTAAAATTTTCTGGGGATACTCTTGTTTTTCAGATGCATACCAATGTTTTTTCCTTTCATGATAAACATGCTGTAAACCAATTGGACTATGTAAAAGAAAACCAAGACAGAGGATATTTTGGTATGATTCATATTTATAACTTTTTAAGCGATAGTCTCAAGTATAACCGTTCGAATGATTTGGGTTTTATCATTGGTAGACTTTTCGTAAATATCGAAAATCATTTTTATGTCGAAGGAGTAAGGCAGTTGAATTTTTTGTTTAAAAATCTTACCAAAGATGTTTTAGATCCAATCAACATTGAAAAAGTTATTGAGCAAAGTATGCTGTACTCCCTAGATTTTGACTTACAAGTACCACCGATTCAACAAGTAGAACATATGACAGTAGCACAAAAGAATCATTTCAATGCAGCACAAGGCAGTCCTACCACCAAAAGATTGGGATTTCATTTAAACCATGACGATTAGTACTCCAATATGGAAATACCTTTGGCTGTACTGCGAAACAGCTGGCCATTAGGATTGTCTACCCTCACATATTCTTCCAATTTTGAATCCCTATGCAAGGCTTTTACATAGCCATGCTGAATCAACTCCTTAAGGACAGACCATAAAAATTTTGGATTGCCAAAAGTCTCGCATTCTTCCACCAATGTAGAAAAAGGTTCTGGGAAGAGTAAGGCACCCAGTATTGATTTTTCTACTGCACCAATTTCGATCATTTACGCACTCTCCCTTTCCATACAAATGTACCCCAATTGCCTAAAATACCGATCACCAAAACATACAAAATATAAAACGGTTGCGCTAGGAGAACTGTTGGGAAAAGCCTGCGAAATGAAAAAAAATTCAATAGATAAAGGTATCGATACTCTATAAGGGCCTTGGTGAATAAAAAGCACAAGGCAATGATCAAAAGCATAGGTTGTGACATAGAAAAACAAAAGCTTAAGACAAGAAAAAAATTATAAAGGTATAGCATACTCAAAAGTAAAGTTAGCTTTGGGTTATTGTAGTGTCTGCTTTTGCTTACCCAACGTTTTCTTTGGTGGTAAAATTCTTTGAAATTTTTGGGCGCTTGGGTTTTTACAATGGCTTCTGGGTTGCGTAAAAATCCAATGCCTTCGGTGCCCAATGCAACCATTTTTTGAAGCAAAAATTCATCGTCTCCACTGGCCAAATGTTGATTCCCTTGATAACCATTCACTCGACAAAAGGCTTCTTTGGTAAACATCAGGTTGGCTCCATTGCAAAGGTTGGGTTTTTTGTTTTGTATGGATGCCCCACCTATTGTCACCAATCCTTTACATTCTATATCCAAACAATTTTTAAAAAAGTTGTTCGATTCAAAGTAAGCGATAGGACCCGAAACAAAATGATGCTTTCTTTCTTGTAATTTGTGATGGTACGCTTGCAACCATCTTGGAGGCACACAACAGTCACCATCCACAGTTATTATATTAGAAAAACGAGCCTTTTCTACCCCAAAGTTTAGGGCCTCTTTTTTTCCTGTTTTGCCCTGATCGCGCAAATGAAACATTTGAAGGGATAACTCAGGGTTTTTGCGGATGAATTTGGCAACCACAACCTCGGTATTATCTTCAGATGAATCATTGATCAGCAAGACCTCAAATTTATCTTTGGGATATTTTTGATCCTTGATAGACTGCAAAAGACGCACAATGTGTTCTTCTTCATTGCGGACAGGAATAAGCACAGTAAATGTCTTATGATTTGCAATCTTTCTAGTTGTCCTAGTTTCAGAAAGATTTTTCCATCCTTTTCCAAACCATGCAAAAAGCAATAAGTAACCAAGGGAAAAAAGTAGGTTTGTTATTATCCAAAATATCATTGCAAGCTTTTTTTGAAAATCGGACGTATGAGCGCAATTACCGCTCCAAAAATGGCTGGACAAATAACATTCAAAATCCACAAAAAGGTTATGGATTGCAATATGGGCTCAAAATTTTGATGAAATGGACCAAAAACAGATTCAGCAATCAATCCCCGTAGTCCCAAATCGAAAATGGACATGACCGGATTGACTGTTTGGAAAAGGTAAAATACAAATACCAAATACCAATGTTCAAAGGCTTGTGGAAGGTGAAAAATATTCAGAAGAAAGAGAAATTGACTCGTAAAAATAAGGTACCGAACAATGGACAATAAGAAAACAAAGGCCATCGTTTTTCTGGAAATTTCGGATAAATAAGAAAATTGAGAAAGACGCTTATCCCATAGTTTAGAATGAGTGAGGTAGCGATAAGTAAGCCACACAAAAATCACAATCATCAAAACGATGCTCAAACTTTTTTCAATATGAGAGTAAAAATGTCTGTGGTAGAGAAAAACAATGATCAAACCCAACAAACCAAATAGGATGTTTACAAAAAATTTCATAGTTCCTCCTAGCATATTGATGGGTATGGATTTTGCTTGATTTTTTGACTGTAAAACCAGGAGTCGGCCACCAAACTCACCGACTCGATTGGGCATAAATGATCCATAAAAAGCACCCATGAGAATGGCAGCAATTGCTCGGACTGTTGTGACTTGCTCTAAAGACCGTACCAATGCTCTCCATCGAATAGATTCCACCAGAATTCCTAAAAAAAAAAGAAAAATCACAAGGAAAATCCAAGGATTTGAAATCCATTCTTTCATTTTTTCAATTTTGAAGAGAGGCGCGGAAAAAAGCCTATTTTCATAATGTGAAAGAAAATAGAATATAGAAATCAAAGCCAAGAAAAATTGTCCCAAATGTTTATAACTCTTGTAACGATCAAATAAATCAAAACGTAGATTTGATTTATTCATTGGTGACAAGCGAAAAAAACATTGACCATTTTGACAAAATAATATTGGGGATTGACCCTGGAACAAATATAATGGGCTATGGACTTATCGGAACAAAAGGCAATGAAATATACTATATCGCTAGTGATGTGATGGATTTGAGAAAATTAAAAACACATGGCGAAAAGCTCGCTGAGATTTTAAATAGTTGCCAAGCAATCATCAGAAAATTTTTACCGGATGAAATGGCGCTCGAAGCACCTTTTTACGGTAAAAATATCCAAAGCATGTTGAAACTTGGGCGAGCTCAAGGACTGGCAATAGCCGCTGCGATTCAACACCAAATACCCATATTTGAATATGCACCAAAAAAAGTAAAGCAATCAATCACAGGCAATGGAAATGCTAGCAAAGAACAATTAGAGACAATGGTGATGCGATTGCTGAAAATAAAGGAAAAACCAGAATTTTTAGATAGTTCAGATGCCTTGGGTGTAGCTATTTGTCATTATTTCCAATCCTCCTCAATTTTAGACAAGACCAAAACAAAAAATTGGTCTAATTTTCTAAAAAACAATCCAGACCGATTAAAAACCTAATATGGATCTACATCCACCAAAAAATCACTTGAATTGTGCTCTTTTTCTTCTTTTATTTTCTGAATAAATTCAGACAAATCATTTTTGATTGCTTGGAGGGAAGTATTGGATAGCCCAACTTTAATTAAGACGTCCTGAAGAAACTTATTCCTAATTCGGCCAACCAAGGGTGTGCTTGGCCCCAAAACATTCAGGCTCTGTTTCCGAAGATAAAGTGCGAGCTTATGTGCAGAATTTTTGCAGGCAATAAAATCCTTATCTCGAATAGTAATTTTGATTAATCTTCGATAGGGCGGGTACAGGTGTTTTTTTCTTTCCATTATCTCTCTTTGAAAAAAAGCATCAAAATCTTGGCCAATGATCATTTGATATATGGCATGGTGAGGTTTGAAACTTTGAATGAACACATTGCTCTCAAAGCCCTGTCTTCCTGCTCTCCCGGCTACTTGTGTGATCAGATGAAAGGTTCGTTCATGTGCTCTGAAATCTGGAAAATGTAATAAAGAATCTGCATCCACTATAGCTACCAAACCAACATTTTTAAAGTCTAGGCCTTTGCCAATCATCTGTGTTCCAATTAAGATGTCTAGATTTCCTTGGTCAAAATTATCCAAAATCTTTTCATACTTTTTTCGAGTATTGGCTGCATTTTGATCAAGCCTGCCAATCCGATAATTGGGAAAAATATCCTCAGCCAAAGCTTCAATTTTTTCAGTTCCGTATCCGATTTCTATTAAATCTTTTGAACGGCAGGAGGAACATGCCTGGTTTGTATGTTCTTTAAATCCGCAATAATGGCATCGCATTTGGTTCTGCTTTTTGTAATACACCAAGCTTACATCACAAGCATTGCATTGAGGTATGTGTCCACAAGTTTTGCATTCAATGAGTGGAACAAAACCTTTTCGATTTTGAAAAAGCAGCGCCCGCTTTCCTGACTGTATGCAAGCATCTATTTCTTCAATTAATGTTTGGCTAAAAGCTCCGTTCATTCTTTTTCGCTTGTATTCATCTTTTAGGTCAATACATTGAATTTTTGGCTTTTTACCGGGTAAGAATTTATTGTTCAGTTTTACCAAATTGTATTTGCCCTTTTGCACATTTTTGAAAGACTCTATGCTTGGAGTAGCACTCCCCAATAAAATTTTGGCCTTGTTTTTTTGAGCAAGATATACGGCTGCATCTCGAGCATGGTATCTAGGACTTGGCTCAAACTGTTTGAAAGAGGTCTCATGTTCCTCATCTACAATGATCAGCCCCAAGTTGTAAAAATTCGAAAACAACGCAGACCGAGCACCTACAATCACTTTTTTTTCACCATTTGATATTTTGTTCCATGCCTCAACACGCTCTTTTTGATTGTATTTGCTGTGGGTTACCGTGAGTTGATCACCAAAATATTTTGCAAGCCGGTGCGTCAATTGCGTGGTTAAAGCAATTTCAGGAAGAAGAAAAAGAGACTGCTTACCCTCCTTTAATTGTTTTTTAATGAGTTCGATATAAATATGTGTTTTGCCACTTGCCGTAACGCCCCAGAGCAAAGTAGGTTTAGCATCCTTAAAATTATTTTCAATTTCTTTAAGGGCATGATTTTGACTTTCCGAGAGTTCGTTGTTTGTCTCTTGTATATTAAAACGAGGCAATCTACTTTTAGATTGTAAGCTTTCAACAATAAAACCCTTCTTGATTAACCCATTCAATACGCCAGCTTGAATACTGTAATTTTTTAGAAATTCTCTTTTTTCTTGCTTCCCTTTTTGGAATATTTTCAATAAAGCATCCGACTGTTTTGGCGCTTTTCTTTCTAGATTGGCAAAAATTAATTCCCATTCTCCCTCTGCCATGTGGGGATTTTTTTCGATGATTTTTATCCGTCTCTCGTGATATGTTTCCTTTATTTCCTCTTTGGTAATCACCAGCCCCCGATCGTATAAAGACCGTATCGTCTTGAAAATATTGTTTCCCAAAAGGGTATACAATTCTTTGACAACCAATTTTTCTTTTTGAAGCAAAATGTCATAAACTATTTTTTCATTGTCAGACAATTCGTTTGGAATTTCCCCATCCATGGGCTCCATCAAAACCAGAATTTGTTCGCTTTGCAATTTTAATAAAGAAGGAAGCGCAGCTTGCATAACTTCGCCCAAAGTGCAGGCATAATATGCTGAAATCCAAGTCCAAAATTCTGCCGTCTTTTTTGAAATAATTGGTTCATGGTCTATGATGGAATGCAAATATTTTACTTGATAATGGCCCGGATTGTTAAGGTGTATTTTCCAAACAATGCCCGTATACAGTTTGTTCCTGCCAAATGGAACCAAAACTCTTTTTCCTACTGCCAAATCGTTTTCTAATTCTCTTTGAACTCTATAAGTAAAAAAGGTGGGCAAAGGGAGAGGTAATACGATGTCTACAAAATAGGTTTTCAACTCCAGTTAGAATATGACACAAAGATTAGCGAAATTTTTTGGGGTAATCGATAAAAAGCAATTTGGCTTTCCAGGAGGGCCAGTTTTCAAATTGTAATAGGTAGCATCCCAGCGTGGGTAGGTTGTCCAATCGATTTTTGCAGCATTGGTTGAACATATTTGTAAGTCCTGGGTTATGACCGACAAGCATTATGAAATTATATTGTTTGAATGAATGGGAAATTTCTTTCTTTAGGGATTGAATATTGGCTAAATAAAGTTCGTTCGTCTCAATTATTTTTATTGGATTTTCGAAAATATCTAAGACAGCAAGTGCAGTTAGTTTTGTGCGCAATGCAGGACTTGACAAACAGATTTCGGGCTGGCAGTCATAATTCCTAAGTCTTTTTGCCATTTTCATAAGGTCTTTGACACCTCTAGCGTTTAAGCCTCTTTCTAAATCAGATTCTTGCACATTTGCCCAACTTGACTTGGCATGTCGAAGTACCAAAAGTTTTTTCATACCAACTAAACCCAAACTTAGCTAAATTTGAATTGCCTATGCAAATCGCATTAGAAAATGAGGTGTTTGACTGGGTTCGTAAAGCCGCCCAAAAGGAAGCCATTGAAACTTTTGTTGTAGGGGGCTTTGTTAGAGATCAATTGTTGGGAAGAAATTCCAAAGACATAGATTTTGTATGCATCGGAAGCGGTATTGAAGTGGCTAGTTCGCTAAAAAGTATTTTGGGGAAAAATGCCTCATTGACTGTGTTTAAAAATTTTGGTACTGCCCAAGTTAAGTATAAAGATTTTGAGCTAGAGTTTATAGGAGCAAGAAAAGAAAGCTACAATCGAGACTCTCGCAAACCTAAGATTGAAGAAGGAAGTCTTGAAGAAGATCAACATAGAAGAGATTTTACCATCAATACACTCGCCATTAGTCTAAATGGTTCAACTACAATCGTTGATCCATTTGGGGGAGTCAATGACCTAAAGCAGAAAATTATTCAAACCCCGCTCAACCCCAAAAAAACATTCGATGACGATCCTTTGCGGATGATGCGTGCGATTCGTTTTGCCACCCAACTTCAATTCGTTATTGAAACAAATACTTTAAATGCAATCAGCACCATGGCACACCGGTTAAAAATTGTGAGTGTTGAAAGAATTATGGATGAATTGAACAAAATTATTCTTGCTCCTCGCCCAAGCCAAGGGTTTAAGCTGTTGTTTGACACCCAGCTGTTGCACCAATTTTTCCCTGAAATGGTTGCTCTACAAGGCGTTGAAAAAAGAAATGGAAAATCTCACAAAGACAACTTTTACCATACCCTAGAAGTCTTAGACAATGTCGCAGAAAAAAGTGATGACCTTTGGTTAAGGTGGGCGGCCATACTACATGACATCGCAAAGCCACCCACCAAAAGGTATGATCAAAAGGAAGGATGGACATTTCATGGTCATGAAGATCTTGGCGCCAGGATGGTAAAGAAGATTTTTAAGCGTCTGAAACTGCCATTGAATGAATCTATGAGAAAAGTTGAAAAACTGGTAAGGCTTCACCTAAGACCAATCGCCTTGGTGAAAGAAATTGTTACCGACTCCGCCATAAGAAGATTAATTTTTGACGCAGGAGAAGATTTAGAGGACTTAATGATTTTATGCAAGTGCGATATCACTACAAAAAACGTTTTTAAACAAAATAAATTTAAAAATAATTTGGCTCAAGTTGAGCAAAAAATTGTCGCTGTGGAAGATAGGGACAAAATCCGCAATTTCCAGCCTCCAATAGATGGTTTTGAAATCATGGAAATTTTTGGTTTAAAGCAAGGAAAAGAAGTAGGGACGCTTAAAACAGCCTTACGGGAAGCTATTTTAGAAGGTGTGATAAAAAATGATTATCAAGAAGCTTATAACTTTGTTGTTGCCAAAGGATTGGTTTTGGGATTAAGAAAATTAAAATAAAATGATTGCATTTAGGTTCAGAATAAAATTTGAAGATTACGATGAAATTGTACGGGTGATTGATGTTTTGGCCTCTCAAACAGTCAATCGATTTCATGAAGCCATTCAAAAAGCAATAAAATTCAATGCCTCAACATCTTCCGCTTTTGAAATCGTAGACGACAGCTGGAGAAGCAAAAGTAAAATTACCAACAACCGAGAGAAAAAAAAGAATTTTGACAATGTGATGGTTCGAGATTTGGTTGTTTCACCCCATCAGCAGCTTCGCTACCTTACCAACGGGGACGAAGAATGGGCTTTGAGAATAGAGCTCATCAAGATTTTTAAATCGGATCAAACCATGTCGTATCCAAAGTTGCAGAAATCTGAAATGGATGCACCTCCTCAATTTGTCAAAAAGAATAAGTTTGAGCTAGGTTTAAAAAGCAATGAGTTCGACACGATGGCAAAAGACTTGATTCAAAAAGCCAAAATGGAAGATCTCTCCAGAGACGAATTTATCATTCCGCCAGACAATACTGAACCCAATCAATAAAATAATAGCGGTAGTAGGTGCTACAGCAAGTGGAAAAACAAAATTGGCCATACACATGGCCAAAAAGCATCGGTGTGAGATTATAAGTTTTGATTCCAGACAGTTTTATAAGGAGTTGGGCGTTGCTGTCGCAAAACCAAGCCAAACCGAATTGAAGGAAGTTCCGCATCATTTCATTAACAATCTTTCAATTTTTGATGATTTTGATGTGTACCAATTTGCCTATGCCTGCCGACAAAAAATCAATGAACTCTTCAAAAAATACCATTCCATAGTTTTGGTTGGTGGTTCCGGT
Organism: uncultured bacterium; assembly: GCA_963991985.1. Taxonomy (GTDB): domain Bacteria; phylum Bacteroidota; class Bacteroidia; order NS11-12g; family UBA9320; genus MED-G17. The sequence continues at coordinate 40,480 of CAXDRX010000006.1, read as the reverse complement.
TTATATTTACAAGTTGCCTTAGAAGGTTTAGACCATTTGCCACCGAAAAATTTAAAACTGAGGGGGCAATTGCAAAAAAAATTGGATGAATATGGAATGGAATATTTAAGGAATGAACTAAAAAAAAGAAACCCTATGAAATTCAACCAAATTGACGTGAACAATCCGCATAGACTTATTCGCGCAATTGAAATTGAAAGTGTTTCCGAGCGAGGGAAATCTTTGCCGAGTATAAGCACCGATTTTAAAATAGAGAAATGGGCAATCCATTGGGAAAGATATACTTTGTATGATCGGATAAATAAGCGGGTTGACCAAATGATGATAGAGGGTATGCTGGAAGAAGCAAAACGTCTTTTGCCCTTTCAGAAAAATAATGCATTACAAACCGTTGGCTACAAAGAACTTTTTGACTTTTTAAATGGGGAAATCGCACTAGAGGACGCCGTTGAGAAAATAAAACAACATACACGAAATTACGCCAAAAGGCAACTGACCTGGTTCAAACGTGATCCCAATATAATTTGGATGCCCAGTAAAGATTTTTTAAAGATCTAAAATCTTCAACAAAGACAAAGCGGCTTCAAAACCTTTGTTCCCCAATTTTCCACCAGCCCTATCCTCGGCTTGTTCTATGTTGTTGGGCGTAATGATGCCAAAAGTTATTGGCTTGCTGTACTTAAGCGAAACATCCATGACACCTTGAGAAACCGCCTGTGAAATAAAGTCAAAATGTTTTGTTTCTCCTTGAATAATCGCACCTAAAGTCACGATGCCATCAACGTCACTTTTTTGGACTAATTTTTGGCAAGCATAAGGAATCTCATATGCTCCTGGCACTTTTATGGAGATGATACGCTCCACCTCAGCTTTTTTAAGAGCCTCTATAGCTCCTGCCAATAATTTATCGGTAATTTCACTATTCCACTCTGTGCAAACAACGGCAATTTGTTTGGATGGAAACTTTGGATAATCTAACTTATCATAAGCTATTTGACCATCTTGGGTAGCCATTTAACGACTGATTTTGCTTTGCAAACTGTGGATGGAGACTTCTGCATTCTGAGCAAATTCGGAATCACTGAAATCATCCAGTAAAATTTGATAAGCATCAATTGCCTTTTGGTAAGCCTCAATTTTTTCAAATGCAATGGCGGCTTTTTGTAATGCGTAGGGGGCGGTCATTACATTGTCTGAATTTTTGAATGCTTTCATATAATATTTCCCTGCTTTGGCTATTTCTCCAAGTTCTGCATAAGAATCACCCAATAAGATACTTACCATGGACCCCAAATACTTATCTCGAAAAGTGGTTTTGGAAAACATCTTTGTTGCCTCTTGATATTGACCCGTATTCAAGTATGCAATTCCTGCCATGTAGCGTGCTTTATTCCCTGCATTTGTATTGCCATAATCTTCAATAATTTCTAATGCACCTGGATGAATTCCGTCCCCGTTCAATACCAAATTCATGGAATCACGAGCAAAATAATCTTCGGTGTAGAATAGCGCATTCTCTGCCTCTTTGTTTTTTTCTGGAACCCATCGAGCAAAGTAATACCATGATCCACCCAAAACAATCAGAAACGTTAGGAGGGCAATCGTAGCAATGTTTTTATTTTTTCGGTAAAAATCGACCAATACATTTCCACTTGGTGTAAATTCTTCCTCAAAAGAATCCTCTAAATTATTGAGTTTTTTTTGATTTTTGGGTTTGTCCTCTTGAGGGATATCTTCCTCGAAAATCTCCTCGTTATTTTCTTCCGTCATGGTTTATCGAGGCAAAAATAAATTTTGTTAAATTAATTCAAACCATTGAACAATTTGAAGCTAAGAAAAAACAACAATTGAATGGCCAAAACAGCTTGTAAAAAATAGCTATTGGGAAGGTCAAATTTTTTTGAAATCTTCATGCCCATTGCGCCAATAATTAGCCATGAAAGATAATTCTTGATTGGTGGATTGTGATTGTTCCAGACCCAGTAGCCTAACTTTATTGCCACAGGTTCGAGCAACAAGTCGAATACAAGTAAAACACTTAAGGCAATAACCCACGAAAACTTTGGTGAAATAAATTTTCCCCAAGCCATGCTCCCAAGACAAACCAAGATCCAATTGAAACCAATACAAACTGGCACCTTTGCCAGTTGAATGCCCAATCTTTTGGTATAAAAATAATCTCCAAAGGGAAACCCTGTTTTTACGCCTATAATTTCTACGAGCATGCCAAGGGAAAATATGGAAATAAGACCAATCAATTGCTTGGGGTTTATTTTTTTTAAACTTAAAGCAAAACACAAAGCCACGAAATAAAAATTGAATTGCGAAGCTTCAAGAAAAAATCTGGTGAAGGGCGTAAAATTAATTCCTACAAAACCAATGATGTGGACAAAGGCAACAAAATATATGAGTCGTTTTTCGTGATTACTTGGCATTGATCAAAAGTTCAGCGGTAATCTTTGCAGACTGAAGACACAAAGGGATGCCTCCGCCCGGATGAACGCTACCTCCACAAAAATAGATGTTTTGATAGGTTTTGCTTTTGTTGCGATGCCTAAAAAATGCTGCAGTTCTTTTATTAGAAGAGCTCCCATAAAGCGCACCCTTAAAGGAAGAGGTGTGTTTTTCGATTTCTTTTGGAGTCCAAATAACTTCTTGCTCAATAAGATCAGAAATATTTTCACCCAATACCCTTTGCAGTTTTTCTAAAACCGACTTTTTCGTTTGCATTTTTATGGTTTCCCAATTTTGCTCATCGTCATAGGGAGCATTGACCATGACAAACCAGTTTTCTTTCCCTTTAGGCGCGTCTGCGATGGCGTATTTCGATGATATGTTAATGTATATGGTTGGGTCTTCGTCAATAATTTTATTATTGAAAATTGATTCAAATTCTTTTTCATAATCGTTTGAAAAAAAAATATTGTGAACATCCAGATTTTTGAATTCCTTATTGATGCCCCAATAAAAAATGAGTGCAGAGCTTGAGGGTTCCTCTAATTTTTTCTTTTTCCCATTCCAATCAGAAAATAATGGATAGATGCTACTGATGTCTCCATTACACACCAAATAGTCCAAATCAAAATGAGTATCCTCAAAAAAAATCTTTTGCGCTTTTTTATTCACTATTTCAACGTGTGTGATTTTTTTGCCCAAATGAAAAGAAACACCTAGTTTTTTGCCGAGATTATGAATGCTTTGGGCAATAGAATACATGCCACCTTTGGGAGCATGTGCACCAAAAAAATTTTCGATATGAGGGATGACGCCTAAAGTGCTCGGTGCTTGGTAGGGATTGGAGCCATTGTAAGTGGCATAGCGATTGAAATATTGTACTGCTTTTCTTTTTTCAAAAAAAATTGTGTGGGCAAGATTCATTGACTTAAAAATGCCGAGAAAAGGAAGCACCAAGATTGATTTTAATGCTTTGTAGTTGAGATAGGTAGATAACTTGTGAAGGCTTTTCTCAAGGAAAATATGACTTGTATGATGAAATATAAAGGAAGACTTTTTTAGATATTTTCTAATATTTTTTTTGGGTTCCCCCAATGATTGATGCAGCGTGTTCACAATATTTTCCGATCCTTGAGGCACTGCCATTTGCGTACCATCTTCCCAAAAATATTTGCATACAATATCCAGTGGTTTGGATTGGAAATAGTCTTTTGGCTCTTGATTGCAATCCAAAAAGAGTTGATCCATCCAATGGGGCATTGTGAATAAACTGGGACCACGATCAAAACGATAATCGCCCAAAACAATTTCATTCAATTTCCCACCTACCTGCTCCGCTTGCTCGAAAACGTGAACATCAAATCCTTTAGATTGAAGACGGCATGCAGCAGCCATTCCGGCAACACCTGATCCAATTATGGCTATCTTTTTTTTGATGATTATTTTATGAAAGGATAGTCTCCAATGTAAACATCTTTATGCAATTCGTCTGCGCTTGGAAATGGAGAATTTTCTGCAAAAAGTACAGATTCTTCAACAATTTTTTCTTGTGCGGACTCAATGGCCGTAATTTCTTTCTCTGTCGCAAATTTTTTCTGGAGCATGCGCATTTTTGTTTTTCCAATGGGGTCTTCTTCTTGGAAAGATTTCAACTCATCTTTACTTCGGTAATTTCCTGGGTCGCTCATCGAATGCCCACGATATCTGTAAGTTTTCATTTCCAACAAGCTAGGCCCATTTCCTTCTCTTGCACGCTTGGCAGCCTTGGATATAGAAGCATGCACCGCTTCACAGTCCATTCCATCCACAGCCTCTGCAGGCATCTCATACGCACTTCCAATCTTATATAAGTCCAAAACATTTGTTGTCCTTTCCACAGATGTCCCCATTGCGTATTGATTGTTTTCAATCACAAAAACAACAGGTAATTTCCAAAGCATTGCCATGTTGAAAGTCTCATGCAAAGCACCCTGTCTTACTGCTCCATCTCCCATGAAGCAAAAAGTTACCGATTTGTTGTTTTGATATTTATCTGCCATAGCAATACCTGCCCCAAGTGGAATTTGGCCTCCCACAATTCCATGTCCACCAAAATAATTTTTGTCAGCGGCAAAAAAGTGCATACTACCGCCTTTTCCTTTGGTACAACCAGTTGATTTGCCATACAACTCTGCCATACATTCATTTGCTGAAACGCCAACAGCCAAAGCGTGGCCGTGATCTCGATAAGCTGTGATTAGTTTGTCACTTTTCTCGATAGCACTCATTGTGCCAGCAATGACTGCTTCTTGACCACTGTATAAGTGCAGAAATCCTCTAATTTTTTGTTGACCATACATTTGCGCCGATTTGAGCTCAAATTTTCTGATCAGAACCATCAAACGATACCACTCTAAGTAGGTTGCTTTGCTATGACTTACCTTTGCCATTGGAAAGACAAAAGTATTATTTTTAACCGATAAATTAGGATTGAAAATCCATAACTTAAAGATACAAAATTTTAGAAACCACAAGGCCAAAGAGTTCGCATTTAAAGAGGGATTTAATGTGGTGGTTGGCAACAATGGGGCAGGCAAAACAAGTCTTTTAGAAGCGGTCGCTTATTTGATGCTTTCCAAAAGTTTTTTGACGTCTTCTGAAAAAAGTATGGTAAATATTTCATCCGACTACTTTACGCTAGAAGGAGATGTTCATCATTCAAGAGCAAAAGTCGCCTTCCAAAAAGGGAAAAAGCAGTTTTTTTTGAACGAAGATAAAATTTCGAAAATAAGTGATTATTATGGTCAGTTTTATGTTGTTTGGGTAGCGCCCAATGACCTCAATTTAGTTGAGGGTCTGGGCGAAATTCGTCGAAAGTTTATGGATCGAAACATAGCCCTTGTGAGCAAGGATTTTTTAATCGATTTGGTGAGATATCATAAAATATTGGCACAGAGAAACAGATATCTAAAGAATCTATATTCACACAAGCCAGACACTTATCTCTTGGATATTTACGATACCGAATTGATCGCATTGGCAAAAAATATTGCCCAATTCAGATCGATTTTTATTCAAGAAATATTGCCCTTATTTCAGGCCAATTATCAAGAAATAGCAGGTGTGCATGAAAAGGTAGATATTTATTACGAAACAAGAGTCCTGGAAGACGATTTTGAACATGAATTTATGAGCAATCGAAGCGCAGATATTTTGGGAAAAAGAACTTTAATGGGCATTCACAAAGACGATTTAAAATTCCTCACTTTGGGGATGAATACAAAAAGTCACGCCTCGCAAGGTCAAATCAAGAATTTTGTTGTGGCCCTTAAGTGTGCAGTATTTCAGTGGTTTGAAAAAAAGACCAAACAAACTCCTGTTTTGTTGATTGACGATATGAATGACAGATTGGATCTGGAGAGACTCCGAAATTTCATTCATTTTTTATCAAAAATTAAAGATGCGCAAATCATCATTTCAGACACCCGAGCATCCACCTTAAATTCAATTTTTGAAGAATTGAACTTGCATAATAACTGTATTCAACTGTAATTTGAACCATGGCCGAAGAATCTCCAATTAGCTCTGTTCTCAAAAATTTTACGAAAATGTATGGACTGGAGAATAAACTTTATACCACCAAAATAAAGTCTGATTGGCATAAAATAGTGGGTCCCATTATCGCAAAAAACACATCCCATATTGAGTTTAAAGGTTCTTTTATGTTTGTTGAAATTGATTCTGCTCCACTCAAAAATGAGATGGTTTTTATGAGAAAACAGTTGATCGAAAAAATCAATCAATACATCCAGAGGCCGGTCATTCAAAAAATAATTATTAAATAGTATGATCGCTCCCTCTTTACTCTCCGCAGATTTTCTCCATCTACACAAAGCAGTTGATATGGTAGAGCAAAGCGATGCGGACTGGTACCACATTGATGTGATGGATGGCCATTTTGTACCCAATATCTCCTTTGGGTTTCCTGTTCTTGAGGCGCTCAAAGATAGGGTGAGTAAACCATTGGATATCCACCTCATGATAACAAATCCTGATTTTTATATCGAAGGCTTTGCCAAGTTTAAGCCTGAAGTGATTAGCGTACATTTTGAGACATGTATTCACTTGCACCGAACGCTGCAACACATAAAATCTTTTGATATCAAAAGAGGCTTGGCCATCAATCCACATACTTCCATTGCTAGTATTTTGGGTATTTTAGAAAATGTAGACTTGATTTGCTTGATGGGTGTGAATCCTGGGTTTGGAGGACAAGAATTCATTCCTGAAACGATTGATAAAATTCAACAATTGGCGCACTTGAGAAAGCAAAAAAAATTAAATTTCAAAATTGAAATAGATGGTGGAGTGACAACCAAAAATGCAAAGTATCTTTATGAGATGGGTGCAGATATTTTGGTGGCGGGTAGTGCCGTTTTTAAAGCAAAAAATCCCCAAAAGGCCATTGCGGAAATACGAAATACTAAACCTTAGAGATTTACGTTTTGGAGCGAGTGAGTAGAGGGTATTTATTGCTTTTGATGGTTTTCTGCTTTCTCCAAAAAAATTGGGGTCAGGCCGTGGTTCAGGGTTATGTTTACGATGAATTTGGCAAACCCTTAGAGTTCGCCGACGTTTTGGAAAGTCGAAACAATTTTACAAGTACCGACAACAAGGGTTTTTTTATTCTAAATATTGTTCCAAACAAAGCAACCCTCATTAGAATTTCATTTTTGAATAAAGAAATGGAAGTTGAGGTGCCTCCACTCAAAGACAAAAGCATTTGGGATTATAAATGCACCCTTAATTTGGCTTCAGATATTTCTCAAGTCAATATCGTGGCTGAAAAATATAGGAAATCCCCTAGTGTTTTTATTCTTAAACCAAAAGACTTACAAAAATTTCCAAACCCAAGCAATTCAATCGAATCCTTTATAAAAACACTTCCAGGCGTTTCGTCGGGGAATGAACTTTCTTCTGCACTCAGTGTGAGAGGAGGTAATTTTGATGAAAACCTTGTTTACGTGAATGGTTTTGAAATTTATCGACCCCAGCTGATTCGTTCAGGCCAGCAGGAGGGGATGAGTTTTATCAACACCGATTTGGTTGAAAACATAAAGTTTTCTGCGGGAGGTTTCTCGGCAAATTATGGGGACAAACTTTCATCAGTCTTGGATATTCAATACAAAAAACCAAAAAAGAATCTGTTGGGAGCGGAAATTAGTCTCTTAGGTGCCAATCTTTTTTCAGGATATTTATCCAAAAATAATCGTCTTTCGATGTTGGGTGGTTTTCGTTTTAGAACCAATCAATATTTGTTAAATTCATTGGATGTTCAGGGAAGCTATGCGCCCAGATTTATTGATTTTCAATTGTTCACATCTTACCGAATTCATAAAAAAGCAATAGTCAATTGGCTTTCAAATTATGCCAACAATCGATTTTTATTGCTCCCGCAGTCCCAAGAAACAAGCTTTGGCACCTTTAATCAAGCGCTTAGGTTATTCGTTGCTTTTGGGGGACAGGAAAAGTTGCAATATCAGACATTCTTTAATGGCCTAAGTTTAGATATAAAATGGACAGACAAGGTAAAAACGAATCTATTTACATCTCAATATACCGCAACAGAAGTAGAATATTTTACCGTTGAAGGAGCTTATCGGTTGGATCAGTTGGAGAATAATTTGGGTTCTGACAATTTTGGCAATTCTGCTTATACTTTGGGAATAGGCTATTTCATAGACCACGGAAGAAATCAGCTAAATGCCTTGGTCAGCAACATTGGTTTTCGCAACAAATGGATGCCCAATGTAAATCACCAAATTCTTTGGGGAGGGAAAATACAACAAGAAAAAATAAAAGACGAGCTGAAAGAGTGGCGTTACCAGGATAGTTCTGGATACAACGTAAGCAAAACCAATGGCCGAAAAATTCAAATGAATGAGTATCTAAAATCCAACAACAATTTGAAGAGTTTTAGAGCCACAGGATTTATTCAACACCAGTGGAACATGAATAGAAACAAAAATGCAAATTTAGATTATGGCTTACGTGGACATTTTTGGGAGCTCAACCAGCAATTTTTTGTTTCACCTCGGATTAACTTTTCTTTTGAACCCAACAAAGCATACAATGAATACATCAAGAAAAATTTTGGAGCAGAAAAATACGATAGCCTGTTCAAGCAAGATTGGGTTTTGAAATTTGCCTTTGGAATGTATTATCAGTCTCCATTTTACCGAGAAATGAGGAATTTGAATGGCCTGTTGAGTACCGATGTCAAAGCACAGCAGTCTATTCATTATGTGGCGGGTGGTGATCGAAATTTCACCTTATGGGGGAGGAGATTTAAATTCTTCGGTGAGGCGTATTTCAAACAGCTAAACAATATGATTCCCTATCTAATCGACAATGTCAGAATTCGTTATTTGTCTGACCAAAGCTCCTCTGGATATGCCGCGGGGATTGACGCCCGAGTAAATGGGCAATTCATTCCAGAATTAGAAAGTTGGTTTAGCTTGGGCCTAATGAAAACACAAGAAAAAATTACGTATCAAAAAAATGGCCAAAAAACAACCAGTGATCTATTGAGAAGACCCACCGACCAAAGAATCAATTTTTCCCTACTTTTTCAAGATGAGTTGAAGAAAAACAAAAATTTTAAACTTCACATGAACCTCAGCTATGGTTCCAATCTTCCCTATTTCTTTTCGGGCACCAATCGCTACCAAGACAAGATCAAAATTCCTGCGTATAGAAGAGTAGATATGGGGATGAGCAAAGAAGTGAACATGGAAAAATTGTCCAAAACAAAATTCCAAAACATCAACAAAATTTGGATGAGTCTTGAATTGTTCAATTTGCTTGATTTTAATAATACCATCAGTTATATATGGGTAAAGGACATCCAAAATAGAACCTATGGAGTTCCCAATTATCTCACAAGTAGAAGATTGAATTTTAGAATTTTTATGAAATGGTGAGCGAGGGAAATATTCAAAAATTGGATATTTTAACTTTTATCGCGAAATTTGACCATCTTTCGAGAAGATTATCGAAGTAAGAATATATCCATGAGATCGAATCATAAACTTTACATCCTGCTTTTATTCATAAGTTTGGTAAGTCCTTTCATGGCGTCTGCACAAATGGATCCTTACTATTCTCATTTTAATTTTAATCGGCAGGCATACAACCCTGCAGCCGCAGGAGAGAAACATGATTATATCTGTGTCAATGGAATTTACCATAGACAGTGGCTCAATTTTAGTGATTTAACACCAGAAAGAGGCGACAATGGGCAGCAAGGTACGGCCGTTGAAAATGTTGCGCCAGAAACAGTAAATATAAATTTGGGATATCCATTTCGTTTGAACAATGGAGACTATCTTGGTCTGGGCGTGCTTCTTTCAGATGATAAGGTGAGTTTCCTTCAAAATACTGGTTTTAAAGCGCAAGCCAACTACCAAAAAGAATTACAGGGCGGATTTTCCTCTTTGTCATTCGGCCTTGAGGTTGGGATGAATCAGTTTGGCTACAACAACCCTAATTATCGTTTTCGAGACCCCAACGATTCAAGGATTCCTCGATCAGGAGGAAGTCAGGGCAAATTGGATTTGGGAGGGGGTGTGTACTATCGCCAAAAAACTTTGGGTTCTTTTGGCCAAGATTTTTATACTGGATTTTCAATCACTCACTTAACTCAACAAACCTATGATCTCATTTTAGATTATGAAGATGGCAATTCTCGTGCAGAGCAATTTCAATTTGTGATGCATTGGTATTTACTTGCTGGAGTGGATATTCCTCTTGGAGGAGGTACTTATGTCCTCGAACCTGCCGTGCTCATAAAAAACCGAGCTCGTCCGCAAGTAGATCTGGCGGCAACGGTTCTCTACAACGGAACATTTAGAGGAGGAATAGGCTACAGACAGTGGGGTACTGCAGATGCTCTTACTTTTAAATTGGGTTATGTGAAAGACCAACTACAATTGGGATATTCTTTCGATAAAACATTGAGTAGAGTTACTCAAGTAAGTGATGGAACCCATGAGCTCATGGTCAAATATTGTTTTCAATTGCAAACCGAATTTACCCAAACCAAAGACTACAAGCTGAGTCCAAGATTTTTGTAATTCTGATACTACATAAAAAAAAAGAACGTTATACAAGGGATAAAAAAATAGATAATAATCGTGCAAAAGCGTAATATTGTAAATCTCAAAATAAAAATGCTGCCAAAATTCAAGATATTTAAAGCAATTATTTTCGGTATGCTTGCCATCAGTTTTGCGGGTTGCGGATTGAATAGAGGTACCGGAGAACTAACTGGTGTCCAAGGTCGAGCCCCATGGTTTCATCCAGAGCCTCTTGGAATGGTTTATATCCCTACGGGTACATTTCACACTGGCCAAAGTGATGAGGATATTTTTAACTCTTTCATAACGCCCAACAAGCAAGTTTCTATTGTTGCTTTTTGGATGGACGATACGGAGATTACCAATAATGAGTACCGCCAATTTGTAAATTACACAAGGGATTCAATCGCTCGTTACATGCTCATGGAACCATATGTTGTGGAAGACGAAGAAGGTGTTCTGCGCATTGATTGGGATGAGGATTTGGACTGGGAAGAGTCTGCAGAAGATTTAGAGGCAATGTATCTTCCCGCCAACCTAAGGTTTAGAAGAGGAAATAAAGAAATAAATACAGGTAAACTTGTTTATCACTATGAGTGGATAGACTACAACGTAGCCAAAAACAAAAAGGTAACACGACAAAAAGATTTCAAACGAATTATCCGTAAGGAAGACGTCGCTGTTTACCCCGATACTCTTTGTTGGGTAAGAGACTTTGCTTATTCCTATAATGAACCCATGACGCGAAATTACTTTCATCATCCAAAATTTGATGACTATCCTGTTGTAGGGGTAAATTGGCATCAAGCCAACGCTTTTTGCAATTGGAGAACCAGATGGAAGCAACAATATTGGGACAGAATTGGTGCGCCAAGGACGGAAGATTTTAGACTACCTACGGAATATGAGTGGGAATATGCTGCTCGAGGTGGAAGAGACAACAACATGTATCCTTGGGGAGGCCCTTACACAAGAAATGCAAAAGGGTGCTTTTTGGCAAATTTCAAGCCCAATCGTGGAAATTTAATCGACGATGGCGCTTTTTATCCAGTTCGGGCAGACAAATATTTTCCAAACGATTATGGTTTGTACAACATGGCCGGGAATGTCTCAGAATGGACGGCCAACTCTTTCACCGAAACATCTCACTCTTTTACGACAGATTTTAATCCCGATTACAGATACGATGCTCGTCCAGATAAAGATGGAACAAACTATCTAACCTTAAGCAGAAAAGTTATCCGGGGTGGGTCTTGGAAGGATATTGCCGCATTCATTCAATGTGGCCAAAGATCATATGAATATCAAGATACTACAAAATCTTACGTAGGGTTTAGAACAGTGCAGAGTTACTTGGGTCGTTCAAGAAACGACAGAGAATAAAAACGTCAAAAATTTAACAAAATACATAACATTATGGCAAACAGTTTTTTAGAAACCAAAGGATTCAAAAAGTTAATGGCTATGGCCTATGGTTTAGGGGCATCCGTTGTAATTATCGGTGCCTTGTTCAAAATTCTACATTTAGAAGGCGCCAATTTCATGCTCATGGTAGGTATGGGTGTTGAAGCGCTTATTTTCGCAATCTCTGCTTTTGAACCCTTGGGGCACGAGTGGGATTGGTCTTTGGTTTATCCTGAATTGTCAAAGGGTGAAGGCAGTGGTTCCTCAGGAACAGTCTCTCAACAATTAGACGACATGTTGTCAGAAGCCAATGTTGGTCCTGAAGTAATTGCTAGTTTGGGAACAGGATTAAATAAACTCTCCGAAAATGTTGAACATATGGCAGATTTGTCAAGTGCTAGTGTAGCAACGGAAGAATATGCCGTGAATGTACAAAATGCAAATGCCAAACTAAATGACATGAATACATCTTATGGAAGGGCAATCGAAGCGCTAGAGTCATTGGCGACATCAACCAGTGCATTTTCAGAAACTGCTGAGGCCTTTAAAGCATCTTCTAGCAATCTGGAAAATGTAAACAATAGTCTGGCTGCATTCGATGCAAACATCCAAAACCTAAATGATGTTTACGGAGGTATGCTATCTGCTATGAAAGGAAAATAATCTCGAGATAAAATCGTTTAGAATATAGAATAAACAATGGCATCCGGAAATTTATCACCAAGGCAGAAGATGATCAACATGATGTATCTCGTGTTGATTGCCTTATTGGCCTTGAACGTTTCAAAGGAGATCTTAAAATCTTTTCAATTGTTTGAAAGTAGCTTCGAAAAAGCGCAGGACAACGTAAATAAAAGTACCAACTCATTAATGGCTACTTTTAACAAACAACAGAAGAATGATCCTTCACTTCGACCATTATATGCAAAGGCAGAGGAAGTGAGAAGTACTACAGGCTCTTTTATGACTTATATGAATAAAGTAAAAAAAGATGTAGAAGAGGGAGCAGGTGGACGAATAACAGATGGTCAAATGGCAGGAGAAATAAAAAATGCAGATGATATGGAGTCTCACGCCAACTATTTTATGGTGGAAAACTACAATGGAAAAGAAGGTGGTAGAGGGATTGAGTTTGAACGAAAAATCAATGATTACCGAAAAAACATGGTTAAGCTCTTAACGACTGGCGATTCCAATAGTAGATTGCCTCAAAAAATGGTCAATCAAATGGAACAGAGTTCTGGCTTGTTCACATTGGTGCCAAAGGGAGACAAACAATCATGGGTCTCGAAATATTTTGAGCACAATCCTGCGGCGGGTTCTTTAGCTATGATTGAAAAAATCAAAACTGATGTGAAAAACTTTGAGGCAGCAGCTGTGAAAGCTCTTATGTCAAATGTTTCAGAGGAAGAGGTTAGTTTCGACAAATTTGTAGCTACAGTTGTCGCGCCCACAAGTTACGTCATGGTGGGAGAAGAGTACAAAGCAGACATCATTCTTACTGCGTTTAGTTCCAAGTCCAATCATCAGGTTGTATTAGAAGGAGGAACAGAATTGGAAGTAGTTGATGGTATCGCATCATACACTGTTCGTCCGAGTAATGTTGGAACGCGGAAATGGGGCGGAAATATTGTATTGAAAACAAAAAAAGGAGACAAAAATCTTCCTTTTGAGGCTGAATATCAGGCATTCCAAGGGACAGCTACCATTTCGGCAGATGCCATGAACGTACTGTACATTGGATTGGAAAATCCAATATCAGTCTCAGTGCCAGGTGCAAACCCAAATGCAGTAAATGTTGTGATGCGCGGAGGAACGCTCACTAGAAAAGGTAAGGGTTCTTACATTGCCAAGGTCAGGAGGGGTACACGAGAGGCCGTGATATCCGCCATGGTTGATGGAAAGGTTAGAGGAACCATGAAATACCGAATCAAAAATGTTCCAAGACCTAAAGCTGTTGTCATACCTCAAGGAAGTGGAGCAACCTCCAAAGCCTCTTTAATTGCACAAAACTCAATGAGAGCCGTGATGGACAACTTCGTTTTTGAAGGAATTCGTTACAAGGTGACAAGTTTTAATATGACTTTGGTTCCCAAAAGAAGACCTCCCGTAACACGCTCGGTTAATGGAGCATCTTTGGGTTCTGTAAAGTCCGTAATAAGTCAAGCATCTCAAGGTGATAAAGTTATTTTTTCCGACATCAAGGCTACTGGTCCAGGTGGTGGTAAAAGATTAGATCCTTTGGTGTTCGACATAACCAGATAATAAATATGAATAAGAGAAATCATTTCAAAATCATTTTCATCGGCTTGGTTCTATTTTTTATAGTAGGCCCAAAAACTGTATTTTCACAAAGTAGCTATGAAGACTTTACCTATTATAAGTCGGCTGTCAAAGAAAGACAAGTGATTCCCTACCGCTTTATTCGTGAGGGAAACATTAAATATGCCAAAAGAATTCATAGAATAATTGATACCAGAGAAAAACAAAATAAGGTAATGCATTGGCCAAGAAATCCATTGCATAAAATTATTTATGAAGCAGTTATGGATGGTGAAGTAAAAGCATACAAAAGTGATTCTCTTTCCTCTTTTTATACTCCCGAGGAAGTAGCCGAAAGGGGTATCGTTAAAGAAAATACTACCATCCAAGATCCTTTGTATCCAGACGATCCTGATATGGTTATCGATACGACAATTGATATTCCCTTTGAATCTAAATATATTACGAAATACAGAATAATGGAAGATTGGTTGTTTGATTATAATTATGGAGATTTTAGGGCAAGAATTATCGCAATAGCTCCTCTTTATCGGCCTGTTGTTGGTGGTGTTGAATTGGGGGACCAACCTTTATTTTATGCAAAACTAGACGACTTGCGGCCAATCTTTGTAAATCAAGAACTTTTCAACCGTTTCAACGATGCTGCAAGAATTAGTTTTGATGATTTCTTTCAGATGCGGATGTTTTCGAGCTACATTGTAAAGCAGAGCAATCAGGACGATATTGATTTGAAATACATGGAGCAATTTGAAGAAGACGGAGTGAGATTGTTGCTGGAAAGTGATCGAATTAAGAATCAGTTGTTTATTCTCGAGCACGATCTTTGGGAATATTAATCAATACTTTAAGTAAATTATATTGAAAGGCTTTACATCTCGTAAGGCCTTTTTTATTTTATGGACATTAATTGAGGAAATATTTTCCTTCTTAAATATTTCTTTAAAATTCTTTGAACATCATTGTTGTTTTTTTGTGGGACCAAAAATGGTAAAAAATCATTTTCGGTTTGAATTTTATGCGATAGGGGAACAAAGGCAAACCCCTTATAAATCAAATTTTGGACCCAAATGAGAGCTTTTTCTTGCTCATTTCTTCCTTTTTCTAAAATTAAAAAGTTTCCATTGAGTGGTAAAAAACTACTTATCGCCTTTTTCATTCGCTCATTGTGCGCAATAAAATCATCCTTGGTTCTGGGACATTTGTAACCATATTTTTGACAACGTAAGCAATCTTTTGCCTTACTTTTTCCGGAAATGAGCTTTTGGCACAGACCAAATTCTCGTGAGAGATCATCCAAAAAACGATAACATTCGCCTAGGTTAGAAAAACTGATTAGTGGATTTTTTACCAAATCATTTTTTTCGATACCCAAACGAATCGCTCCAATTTGATTTTTATATGAAAAAATTGAAAATGTGTAACTGGTGTGTTTTTGAATTTTATTAAAAGGTGGCCAATGCTTTTTTATTTCTTCTGATTCAATTAGCTCTGCCAGCAATTCACTTCCCGAGATGAGGTAATCTAGGTGATAGATATTTTTTTTTAGTTCAGCTTTTTTTGAAGTATTTTCTGTAAAATGCTGGTAAACCCTTCGTTTGATATCTTTTGCTTTTCCTATGTATAGCGGTTTTTTATTTTGATCTAGAAAAAAATAAACACCACTATTGTTTGGCAGATTTTCAAATTGTGTAGGTTCTAAATGGGATGGTATAGCTATCTGTTTTTTGTTTTGCTGAAAATTGTGTTGAAGAATCCCACTGTCATGGGCTAAAATTTTTTTCATCAAATGGGCCGTTGCAAGCGCATCACCGTGCGCACGGTGGCGATTTTCCAATGGAATATCTAGGGCTTTGCATAATTTCCCTAAAGAATAGGATCGCTCATTTGGAAAAACTTTTCTTGCCATCTGAATGGTGCACAGCCGTTCTAGGTTAAATGTTGTATTTACCCTTTCAAATGCCGACTTTAATACTCCATAGTCAAAGGCTACATTGTGTGCCACAAAAGTTGTCTCTTTCAAAAAATTAAAAATTTCTGGGGCAATTTCTTCAAAAGTTGGCGCATCCTCCAGCATATCTGATCGAATTCCGGTTAATTTCTGAATGAATGGTGGAATATCAACAGGCGGTTTAATTAAAGAGGTATAAGCACTGGTTATTTCGCCATCTACCAATTTGTAGCATGCAAATTCAGTAGGATAATTGCCATGTGATCCACCTGTAGTTTCGATGTCGACGACCGAAAGAACCATTTACTCTATTTATAACAAATCATTTGCCAAATTGGCCAATTCTGAACGTTCTCCTCTTTGTAGTGTTACATGCGCAAAGATGCCTTGCCCTTTCATTTTATCTATTAGATAACTTAGTCCATTGCTTTGCTCATCCAAATAAGGGGTGTCAATTTGATGCACATCACCTGTGAAAATAATTTTAGTATTTTCTCCAGCTCTTGTTACAATGGTCTTTATTTCGTGAGGGGTGAGATTTTGAGCCTCATCAATTATAAAGATGATATTTGAAAAGCTTCTTCCACGAATAAATGCAAGCGGAGTAATCAGTATTTTTTCTTCTTCTACCATGCTTTCCAATGCTTTAAATTTCTTTTCGTTTTGTTTGTACAAGCTTTTGATAAACTTTAGATTGTCCCAAAGAGGCTCCATGTAAGGGGAGATTTTCTCTTCTGCGTCTCCAGGTAGAAAGCCAATGTCTCTGTTGCTCAACGGAATGATTGGACGGGCAAGAATGATTTGGTGGTATCTATTTTTTTGCTCTAGTGCTGCAGCGAGCGACAATAAAGTTTTTCCTGTCCCAGCTACACCTTGAATAGTTACTAGCTTAATATCGTCATTCATCAAAGCGTTGATGGCAAAAGTTTGTTCTGCATTTTTTGGCTTGATTCCATAGATATAGTTTTTTTCAACTCGTTCCAATTGTTTATCTTTTGGATTGAAATAAGCCAAAGAGCTGGATGACCCATTTTTAAGAATATAGAAATGATTGTTTATTGGATTCTCAATCTCCTTCAGTTTCTTCAGCAAACCTTTTGAGTATAGTTCTTTTATGTCTTCCGAATCCACATTTTCAATTTTTTGAATACCGGTAAACAGCGTTTTTACATCTTTAATTTTTCCGGTTTTATAGTCTTCGGCGTTTAAGTTGAGTGCATTAGCTTTCAGTCTTAGATTGATGTCTTTGGTGACCAAAGTTACTTTTGCTTCCGGTTGTTCTTGCTTAACCAATAATGCAGCATTGATTATTTTGTGATCATTTTTTCTATCTTCAAAAATGCTTTGGGTGTCAATTTTTAAATTGGTTTGATTCAATATTACTTTGAATTTGCCCAAAGCGGGTCGGGGAAGGACAATCCAATTCAAAAGCGAATTTTCTTGCGATAACTTATCTACCAATCGAATAAACTGACGTGCTTCAAAATTTTTTGTATCATTTCCTCTTTTGAAATTGTCCAATTCTTCCAAAACAGTTATGGGTATTGCAATATCATTTTCTTCAAAATTCAGCAATGATTGATGGTCAAATAAGATAACCGATGTATCAAGTACATAAATTTTTTTCTCTTTCTTTTTTCGTGGCATAATACCAAATGTCAAACTCAATTTTAAGTATTTCATTTGAGCTTACACGTAAAAAGTTATTTACTATTTATTATCAAAAGTTTAATTCATTATTATTGGGCCTTGAAAAAACTCAATTTCCAATGGCAAAAAGGGAGAAATGCAAATTCTACCAACAGCAGTCAAATTTTTGAGGAATTGGGCTTTAGCCCAGTAATGGCAACGTTGCTTAATCAAAAAGGCATTAATAATATTGGTTCTGCGAAGCGCTATTTTTTGCCTATGCTCGACCAATTGCACAATCCTTTCCATATGAAAAATATGCAAAAGGCGGTCCTACGGATCGCTTCAGCTTTGGAAAAGAATCAAAAAATTTTGATTTATGGCGATTACGATGTCGATGGCACTACATCGGTTGTTCTCGTTTTTTCCTTTTTGAGTGAATTAGGAGCGCAGGTAGATTATTATATTCCTGAAAGGGAAAAAGAAGGATATGGTATAAGCCAGCAAGGAATACATTGGGCCAAAGAAAACAATTCATCACTAATTATTGCACTTGATTGTGGAATTCGATCCATTGAACTGATTGACTATGCCAATGACCTTGGCATAGACTTTATTGTTTGCGATCATCACATGCCCGGTGAAATTTTACCCAAGGCGCATGCCATTTTGAACCCAAAGCAAAAAGATTGCAAATATCCATTTAAAGAACTTTCCGGTTGTGGGATAGGTTTTAAACTGTGTCAAGCTTTGGCAGAACATTTTCACTTAAATATTGAAAGTTATACAGATAAAATTGATCTAGTTGCTGTTAGTATTGCCTCCGATTTGGTGGAAATGACGGATGAAAATAGGGTGCTTACATATCTTGGAATGAAGAAATTGGCCGAGAATCCCTTTGGGGGTTTAAAGTTGTTTAGAGATTTGGTCATTGGCAATCGACCTGTCAAAACGCATGATTTGGTTTTTAAAATAGGGCCACGTATTAATGCCGCTGGAAGAATATGGCATGCAAAGCAAGCAGTAAGAACTTTGCTCGAGGGTGGGCAAGAACATTTTGACAAGCTTAATAGCTTGAATAAGAAAAGGCAGGAATTGGATAAAGAAGTGAGTGCAGAAGCACTATCATTAATCAAAAAAGATGCAAAAAGCACAGTAGTATATCAAAAGCATTGGCACAAAGGGGTCATTGGTATTGTGGCTTCAAGACTGTTAGAATATGTTTTTCGACCAACCATTGTCCTGACAGAAAAAAGTGATCAACTTTTGGTGGGTTCGGCGAGAAGTATTCCCAATTTTGACATGCACAACGGATTGAACCAATGTGCGGATATTTTGGAACAGTTTGGAGGGCACTATTATGCCGCTGGTTTAACTGTAAAGAAGGACAATTTACCTGCTTTGGAAGCAAAATTTGAACAAATTGTACTAAATACGCTTTCCGAAGAAGATTTTACCCCCAAGGCGACCTACGATGCAGAATTAAAAATGGAAGACATTACGGGTAAATTGGCTGCAGAAATTGAAAAAATGGCCCCTTTTGGACCTCGAAATATGCGACCCGTCTTTTTGCTTAAAAAAGTTGTAAACTATCGTTATCAATTGATTGGTCAAGACAAAGAGCATCTCAAATTGGAAATTTTACATGCCACAAGTACAATTCCATGCATAGCTTTTGGTATGGCTCAACTTGCTTCGAAGCTAGAAGTAAATCAAGCATTGGACCTATATTTTCATTTGGAAATTAATATGTTTAGGGATCAAAGAAATTTACAATTGGAGGTTGTCGATATAAAATTTTGATTTTTTATTGTACTTTGGTACAATGAGAAATGAAACCTTAGTGATTATATTTTTATCCATTCAATCAGCCTCTTTTTCCCAGATCACCGTTGTAGGCAGTGGGGCAGGGACAAATCAAATCAATGTGAATGCCTCTTACACGCAAAGCTTTGACGGATTAATCAAAAGTGGTTCAGACAGCTTTTCAAACAACAGTACTTTACGAGCTTGGTATGTGAACTCGGAGCATTTTGACAAAAACTCTTCGGTGTACAAAGCAAGCACTGGAAGCGACCACTCCGGTAAGGTTTATTCACTTGGAGCCAATTCAAGTTCAGAAAGAGCTTTGGGTTATGTGGGCTCTGCTTCAAACGATTATTTCAATCTAGGTTTTAGAATTAAAAACAGCAGTGGGAATGCATTGAAGTCCTTCAATATCTCTTTTGTAGGTGAGCAATGGCGCAGTGGTGGTTCAACCAATGATAATAACAACCAACTTTTGTTTTTTTTCAAAGTATTTTCTGGCACTGGGAATCTGCCTAAAAATGACTCAACAAATGGTTGGACACAAATCAGTGCTTTGCGTTTTGAAGCTCCCCAAAAGTCTACCACTACAGGTGCCTTAAATGGCAACGCATCTTCCCAGCGAAAGTCTTTTTCAACAACCATTCAAGCCAATGTGAATAATGGTCAGGAAATATGGTTTCGATGGCTGGGAAATGACGGAAATGGGTATGATGCGGCCCTTGGTGTCGATGATTTTTCTATAACCCCATCAAGTTCGTTACCCGTTACCTGGGTATTTTGTAAGGCCAACAGAGAAGGTGACCACGCAATCATACGATTTGCAACGTCTTCGGAAGAAAACAATCAAAAATTTGAATTACAAAGAAAAATCCAATGGAAAGATAAATTTTCAAAACGTATGGAGATCCCGGGAAAGGGTACTATTCAAGGTATCTCTAATTATAAAATAGAGGATAAAATAAATCCTATATTGCCTTATGTCTATAGAATCAAACAAACGGACTGGAATGGTAATTTTTCTTATTCAAATGTATTTTTTCTTTTACCCCAAGAAAATTGTGAGATGTTACTCTTCCCAAATCCTTGCAAAAATCATCTATGGATTGGCACTTCAAATCCTATGTTGGAAGGTTCAAGTATTACTATTGTCGATATGCAAGGCAAGATTATTCTGAATTCAAAGATCAAAAAGTTTGGTGTTATGCATTTGCCCTTGCCCAATGAAATGAGAACAGGAGTCTATATGGCAAAGCTTTTAAAAAATGGTAGAATATTGGGTGCTCAAAAATTGATGATAAGGTAGCTTAGGTATTCCAATTTATTATAATTGAAATGGCTTTGAAAATTTACCAGCGACCTTGTCAGGATTCAAACCTGAAACCTCTTGAGCCGTAATCAAGTGCTCTATTCAATTGAGCTACAAGGCCAAAATTCAAAAATAAGCTCTTTTTGTATTTGTCGGTTTATAATCAATAAAAAGGGCCATAAAAAATTTAACCGATGCTTACAGAGCTAAATATCTGGAATCACAGCCATCAAAATTGTAATGTACTTGTTGCATATTTCTTGATCGGCAATTTAATCCACTGCCCAAAGTGGCTTATTTTACTTAGCAAATTCTTTTCCTTGGGCTTGTTTTTCTATCTTTTTATAATGTCTGTCTTTGATGAACAACTTACAATCATTGGTTAATTTATTTAAAACTTTTTTTTAAACCAAGTTAGGATTGCTGCAATACAGACCACTTTGAAGCGAAATCTATGCTCATTTGGTTGAATAAATCAGGTTTTTCAACATTTACTACATGACCACAATTTGGAATTACTTGAAGTATTGATGAATGATGTTTTTCGACCAGTTTGGAGATGCTTGGCAAGAACATATAGTCTTCTTCTCCCATGATGTACAAGGTTGGTATGCCACAATCCTTAATGCGAAAAAGTTTCAAAAGGGGATTGACTTCTGAAGCCAACTTAAACCAACGCTTAAATTCTTTTTGATATAACTTTTTGGCTTCATTTACAAAAAGCGATCTTGATTCTGTATGTTTTTTTTTGGGCATAATAATGAATGCAAAAAATTTATAAAGCAATAGATAAGGAACAATGGTTTTCAATGCCGAACCCATGCGCATCAGAATTTGCCCTCTGATGTTCAACTTCATAATGGCACCACCCATTACCATACTGTCTATTCTTTCGGGATGCCTTTCTGCCATTTCCCTTATGATGATCGTCCCCAGAGAAATTCCAATAAAATGGGCAGATTTTATGTTTAAGTGATCCATCACTTCGAGAACATCATTGCTTATTTCTTTAAAGGAATATTTTATAACTCTTTTTGCAAAAAGCTGTTTTGATTTTCCGTGACCCCTAAGGTCCAAAAGCAATACATTAAACTTCTTTTGGAAATGTCTGACTTGTTTGAACCAAATATTGCTGCTTCCACCAGCACCATGCACAAAAATCGCCCAAGGTGCTTTAGGGGAAATTAAGTATTGGTCGAAGTGAAGCATGTAGAGGTAACGAATGGGATATGGTATTGTTTCTTATTGTATTGACTTTTTCCTTGGTTGACTAATCCGAATCTCCGTCCAAAAGCAATTTTTCAATTTTATCCATTTCAATAAAATCTAGTGCCTCTCTTTTGCTTGGGATATAATTAATTTTATCGTGGACATCTCCTTTGCCAATCGATACAATGGTTTTTTCTTGGAATTTTTCAAAAAGGCTTTCGGAAATCACAACCGAATGATCCAATAGGACATAGTCAAAAGCTTCTTCGAAAGATACAGGTAAATCTTTTACTCGATGGATCAAAAGGATTTTGTCTATAATTTTCCAATTCATTTTTCGCAATATATTATATCTTTCGCCAAAGAAAAAAGTGGAAAAGAGTATAAAGGGAAAAACAGCATTCATCACAGGAGCAACTGCTGGTATTGGGTATTCGATAGCAAAAATACTAGCCAATGACGTTCAACATCTCATTATCACAGGTCGGCGTGAGCAAAGGTTACGAGAGATTAAAGAATTTCTGATTCAGAATTATGATGTGGAGGTGACCACGTTGTGCTTTGATGTCAGAAATTTTGAAGCTGTGCAAGAAAACTTTCATTCTTTAAAAATTAAAAAGATAGATATACTCATAAACAATGCAGGACTTGCCTTAGGTTTTGGGCCAATACAAGAAGGAAATCTTGAGCATTGGGAAAGCATGATAAATACAAACATCAAAGGTCTTTTGTATACAAGTAAAATGGTAATTCCAATGCTGCCCAAGTATGGCCATATTATAAATATTGGGTCTATAGCAGGGAAAGAAGTTTATTCAAATGGGAATGTTTATTGCGGAACAAAACATATGGTCGATGCTTTGACAAAGTCTTTTCGGATGGATTTGGCCGAGAAAGGTATTAAGGTTAGTGCGATTCATCCTGGCGCCGTAGACACGGAATTTAGCATCGTTCGATTCGAGGGAGACAAGAAAAAAGCAGAACAGGTGTATTTGGGCTTTGAAAATTTGCTACCCGAAGATATTGCAGAGGCAGTGCACTGGGTTTTGAACCAACCCAGACATGTGAACATCAATGATATGGTTATCATGCCAACTGCTCAACCCAATGCGTCCACAATTTTGAGGAACAAAGGGCTCTAGGTTCTAGTTTCTAGACAATTTATAGGACAAAGCCATGGCATCCAAGTTGTCCATCCACTCCAACTCATGATTGCTTAATTTGATTTTTTCGCTTTTAAAACAAACATCTTGTTTGAATTGCTTTTTGCTTTCATTGTCGATTCGATTTTGCCACAATTGAATTTCCAAGGCTACTTGTCCATCTGAGGAATGCAGTTTTTCCAGTTGCTCCACCAAATCTTGAGAGACAGTTTCAACGGGTAGTTTTAGCTCTACTTTTTTAAGAAACTTTTGGAACACATCGTTTAGGTAGACAACATCTATTGTTTTCCAAAAAAACCGATCGTTCGAATAATATTTTTTGAGTTGCATTTTGATGGCAACTCGATCACCTTCCTTAAGGTAATGACTGAATTTTGCATAATCGTCTGAGTACAAACGAAAAGAGAAACTGCTCTTAAAATCTTCCAATTCTACATGACAATATTTGTCTCCTTTTCGGCTTAAACCTTCCTGAAATTTGGTAACTACACCTGAAACAATATAATCCTTATTGAGCATTTTTTCTGTTGGTTCTTCCAGTAAGCTTAGCTGCGCATTACAAAAGAATTTTATTTGGTTTTTGAATTGAGCCAAGGGGTGTCCGGAGATATACATTCCAATGATTTCTTTTTCAAGATTTAATTTCTGAATCATTGTAAGTTCCTCGCATTCGGGAAGTTTGGGGATAGAGAGTTGCACCAAAGTGCTATCTCCAAAAAGGCTGTTTTGGTTTTTTTGTGACTCCAATTGGATTTTTGAACCAAATTTTACAGCCAATTCGACGCCTGTATCTTCCATTTTCTCCTCAGCTATGTATTGTGCTCGGTGCGTATTTTCAAAATTATCGAAGCAGCCTGCGGTGGCCAATGACATCAAAGTTTTTTTGTTGACCGCTCGCAAATCTACGCGGGATGTTAAATCAAAAATGGAGCCAAAGGTTCCATTTATTTGTCTCTCTGAGATAAGTTTTTCCACTGCCGCGCTTCCTACACCTTTAATTGCTTCTAAGCCAAATCGAATTTGACCTTGGACATTTACTGAAAACTGAGCGTCTGATTCGTTCACATCGGGACCCAAAACTTTTATGTTGAAAAATTTACATTCTTCGATGTATTTGCTCATTTTGTCCATATTGTTCATATTGTGTGTGAGCAAACTAGCCATAAATTCGGCGGTATAATTCCCTTTAAGAAAAGCAGTCTGAAAAGCAACTAGCGCATAGCATGTGGAATGACTTTTGTTAAATGCATACGAGGCAAAAGCTTCCCAATCGCTCCAAACTTTTTCCATGGTTTTTGGCTCATATCCGTTTTGGGCAGAATTTTCCATAAACAGAGGTTTCATCGCATCAATTTGATCCTTTTTCTTTTTACCCATAGCCTTCCGAAGTTTGTCTGCTTGACCCTTTGAGAAGCTTGCCAACTTTTGTGACAACAACATCACCTGTTCTTGGTAAACGGTTATCCCATAAGTTTCTTCTAAATATTCTGCCATGTCTGGGTGGTCATAGTGGACAGATTCTTTGCCATGTTTTCTTTTGATGTAGGTAGGAATATATTCCATCGGACCAGGACGGTACAGGGCTGCCATTGCAATGATGTCGTTAAATTGGGATGGTCTAAGAGATTTTAAGTGCGCCTTCATGCCGTCGGATTCAAATTGAAAAATTCCGTTGGTTAGTCCTTTTTGAAAAATTTTATAAGCTTTTTCGTCCTCCAGGGATATTTCATCAGGATTGATGACGATGTTGTGTCTTTTTTCAATAAGTGCGATACAATCCTTAATAATGGTGAGTGTTTTGAGTCCTAAAAAATCCATTTTCAATAAGCCTGCATCTTCCACCAAGTCATTGTCGTATTGCGTAATCAGGAGTTCTGTTCCTTTTGCTCTTGCCACCGGTATGTGGTTGGTTATGTCGTCGGGAGTGATGATGACGCCACAGGCATGCACCCCCGTATTCCTTACAGAACCCTCGAGTTTTAGTGCATCTTTTATCACTTGGCTTTCCAATTTTTTTGAGTTGGCAAAGGCTTTGATTTTTTTAATGTTTTCAAAATCATCGCCCTTGAATTTTTCCTTTAATCCTTTCTCATCTAAGGCAAAAATTTTGTTTAGGTTGCCTCCTTCGGGAATTAATTTGGCTATTTCGCCTGTTTTGTCCAATGGAAGTTGCAAAACCCTTCCAACGTCTCGAATAGAAGATTTTGCAGCCATAGAACCATACGTAATGATTTGAGAGACACAATTTTTGCCATATTTGTCGATCACGTAATCAATTACTTTTTCTCGACCTCGATCATCAAAGTCTATATCAATATCTGGCATACTGACTCTCTCGGGGTTTAAAAATCGTTCAAAAAGAAGATTATATTTGATGGGATCCACATTGGTGATTCCCGTGCAATAGGAGACAACGGAGCCTGCTGCAGATCCCCTTCCTGGCCCAACAGAAACATTTAATTTTCTTGCAGCGGAAGTGAAATCCTGAACAATCAAAAAATAACCAGGATATCCTGAATCTGAAATCGTTGCCAATTCAAAATCAATTCGTTCTCTGATTGTCTCGGTTATTTCTCCATATCTTTTTTTTGCCCCTTGGTATACCAAATGTCTGAGGTATTCATCTTGGCTTTTAAAATTATTGGGGAGGGCAAAATTGGGCATGAGAATATCTCTCTTGATTTTTGGGGCTTCAATCTTGTCTACAAGAAGGTTTGTATTGTCTATGGCTTCGGGCAAATCATGAAAAAGCTTCATCATTTGTTCCGTTGTTTTGAAAAAGAATTGATTGTTTGGGAAGCCAAACCGATAACCTTTTCCCTGTCCAATGGGCGTTTCTTTAAAATCTCCGGTATTGATGCAAAGGAGAATATCATGTGCATTGAAATCCTCTTCTTCAATGTAATGACTGTCGTTGGTGGCGATTATTTTCAGTTGGTATTGTTTGGCAAAATCTATAAGTACTTGATTGACATCTTCTTGGCTCATGCCCGATTGATCAATGTTTTTTAGGTCATGTCTCTGCAATTCAATGTAGTAATCATCGCCAAACTGGTCTATCCACCATTTAAGTTTTTGTTCGGCTTCTTTTGTTCCTTTGGATAGGATGGTCTGTGGAATTTCTGCACCAATGCAACATGAAGTTGCGATTAAGCCATCTTTGTATTTTTCAAGTAGATTTTTGTCTATCCGAGGGAACTTGCCATAAAGACCTTCTATGTATCCTAAGGAACATAACTTAGCCAAATTCTGATACCCTTTTTGGTTTTTGGCCAAAAGAAGTTGATGGTATCTTATGTCTTTTTCTCCTTTGCTAAACTGTTGCCTGTGTCTGTCTTCTACCAAATAAAATTCACAACCTACAATTGGTTTTACACCTGCTTTTGTGGCTTCATTCACAAAATGAAAAGCCCCAAACATATTCCCATGATCTGTTATTGCAACAGCAGGCTGCTCATCCTCTTTGGCTTTGGCAATCATATCTGGAATTTTTGCAGCACCGTCAAGCAAAGAAAATTGAGTATGGCAGTGTAAATGCGAAAATTTGGGCATTACGCCAAAGGTAGATGGCCACTTTTAATATTGATTCACAAGATATATACATGTTTCTTTTTAATTTGTATCGTGAAGAATATCCTAGCCTATTTTAAAGCCTTTCATGAAGATTCATTTCGATGGCCTTCCTTTTTGTTGATTTTGTTGTTCAACGCAATTTTGGTTTATGCCAATTGGGGTTTAGGCCTTTTTTCATGGATTCGACACACCTATGGAGCCCAGCCTGAAGTTGTATTTGTCTATTGGATTCTTTTTGTTTTTGTTTTTTTGACTCCTTTCATTATCCAGTCATTTTTTAGTCAAGACTTCACTCACTTTAGGAAAGGATTTTTTTATTTTTTTATTCTTTTTTCTACGTTTATCTTTTCTATTCGATTCTCCTACTACCACTTTAATGGCTGGCTTAGCTTTTTCTATGGCGAGTCTTTGCATAAAATATTTTGGGCAAGAATCGCAAACTCAATTTTCAGATTGATGCTTGTAGTTGTTCCAATTTTTCTTTTTTGGATTCTATTTGAACGGAAAAAACAAGCATTTTACGGTTGTACCACAAAAAACTTCACTTTAACCCCATACTTTTTTATGTTATTATTTATGCTTCCCTTGATTTTTTTGGCATCTACACAAAGTGATTTTTTGGGGGCTTATCCTAGGGCAAAATATTTGTACATTTACCAAATACAAAATCCAGAACATTGGAAGTATTTTATTGTTTATGAACTTTTCTATGGACTAGATTTTTTTAGTATCGAGTTGTTTTTTCGAGGGTTTTTACTTTTGGGAGCCATCCGGATACTAGGCCCAAATGCCATCTTGTCTGCAGCAACTTTTTATGTTGTAATTCACTTTGGAAAGCCAATGGGGGAAGCCATTAGCTCATTTTTTGGAGGTACTATTTTAGGGGTCATAACCTTTTACGGAAAATCCATTTGGGGTGGGTTTATCGTCCATGTTGGCATTGCATGGATGATGGAATTTGGCGCATTTTTGTCAACCTGGTTAAAACAATAAGTTGAAGTTATATTCTGAAATAAGATATCTTAAGGGCATTGGAGAATCAAGAGCTGAGTTTTTAAAAAAAGAGTTAGGCCTTCAAACAATCGAGGATATGCTTTATCATTTCCCGCTGAGATATATAGATAGAACGAAAATATTAGCCATTAGAGAGGTGAAAAATGAATTGTCTAAAGTCCAACTGCTTGGTACCATTGGACAAATAAAAAAATTAGGCAACCCAAGAAAACCTTACTTATTTGCCGAATTTTTTGACTCCACGGGGCAAGTCAATTTGATTTGGTTCAAACAAATTCAATGGATACAAAAGAATCTTCAGGAGGGGAGTAAGTATCTGTTGTTTGGGAAACCCAGTAGGTTTAAAGGCCAATTTTCTTTTTCTCATCCTGAACTTAGTCTTTGGACTGGAAAAAGTGAGACCTCACATTTTGCGGCTGTTTATCCTTCAACGGAGATGCTAAAAAGAAGAAAACTAGATCAAAAAGTTTTTCGGGACTTCTTTAAAAACCTTTTTGACCATCCAGACATATGGATTCCTGAAAATTTGCCAGATTCCCTAATCAAAAAGCATGAATTGATTCCTAGAAGCTTGGCATTTAAAAATATTCATATTCCTAAAAATCAAATCGAGCTCAATCGTGCCATTCGCAGGTTGAAATTTGAAGAGTTGTTCTTTTTACAATTAAGATTTTTATTGATTCAAAAAGGTAGAAAAACCAGCTACCCTGGAATACTCATGCCAAAAATTGCTCATAATTTTAATGAGTTTTTTAAAAAGATTTTGCCCTTTGACCTTACTGAGGCGCAAAAAAAAGTAATTGCTGAAATTCAACTCGATTTGAAATCGGGCCATCAAATGAACCGACTCTTACAGGGAGATGTGGGAAGTGGAAAAACAATCGTTGCCCTTCTTATTGCTTTAATTGCCATTGATAATGGCTGTCAAGTAGCCATTATGGCACCAACGGAAATATTGGCACAACAACATTACAAGTCTTTCTCAGATTTGCTGTTTGCAATGGGGATAAAGATAGGTTTACTCACGGGGTCTACGAAAACCTCAGAAAGGAAAAAATTGGATTTGCTACTGAAAAACGGTGATTGTCAAATCCTTATTGGTACCCATGCTTTGATTGAGAATCACGTCCAATTTAAAAAACTAGGATTGGTTGTTATTGACGAACAGCACAGATTTGGGGTAGCTCAAAGGGCTAGATTGTTAAACAAAGGCAATCAACATCCTCATTTTTTGGTCATGACGGCAACGCCCATTCCCAGAACCATGGCATTGAGCTTTTATGGCGACTTGGATGTATCTAAGATTAATGAATTGCCCTTGGGAAGAAAACCGATAAAAACTGCAGTTCGGTCCGAACGTGAAAGGTTAAGAGTTTACCAATTTGTAAAAGAAGAAATAAAAAAGGGCAGACAAGTCTACTTTGTTTACCCGCTCATTGAGGCGTCCGACAAATTGAATTATAAAAATTTGTATCATGGTTTTGACCAATTGGTGTCATATTTTGAACGACCGGCCTATCAATTGGATATGCTTCATGGGGGGATGACCCCTTCTGAGAAAAGGGCTGCCATGAAAAGATTTGAAGAGGGTGTAAGCCATATTTTGGTCGCTACTACTGTAGTTGAGGTTGGTGTGAATGTTCCAAATGCAACCATAATGATAATTGAAAGTAGTGAAAAATTTGGATTGTCTCAACTGCACCAATTGAGGGGAAGAGTAGGGAGAGGAAAGCACCAAAGTTATTGTATTATGATGGCAGGTACTAAAATATCAGAAACATCACAAAAACGTTTGGCAGCCATGGTACATACCAATGACGGGTTTAAACTGGCGGAGTATGATTTAAAACTTCGTGGACCTGGAGAAATGGATGGAACAAGACAGAGTGGGGGGCCTGAGCTGAAGCTAACCAGCATTGTTGAAGATGAGCAACTACTGATTGAATGCAGAGAAGCTGCGCAAAGATTAATTCTTCAAGATCCAAATTTGGATAGTCAGGAAAACAAACCTTTGAAAAATTACTTGAAATCAAAAGATAAATTGAAAGATTGGTCTAATATCGCATAGCAATGCTGAAGTTGGAAGGAATAGAAAAATCTTACCAAATAAGTGGAAGGAGGTTGAAAGTACTAAAGGGTATTGATATGCAAGTTGATGAAGGAGAGTTGGTTTCTATTATGGGTTCTTCGGGTTCTGGAAAATCCACTTTGCTCAATATTTTAGGTCTTTTGGATGATTATGACAAAGGCTCCTATTATCTTGACGATAAACTGATTGAAACCTTAAATGAAACAAGGGCAGCCAAATTACGAAGCAAGAGTATTGGTTTTGTTTTTCAATCTTTTAACCTCATTCAATTTAAAAATGCTCTGGAAAATGTGGCTTTGCCTTTGTATTATCAGGGAGTTAAACGAAACGAAAGAAACGAAAAGGCGATTTATTTTTTAGAAAAAGTTGGACTGTTAGACTGGCAACACCATTTACCAAGTCAACTTTCGGGAGGGCAAAAACAAAGGGTAGCCATTGCCAGGGCGCTGGCGACATCTCCTAAACTAATTTTGGCTGATGAGCCTACCGGTGCGTTAGACTCTAAGACTAGCCAAGAAATAATGGATTTAATCAAGACAATTAATCAAGACAAGAAAACCATTATTGTTGTAACTCATGAACATGAGATTGCGAGCCAGACAGATAGGATAATACGTCTCAGAGATGGTAAAATAGAAGCTTAGCCCTTTATCTTTGTTCTTTTTTGCAAAAAAGTAGTCAAGACCTGAGGGATTGGGTTTTCTAGGTTTATTGGAACATAATCTATGCCTAATTTGGCACATTTTTCTTTTAAATTTCTGTGTTGTAAATCGGTTTCAAGTTCTATCGCTTCTCTTATTGAATCTGGCTCCACTTTTATTTTCTCTCCCGATTCCAAGTCCTCGAATGTGTAGGGACGATTCTGGAAGGAAAATGATTTTTCAGTAGGTTGATCGAAAACATGGAAAACAATAATCTCATGGCGATTGAACTTCAAATGACCCAAAGCAGAGAAAATTTCATCCTCAGAATTTTGCAAGAAATCAGAAAATAAAACGACCAAAGACCCTTTGCTTGTGGTTTCTGCAATTTGATGTAAAGCATGGTGAATATTTGTTTTAAAAAAGGGCTTATTTTCAATTGAGAACTCTTTCTCCAAAAGTTCCAAGAGGTAGGAAAGATGTTCTGGTGAAGACTTGATGGGGGTTTGGTTTTCAATTTTTTGATGAAAGAAACATAGGCCGAAAGCGTCTTGTTGTTTTTGCAACAAGTACAACAAGCCAGCTGCACAGATCACTGACGAACCCAGCTTGCTTTCGCCTTCTTGTGGATAATACATAGAAGAAGAATTGTCTAAGACAATCAGCGCTCGGAGATTGGTTTCCTCTTCATATTTCTTACTAAAAAGTTTATCTGTTCTAGCATAAAGTCTCCAGTCAATATGCTTTACAGACTCACCAATATTGTATGCCCTATGCTCTGAGAACTCAACGGAGAAACCTTGGTAAGGACTTTTGTGAAGACCGCTGATAAACCCTTCTACAGCTTGTTTTGCGAGAAGCATTAGCCGATTCGAGACGCTGTAATCCTTTCTACTTAAAGGCATAAAAGGGCGGTTTGGCAAACTGGAGAGCGCTCAAAACTATAAAATGAAATTTGTTAAAAACGCTTACCCTAGCTGATTGTCTATTTTTTCCGTAATGGAATTTTTTGGGACAGCGCCAACCACTTTTTCCACTACTTCGCCCCCTTTGAAAACCAATAAGGTTGGAATGCTTCTAATGCCATATTTCATAGAAATGGCAGGTTGTTCGTCAACATTCAATTTTCCAACAAATGCTTTGTCTTCATATTCATTTGCTATTTCTTCAACAACAGGGCCAACCATTCTACACGGTCCACACCATTCTGCCCAAAAATCTACAAGTACGGGTTTGTCTGCTTTGAGAACTTCTTGTTCCCAATTCGCTTCTGTGAATTCTTTTGCCATATTTCTTGAGGTTCGAAATTATATTTTTTGAACAGAAATGAGGCTATAATGTTGAAGGTTTCCTTCTAAATCTTTTAAACAACTTATTGTTGGGAAAGATTGTTCAACATTTCTAAAATGGTTTGGGCCATTTTATTTTTATTGTCCAATAGGGGATTGATTTCTGTGATCTCCAGTACTCTTACTTTATCTTCTTGTAAAAAAACACTCAACATTTCTAAAATTTCATTGGGTTGAAATCCATTCTTCACTGGTGTGCCGGTTCCTCTCGAAATATTTGGATCTAAAGCATCCACATCAAAAGATACATAAATGAAATTAACATTGGATAAACTCTTCAAACATTTTTCCGCCATTTGGCATGCCCCAATATTTCTCACATCGGAGACACTTTTGAAGTGCATATTGTTTTTCTCAATCTCATCCCATTCAATTTTTTCTAAATCACGGATCCCAATGAATCTGATATCTTCAGGAGAGAGGGCAGGGGAATGACCAGAAATAGAAGTGAGTTTTCCCCATGCATGGGGATTTGAAATTTTGTTTAAATCAAGGCATGCTCCTAAAGGCATACCATGCAGGTTGCCGCTGGGAGTGGTTTGTGGGGTATGTAAATCGCCATGAGCATCGATCCATACAACGCCGATGGGTTGCTGTCCAGCGTACTTTTTTAGCCCACAAATTCCACCGATTGCATTGCTGTGATCTCCCGTCATATACAAAATTCTGGCGTGATTTTCGAGCGATTTTGAGATGCGATCACATGCTGTTTTATTGATTTCAGCAATGGATGACATTAACTCAGGCATTTTGAATGATGAATTCAATATTTTCTCGTTTGAATTGGGTATGTGTTCTACTTGACTGAAAAAACGATTTTCTTTATCAATAAGCTGCAAAGCTTGGAGCCCTAAACTTGCACCTCTTGTTCCAGCACCGAGTTCGCTCATGTTTGCGATTGTTTTGGTCCAAAATTTATTTTTAAACATTTTTAATATTTTTTTTTCACTGTTTCTGTTCTATTTTCGCAATCCTTTAAGGTCATGGCAGTTACTAGATTGGAAAGAAAAGGACAGAAAAACAAGGCACGAGCAAAAGTAAGGAATGCGAACCTTAAGTTGGTAAACAAACAAGTTTCGGTTGCCTCCCCCAACAAAAAAGAATCAGGCATAGTCATTGGTAATATAAATGACGTTTTAGACACCGACTCGAAAATCAAAAAAGAGGAGAAAGTTGCTCAACCAATAAAATCCAAAGCAACAAACGAAATAAAGGAGCAGGAAATCAATAAAGATTCGTCAGAATCAGGCGCAAGCTCCGTCTCCGAAGACTAGAGTTGAATTGGTCTTCCTTTTTATTATTTTGATTTGATTCTAATTTTTTTTTGAAAATCTATTTCCTTGAATAGATTGTTTTCTTAATGATTGATTTTTAAGACTACGTACACCGACAAGAAAGTTTCTCTGGAAATGAACCATTTATTAGGGAAAAAGTACTCCTTTTTTCAAAAGGTAAAAAGGAAAGGTGTTGGTAGCTCTAGGTTTATTGTTCAAAATGTTAGTGTCGGTTTATTGGAATTTATCCATCCGAAACCCTACATCAGCTATGTTAATATTGAAATACGCCCCAAAGGGATCATAGTTTTTTTTAATAAAAAATACCAAACTTGGGCTTGGTGCATTCCGTTTTATCATTTAACTATTTTTAAATCAAAACATTCTAGTATACATGCGCAAGGCCACAGTTTGACCATCGGAAGCCTCAATAATTCTCCATTACATTTTCTAAAAAAAATACTTGAAGCGAAGGCAAAGTATGAAAAAGAAAATTGAATTTTCTCAACAGGATCTTGATCGGATTGTGGAAATGGCATGGGAAGACAGAACCCCCTTTGATGCCATCGAACTTCAATTTGGTATAAAAGAACAAATGGTCATTGAAATTATGCGCAGCGAAATGAAAAAAAGTAGTTTTAGGATGTGGCGCAAAAGAGTACAAAACCGGAAAACCAAACACAGTGCAAAACGCCACGAAGAATCAACGCGTTTTAAAAGTAAATCCCAAAAAGTTATAAGCCAAAATAAAATTTCTAAACGTTAGGGAATTGGATTGCCTCGAAGGCGATGTGAGGAGTCTATTCCCTGGATAACTTCTACCATTATCCCATTGCTCAGACCGAGTACGACCTCCTTTTTTTTAAACTCCTGTTCGGCTAGTTCCTCAAAGACATAAGTTTTGTTCGATTCAAAATGTAAAACACTTTCAGGAATCGCCCATACGTTTTCCCTTTTCTCTAGTACAATGTCTGCATTTGCACTGTAACCCGCCCTTATGAATACATTTTCTTTTTGCTTTATAGATGCCTTAACTTGAAACTGAACAGCCCCTTGATCCAACACTCCTTTGGGGGCAATGTACTTTAATTTCCCTTTAAAAGTTTCATTTTCAATGGCACCAATGGTTAGTATTATATCCATGCCAAGGGTTAACTTTCCTACTTCACTTTCGTCTACTTTTCCATCAAAAATCATTTCACCCATATCCGCTACAAATGCAATGGTAGTCCCAGGATTGAAATTATTCGCTTCAATAACTGAGTTTCCTTTTTCCACCGGTACATCCAAAACCATTCCAGCAATGGTGCTTTTGATGAGTGTGTTATTGGATTTTCCAAGTTTTGAGGCACTTCCTTTTTGAATGATCTGTAATGCATTTTGAGCTCCTTCAAGCTCTTGTTTTGCTTGTTTGAAAGCAAGTTCATCCAACTCTAGTTGTTGTTGGGAGACAACTTTATTTTCAAATAGACTTTGCGAACGATTCAGTTGCCTTTTTGCATTTTTCAGGGCAATTTTGGCTTGATTTAAACGATTTTCGGCGTTGTTTAAACTGGCTACATTTGGGATAATTTTTATTTTGGCAATCAGGTCGCCAATTTGAACAAGATCGCCAGGCTCAACAAATAGTTTTTCAACAATTCCTGATACATTGGGCTTTATTTCAATTTCGTTTTCAGGTTGAACTTTACCTGTTGCTACAGTTTTTTTAACAATGGTATTTTGAGAAGCCTGAACAATTTGATAAACGACGGGCTTCTCCATGGATTTTCGCTTTAAATAAATCAGTGTCACTGCAAACAGTGACAACATAAGGATAATCAAACCTATTCTTACGACTTTTTTCATATCAAATTATAATTAAGCACCGAATAAAGGATGTCTACTTCTTTTCGACCCTTCAATGTCCACAAATTTATTGAAGCAAAGCAAAATGCTTCCATAATGTTTCGCT
Source organism: uncultured bacterium (assembly GCA_963991985.1). Taxonomy (GTDB): domain Bacteria; phylum Bacteroidota; class Bacteroidia; order NS11-12g; family UBA9320; genus MED-G17. The sequence goes on along the minus strand of CAXDRX010000006.1, from coordinate 5,264 downwards.
TATTTTGCTAAGCTAACTTATGGCGGGCAAACTCCATTTAAAAGTTGTAGAATCTAAAAAGCAAAAAGCTGATTTTCATAAAGTCCCCTTTTTGGTCTATAAAAACGATCAGGAATGGATTCCTCATTTAAAACAAGATGTGGAAAGAATATTTGTCCCGAACAAGAATTTACAATTTACCAAAGGCAATGCCATTAGATGGGTTTTATATAAAGGGGCAATACCGGTAGGCAGAGTAGCAGCATTTGTGTGGAATGATAGATCATATGGAGGTCTAGGATTTTTTGAATCTACCGAAAATGAAAAGCACGCAAAGATGTTGTTAGAAGTAGCAGAAAAATGGATTTTGAGCCAGGGAAAAAGTAGGTTGCAAGCACCAATCAACTTTGGCGAAAGAGATAAGTTTTGGGGTTTGTTGGTTGAAGGATTCCAAAGGCCCAGCTTCCAAGAAAATTACAATCCGCCTTATTACAAATCGTTTTTTACAAACAATGGTTATGAAAAGGTAATTGAGCAAAATACGAGCGAAATGCATATTGTTGATTTTGATGGTGAGAAATTTGGTCAAGTAGCAAAAAAAGCAAATCAAATAGATGGATTAGAAATAAGACCATTTCAAAAATCCCAACTAAAAAAATACGTCAAAGATTTCTATAAAATCTATAATGAAGCCTGGAAAGAGCACGAGCATTTCGTTCCGCTTTCTGAAAAAAGAATTGCATCATTATTTAAATCTATGAAAGCAATTTTAAAAGAAGAAATTCTCTTGTTTGCTTATGTGTCGGATGTTCCTGTAGGCTTTTATCTTTCGGTAATCGATGTCAACCAAATTTTTAAAAAGTTGAAAGGTAATTTAAACCTTTTTGGAAAAATTAAATTTTTGTGGTTCCGGAGATCGACCAAAATAGATAGAATTCGAGGAATTATATTTGGTGTAGTCCCTGGCTTTCAAGGCAAAGGAGTTGCTTATGCCATGATTTTTAGATTGTACGAAAGTTTGGTGAAAGACCCACATATAAAATCTTCAGAATTGGCATGGGTTGGTGATTTTAATCCACGAATGTTGAAGTTGTTTGAAAAATTGGGTGTTAAAAAAACAAAGACCCATTTCACTTTTGAGAAGCTACTTTCTAAAGATTAATCAAAGATTCTAGGTGCATACTTCTACTACCTTTGATTAAAATATGCTTTTGGTGAATATTCAATTTACTTAAGTCCAGTTCTTCAGTTTTGGTATAATGAGTAAAACCGTGACGACATCGACCGAATCGATTTCCAATTAGAATTACATCATCAAAATGAAGGTCAATACAAAGGTCTACAATGGATTGATGCTCATCAGTTTCAAATTTCCCCAATTCAAACATATCTCCCAAAATCAGCATTTTCTCTTCTTTGATCTTGGAAAAGTTTTTTATGGCCAGTTCCATGCTGCTTGGATTGGCATTGTAACAATCCAAAAGAACTTTGTTGTCGTTCCAAGTTGTCCATTGGGATCTTTTGTCTTTGGGCTTAAATGATTCAATCGCTTTCTGCATTTGCTGGAGTGATACTTTAAAAAAAGAGCCAATACCCATTGCACTTTTTATATTGGAAAAATTATAATCACCCATTAGATGACTTTTAAAAAGGATATGGTTGAGGCCAAATGTAATGCTTGGCATTAATTGAACATTTTCAATTTGCCAAGAAAAATCATCAGGAAATACCACTCTATTTTTTAAAGATCTGCTCATTCTCATGAGCCATTCGTTTTCCCCATCTACAAATGCAATACCATTTTTTTTGTGCAACCACAAAAACAACTCACTTTCTTCTTTTGCAACGTTTTCAAGAGAACCAAATCCCGCCAAATGCTCCTTCCCAATATTGGTAATAAGACCAAAATTGGGTTCTGTAATTTTGCATAAATGTGCAATTTCGCCTGGTGAGTTGGTGCCCAACTCGACGATAGCCATTTCTGTGTCCTTTGGCATGCTCAATAAAGTGAGCGGCACACCAATATGATTATTGAAATTTTTTATTGTTTTATGTACCTTAAATTTGGTTGAAAGCACTCGGGACAAAAGCTCTTTTGTGGTGGTTTTTCCATTGCTTCCTCCAATAGCAATCACTGGAATGTCAAATTTTTTTCGAAATTCCCTGGCTAGATTTTGTAAAAAAACTAGAACATTCTCTACGAGAACAATTTTTTCAGATGGCTCTTGGGATATTTCATCTACAACAGCAAATGCGCACCCTTTTTTTATTGCTTCTTCTGCGTAAAAGTTTCCATTGAATCGGGGCCCCTTTAAAGCAAAAAAGATATCTCCTTTTTGAATTTTTCTTGTGTCTGTTGTAACTTTACCATTATGTTCTAGAATATGTTGAAATACCGATTCTTTGGACATTCTCGGAACAAAAAAAACCAAAAAATGAAAATAAATACACCCATTCAAACCACAATACTCGTTTTTGTCTTGTTTTGGACCTGCTCCATAACTGCTCAAAATCAATATCAATTTGAAGAAGCTTATCAAAAGGTCAAGGTATACAATATCAACAATAAGTTAATGAAGAATGGTTTTGCTGGAGGTATGAATCAGCCACAATTTTCGCATTTGGATCTCAACAATGATGGCCAAAAAGACTTGGTCATTTACGATAGAACTTGTCATTGTTTTTCGACATTTTTGGGCACGGATACCTCATGGGTTTTTGCTCCTCAATACATTGCAGATCTTCCCCAGGTTAAAGAGGGTTTTGCCTTGTTCAGAGATTACAATGGCGATGGCTTGTTGGATCTCTTTTTTAAATCTACTTTCTCCATAGGTGTGTATAAAAACGTAAGCTCTTTTGGAGAAAAAATTAAACTAAAACTGGTAGATGACAATATTCAGTCGTACAACTTCTATCCACCACCTCTTGACTCAAACGGAATAGAAGTAGGTAAATTGAATATCCCAGATATTTCGGATCTGGACGAAGATGGAGATATAGACATTTTGGCCTTAAATACTTTTGGTCAGGGGATCCAATATTTTTTGAACAATACCAAAGAAAATCAGCTTGGTTTAGAAAAACTTAGCTATGAGCTCCCTGACGATTGCTGGGGTAATTTTGAAGAAGGTTCATCAACAAACACCATCAATTTACAAAGAGGTATGTTTTGTCCCGGTTCGGCTTACCGATACAAAAAACATGTGGGTGGTAGCTCTTTGCTAACCTTTGATTATGATTCGGATGGAGACAATGATCTCTTGTTGGGTAACGCAGGTTTTGGCAATCTAATTTATCTTGAGAATGGGAAGGCTGATTTTTCTCTGAAATACGACTCCATGATCGCCTATGATACGCTTTTCCCATTTTTAGATGATCGAGCCGAAATGGAAACTTTTCCTGCGGCCTATTTGATTGATGTAGATCACAACAATACAATGGATTTGGTGGTAACAGTAAATCTTTCAGACAAAAGTTCAGGAATTTTTCATGAAAAAAATCAGGTCATATGTTTTTCCAATTTGCTTGAAAATGGTTTCTCTTTTGAAAAGTCAATTCCTTTTCTGACCGATGAAATACTTGATTTTGGTGCTTATTCAAAACCATCTTTGGTTGATATTGATGGGGATGGTGATTTGGATATGGTCGTGGCAAACAACGGTGATTATGGACTTACCAAAGATAGTAGCGACAGATTGACCTTGTTGGTCAATTCAAGTGTAGGCGAAACGACATATTTTAGGGTCGTAGACCAAGATTTTGCAGCACTCTCTAAGCATGGGATTCAAAAAATGTCGGTGACCTTCGGAGATATCGACAATGATGGGGACCCAGATATGCTCATGGGCAGAAAGCAAGGAGATTTGTGGTTTTTTGAAAATATTGGAGATTCATTCAGTGCTCAGTTTGAATTAAGGGATACCCATTGGAAAAATATTGAAATTGGTTGGGCATCAACACCTGCTTTTTATGATTTTAACCAAGACAATCGTCTTGATTTGTTCGTCGGTGAGTATGGAGGCAATATCAATTATTTTGAAAATAATGGGACTTTGGAAGTGCCAAATTTTGAATGGCTGAATGACAGTATGTTTGATGTTTATGTGAATGAATTTAGAACGGATGTCAACCCTCCAGGATATGCGAGCGAAGGATATTCTAGCCCTACTTTGTTTAGGATAAAAGACAGCACTTATTTTCTTAGTGGTTCCGCCTCAGGAAATCTTTTTTCGGATACAGGTCAGATTTATTTTTCATCAGATTCAAATCCTGTAAAACTTGATTTTGGATGGAACTCACATCCCGCTTTGGGAGATATAAACAATGACGGATGTTTAGATTTGGTTCTTGGTCATGCTCGTGGTGGGATAAATCTACTCATGGGCAAATGCAAATATGACACGATAGGAATTCAAAAGATAAAAAAATCATCTATTAAGCTTTATCCAAATCCTAGCAATGGCGAGGTCAAAATAGAAGGTCTGCCAAAAAATGGACATACAACAACTTATTGTATTTTTTCTATGAACGGACAAAAAGTTACAGAAATAAAAACATTATTTGATCAGGAGATAAATGAAAACCATTTGGAAAATGGTATTTATCTTCTAAAAATTTTGACAGACGGAAAAAGTTATGTTAAAAAATTGGTTATCAACCAACATTAGCTAGTTTGACGAACCAAAGATTGAAAAAAACAGATGTGGTTGTTGTTGGCGCAGGACCTGCCGGTTGCGCTACCTCGATTTACCTTTCTAAAATGGGAATAGACCATTATTTGCTTGAGAAAGATACTTTCCCGCGAGATAAAATTTGTGGTGATGCTTTAAGTGGTAAGGTTTTGGATTTTTTTCGGAAAACGAACCCTTCATGGATATCAGAAATTCAAAATTTTGGCCAATTATTTTTGCCCTCTAATGGGGTAATTTTTGGAGCGCCCAATGGAAAAGAATTAAAAGTTCCATTTCGGGTCGAGAACTCAACCAAAAAACATGCTCCTGGATTTATTGCAAAACGTTTTGATTTTGATGCTTTTTTGGCATCGAAAGTCAAAGACAATTTGATCGAAAATACGAAGGTCTTGGCATCAAAAAGAGTAAAGAATGGTTGGGAAATTCAAACCAATCGATTCCAATTTTCATCGAAGCTTATGGTCAGCTCTGTCGGAGCGCAATCTGCCTGGGCGCGCAAAACACACGACTTTGCAGTAGAAAAAAAGCACTATTGCGCAGGCATAAGAGCTTATTATAAAAATGTCAGCCGTTTGGACACAAAGGGTTTTATAG
>CAXDRX010000005.1:0-104991 GCA_963991985.1 uncultured bacterium | reverse complement strand
CACCTCTCTATTCGTCGGCAGCGTCAGATGTGTATAAGAGACAGCTCCAGATACATGCAATGGGTTATTTTGGCCGGTATTTTAATGCTCAATATGCCCATAGGTCCTTCTATATTGCTCCTAGGGATCGCTTTGTTTGCCCTTACCACCTTGTTCAGTTTTATTACCTTGCCTGTCGAATTTGATGCAAGTAAAAGAGCTTTGGCATGGATAGACGAAAAGGGAATTGTGACCTCACAGGAACACAGTATGAGTAAAAATGCCTTGAAATGGGCAGCCCTTACCTATGTGGTGGCCGCGATTGGCTCCCTTGCTACTTTGCTCTATTATATTTCTATTTATTTGAATAGAAGGTAATATGAAATATTGGCTTTTGGCTTCCTCGTTGTTTTTGAGCCAAATGCTTCTGGCGCAAACTAAAATTGAGATTTTACTGAATAGTAGAGTACAGGACGATCAAATCAAAAAAAGCCAATCCATTCTTCCCATTTACCATTTTAGAGATACGGTGGTTGAAAGTTTTCGGAAGTTTGGAGTATCATCAGAAAAGTCAACCCACTTGCACCTTCGGGGCTTGCCCAAAGGACTAAACCATGACAAAACGGGTTACGGTTTCTTGTATTTCTCTGGTGCGGACAACAAATTGAACCAAGGCTATATTTTTATGCTCATTGAGAACTTCAATTCCAATCACAAGAACAGATTGTTTTATATCGACAAGAACAACAACCTAGACCTTTCGGATGATGGTCCTCCTTTGGTTTTCCCAGCTACAAAAAAAGAAATGAAGGTTGAATTACACAACACTACAGAGCCCAAGGGAAAGCATGTCATTTATCTTCAAAAAATTGAGTATTCAAAAAATCCAAAATATTACAACTTGCTCCAACAACACTATGCCAATCACCAAGGAAACAAAAGATTCAGCAAAATTTATTATGGGTATAAGGCTACCAGAATGAATGTTTTGGCTGGTGATATTCACTATGGTAATGACTCCTTTACCTTTGCCTTAAAAGACAAAAATTCGGATGGTCTATTTAACCAAACGGACAAAGATTTAATGTATATCGGTCCTTATAAGAAAACCATCAATGCCTTAGATTACAAAAGCTTGAAAAAATCCTCTGTTGGCAATCGGTTGGAATGGAATGGTAAAGTTTATCAAATTGAAAATATTCTACAAGATGGTTCTAAGGTAGAGATAATTCATATGTCGAAAGAACAAGGTGTTAATCATTTGGTAGTAGGGAAAAAAATTCCAAAATTCACCTACACAAACTTTTCACTCGAAAACAAAAAGAGCAAAAAACTAAGACGTCAACATTGCTATTTTTACTTCTGGAAAAAAGAATCTTTGACCGCAGAAGATACGCAATATTTGGGTAAAATTCACCGAGAATTTCCAGAAGTCCATTTGATTGCTTTTAATCATGGCGACAAACACAAAGTGGTTCGGATCATGCATCACTATGATCAAATAACTTGGCCCATTGCTTTTTCTAGTTCTGCCATCTCATATCTTTTGAAATTTAAAGAGACCCCTTTTGGGATGTATGTGGGGAAGAGAAGACGCCTCCAGCATTATGGCATTGAACCAAAAGCGTTTTATCATTTGTGGAGAAACGGCATGAAATAAGCTACTTAATTTCTTTTTCTTTTATGGCACTTACAAAAAGAGTATCTCCTATTTCCTCGAAGCCACCAAAATAGTCAACACCACTATTTTTTACTTTCTCGAATCGAAATCCCAGGATGGTTAGGTCAGCATCTTTTGATTTGCTATTTATGACATCTTTGATATTTCGGTCTTCGTCCAAAGGTATAATTTCGATATTGTTTGCAGAGATAGGAAGTCTTCCCGCATTGACCATTTCCATGATCTTTATTCTCTGGTTTTCGATATCTTCTTTTGGGTAAACTGCATAGAGCTTAATCAAACCATTTTTCCAGTCGGGGTGACCCAAAACAATGTAGGCCAGATAAATCATTAAATTGGCATTGGCATAATCATTTGAAGTAATCCAAATGTGAATTTCATTATTGAATCCAAAGTCCTTGTCAGAGCTCCCTAAAATACAAGTATCAAAACCAACCGATCGAACAAGCCCCAAATTGTCAACAATTTCATTCAGATTTTGAGGGTTGTTTTTGGCGTATTCAAACATCATCATATTATTTTCTTTTCCTGAAACGCCTGGAAGCTGAAGAACTTGGGATATGGAGGCACTATATTCTGGATTGACCAATGTATCCATATACACACTGCTTTTTGAAACTTCGTTCATGTGAATCAATCTTTGCATGGACTGTTGTGCTTGCTCATTGGTTTCTTTGGACAGGTACCCATCAATATGATGGATAAAGGTACCAAAACCAATTCGATGAGAAATCCACCGCAGCAAATCAAATGCAGCAAATCTTTCAAAACTATTTTTGGATACACACACAACGGATGGTCGCCAATGGTCTATTTCTTCTTCGCCTTTGTTTACTTTTTGAAGAAAAACATTGATGTTTCTACTAATTTGAAAAATAACACCGCTGAATATGCTTGCCAAATCACTTTTCTTTTGATGTCGATTGAGCAAAAAATAAATACCAATCATAATAACAATAGATAAAAAGGCATAACCAGGATTCATTTTGAACATAAGCCAAATGCACATAATTGTTCCGATAAGTGAAATGTACCATTTGCTTTTGAAGGCTGGACGATAGCCTGGGTTGGCTGCAAAATTTTCCAATAAACTGATTAAGTTTAGCGCCCCGTAAGTTACCATAAAAAACATTGAAATAATTTTTGCAACGACATCTACATCGCCCAAAAAAACAAAAACAAAGGCGATCGTGCTGGTAACGATGGCCGCATGAGTTGGTTCATTATTTTCTTTTTTTAAAAAGGCTAGCCAACGATTCAATCTTTGTGAAGGAATGATCTTGTCCGCAGCAATGGCATTCAAAGTTCTTGGTGCAACCATTATACTCCCCAAAGCAGAACTTATGGTTGAGGCAGCCAATCCAATAGGAATCATAAGGTAGCCTATTAATGCTATATCGCTCATTATCAATTGATTTTCATTGGACATCAGAATCTCAGGTGTGGCAGAATTGCCAATTTTTAATGTGATGAACAAATAAATTATCATTCCGAGAACAGTGGCCATAATTGTTCCAAGAGGAATAGATCTTTTGGGGTCTTTTAAATCTCCTGACAATCCAACTCCAGCAGTCATTCCTGTAAAGGCTGGGAATATGATGGCAAATACTTTAAAAAAATCATCATTTGAGAGCACCTTAAAAGGCACATGTCCAACGTGTATGGAAGTCCCCATGAAAAAAAGGATCAGAACCAATGCCAAAATACCCACCACGATATACAACAATCCCATGCCAAAATTGGCTCCTTTGGTTGTCATTAGTAGTGCCAAAAGCAGGGTAACAATAATGCCTATAAGTTTTTTTGTACTCTCTATATGTATCCAGAGTCCGTATTGCTCATTTACATAGTCCATCAATGGGGCAAAACTTTCTGCAAAAGCGATAATATAAAAGGCAACACTAACGGCCTGTGATAGATACAAAGCAATACCCACTGCAGCTCCAATGCTTAAGCCAAAACTTCTTGAGATAACAAAATACTCTCCGCCACCTTCTACCTTTTGGTTGGTGGCAATTTCTGCTAGAGATAGTGCAGTTGGTATGGTAACAAGATGACCGATGACAACAATGAGCATGGTGCCTAAAATACCTACAGCACCTACGGCATAGCCAAAACGCAAAAACATGATGGCTCCCAATATGGTGCTAATGGCGGTTAGAAAAACTGGAGCAGTTCCAAATTTCCCTTTGTTGTTTAGAGCATTTGCCATGCATCCGCAAAGTAAATTATTTTCTCTTAGCTTTTACTTTTCTTTTTTTGGTATATTAAAAATCTATTTGTAGATAATAAAAATATCAAAAAATGAAGAATATAGATAGAACCATTGTGCATATGGATCTAGACACTTTTTTTGTTTCTGTAGAACGCCTGATGGATAGCCGTTTGCAGAGCAAACCTGTTTTGGTTGGGGGAACTACAGAAAGAGGAGTTGTGTCTTCTTGCAGTTATGAAACGCGAAAAATGGGTGTGTGTTCAGGAATGAGCATGAAAATGGCCAAACAGCTTTGCCCTGAAGCCATTGTGGTGAGGGGGGATTCTTCAAAATACAGCTACTATTCAAAAATCATTTCCGAAATGGTGAAAGAACAAGTTCCATTGTTTGAAAAAACATCTATAGATGAATTTTACATAGACTTATCGGGTATGGATCACTTTTTTGGATCATATAAGCTAGCCTCAGAAATACGGTCAAAAATTATTAAAGAAACATCTTTGCCCATATCCTTTGGTATGTCTATCAATAAAACAGTTGCCAAAATGGCTACTAGTGAGGCCAAACCCAATAATCAAATTGATGTGCAAAAAGGATTAGAAAAATCTTTTATTGCTCCAATGCCAATTGAAAAAATACCCATGGTGGGTGAAAAAACAGCTTACAAGCTGAATCAAATGGGAGTGAAGTACATCAAGACTTTGCAGGAAATACCATTAAAAATGATGGAAAATGCTTTTGGGAAACATGGCGTACTTATGTGGCAAAAGGCCAATGCAATTGACAATAGTCCTGTTGTGCCTCACCATGAAAGAAAAAGTATTTCCACAGAACGAACTTTTGAGCAAGACACGATTGATGTACAGATGATAAAAAATCACTTGGGTGCTATGGTGGAGCAGTTGTGTTTTGAACTTCGCCGAGGTGATAAACTTACCTCTTGCGTAATGGTAAAAATTCGTTATGCGGATTTTCAAACCTATACCAAGCAGAAGTATATTCCTTATACTGCTTCAGATCATAATTTAAAAAAGTATGTTTTGGATCTTTTTGATAAGCTTTTTGAACGTCGCTTGTTGGTTCGTCTGATTGGGGTACGCATGAGCCACTTGGTGGCAGGTGGTCATCAAATCAACATGTTTGAAGACAGTGTAGAACTACTAAAACTTTATAGGGCTATGGATAAAATGAAACTTAGGTTTGGTCAACAGAAAATACAAAAAGCAAGTCATTTGGGTACAATGTCTTTGGCAAGAGACAATCCATTTAATGGCGATCCACCCTCTATTCCCGCACACAGAAGAGCTTAACTATTGAAAATAAAGATCAAAAAACCCGAGTTTTCTCGGGCTTTCTTTTGGGTGGCTGACCGGATTCGAACCGGCGACCAATGGCACCACAAACCACTACTCTAACCAACTGAGCTACAGCCACCATTTGATTGGGCGTGCAAATTTAAGCATTTTCGCATTTCCTAATCATTGATTTTGCAAAATACTAGAAAAGGATTTTTTATAAAATTAAATGAGGTAAATACACTTCAGTTGTTTCATTTGATGCGTTATGGCACCCATTTTTTATTGACCATTGTATTGGCTTGGTTTTGCAGCAAGCAAGATATTGCAAGCTATGAGACGGCATTGCTTGTTGCTTCTTTGGTTTCCTTTTTTTTTATTTCTGGTTTGAATCAAGCCATGGTTCCCTATTTTAAAAAGCAAAAAGAGCCTTCGGCATTTTGGTCAGCCCTTTTTGTGCTGATTGCAATGTCGAGTATCGCTGCAATTGCGTTTTTTGTTTACCTTCAATTTTTTGAAGCAGCACAGGAGAGGCGATTGTTGTGGTCGTTTTTGCCTTTTTTGTTTTTGAATTCAGTGGCTTATTTCGCTGAGTTTTATTTGTATGTGGTCGAAAAAAGAAAAAAAATGCTGCTTTATGGTTTGGTTTCGTTTGGATTTTATTTTGTTTTTGTCTCATTTGGTTTGGCATGGCAAAAAGACGTGATTTTTACTTTTTATCTTATGATTTTTTGGGCCTTTGGTAAGTGTATTTTTTTACTTTTCATTATGCCCAGCTATGTTCCTCCTCAATGGGCTTTTTTTCAAGCGCTTTGGAAGAAATCCATGCCTCTGGTGACTTCTTTGTTTTTGGGTGGAAGTTTGGTGCATATATTGAACCTTTATATCAAACATTATTTTACCATTGAAGAGTTTGTTATTTTCCGGTATGGAAGTCGTGAGTTTCCCTTGCTATTGATCCTTGCCAATGGCTTTAGCATGGCTTATTCTGGTATTTTGAGCAACAACATGCCAGACCATCGCAAAACCTTTTTGTCTGCTTATAAACGATTGTTTTGGCAATGTTTTCCCATAGCGATTTTATTGATGTGGCTTTCCAATTTTTTATTCTCATACTTGTATGGAGCTTCTTTTGCCATGGCTGCCAAAATTTTCAATGTGTTTTTGTTGCTCATTTTAGCAAGGCTTCTGTTCCCACAGACCTTGTTGTTGGCTTTGGGCAAGCAGAGGTACTTTTATTTTTGTTCTTTGGTGGAATTGTTTTTGGGGATGCTCATGGCAATTTGGTTGGGTAGTTTCTTTGGATTGATTGGTATTGCCTATGGTATTTTGATTGCCTATTTGGTAGAGAAGTTATTGTTGGTTTATTTTTTATGGAAAAGTAAGGTAAACTACATTTTTTGGATTCCCCTCAGGCACTATTTGTTGGGTTCTTTTTTGCTGCTTATGAGCTTTGTTTTGGTGCAATCATTTTTCTTGGATTGATTTTTCAAAAAAGATGTCTTTTTCTGTTGGCCATTTGCTTGCAGTAACCGCTAGTTTGTCGCAACGTTCATTCATGGGATTCCCTGCATGACCTTTCACCCACCTGAATTTTACCTGCAACTTGGCATAAATTTTTATGAATCGCTTCCACAGGTCGGCGTTTTTTTTTCCTTTAAAATTTTTCTTCTCCCATTCAAATAGCCATTTTTTTTCTACAGCATTCATTACATATTTGGAGTCGGTTATCACAAGAATCGGTAGTCTTTGGATTTTAATTTCCTCTAAGGCGATGATCACTGCTAAAAGTTCCATCCGATTGTTGGTTGTATAATGGAATCCCCGAGAAAGCTCCTTTTGATGTTTTCCATATTTCATAACAATTCCGTAGCCACCTGGGCCTGGATTGCCGCTACATGCTCCATCGGTATGAATCTCAATTTGCATTATGGTGGGCTATAAAATCAGAAACAATAAAGGTACTTCCTCCGATAAACAATAAATCGTCTTTGTTCAATTTTTTGTATATTTTTTCAAATGCAACTTGCACATTTTGATGTATTTGATACTTTTTTTTAAACTCATTGTTTAATACTTTGGAAAGTTCTGCCAATTCCAATTTGCGCATGATATTTGGCTCAGTAAAATGAAATTCTGCATCTATTGGGCTCAATCGTTCTAAAATATTTTCAATGTTTTTTCCTTTGACAAAGCCCAATAGGAAATAACATTTTTGAAAATCTATTTTTTTGATTTCGTTCAAATTCTGTTCAATTGCCTGCACATTATGTCCTACATCTAAAATTACCCATGGTTCTTTTTGAACAATTTCAAATCGTCCCCGGAGTTTGGTTAGTTTTCTAATTTTGGTAAGAGATTGAATGTCTAGGGCTTCTTTTGTGGGCATCATTTCTTGAAGGATTTGAACGGCTTTTAAAGCCATGGCCACATTTTCTTGTTGAATGTTGCCCAATAAATCGGTGGCATATCTTTTTTCAATTGTTGACAAGTACATTTTGGCCTTTCTAAGGTTACAAACATTCCTAAATATATTTTGGAGATGTTTAGACTTTTCACCTAAGATTAAGGGTGTTTTCTGTTTAATAATTCCAGCTTTTTCATAAGCAATTTCTTCAAGGGTTTCTCCCAGCAGGTCGGTATGGTCATAATCAATTGTTGTAATGATTGTAGCCAAAGGTCTCAAAATATTTGTTGAATCCAGACGACCCCCCAGGCCGGTTTCTACAATGGCAATGTCTACATTTTCTTGATCGAAATAGGCAAAAGCCATGGCAACGGTGATTTCAAAAAAGGAAGGTTGAATTTTGTTTATGATTGGTTTTAGTTTTTGGGTGGTTTTGATGACGAATTCTTTTCTTACCATTTCTCCATTTATCCTTATTCTTTCTCGGAAATCGAGTAAGTGAGGTGAGGTGTACAAGCCCACTTTATATCCATTGTTTTGATAAATTGCCGATAAAATGTGTGCAGTGCTTCCTTTCCCATTGGTCCCCGCGATGTGAACGGATTTGAAATGGTTTTGTGCATTGCCCAAATATTGGCATAGCTCTGAAATATTGGTTAAATCCTTTTTGAATGCCCCCCTTCCTTCTCTTTGGTACATAGGCAGTTTTGAATATAGAAACTCCAGGGTGTTTAAAAACCTATCCTCTTTTGTATTTGAAGGTAATGGTGCCAAACTGATTGTTGTTGCTGTCCGTCCGTTTGCTAAATTTCCATTTGAGGGCTGCCGTTTCGGCAGCTTTTAGCAAGCTTGGAGTAGTACATGATGTTCCTTTTGGGATGGCAAAAGCCTTAAGTACGTTTCCGCTCGGATCCACTTTTACCTCGACAACCACTTTGCAATCATAGCTAAGCGATGTTTTTGGTTCTTCTATGTATTTTGGTTTTCTGCCTGCCAAAGTATAACGTCCAGAACTATTTCCAGCATTTCCTTGTCCCATACCATCAGGCCTACCGTTTTTTTGGCCGCTTTTTTGTCCTTCATTTCCTGCATTTGCACCTTTCCCAAATCCACTTCCTTTTTTTTGCGCATTGAACAAGCTTTTTAGATCTGGTTTTCTTTCTTTTGGTTGCTCAGGTGGTTGTTTTTCTGTGGGTGTATTGGGGACGTCTGTGCTGGATTTTGGTCTTGTTACTGTTTGTTGCACTTCTGGTGCTTCGGCATCTTGATTGAGCGTTGGTGTTTCTTCAGTTGAAACACTTTCTTGAATTTTTTGCGTTTTTTCTGTTTGAACGGGCACTTCTTCAGGACCACCATAATTGTCTTCTCCCAAACTCACCGTAACGCCACTTTCATCTAGATTTTCTATATCCTCTTGGGCGCATCTAGAAAAACCAAGGACAAAAAGAAAAACAAACAACAATAAATAGATGATTAATGTACCAATGGTCGCTTCTATATTATGTGTTTCTTTTTGTTTTCTCATCTCACTTGAAGGCTAGTCCGACGGATCTAAAGCCAGAACTACTTTGGCTTCCATCTGGTCAGCCAATCGAACCAATTCCATTACTGCGCCATAATGTATCTCCTGATCCCCATGAATAGAAACAGTTGCATCTGGCTTTTGATTTAATATCTCTTTTAGTTCATAAGGTAAACGGGCGAGGGGAATTTTTTTCTCGTCAATGGCATAGTTTAACTCTTTGTCCACGTATACTCGCACAATTTGTTTTACAATGTTTTTTTTGACTCCTTTCGGCAAAGCAATTTTCATGATAGGTTCTCTAACCGTGGTTGAGGTGATGACAAAAAATATGAGCAATAGAAAAATAATATCCGTCATGGAACTCATATTGAATGAGGAGTCTATTTTGCTTCTTCTTTTGAGTGTCATAATTTAGTTTGCAGGTTCGTTGAGTATATCTAAAAACTCCATGGAAGTTGATTCCAGTTTGTAAACTACCCGATCAATTTTTGCTGTCAATAAGTTGTAGGCGACATAGGCAATGATACCCACGATGAGTCCAGCTACGGTGGTAACCATAGCTTCATAAATTCCTCCACTCAACAAACCAGGCTCTATTCTGTCGCCCTCTTGACTGAGAACATAAAATGTTTTGATCATGCCTGTCACGGTGCCCAAAAACCCTAGCATTGGCGCGGCACCAGAGATGGTGGCCAAAATTGGCAAACTTCTCTCCAGTTTTGTGATCTCTAAGTTTCCAGTATTCTCAACGGCAACTCGGATGTCTTCTAATGGCTTTCCAATCCTTGAGAGGCCTTTTGAAATCATACGACTGTATGGGCTATTTTTCGTGGCACAGATATTTTGAGCTCCCTGAATATCTCCATTTTGAACCAAAGTTTTTATTTGGCTCACCAGTGCTTTGTCTGTCTTACTTGCCTTCCGGATGGTAAAATATCTTTCTAAAGAAATATAAACTGCGGCGATACTTAGGAGGGCAATAATAATTACAACGACGCCTCCTTTTGTTGCCAAATCAATGACATCTAAACCTGTGTTGTCATTACCCAGGCTTTGTGCGCTGTCCAATACAATTTGTAAGAAAAATCGATTCATGTTCTTGTTTAATTTTGGTTATTTGTTAATCTCTGTTTGAATTTTTTTAAGCATTTCTTTTCTCAATTGGTTTTCTTGTCTTTTACTTTCTCTCGAAATAGCGATATAGACTATGATAAGGCATGTCAAAAAGATGCAAGTGACAACCAATAAAATATTTCGGCTTATTGATTTCTTTTTGCCAAATTCTTTTTGTTGCCCGCCAGGAAGGTTTGGGGCTTCCTTTTCTAAAGGAATTGTCTCACGTGATTTTTTCAGGGCGTCTTTGCCCAAAACATTTTGATCTTTTTGATTGGTCTCAACACTTAAAATCGCTTCTTTTTTCTTAGGTTCAATTTTTTTAAATGTAACTTCTTGGAGACCAAAATATTCACTGGTCTCGCTGTGATTTGACGTAGAGATAAATTGAATTTTGTTGTCTTGGGTTTTATGGAAAGTTCCTAAGCTCTCTATGCTTGATTTTCCTTGATCTGCCAATTCACTTTTAATTGTGGAAACAAATTTTTCTATTTCTTGCTTGGCTTCAGACTTGTCGAAACCCAAATCATTGAGAAGGTAATTTTCCAGAACCCCGTCGCTTGCTTTGTATGCCGAGCTAAAAATAACTTTTTTATGTTCTGGGGCTACTTGGTTGGTGTTTTGGCGAAATTTTGTTGGGTTCGTGAGAAGAATCAATTGTCCAAAATCTGGCAGAATCAATCGATTCTTTTCTTTTAGAATTAGCGGTATGTACTTGCCAAGATCCATTAGATCGATAATGAAACGCCCCCCAAGACGTTTAGACCAAATCTAGGGTGATTTGCCCAAAATTGATATTTCTTATTTAAAACATTGTTTGCTTCTAGGAAAAATGTAAGTGTTTTTTTGTGCAAATATTCCAATCCAAAACTTAAGTCAAAGAAAGCGGGTATTTGATTTGTTTTTTGTCTGTCTTTTTCGTTGCGATTTAAGCGTTCACTCAAAAATAGACCATTGCTTTTGACAATAAATTTCTCATTCCAATAATATCTTGCTTGCATTTCAAATTGAGTATTGGGCAAATGGAAAGCAGCGGTATACTTTTCTGTTTTGTAGTCGGTCAGTGTAAGTTTGGCATTGACAAAACCTTTTTGGTTGAATGTGTATCCCATTTGCGCTTGAAATCCCGATTGTGTTAAATTGTCATAAAGGACATCGAAGGCACGAAATTTTGAACTATCTGTTGCGAACATTACACGGTTGTTTTGTAAGCCTAAGAAAAGGTTTCCTGAATATGAAAAATTATGGAGATTGCCGCTCGCACCTGCTTTTAGATGAAAGGCATTGAAGGTGTTGGTCAATGTAAAGTGATTGTTGATGAAGGGGTTGGTTCTGGCCAAATTTTGAAAACTGTTTTTGACCAATCCTCCGTCGAGTTCTCCAAAAATGAATAGCTCTGGTGCTATCTTGTATTTGCTAAAAGCATAGGGAGTTATGTAGAGATTTTCAGCAAGGCTATCGTCTCCTGAGAGCAGTGTTGCTCTTGCACCCAAGGCAATCTCAAAGTATTTTTTTCGAAAAGAGATTTTTGGGAAGGTATGCACAAAAGTTCTATTAAACGTTTGAGTATCTTTGGAAAAATTCGTTAGATCCACTTTTGAATTCCAGTCAAACTGAAAATTTCTTCCAGACCATTTGACTCCCCCGTCGATCATGAAATCAAGTTCTGAGCATACGTCATTGCCGAAAGATGAAAAAGAAGTTCCCAACAGAAATCCGTTTTTCTTCCGTTCATCAATCGATGAAAAAAGAATATTGCCGGAACCCAAATGAAATACATTGGATAATTCATTCATTCCCAAGTCTGCAGCATCTGTAGGGTAACCATAACGTGTGAATCCTTGCCGATTGTAATTGAAATTAGCACTCAAAACGCCCTTTCTTAAAAATCGCTCTCCAAAAAGATTAAAGTCGTTTTGGCTGATCTGTACGTTCTTCAATTCTCCCGATTTTGGTCCTTTGGCTGAATGATGAAGAAGATTTATTCCGTAGCTGTATTTTCGGCTTTCTAAACTATGCAAATAGAGCTGTGCATAAGGACTTGAATAATTTCCAAAGCCAAGTTTGGCAAAGTTCCCAAACAAAATTGGTGGTTTTTCTTTCTTCAGAGAAACAGGTCGGATGGGGGAGTAGTTGTTGCCAATGGTTGGCAGCAAATCTGGTAAATCGTATTGCATAAGGGGCAAATCAATTTGATTGTTGGAAATCTCCGGGAGTACATAGATTTTTTCTGTCTCCACCAGTATGGGTTTGTATTTGGTAATAATTTCTATTTCATCAATTTTTGACAAAGTATCTTCCTGCTGTGCAAAGGCTTCGCTATAAAAAAGCAAAATCAAGAAAAGCATTTTGAACAATCGCTTCATCTCACAATAAACGTTTCAAATAAATAAAATTGTACGTTTATAATGTGTTTATTGTTTCCACAATTCATGCGCATACCTTATGGTCAAAATATCAACATAGGTTGTTTTTGTGCCTTTGATGGCCTTTATTGCTATTTCTTTTTTAGATAAAATGAGTACCAAAGAAGTAAACGAAAAATTAAAAGCTTTAAAACTCACCATTGACAAACTAGAGCGGTCCTATGGCAAAGGAGTTGTCATGAAAATGGATGAAGACAATGTTGAGCGAATGGAGGTTGTTCCAACAGGTTCTCTTGGCTTGGATCTTGCTCTAGGTGTGGGTGGTTTCCCAAAAGGAAGAGTGATTGAAATCTACGGGCCAGAATCGTCAGGTAAAACGACTTTGGCGATGCACGCCATTGCGGAAGCGCAAAAAAAGGGTGGGTTGGCCGCCTTCATTGATGCAGAGCATGCATTTGATAAGTTTTATGCAGAAAAAATTGGCATAAATACTTCTGAATTACTCATTTCTCAACCAGATGATGGAGAACAAGCACTTGAAATTGCAGACAATTTAATTCGTTCAGGCGCCTTAGATATTGTTGTTATCGATTCAGTTGCAGCGCTTGTCCCAAAAGCAGAAATAGAGGGGGAAATGGGGGAAAGCAAAATGGGTTTGCAAGCTCGACTGATGTCGCAAGCACTAAGAAAATTGACCGGATCTATCAATAAAACTGGATGTGTTTGTATATTCATCAACCAACTTCGAGAAAAAATTGGTGTCATGTTCGGCAATCCTGAAACAACAACCGGTGGCAATGCTTTGAAATTCTATGCTTCCGTACGATTAGATATTCGTCGTATAGGACAAATCAAAGACAATACCGAAGTTATCGGGAATAGGGTAAGAATTAAGGTAGCGAAAAATAAAGTAGCTCCTCCCTTCAGAACCATAGAATTTGACATCATGTATGGTTTGGGAATTTCTAAGGCAGGAGAGATTCTAGATATGGCGGTAGAGCAAGAAATTGTTCAAAAAAGTGGCTCATGGTTTAGCTACGATGGAACCAAACTGGGCCAAGGTCGTGATGCAGTAAAGCAACTTCTATTGGACAATTCCGAATTGATGGAAGATATTCATCAAAAGATAAGTGAAAAATTGATGAATTAAGTTTGTACTTTAGATATAAAAAGTATTCCCCAATTTACATATCCTTTTGGTTATGTTTGGCTTGTGGCAGCATGGAAATAAAATCGCAAAACAATTCTGCAAAATCAAATGAACTTATTCACGAAAGCAGCCCCTACCTTTTGCAACATGCATACAATCCTGTAGAATGGCACGCTTGGAACAAAAAAAATCTTGCAGAAGCCAAGCAACTTCAAAAACCCATCATCATAAGCATTGGCTATTCTGCCTGTCATTGGTGCCACGTGATGGAAAAAGAAAGTTTTGAAGACAGTGCGGTTGCCTCGTTTATGAATAAGCACTTCTATGCCATAAAAGTAGACAGAGAGGAAAGACCCGATGTTGATGAGCTTTACATGCGTTCCGTTCATTTAATCACGGGGAGTGGGGGTTGGCCTTTAAATGTATTTGCTATGCCCGATGGAAAAGTCTTTCATGGAGGAACCTATTTTTCGAAAGACAACTGGTTGCAGGTTTTGCAAGCAGTTCACAAAGAGTATACTCAGAACAGTGAAAAATTGGCTCAGTTTGCCAACGAATTGGAAGATGGTATCCTTCAACAACATTTCATTTCTCCCCTCACAAATGACCCTGCCCTTGCTGCTAAGACCATTGCAAATTCTATTGAAAAGTGGAGAAACCGTTTGGACTATCAATTGGGTGGCACAATTCGCTCACCCAAATTTCCCATGCCTGGCAATCTTCTCTTTTTGATGCGTTTTGCCGAACAAAAAAAAGACGAAGTCTTGCAAAATCAGGTAGAATTAACTTTGAAATCTTTGGCTTTCGGTGGTATTTACGATCATCTGGGAGGTGGATTTGCTCGATACAGCACCGATGCTCAATGGAAAGTGCCCCATTTTGAAAAAATGCTTTACGACAATGCACAATTGATTTCTCTTTTTGCTCAAGCATTTTCGCGAACAAAAAACACCTTGTACAAAGAAGTTGCAGAGCAATCCATCCGATTTGTAAAAAAGGACTTGTTGCAGACAAATGGACTTTATTCCTCGGCACTTGATGCGGATAGCGAAGGCGAAGAGGGTAAATACTATGTATGGAGAAAGGCAGAGATAAAATCATTATTGACAGAGGAAGAATGGACTTTGGTCCAAGATTATTACAATTTGAATCACATTGGTTATTGGGAAGAGGACAAATTCATCTTACTCCGAAAAGAAACCGATGAGGAGTTTGCCAAGAAGTTGTCCCTTGATCCAATGGAATTGAAAAATAAACTGCGTCTCATCAAAGAAAAATTATTGGCCCAAAGAGAAAAAAGGACAAGACCACATTTGGATAATAAATGCTTAACAAGTTGGAACGCATTGATGCTCGTTGCTTTTTGCGACGCTTACGCGGCATTTGGCCATTCTAGATATCTTGAAGATGCAAATGATTTGTTTAAGCATTTGGAAAGACATGTCTTGATTGAAGGTCCTTTTCCCAAACTTTGGCATAGCCATACCAAAGGAGGGTCCGAGGGAGAAGGCCTTTGCGAGGACTATGCATTGCTTACAAAAGCTTTAATTCGTTTGTTTGAGGTAGGTGGGGATATAAAATATTTGCTTTTGGCTGAAAAGTTACAAAATTCTGCAGATGATATCTTCTTGGATGAGGAGAAGCTTTATTTTCACATGTCCAAAAGAAAAAATTCTGAATTGTACCAGATTCCCAAACAGATGGTGGACAACGTGATTCCTTCGGATAATTCGGTTATGGCACATAACCTAAATATTTTGGGAACTTACCTAAGTCAATCAAAATACATCAGAAGAAGTGAGGAAATGTTGCTTCCATTGCAAGAGTCCATTGAAAATTATGGGGGAAGTTATGCCAACTGGCTAATGCTTTTTTTAGACAAGGTGGAGCCCTCCTTTGAATTGGTGATTACCGGGCAAAATGCGGCCAAGGTAGCTTCCGCCATCCAGAGTCAATATTTTCCTCAAGTACACATTGTTTTCAGTGAAAAAGCCCAAGAAAATGTTCCATTGTTTTCTGGGCGTTGGCAAAAAGAGATTCAATATTTTTTGTGCAGAAACAACACTTGTCAAAAACCAGTTGCTACTTTCGAAGAAATTCAAAGTCAAATACGATCCAAATGAAAAAATCACTACTTTTTTATTTTGCCCTGCTTGCCCATCAATTGCTTATGTCTCAAATACAATACAATGTTTCTTTTCCTAGATGGAACAACCATTATGCCACCATCACCATAGAAGTAGAAAAAGACCCTGCTTTACAAGCATTGATATTTCGCATGCCCACGTGGACTCCCGGGTCATACAAAATCAGAGATTTTGCAAAAAATGTCGATCAAGTTTTTGCCGAAAGCAATGACAAAAGTCTTTTTGTAAAGAAAGCCAACAAAAACACATGGCTGGTCACTTGCAAGGGATTCAAAAAAGTATCATTTACCTATCATGTTTTTTGCTTCGAGAAAAGTGTTCGAGAGAGTTATGTTGATGGTGAATATGCCTTTTTGCATGGTCCTTCGGCTTTTATGCTGGTAGAAGGTTGGGAAAA
The DNA here is from genome assembly GCA_963991985.1 of uncultured bacterium. GTDB lineage: Bacteria > Bacteroidota > Bacteroidia > NS11-12g > UBA9320 > MED-G17. The sequence goes on along the minus strand of CAXDRX010000005.1, from coordinate 88,716 downwards.
CCAAAAAATACACCTAAATATAACCCCTCAAAGACACTGGGCCAATGCTTTCATTGCAGCCAAACCTTTGCAAAACAATCGGTTTGAACTTTTGAATTATGATGATTTGGCAGATGCCCCATTGGCCGTTGGAAATTTTGACACGGTAGAATACACCTCGGCGGGATTGCTCCATAAAGTGGTTATGCTGGGCAAAGGAAATTATCGATTGTCTCAAATCCGTAAAGACTTTAAAGCCATAAGCGATGAGGAATTTAAACTGTTCAACGATCAGCCCTCAAACCCTTATTACATTCACTTTGTTTACAATGTGGACAATGGTGGGGGAGGTTTGGAACATAAGAACTCTCAAACCAGTATGGTCAATCGTTTTGCGTATGCAAATCGAGGCAAATACCTCAACTTTCTCCGACTGATTGCACATGAATATTTTCACCTATGGAATGTCAAAAGACTGCGTCCCAAGGAGCTGGGGCCCTTTGACTATCACAAAGAAAATTATTCCGAGCTTTTGTGGTTTGCAGAGGGGTTTACTTCATATTATGACAAACTTATCCTGTATCGCGCTGGTTTTACAACGAGAAACGATTACCTACGACAAGTAGCGGGGCAAATTTCGACTTATGAAAATACCTATGGAAAATATGCCATGAGCTTGGCAGAGTCAAGCATGAACGCATGGGTGAAATTATACAATCCCAACAGCGACCAACAAAACACCAATATTTCATATTACAACAAAGGAATGCTCTTAGCGCTTTTACTCAATGCACATATCCTTAAAGAAACGAAGGGTGAAAAATCCCTTGACGAAGTCATCAACCATTTGTATTGGCATACGTATAAAAAAGATGGAAGCGGATTTGATTATGATGATTTTTTGAAAGCTGTAAATAAAATAGCTGGAAAAAATATGAAAAAGGAGATAGACACATGGGTTTATGGAAAAGGAAGTTTGGACTATAGCGTATTGGAATCCATTGGTCTGGAAATTAATGTTCAAGAGGGTTCGGGAGACCCTTTGGGAATGCAAACGCAATACCAGGGAGGCATCACAAAAATTTTATCAATCGACCAAGGGTCGAGCGCAATGAAAGCTGGGTTAAGTGTTCACGACGAACTGATTGCCATCAATGGATACCGAATCAACAATCGCCTGGAAGATTTTTTAAACGCCATGAAACCCAAAGGTGATCGATTGGAGCTGTCTTTTCAAAGAGAGGGACGCATGATGACCGTTTTTGCTGCCAATCAATCAGCCAAAATTCTTAGATACAAACTGACACCCAAACAATCATTGAATGCCGAACAAAAAAAGGCGCTAATGAAATGGATGCCTTAAAAAAAAAGCACCTCCAAAGGGAAGCGCTTTTTTTGTTCTAAAGTCATCGACTTTTTTTTATCCTTGAATTTTGTTTAGCATTCTACATCGCCCATAATTCCTGTCAAAGCATTCCATAAGTTTTGGCAAGTACCTTCCAAAGCCTCTAGGGAATTTGCTTGATTTTCAGTATTCATCGATTTGATTTCCTCCACCAAAAGAGCGGGTTCGTCCCAATCGTTTTGGTGAATTTCAAAATAAGTCTCATCGGCATTCAAATGTTCGTAGTGACTTCTGAGACCTTTTAGCTTTGATGTTGCCGTGTGGGGTTGTTGGTTTTCAAAAGCCAACAATGCGCCCATAGCAGTGACCTTGTTTTGGAAATAGCTTTGACAATCCTTGTTCAGCTTACCCACTTCGTCAATGCTTTGTTCAATGGTATCTTGACCAAGACTTTTGGCAAAATCTTTCCAAAGTAGGAAATGTTCTTCCTCTACTTTTTGAATTTTTTCGTAGCCTGCTTTTCCCCAACCTTCTGCAATGAGTTGTATAAAAGTGCCATACTCTTTGGTGTATTCGCTCAATTTTTCTTCGGACAAGGTGCCTGCTGACCAAGCTTGGTAAAACGGATGATTCAATAAATTGTACTTGCCAATGATTTGATCAATTTTTTGTTCTAGTGTCATAAGTGAAATAGTAATTCAGAATATCTGCAATTTATAAGAAAAATTGCATCTTGGGGACCCTAGGAAAGAAATGTGGAGAAATTTATGACGGGGCCAAAAAATCCTTCGTCGACAAGCCATACAAATCGGCCAAGGCCTTGGCTTCGGCAGGAATCAATTTTCTTTTGCCAGACTCCATACGATTGTATGTGCTTTGGCTGACGCCCAACCATTTTGCGATGTCTTTTTGGGAATAGCCATAAAACGCACGATTTTGAATCAGCAATGTGGATGTATCTTTTTTCATATTTTTCGAAACGAAAGAAATCCGAAAAAGGTTGCCCAGGCAAGATCAAAAGGCCAAAAAATTATTCAAAAAAATTCAGAATTGAATTAGACCATGGGCCATATGCCCATAGATTTGTGTGCAATGAAAAAATATACTTTTATTCTAGCTTTAGTCCTTGGAATTACGTCATGCAATAATGATGAATTAACCACCCGTTCGATTCCAACAAATACCGAAATATCTTCTTTTGTGACCCCCAATCAGCGAATCCCTAACTATGTTTATAACTCTGACAATCCCTATGACGTTTTAGGAGAGTTTCATAACGAAGGTATGAGGTCTATAACAACTACTCGGATATTTAATGCTGAAAAGTCACAGAAGGAATATATCTCTAAAATGAACCAATTTCTGAACAACAATGGTCTGTTTGAGGGAAAATTTACTGACAATTTCGAAGAAATTAAGAAAGAATCTAGATTTCTTCAGCGTTTTATCCAGGAATCCACGGTCCAAGAATATATAAATTCGCTTAAAACTAGAGAACGAATTAGTGATTTAATGGCAAGTTATGCACTTAAATTAAATAATGAAGTTGATAAAATAGGTGTTTATCTCCATGAAAAGAATGGTTCTATGATTGAAGCTTATAAAGTACTCAATGAAAACATAAAACGAATTGAATCTCAAATTATATCTGAGAAAAACTTTGACAACCCTAATCAAAAAATCATGCTTTTATCGATGGCATCAATTTACCGTTTTAGTATGTATAACTATATGGACATAGTTTTGAGAGATACGAATCCAATAGAAAGCATCATCGAACAAGAAGGAGATACTGTGTTCCATGATGATTTTGAAGATGACCTACCTTCTATAATGATAGTTGGAGCAGATTGGGGTCGTGTAGGTCATGCAGATGCTGCAGGCGGCTTAGGTGGTTTGTCTGCTGCCGGTGTGAGTTGGTTTTTTATTGAAGTAACATGGCCTATCGTAGCAGGAATGGGTCTTGGTGGATCAATTGGTAACTCAATCATAGAACTTTACAATCAGGTAGCTTTTGGTTCAGCAACTATAATCTGGTGGCCATAGCAATTCATTGTATGAAGAAATTTTTAGCTTTATTCACTTTGACATTTTTTGGTCTGGCCTTAAGTCTTATGCTACACTATGTGATTTTTCATAACAAGGGTTCATCGCCTAGGTATAATTCGGTAGTTCTAACAACGATAGTGGTCTCGAGTATGGTAGCGCATCAAAAAGCGATAGGTATCAAGAAACAATATCTTTTTATAGGACTGATTTCTGTAGTTATAACCTTTGTGATTCATCGAATATGACAAATTATTCAAAAAAAATCAGAATTGAATTAGACCATGGGCCATATGCCCATAGTTTTGTGTGCAATGAAAAAATATACTTTTATTCTAGCTTTGGTTCTAGGAACGGTGGCTTGTAACGAGACGATTGAGTCGCCAAAAGAAGGCAATCCTAATCTTCATGATTTTATTCACAATTTAGAAAGTTCTGAAAGAACATTGATTACAGAACAAAAGGAAATAATAAGCAATACAATATTAGATATTCGCTACAAGGAGAAACCAAAAAAGAAAAAAATCAAAATTAGGTTCACACATGGCTCACCTTGCAATAAATCGGTAGGCATTTGTGTAATTATACCTTTAGGATTAGCAAATGAACCAGTTGGAGAAGGTTTTGACGAAGCACACTTAGCATTTATTGGCGGACATAAAGTTCTACTAACATCTGAAAACCTAGCAAAGGGTTTAACTTCTGATGGCTATCTCCCAATACTGAATGACGTTTACATCGATGAAACCAATTCCATAAAGGCGGGGATTTATCAAGCACTATTCGACTCTGAACGAAACAAATATTCTGAAGTTGTATTAGATTTACTTTGATAAAAATTAACTTGGGTGGGGTGTCATCATCCAAGTTTTAAATAGGCAAGTATGAAAAACAAAACAAAATTATTATTATTTGTTGTTTTAGTTTTATCCTCTTGTAGTCATTTACTTAGTAATCTCGCTGGAGTGAAAAGACTTGAGGAATATAACGAAACCGCTTATAAAGATAAACTTACAAGAATAACTAGTGTATACCAGTATGAATTCTTGGACTGCTCAATTGATTCTGCTACATATCATAATCTATTTATAAGTAGCGATACGGTTATTCAAAAAAACCGATATCAACCGATACAAATATTGTACTTGGAGAACAACACACTGGTGTCGTTTCACGCAAATTGCTACGCACCAGGCCTAATAAATTTAAACTGGAATCTAAACAATAGGTTTGGAGTATTCCCTCCCATTTCCGCAGACACAAGTATCTTAGGTGAAAAAATAGACATTCAAAAGTATAATAGACTATTTAACAACAGTATTAGACGAGATACAAAGTATGGCGTTTTTCTAATTTGGACATCTATGCTGGAGCGGAACAGCAGACATGCATATAATGAGATCGTTCGTAATTTAAAGTTATCTGGCAAGCACGACTCAACTTCATTGTTATTGGTGAATACAGATGATTTTTGGTATAAGTCCATGAAAGAATAAAGACAGACGAACCGCCACCATGTATGACCTAATGTCGCCCAATTGCCTAAGTGATGCACACAGCCGATCAACCTTCTTAGAACAACACAGAGATGTTGGGTGCTTTGGGGCGACAAATATCAAATCATCATTTTCATTTCTACTCCATAGAGATTGGCCAAAATTTTTGCATGGGATAGCAATAGTTCTTTTTTGCCGGCTTCTATTCTACAATAAGAGCTTTGGCTGATCTTCAGTTTTTCGGCGATATCCTCTTGAGAAAAATGGTGTTGCCTTCGAAGCTTGATCAGCAATGTGGATGTATCTTTTTTCATAATAATCAGGCTCATTGTTTTTGAGGAGGGTATACGGATTGTAATAAGGAGCCTTTTCAAGGATAAAGAAAATTTTATGAAAGAAAAAAATATTCAAAAAAAAGAAATATAAGAAAAGCAGCACAAAGCTACTTTCGATATTCAAACGAAAGGAACTAAGCTACGGCTTCTTTTACCAAATCAGCGGCTTCTTTCAACAAAATGGCACTTTTGACTTGCAATCCACTACCATCGATGATTTTTTTCGCTTCTTCTGCATTGGTTCCTTGAAGCCTGACGATGATGGGAACTTTAATTTCTCCAATATTTTTATAGGCCTCTACCACTCCGTTGGCCACACGATCGCAGCGAACAATGCCCCCAAAAATATTGATTAAGATGGCTTTTACGTTGGGGTCTTTCAAAATGATTTTGAACCCTGCTTCTACCGTTTCTGCATTTGCCCCTCCGCCAACGTCCAAAAAATTGGCAGGATCCCCGCCAGAAAGTTTTATGATGTCCATGGTCGCCATGGCCAATCCCGCCCCATTCACCATACAACCCACATTGCCATCTAGTTTTACATAGTTAAGATCAAAATTTTTCGCTTCCACTTCAGTGGGGTCTTCCTCGCTCAAATCTCTCAACTCCATAAGGTTTTTGTGTCGGTAAAGCGCGTTGTCGTCCAAATTTACTTTAGCATCTACTGCAACGATTTTTTCGTCACTTGTTTTTAGCACTGGGTTGATTTCAAACATGCTAGAATCAGTATCATCATATGCTTTATAGAGGCTAAGCACAAATTTGACCATTTGCTTCATGGCCTGGCCGCTAAGCCCCAAATTAAACGCTATCTTTCGAGCTTGAAAGCCTTGCAAACCAACGGCCGGATCTATCCATTCTTTGTGGATAAGTTCTGGGGTTTTTTCGGCCACTTCTTCAATGTCCATTCCACCTTCGGTAGTATAAATGATAACATTTTGCTGTTTGCTTCGATCTAGCAAAACACTCATGTAATATTCTTTGGGTTCGTGATCTCCAGGATAATACACATCTTGTGCAATCAAAACTTTGTTTACTTTTTTTCCTTCCGGCCCGGTTTGGGGTGTAACCAATTGCATTCCCAAAATATCGCTGACCTTCTGCTGGGCTTCTTCCAGATTTTTGACAAGTTTAACACCGCCGCCTTTTCCGCGTCCACCCGCATGAATTTGTGCTTTCACAACCACCCAATCTGTACCGGTATCGGATTGAAGCTGTTTTACAGCGGCCTCTGTACTTTCTTTTGTGTCAATTACAACACCTTCTTGGATGGCTACGCCATAAGATTTGAGGATGTTTTTGGCTTGATATTCATGGATATTCATGCGTTATAAATTTGGGCGAATTTAAAGAAAATATAAGCATAAAAGCGGCGCGGCCTTATTTGAAAAAAAGCTAAATATGATTTTGTTATTTCATTCGCAAACTCAATACCGACAGTGGAATAAGGGCAAGCGGCAAATGAAGAAAACAATCAAAAACGAAATGTTTTGTGGAAAGAATAACAAAATCTTGGTTGTACCCTGTAGCCAAACGAGCAAAAGCAATCAATATGCCCAAAACAACGGCATAGCTTAAAAATGCTTTTGAGGTGCTTTCAAAAAAAACAAAAATACACATGGCCAAGTGGAAAGCTGCCAATATTTGATTGGGAAAACCAAGCATCAATCGATCAATATTCAACAAACGGTAGCTCTGATAAATAAAATGACTTTTGTCGGGAAATAGTTGAAATGTATCCAAGGCGTGGGGCAAAAGAGACGTACAAAAGATGATTTTTAAAATGACACGGGTTTGCGGAAAAGAACGAAATTTTCGATAAACCCATACAAAAGCAAAGGGGATGCATATCTGCCAAGCCAGTTCCATCATCTTTGGCCAGTAAAACTTTTGCTGCCAAAGCAAGAAAACGATGATGCCAATTTTTAAGAGTACGGCAGGAAATACAAAGCCCCAAAATGTATTGAAATTTTTGTGGGTAAGGAAAAGGGAGAACACAGAGAAAACAAAAAGAAAAATGCCCAAAACCTGATACAACCATGGGTTTAATTCCAGATTCAAAGCTTCTAAGCCACTTTGCAAAGGACTTTTCATAAAATACAACTCATAAGCCCTTGCAAAGAACAAGGCAAAAGCAGATAGTTTGATGAAAAAAGACAAATGTAGCTTTAGCACCTAGCAAGCAAAGAAACAAAAAACCGTCGTAAAAAAACAAGGGAAGTGCCCCAGGCGGGACTTGAACCCGCACGGCCGTGAGGCCACAGGATTTTAAGTCCTGCGTGTCTACCAATTCCACCACCAGGGCAATAAAAAATGGGGAGACCCCATTTGGAGCGAAAGACGAGATTCGAACTCGCGACCCCCACCTTGGCAAGGTGATGCTCTACCAGCTGAGCTACTTTCGCTTGTTTTCCATTTTTCAGGAGGGCAAATATAAAATGAAATGAGGATGGATGCTTGTATTTTTAATATTTTTATAAATTTGAAGTGCCAAGTTTAAGAAATATTGCCATTACGTATCCGTACATGCATGACGGTAGCTTGGAAGATTTAAATCAGGTGATTGACCACTATGCTCACGGTGGTAAGATTCATCCAAACAAAAGTCAATACATCAAGTCATTTGACATCGATCAGAAGGAAAAAGATCATCTGATTGACTTTTTCAATAGTTTGACGGACAGTGCTTTCCTTTTGAAAAAATATTGACCAGATCACTTTTGTATTTTTTTTACCCAAAAATCCTGATTTATATCTTCTATGTATAAAAAATAAGTTCCACGGGAAAGTGAAGATATATCGATTTGATCTTTGTTTTCTGACAAAACAAGCTCTCCAGTAATGTTCCGGAGCTCAAGAAGACGAAGAGGATGGGAGTGATCAACGAAAACGACCGCGTTGCTTGGATTTGGAAAAACCAAAGGAGCTGTTTTTTTAATATAGGTTGTTTCAGAAGCCAGAGCACATCTTAGGATAGAATCTGCAACCAAAACGTTGGGAATGCCATATCCTATGCTATCATTCGGGTTAAGATAATGGCTAGCACTTTGCTCCACAGAACGCATCAACAAATGATTGCTTGCATTAGGAAAGGCTTGTTTCAAACATGCCATCATGCCTGAAATAAGAGGAGAGGAGAAGCTGGTTCCACTTGCTTTTTGAATATTTCCTTGTCTATTGATAAAGGCAACCCGAGCACCCATTGCAGAAACATTGGGCTTTATTCGGCCGTCTGCAGATGGGCCCCGCGAAGAAAAGCTGGCCACCTCTCCAAAGGAATCGACTGCACCAATGCAGAATACAGATGGTCCATCGCAGGGAGCGGTGATTCGGTACCAAGGCTGGTTGCCTGCATTTCCTGCACTATTTACAACCAGGGTGTTTTTGGATGCTTCTTCAGCGGCTTTTGTAACAAGGGTTGTCTTTCCATCCATATCTTGGTAAGCGTAATCGCCTTCCAAGGTGTCAAATAAGGAATACCCCAATGAACTGTTGATGATGTCTGCACCATTCTCAATAGCCCACAAAGCACCCGTTCTCCAATCTTGCTCTTCTTGGTGGATTTCCCAGCGGCTATCTTCCGTATGAACCAAAAGGTAATTTGCTTCGGGAGCACTCCCCACAAAGCTATCCTTTTTGAATGCGACCATGGTGGAGAGAACATAAAGGCCATGACTGCCTCGGTCAAAAACGTTGCTGTCATTGGCAATTACGTCAAATGTGCCCAATATTCCATTTCTATTTCTTAAATGCTCAAATGCTTTTATGGAGTCTACTTTATAAAATCCATTGTCCAAAACTGCTATTGTAACGCCTTTCCCGGTGTAGCCCATCGCATGATATTTTTTTAATCCCAACATGGTATGGGCATGATCTGTAATCAATGGCTTTTGGGCCAAAACATCCAAACAAATAAAAAAAACAATGATAGTGTAACTATTTTTTAATAAGTATTTTAAGTTCATTTAACTTGAGTAAAGCTTCAATAGGGGTAAGGGTGTTGGTATCCACACGAGAAAGTTCTTCTTCCAGCGATTTCCAAATTTTATTTTTGTTTTCAAAAAGCTCAATTTGATTGGTTTGGGGCGCCTTGTTTGGGGGTGCTTTTCTTTTTGGATTTTTATCTCTTTCTGTCTCCAAATCAAGCAAAATTTCTTGCGCTCGATGCAATACATTTTTGGGCATTCCGGCCATAGCTGCCACGTGAATTCCAAAGCTACTGTTGCTGGATCCCTTGGTCAATTTTCTTAAGAAAACCACTTGGCCGTCTATTTGTTTTGAACTGATGTGATAGTTCACAATTCCATTGTTGTTTTTTTCAAGTTGGTTCAATTCATGGTAATGGGTAGCAAAGAGCACTTTGGGTTTTTCACGACAATGATTAAGAAATTCTGCAATACTCCATGCCAAGCTGATGCCATCATATGTGCTTGTTCCTCTACCGATTTCGTCGAGCAAAACCAAACTATTGGCCGAAAGGTTGTTGAGAATACTTGATGTTTCTAGCATTTCTACCATAAAAGTTGATTCTCCCTTTGAAATGTTATCACTGGCCCCCACACGGGTAAAAATTTTGTCAACGATTCCGATTTCAGCGGCATCAGCTGGGATGAAGCCGCCCATTTGAGCCATGATTACTGCCAATGCAGTTTGTCTCAAAATGGCCGATTTTCCCGACATGTTGGGTCCAGTTAGGACAATAATTTGCTGTTGATCATTGTCCAAAAACAGATCATTGGGGATAAAGGGTTCGTTGCTTGGTAGCTGGGTTTCAATAACGGGATGGCGCAATTTTTGAAAGTTCATTGATTTTTTTTCACTAAATTTTGGCCTGCAATATTGTTGTTCAAAGGCAAGTTTGCCAAATCCCCGAAGACAATCGATCTGCGCTAGAGCGAGAGATACTTTCTGGACAAAAGGAACAAAGGGTTGCAATTTTTGTAAAAACTGATCATACATTTCTTTTTCAAGAGCGACAATTCGGTCTTCAGCAAACAAAATTTTCTGTTCATATTCTTTCAGCTCTTCGGTGATGTATCGCTCAGCGTTGGTTAGGGTTTGTTTGCGAATCCAATGCTCAGGCACTTTGTTTTTATGTGCATTGGTCACTTCTAGGAAATAACCAAAAACATTGTTGAAACCTATCTTTAGCGAAGAAATACCTGTAGCATTAATGGCTTTTTGTTGAATGTTTACCAAATGCTGTTTTCCGTTTTTTCGAATGTCTCTTTGCTCATCCAATTCACTATTGATGTGGGGTTTGAAAATATCTCCCTTATGGGTTAGGGCAGGAGCCGCTTCAGAAATTGTTGAATTTATTTGTTTGGCACAAGCTAAAATATCCTTGATTTCGAAAGGAAATGTACGGAAGACCTTTCTATCTGTCAATTCTTCTTTGATTTTTTCAACTTCATGTATGGATTGCGCCATTTGGTTTAATTCTCTTGGGCCTATTTTTCCTAAGGTAAGTTTGGTGGACATTCTCTCCAAATCACCTATGTTTTGTAAAATGTTGCCGATATTTTTTTCAAATTTTGATTCTTCATAGAAAAGTGATACCACATCATGTCTTTGGCTGATTTCTTCAGGATCAATGAGGGGACGGAGGAGCCACTTTCTCAGCAACCGTGACCCCATTGGGTTGGTGCATAGGTCCAAAACATCCAACAAGCTTTTGCCGTCGGGTTGCGCGCTTTGAACCAATTCTAAATTTCTAACCGTAAACTGATCGAGCCACAAACAATTTTCAAAATCTAGCCTGCTCAATACATTCAAATGACCCAAATTGTTGTGTTTTGTTTCTTTTAGGTAATGTAGAATAGCACCAGATGAGATAATTGCAAGCTCATGATTTTCGATGCCCAATCCTTTGAGATTTTTGACTTGGTAGTGATTGAAAATTTGATCTTTTGCAAAATCAATTTCAAAAAACCAATCTTCTAGTTCGTAGAGATAGTAGTTTGAATTGAGTTTCTGTTGTATTTCTGTTTTTTGACCTTTGGCCACCAAAATTTCAGCAGGACTCAAACCATGAATCAGAGAAACCATCGGTTCTATGGCACCCTGCGTGAGTTGAAATTCTCCAGTTGAAAAATCAATATAAGAAATCCCCACTTGATTGTCTAGAACAAAAGCTGCGCAGAGAAAGTTATTTTTTTTAGATTCAATTACTTGGTCGTGAAGAGCTATGCCTGGAGTGATCATATCTGTCACCCCCCTTTTCACAATGGTTTTTGCTTTTTTTGGGTCTTCCAGTTGGTCGCATACAGCCACCCGATAACCATTTCGTACCAATTTTGGTAAATAAACATCCAAGGAGTGGTGAGGAAACCCAGCCAATTCTACATGCGATGCTTTTCCATTGGCCCTTTTGGTAAGGACAATTCCCAAAATCTTAGAAGCTAGGATGGCATCTTCACCAAAAGTTTCATAAAAGTCGCCTACCCGAAAAAGTAAAATAGTCCCAGGATGTTTTTCCTTGATTTCACGGTATTGCCGCATCAAAGGGGTTTCTTTTTTACTTGTTACTTTTGTCAAGGCTTATTCAAATTAAATCAAGACCTTAAGAACTTTGTAAACAATTTTTCACATGGCCCACCAAAAGAAATATTCAGACATGAAAAGACCTGATTTGTTGTCTTTTAAAGAGATGCCAAAAAAACCTCTTGCCCTTGCACTAGACAATGTTAGAAGTTTACACAACATTGGTTCTCTTTTTAGAACAGCCGATGGCTTTTCCATTGAAAAGTTATTTCTGTGTGGTATTACGGGAAGGCCACCACACAAAGAGATTCGAAAAACTGCCATAGGGGCTGAGGAATCCGTCGAATGGTCTCATCATCCAGATCTCTTTACCCTGTTGAAACATCTAAAAGAAAATTATTATGTAGTTGCTTTAGAGCAAACTTACTCAAGTATTGATTTACAGGACTTTATATGGGATAAAAAAAAACCAATTTTATTGATTGTGGGCAATGAAGTAAGCGGAATTTCAGAGGATGTATTGTCTTTGTCTGACTGTCACATTGAAATTGAACAATTTGGAACAAAACATTCACTTAATGTTTCAGTAGCTGCTTCCATTGCCATGTTTCATATTTGTAACCAAATGAAATGAAAGTATCCAAAAAGATATTGGTTTTAATTTTTTGCTACGTGCCTTCTTTATTAATGGCTCAGAGTATGGAGGAAGTTCGGAAATGGATCAAAAATGAGCAATTGAGAATAGACGCATATGATGGTAAGATCGATCAAAAAGTGACCCTAAAAACCGCCACGCAAACCAAAGAGGCCACTGCAGCCTATTTGGATTATCCTGATCTTATTGTTTCTCTAATTGACAAAGAAAAAAATGCTCGGTTGGAAAAAATTCAAATGAAACATTTGCTAGAATGGTTCAGAAGCATTGACAAAAAAAAATATTTGAACTACAATACTTATTTGTCAGATGTAGAAGCCATCATGCAAGTTCAGACATATGCTTCCGACAGAGCAACATTGGTCCTAAAAAGCAATCTGCAAATTGCTTTAAGAATTTTGCCTTTTTACCTTGAAAAAGAACTTGCTCGAGAAGTAATTTTTGCAGCTTCCGACAAATACCCATACCTTGTTTTAAGGCAATTTGGACGAATGGTCAATAAGCCTTGGTCGCAGCCATTGCTAAGTAAAATAGGCAATGAAAGTCCCATTCATTTGAAAGGGTATTTGAGCAGCCAAAACAAAGTTCGGATGGTTTTTAATCAATTGAAAACTCCCGCTGCACAAACCATTCGAAGAATTTATGCCCGCTACGGATCGAGATCAAAAACATATCTTCTTTTGGATGATTTAATAAACAATCGTTGTGAAATGGAAGAGGCAAACCAAATTGTGCTGGATGAAGAAAAACTTTTCAAAAGACTAATTCTTCTTAAATACAAAAAAAACGTTTACGCCAATCAATCCATTGAGGATGAATTAAGGGACATTGGTTTAAAGACAATCAGAAAAATCAATGATTTGCACGACAAACCTGATGCAGCTAGATTTCGATCCTTGGCAAAAATGGATGCAGAGATGCTTTATACGCTTGCCATTTATTCCGAAGAAGAAATCTTTACTTCCACCTTTTTGGGTTTGTATAAAAGGTTAAAGCCAAAAATTATGCAAAATTCCAATTATGAATTTGTTCATTATTTGGGTTTGAATCACCTCAGAACCTGGGTGAAGATGTGTGCGAATTTTGATGTATTGGATGACTTTGTATTGAGAATGTCTCCTTGGGAAAAAAAGGCGATGTTCAAACATCTTTTCGAAGGCTTGTCCACGCAAAATGGAGATCTTAAAGGTGCTGTGACGCTTGTAAACACCTATGGCAGCTTAAGAAATGAAAAGAATATAGCCCTGTTTGAAAATGCGGTGATTGCTGCCTCAACAAATGAAAATCTTGCTCCATGGGAGAGGGATTTGTATGATTTGATTCTTCACGTTACTCAAATCAGACCATCTCTAGTTTTGAATGAAAAACTTAAAGACATTAGTATATCAAAACTAAATGTCGACAAATTATTTACCAATAATGAGCACATCCAGCAGCATTTTTTCTATGATGATCCTGATGGTATTACCTCATTTGCAACCTTTTTGAATACTTTCAATCATCCCAAGTGGAAAATTATACATCATAAAACCTATGTGCAAATAAAAAGCACAAGTGGAAAAGCGGTCACCATCTATGCCAACCGAAACAAATACGAATATGAAGGGCAGAAACAAATTCAAGATATTTTTGAGGCAAGTGGAAAATATCCTCATCTTGTGGTGCATAGGGGACACAGCTATTATGCAAAAATTGCCATCAAAACAATTACGCCTAGTGCTCTTCTTGTTTTTTTGGGTTCTTGCGGAGGTTACAATAATATTTCCAAAGTACTTTCCAAAAGTCCCAATGCGCACATCATAAGCTCCAAACAGGTGGGCACTTATCTAATCAACAATAAGCTGAGTTTTCAACTTTGTGAATGGATTCGTTTGGGGAAAGATTTACATTGGCAGCAGTTTTGGAGTGCCTTTTCAAAAAAGATGAGCTCCACACCAAGCCATAATCGATTCCTTGAGTACATTTCTCCCGAAAAAAATATGGGTGCATTTTTCTTGAAAGCTTATAAAAAAACAATTTAATCAGATGTCTACTTTTTTTGCTTCAAATTGCCATGCCCATCCTTTTTCAGTTTCCCAATAACAAGGAAACTTCTTTTTTATTCGTTTCGAACACATCCTTTTTAGCAATTTAAATCCATTAGGATTGTTCTTTTCAATCTCCTGAAATAATATGTTTCCCTCAATAAATCCTGCGATCAAATCTTCAAAAGGCATGGGCTTTAATTGAATGGCCAACGGTCGAAAAGCAGCATTGGGAAAATATGAATGCATTTCGGTCATAATTTTCTTGGGATTGTTGTGCTCAAAAGGATGAGACATGGCTGTGTAGATGTAGTCTTGAGTAAATTGGCTTGCCGCCTGAAAAACTTCATTGAAAAGAACATTTTTGTTCAGAGAATCCCATGTGCTAAACACCAACTTTCCTCCTGGTCTTAGGGCTTTTTTTGCATTCTCAAAAAACCTTTGGTGGTCTTCAAAAAACATATATCCAAATTGGCAGAGTACAAGGTCAAATGAACTTTTGAAGTCAAATGACGCAGCATCCCCAATCTCAAAACTTACTCGAGGTGATTGGACATTTTTTTTGGCCAAATGAAGCATTTCTGAACTGATATCAATACCCACTATTCGGGCTTCCGGAAAAGTTTTGCTTAGCAAATTGGTCAATATTCCTGTTCCACAAGCTATTTCTAAAATGGAATCAACAGAATGGAGGGCTAGGTGGCTTGAGAATAATTTGCCTGCATTTTCCATGACCAACGGTCTTAGATATCGATGGTAGGTCTTGGCTCTTTCTTGGTTGTATGAATTCATTTTATTGGTTTCTAAACTTAAATGAATTTTTTGACCGATCTTTAAAAACGTACTCCTTCTGTAACCATTTGCCCTTTTGAAATTCAAAGTAATCGTAGGTGCCATCGGGGTAATATTCAGAAGTAAGACCTTTCATTATCGGGTTCAATGGAGCTAAGTGAGAATAAATGAGCTTTTGTTCTACCTTGTCGTATCGACAAAGCATGACTGCACGGTCTGCGAATTCAAAAATCAGACGGTGTTGCGTTTCACCATCCATCATCTCGAAAATTGGTTTTCCAAAGTGAGGTTTGTTTTCTGCATCAAACCACAATACGTCAACTATTTTTTTGTTTTTTTTCGTATCGTCTCCATCCCAGCCAAACAACAAGTAATAGGTGTCTTTTCGGTAATTTACCTTGTGGATTTGATAATAAACTGCCCCCAACCAATTTTTTGCATCAAAAGTGCTGTATTTTGTGTGTTTGTTGAATTCTCCACTATCCAATAAGCCCGTGAGCATCAATGAGTCTTTGTTGGGAATTTGAATGGCTCCATGGTATTCGTATTTGAAACTATCTACGATGACATTCCATGTAAAAATTCTAAATCGATTGTCTTCTGGTCGTAATGCACTAACTGTTTTTAATTTGGAAAAAGGATAGTCAAAAGAATAGGGGATTTGAAGTGCTTTTTTTAATGTTAGAATAAAATAATAATTGCTCGTGATTCGTTCTTCCAGATCTGCACTATTGATCAGATTATAACTCAAACCTTCCAATTGATACTCGATATTTTTGATCGAATCAAAATAAACCGAGTCCATTTGGGCCTGCACACAAAAAGTAGCGTTCAAAAAGAAGATAAAAATGGCTGGTCTCATAGATGTATAAACGTTTAGGTGGTAATCAATCGCATCAGCCAAGTGCAAATCAAGGCACCATAAGTACCCAAAGCATAACCCAAAACGGCCAATAAAACACCTACTGTTGCTAGACTAGGGTGGAACGCAGCAGCCACTACAGGTGCCGAGGCAGCACCTCCAACATTGGCTTTACTTCCAACAGCCAAAAAGAAATAAGGGGCTCGAATGATTCGGGCAACAATGATCAAAAGCAAAACGTGGATAAACATCCACAAAATGCCCATCGCAATCAATTGAGGTGCCTGAAAAATTTGGTTTAAATCCATTTTCATTCCAATGATAGAAACCAAAATCCAAATAAAAACAGAACCAAACTTACTGGCTCCGACACCTTCCAAATTTCTTACTTTGGTAAAGGACAAAAGCAACCCAAACGATGTGCTTAAAACAACCAACCAAAAAAAGGAGCTAGTCAGGGTCGAACTTTTTAAGGAGGGTATTTCTCCAAAAAATAGGGATAAGTTATTGCCAAAAAAATGTGCTAGGGAGGTGCCAAAGAAGGCCAATCCCAAAATAATAATAAAATCGGAAAGTGCTGCTTCACGTTTTACCTTATTGCTAAAGTTGTCCATTTTTTCTATCAATTGCTCTACCGATGAGTTGTCTGCTTTTAACCATTTGTTTATTTTCTCTTTCCTCTCTATTCCAAACAACAAGAAGGCCATCCAAATATTAGCGACTACAATATCTACCAAGAGCATTGCGCCATATTTCTCTTTGTTGTACTCAAATAGCTCGAGCATTGCTGTTTGATTTGCTCCCCCACCAATCCAACTCCCCGCTAAGGTGCTAAATCCTCTCCAAAGGGCTAAATCTCCGGTTACCTCAGTAGTTTGTGGAAAAAGAATGGAAAAAATAAAAATTGAAAGTGGGCCACCGACAATAATGCCACAAGTTCCTGTTAAAAACATAGCCAATGGTTTCCACCCCAAATTTACAAGTCCTTTAAAATCAATACTTAAAGTCATGAGGAACAGGGCAGCGGGCAATAAAAACCGCGTGGCCATAAAATACAAATTGAGTTTTTGTATGCTTTTGGTTCCATCTTCCAAAGAAATGGTCCATTCGCTCGATATAATATTCAAACTTGTGAATATTGCGGGCAACAAATATGCCATTAGTAGGGCAGGTATATACTTGTAAAACTTTACCCAGAA
Organism: uncultured bacterium; assembly: GCA_963991985.1. Lineage (GTDB taxonomy): Bacteria > Bacteroidota > Bacteroidia > NS11-12g > UBA9320 > MED-G17. The sequence continues at coordinate 71,500 of CAXDRX010000005.1, read as the reverse complement.
GGGGTTTTTTGATTTTTTTGATGTAAAAAAAACAAAAGCAAGCGTTGCCATCAATAGTCCAAATACTTCGGCATCCGAATCCAAAATAGGCACTTGGTGTGTTTTGAGCAAAAACATGTTTAAGAGGCAAATAAATATTTTTCGTTTCTCAATGCAAACAAATAACGCCTGTCCCTTTTTATTTTCGCATAAGGAAAAGATTAAATTTTGGAAAAAAACAAAATACATAAATTCAAAGACCGACACATGGGCAATGATTCCAAAGCTTACCATGAGATGCTTGAGGTGCTCGGCTTTTCTTCTATCTCTTCGTTAATTGATGCCACCATTCCCCAAAATATAGGGCTAAAGGAGCCTTTAAAAACCGGTGAGCCCCTCAGCGAAGAAGAATTATTAGAAAAACTGAGCCATTTGGCCAGTCAAAACAATATTTTTAAATCTTACATCGGCCAGGGGTATTACAACAATTATACACCGAAAGTAATCTTACGGAATATCTTGGAAAATCCAGGATGGTACACACAATATACACCCTATCAGGCAGAAATTGCCCAAGGGAGGCTGGAGGCACTCTTAAACTATCAAACGATGGTCTTAGACTTGACGGGCATGGAAATTGCCAATGCATCTTTATTGGATGAATCTACAGCAGCAGCGGAAGCAATGATGGTTGCTGCTCGATTTCATGGAAGACAAAATCGAAAAAAGTTTTTTGTGGATCAACAACTGTTTGAGCAAACCAAGACAGTTGTCCAAACAAGAGCCGAACCTCTCAATATTGAATTAATTTTTGGAGATTACCAAAAGACAAAACTCGATGAATCCTTTTGTGGTGCTGTAGTGCAATATCCAAATGCAAAAGGTGATGTTTGTGATTACCGTGATTTTGTCCAGCATTGCAAAGACAAAGAGGTGATTTCTATCTGTATTGCTGACATCCTTTCTCTTTGTTTACTCAAGAGTCCAAAAGAAATGGGTTTCGAGATCGCAGTGGGAAGTACCCAAAGGTTTGGTATTCCCTTTGGTTTTGGTGGACCACATGCTGCTTTTTTTGCTTGTTCCGATAAGTTTAAAAGACAAATCCCTGGAAGAATCATTGGGGTTTCAAAAGATGCAGCCGGTGCAAAAGCGCTGAGAATGGCATTGCAAACAAGAGAACAGCACATCCGCAAAGACAAGGCAACAAGCAATATCTGCACGGCCCAAGTTTTATTGGCAATAATGGCAGGGATGTATGCTGTTTATCATGGTCCGGAAGCCCTCAGGGCTATTGCAGGTAAAGTTCATTATTTGGCGGCTAACCTAAAAAATAACCTCTCAAAACATGGCTTTGAAGTAAACCAAGAGGAAATATTTGACACCTTCCAGATTGACCTAGGAAAACTTGAGGCGGACAATCTCAAAAAGCTAGCAGAAAGCAGACAAATCAATTTGTTTTATGGCGAAGATTTTGTTCGTGTATCCCTTGATGAAACAACTTCTGAAGAAAATGTACAAGAACTTTTTCAATTGTTTTGCGAGGCGTTTTCTATAAATGAAAAGCAATGGGAGTGGGCCGAAGCCAATTTTGTTAACGACTGTTTGCGAAGTGATTCTATTCTTCAACATTCTATTTTCAACCAATTTCATACCGAACATGAAATGTTGAGATACATTAAATCTTTGGAGAACAAAGATCTCTCCCTTACGCATTCCATGATTTCCTTAGGCAGTTGTACCATGAAACTCAACGCAACTACGGAGATGATTCCGGTTACTTGGCCCCATTTCAGTCAAGTTCATCCGTTCGCTCCGCTAGCACAAAGCACTGGATACCAACAAATCATCCAGGAATTGGGGATGGATTTGGCCAATATCACAGGATTTGATTCTGTAAGTTTTCAACCCAACAGTGGCGCACAAGGGGAATATACTGGGCTTATGGTGATTAGAGAATACTTTAAAAACAACAACCAAAAACACAGAAACATAGCCCTTGTGCCGGAGTCTGCCCATGGAACAAACCCAGCAAGTGCAGTGATGGCTGGAATGTCTGTGGTTGTAATCAAGTGTACCGACAATGGCTACATCGATATGGAAGATTTACGGGAAAAGGTTCTGTCAAATGCGGACAATCTCGCTGTTTTAATGATCACCTATCCAAGTACATTTGGTGTTTATGAAGAAAACATAAAAGATATTACAGACTTGATTCACCAATATGGCGGACAAGTATATATGGATGGTGCCAATATGAACGCGCAGGTAGGGTTAACCAGTCCAGGAGAAATTGGAGCAGATGTTTGCCATTTGAATTTGCACAAAACCTTTTGTATTCCTCATGGGGGGGGTGGTCCTGGAATGGGACCTATTGGTGTTGCCAAACACTTAAGTCCATTTTTGCCAAAACATAAACTTGTTGAAACGGGTGGTGCCAATGGTATTGGTGCGATTTCTGGTGCACCCTTTGGAAGTGCAAGCATACTCCTTATCAGCTATGCTTACATTAAGATGATGGGTGCAGAGGGTCTTAAAGAGGCGTCCGAAGTAGCTATTTTGAATGCCAATTACTTGAAAGCCTGTCTGGCGCCATATTACAAGATTTTATATACGGGAAAAAACAATACTACTGCCCACGAGTTCATTATCGATTGTAGATCATTCAAGGAGTACAACATCCAAGTAGAAGATATTGCAAAGAGGATGATGGACTATGGTTTTCATGCACCTACTGTTTCTTTTCCGGTTGCTGGAACCATGATGATTGAACCAACGGAAAGTGAGACAAAGGCAGAATTGGATCGATTTGTTGAGTGCCTTATCTCCATACGAGGTGAAATTGAAAAAGTTGTAAAAGGACAATATCCGTTGGATGACAATCCTTTGGTAAATGCTCCCCACACCGTTAAAACACTGGTAAAAGAATGGACTCATCCATACACCAAACAAGAGGCAGTTTTTCCCACTAGTTTTGTGGTAAACAAAAAATTCTGGCCATCTGTTTCGAGGGTAGACAATACGTATGGAGACCGAAATTTGATTTGCAGTTGTCTACCAATAGAAGCTTACGGGGAAGTATCTAAAATGGAAAGTTAGGGCATTAGCACCAATCGGCTGTACCCCAAAGGAGTTTGGACAAAATAAATGCCTTTTGGGAGTTTGCTTAGAGAGATGGCTTGCTTGTGACTTGCCTCTCCGCGCAACACAAGTCTTCCTTGGGAGTTGAAAACATCAACTGGAGTCAAAGTATTGGCACTCAAATACAATCGATTTTGGGTTGGGTTTGGGTAACATTTGATGTGTTTTTCGGTCACTCTTTCATAGATGCTATTGGTACTGTCTAAGCTCAAGTCATCGATAAATAGGTAGGCGGGGGTGTTCATCCCAAAGCTTCCCTCATCGCTGGAATTCAATACAAATGAAAAACTATCTACACTGCCTATTTTGCTTAGATCCACAAATGCCCAATCTTTTAAAATATAATCATCTGATGCATCTTCAAATCGGAAATCAGAAAGTAAAAAAACGACGCTATCTGACTTTTTTGCGCCGTTCTGGTATCCATAAAACGTGACTTGAAAGAAATCTGGATCATTATCATCGATTCCTCCAAACTTTTTTGCAAAATCATCACCATTTTTCATGCTCATGTAGCCATAGGTGCCATTGTTGACGTATAGGCCGTGTAGCGGTATATTTCTAAATTCTTCGGCGACAATTACAAAAGTTTCGCCTGGTGCGTAGGCCAAAGCATAAGTTTTGGATCGCTGGTTTCCTGTTCCCGATATGGAACTAAATTGGTTTGTATAGCCTTTGGTAATTGTATCTGTTGTTGCAGAAATGGCCCATCCTAAAAAGGATTCAAACTGACTATTGTACTGATTGGGAAAATAAAATGACCCGCTGGTAAATCCTCCCTTTCCATCGCTTCCATTCAAAAATTCTCCTGAATTTACGGGTATTTCTTCAAAATCTGCAATAGATTGTGTAAAAGAAATGTGTGGTGCAATGAGAAGAGATAGGGTGATCAGCGATTTGAAAGATAAAAATGATTTGATAAAAATTTGATTATACATGGTTATGTTTTTTGTAATTGATAAATAATTTGAAACTGAAAATTTCTCAAAGGCATTGGTCTATTTTCCACTAACCTATACGTTTCATTCCAAATATTGTTTGCAATTATATTCAAGTTCAGTCTTTCTTTTAAAATTTTATCTAAACAAAAATTGATTCTCCCGAGTTGGTAGGCTTTTAGTTCTGATTCAATTCCTTTAAAACTGCTTGACCAAAAGTGCTCATAAGACAGGGAAAAGATATTTTTCGAAAATTCAACATTGATTTGGTTTTGCCACTTTGGTGTGTACCAAACTCTATCGAAGGATTTTACCTTAGGCCACTTGCTGGTATTTAAAAATTCTGATTGGATAAAACGATGGCTGCTGTAAAATTTGATTAAAGATTTACCCATTTGTCTTTGGTAGGAAAAGGACTGATCAAAACCAAGCGCCCTTACTTTTTGGAGATTTTGAGCATTCCAGATCATCTCATCATTGGGCGTCCATTCGATCCAATTGTTTACTAGATGACCAAAAGCTTTGGAGTTTGAGGCTAATGAGTTTGCTCCTTTCTTTCTTTTAAAATTGAAACCCACTTCCGCAAACCAACCGATTTCTGGTTCTAACAACTGGATTCTGTTGCGAACCCAATAGTTTTCATTTAAGGTTGGAAAACGATTTTTTCTTCTCAGTTTTAAAGAAAATAAAGTGTATTTGGCATGCGGTTTTAACCATGCGAGAGATGGCAAAAGACTAATTCTTTTATTGTCCCAAACGGCAGAAGTTAAGCCAAGTTTGAAAATGGATTGCTTTTGAAAAAATTGCTTATTGTATGCACATAGATTTTGGTTTTGATATTTTATTTGTCCATATTCTTTCGCATAGGCAGCCGTATAGATATTGGTAACTGTAAAGGAACTGGGGTTGAGTTTTACACCTTTTATTGAGGTTTTGGCAATGTAGCTTTCAAAAACACTTGGCGCATCGATTCCACTCTCTTCATTTTTATAATGGATTTTTTCTCGATTATAACCAAATTTGGATTCTATCATTAGTTTGTTGCGATAATTAAAACGATGACTTCCAACGATGCGATGGGTTTCATCTGCCTGACTGGACAAACTATATTCCTGAGTAATTTTTTTTGCAAGATTTCTGTGACTTTCTTGGAAGAAATAACTTATGCCAAATTTGGCATTGGAATTTTTCTGGTAGGAAAGCTTCCCTTGAAATGCAATTTGTTCAAATTCTGCTCTTTCCATGGTAAAAATTTTTCCGGAATTGTTCGCTTTATATTCAAAATCATTTTTTGCTCGAATGCCGGAAAGATCAAAACTGCTTGATATTTTCTTTTTCTTTGATTTTAGCCCAAAATGATTTCCATATTGGCCGTAGGACCCTATGCTTTGCCCCAAACTTGTGGACAAACCTTCATTTTTCCTAAGCCTTTGCTCCATGGAAACAACACCTCCCATTGCCAATTGGTCGCCGTTAGGATCAAATGAGTAGGTGTGACCTTGAAAAACCGGAACAATTGACAAGTCTAAGTTCCCATGCATTCCACTTATCATAGGCAACCCTTCCCAAACAAGAAGGTTGTGGTTGGCGCTCAATCCCCTTACTCGGATTGTTGCCATTGATCCAGGCCCATTATTTTTGACAAAGGCAAGAGTTGAATTGGACAACAAATCACTCAATTGATTTCCAATGATACGCTGAAATCTAAAGTCTTGATTTTGTTTGAATTCGAGAACAAAAGTATCCAATTGCTCGCTTTCTTGGGCATCCAATGTTTGGCTAAACAATAAAAGGAAAGCGATATAAATTGAATTTTTCAAGGCGAATTACTTTAAAACTATTTCTTCTGTTCAATGGTTGATCAAACCGGCTAAGTTTTTGTGTTTTTATCCAAAATTCCCTTGAGATTCAACAATTGTTCGGCCTTTGCCAATTCACCTTGTTTTTCGTAAGCAAAAATCAAATTTCGCAACACTCGTTTCAAAATTTCCGCATGCGAACACGTTTGGTAAAAATTTTCTCTGGTTTCAATTTTTAATTGCTTCAGAAAAGATTGAACATTCTCTTTAGAAAAAATAAGACCTTTATTAAAAGGATTAATGAAAAACATAGCCTCTTGCCCAGGATTTTCCTTCAATGAATATGGAGTGTTGTATTTTGCCTTTTGATGGGGTTTTTCGATTTCGGGTTTAACATAACCCAAAATAAAATGTTGAGGGAGATTTATTCCATGAATCGGTATATTGAGCTTTTGGGCTACAATACTGTATACACAAGCCATGAGAATAGGGTTTCCCGTTTTTTTTTCCAAAACTTCAGATAGGAATGAATTGTTGGGATTGTGATAATCTTTGGTATTTCCTTTGAACTTATGGACATCATAAAACACATAATTCAATATTTTCACTTTTTCAAAGCTGGTAAGATCTTCTCTTAACTCAAGCCAAACATCCAAACGAATTTTGTCGAGCATTTGATTGATTTTGGAGATATCGGAATTGGGGTTGTGGAAACGATCTATCAATAGCAGACCTTGCAACAAGTCTTTTTGTTCCGATTTGGTCCAAAAAAGAAGCTCACTTTCGAGACTTTGGGATTGAATTTGCTTGATTAGATTTTCTACCCGTTCTTGTTTAACGATAGAATCTAATAAGTCCCAGTTTTCTTCGATGATGGGAATCAATTGATTGCCAAAACTTAGCAGTTTGGAGGATACATGGTCTACAACTTCTGTATCAGTGTCATCCAAAAGGTATATTAACGATGCTATTTCAGATTTGTCTAGCAAACTTATTTTGTTGTTTTTCTTCTGCCTTTTTTTGGTGCTTTTTTTTGTTCCTCGATCAAAGTTATACAGGTTTCATAATCAATCAATTGGGGGTCTTTGTCTTTGGGTATTTTGTAATTTTTCTTGCCCAAGGAAATATAAGCACCCCATCGACCATTTTGCACCAATAATTCAGGATCTTCTGAAAAACTTTTGATGATTTTTTCCGCATCCTTTTGCCTTTTCTCCTTGATCACCTCAATTGCATTTTTTGCCTCGATCGTGTAAGGATCGTAGGCAGTTGGCAGGGAATAAAATTTTCCATCATGTAAAATGTAAGGACCAAATCTGCCAATGGAAACCTTCATTTCTTTGTCTTCAAATTCACCGATTTGTCTTGGAAGCTTGAAGAGGTCGAGTGCATCCTCTAAACTAATTGTTTCTATTGTTTGACCTTTTCTTAGATTGGCAAACTTGGGTTTTTCCTCATCTTCTGTTTTGCCCATTTGGACAACAGGTCCAAATCTGCTTATTCTTGCCATCACCTGTTTGCCGGATTGGGCATCTATTCCTAAGATTCTTTCTCCAGTTGCACGCGCAGAGTGATTCAAAGTTGAGTCTACCGATTGGTGGAATGGATTGTAAAATTCATCGATCATATCACTCCATTTTTTGTACCCTTGGGCAATCTGATCAAAGTTTTTTTCTACACTAGCTGTAAATCCATAATCCATTATATTCTTAAAATTGTCGCTCAAAAAATCTGTCACCACTTTCCCTATGTCTGTGGGGCTTAGTTTGTTTTTTTCAGCGCCTGTTATTTCCGATAAAATTTTGGATCCGACAGTTTTGTCCTCGGAGAGAACAATTTGAGCGTATTTCCTTTCTAATCCTTCTTTTTGTTCTTTTTCTACATATCCTCTTTTTTGAATTGTAGTAATGGTTGGCGCATAGGTTGATGGTCTGCCAATCCCCAGCTCTTCCAGTTTCTTGACAAGGCTCGCCTCGGTGTAACGCGAAGGGGGCCTTGAGAATCTTTGGGTTGCTGTAATTTTCTGATAATTTATCTCATCGTCCACAGAAACCTTTGGCAGTAGTCCGTGGATAGAATCTTCGTTTTCCTCATCCGAACTTTGTAGGTAGACTTTTAAAAATCCATCAAATGTAATGACCTCTCCTCTTGCTTTGAAAATATCCTTGTTTTTGTTGTTCTGTATCGAAATAGTTGTCTTTTCCAACTTTGCATCACTCATTTGTGAGGCAATGGCTCTTTTCCAAATCAACTCATATAGTTTGTTTTCAGCGTAGTCTGTTGGGACCGTATTTTTGTTAAAATCTGTTGGCCTAATTGCTTCATGGGCCTCTTGGGCATTTGTTGTTTTGTTGTTGTATTTTCTTTTTTGGTGGTAATCTTCACCGTAATTTTTGTTGATTACCTTTTCAGCAGTTTCTAGTGCAAAGTCACTTAAATTTACGGAGTCGGTACGCATGTAGGTAATGTGTCCAGCTTCATACAACTTTTGAGCAAGTAGCATGGTTCGGGTAACCGAATATCCCAATTTTCGGCTAGCTTCTTGTTGTAGTGTTGAGGTTGTGAAGGGTGCAGAGGGTTTTTTTGTGCTGGGTTTGATTTGTAAATCTGCAATGGTGAATGATGAAGATTTTATTTGATCTAGCAATTCAGTTGCTTCCAATTCTGATTCTAATTTCCTATCCATCTCAGCACTCAAATGACCATTTGTATGGATAAAATTGCCTACAATCTTAAAGCTTGAAGTAGGATTAAATTCTTGAATTTCTCTCTCTCGTTCTACCAAAAGTCTTACTGCAACAGATTGCACACGACCAGCAGATAGCTGGGGTTTTACTTTTTTCCATAATACGGGCGATAGCTCATAGCCTACCAGTCGATCGAGAATTCTTCTTGCTTGTTGCGCATCTACAAGATTTTTATTGATATCCCTTGGAGATTGTATCGCCTTTTGAATTGCAGACTTTGTGATTTCATGGAAAACAATCCTTTTGGTCTTTTTTTCATCCAGTTCCAAAACTTCACTGAGGTGCCAACTTATGGCTTCCCCTTCACGATCTTCATCGGAGGCCAACCATATTGTATCTGCTTTTTTCGCCAAAGAACGTAGTTCTTGGACTACTTTTTTCTTGTCTTCAGAAATCTCATAAATAGGTGCATAACCATTTTCAATATCTATGCTGATGCCTTTTTTGTTAAGATCTCTAATGTGTCCGAAACACGATTTAACGAGAAAGCCATCACCTAAAAATTTTTCAATCGTCTTTGCTTTCGCGGGTGATTCTACAATTACCAGATTATTCCCCATTTTTTTTGAACAAATTTTTACTCACTTGGTTGTCATTGTTCCACATTTAATCATTTGCGGTACGGACAAATTCAAAAACAAAGAAATAAAAAATATTCATTTGTTCGGGTCCCAGATATCTTTAAGCAATACCAAACATGTAAGGGGGTTAGTATTATTGGCCTTTTTCATTGTCATCCATCAAAATGCTTACCGTAGCATCACCCGTAACATTTACAACGGTTCTACACATATCTAAAATTCTATCTACAGGTAAAATTATTGAAATCCAAAGGGGATTTAACCCAACACTTTCTAAAACAACAATCATAAGAACCAAGCCTGCACTTGGAACTGCTGCCGCTCCTATGGAAGCTAAAGTAGCGGTTAGGACAATAATAAGTTGTTGGTTCCATGCCAAATCAACCATATGCATTTGAGCCATAGCAACCACGGCAATTGCTTGATATAAACTGGTCCCATCCATATTGACAGTAGCGCCAATGGGAAGAACGAAGCTTGTTGTATTTCGAGAAACATTTAAATTTTTGTGAACACAATCCATCGTTACAGGAAGGGTAGCAACAGAGCTGCTGGTAGAAAAAGCGGTAAGTTGTGCTTTTGAAATTCCTTTTAAGAATTTCTTGCTTCCTAGAGATGATTTAAAAGCACCAATTAGAGTAGGGTAGAATACGAAAGCCATGAATAACAAACCAACAATTACAGCGCCAGAATAGTGAGCCAAAAAAAACAGTTGTTCTGTTAAATCTTCTAAATTATTGGCGGATTGAGTGAGCGTTCCTACAATGAGCGCGAAAACAAAGAAAGGCATAGATTTCATAATGATATTTACCATTTGTACAAAAACTTCATTCAGTCCCTCAACAAGGTGAATAACGGATTTGGTTTTTTCTGAGGAAATGGAGACCAATACCAAACCCATAAAAATAGAAAAGAAAATTATCTGAAGCATTTTCATTTCCATTAAGGCCAAAATTAGATTTTTTGGAACCAAATCAACCAGAGGCTGCAATGGCCCTTGGGTTTTGCTTTGTTTGGCTTTTTGAATTTTGTCTTGAACAAAATTACTTTGGGCATCTTTCCCTTGACGTTTTTGAATGCGCTCCACCAAAGATTGGTATTTGGATGAACAACTTAGACATTTTGAGTCGAGTTTTTTTATTCCATTTTCCTTTTGCCATATTTCATATTCTATTCTTTTTTCAATTCTTAATTTCTCTTCAATTCGTTTGCCCGGCTTCCAAATATTTACTACCACAAGACCGATAGAAACGGCCATCATTGTGGTTATCAAATAAGTGAACAATGTTTTTATTCCTAGGGTTCCCAATGTTTTTAAATTTCCGATCGAAGCAACTCCAGAAATAATTGAAAATAGTACAAGTGGCACTGCTACAAGCTTCAGGACATTAATAAAAATTTCGCCGAAAGGGGAGATGTACAGTAAGCAAAACTTTTGGAGACCAAATTGTAGTGCTATGAATGAGAAGGTGATGCCGATTAAAATGGAAATAACTACCTGCCAATGAAGTGGAATCTTTCGCATTGGGCAAAGAAATAAAAACTAAAGTGTTAATAAATAAAAAAAGCTACTCGGTTTAAGAGTAGCTTTTTTATGTTGAATGCTTTAGGGCGCTTAATATCCCATTCCACCCATTCCTGGATTTGGCATCGCGGGAGGGGTTTTGTCTTCTTCTGGAATTTCTACAATTAGGCTTTCTGTGGTAAGCATCATACTACTTACAGAAGCTGCATTTTCAAGCGCTACTCGGCTTACTTTTGTAGGGTCGATAACTCCTGCTGCAATCATAGGCTCAAACTCATCTGTGCGTGCGTTGTATCCATAGTCGTCTTTGCCATTTTTGACTTGTTGTATAACCACCGAGCCTTCACCACCTGCATTAGCAACAATTTGACGCAATGGCGCTTCTACTGCTTTCCGAATGATTTCAATGCCTGTATTTTCATCAATGTTTTGGCCTTTGACGTTCAATTTGGAAATAGCTCTAACATAGGCTACTCCACCACCAGCTACAATACCTTCTTCAACTGCTGCTCTGGTTGCATGCAAAGCATCATCTACTCGATCTTTTTTCTCTTTCATTTCAACTTCTGTTGCCGCACCAATGTAAAGAACGGCTACTCCTCCAGATAGCTTTGCTAGTCTTTCTTGCAGTTTTTCTTTGTCGTAATCGGAGGTAGAAATCTCAATCTCATTTTTGATTTGATTGATTCTTCCATCGATATCCGTCTGCTGTCCTGCACCGTTTACGATGGTGGTGTTTTCCTTGTCTATGGTCACTTTTTCGGCTGTTCCTAATGTTTCAATCGTTGCGTCATCCAACTTTCTGCCTTGTTCCTCAGAAATCACTTGACCTCCTGTAAGAATGGCGATATCTTGAAGCATTGCTTTTCTGCGGTCGCCAAATCCTGGTGCCTTTACTGCTGCAACCTTGAGCGTTCCTCTCATTTTGTTTACAACAAGTGTCGCCAAAGCCTCTCCTTCGATGTCTTCTGCAATGATAAGGAGTGGCTTCCCTGTTTGAGCAGTTGCTTCCAATACGGGCAAGAGTTCTTTCATGTTGCTTATTTTTTTATCATAAATTAGAATGTAAGGACTTTCCAATTCGGTTTGCATTTTTTCTGTGTTGGTGACAAAATAGGGGGATAGGTAACCTCTATCAAATTGCATTCCATCCACTGTTTTTACTTCAGTTTCTGTCCCTTTTGCTTCTTCAACAGTAATCACTCCGTCTTTGCCCACTTTTTTCATGGCATCAGCAATCAATTGGCCAATGACATCATCGTTATTGGCAGAAATTGAAGCAACTTGTTTGATCTTATCAAAATCATCACCCACCATCTTAGAACTTTTCTGAAGATTTTCAATGATGCCTGCTACTGCTTTGTCAATTCCTCTCTTGAGGTCCATTGGGTTGGCCCCAGCTGCAACATTTTTTAGCCCTTCTGTGACGATGGCTTGTGCTAAAACGGTTGCCGTAGTGGTTCCATCACCAGCAATATCTGCTGTTTTGGAAGCAACTTCTTTAACCATTTGAGCACCCATGTTTTCTACGGGATCTTTCAATTCAATTTCTTTGGCCACCGTAACGCCGTCTTTGGTTACATTTGGGGAGCCAAATTTTTTGTCAATTACTACATTACGACCTTTTGGGCCTAGAGTAACTTTAACTGCGTTTGCCAATTGGTCTACTCCGCTTTTAAGACCATTTCGCGCTTCTGTGTCAAATAATATTTGTTTTGCCATTTTTATACGATTGCTAATATGTCAGATTCTCTCATCATTAAATAATCTTTCCCTTCTACCTGAAGTTCTGTGCCACTGTATTTTCCATACAATACGTTGTCACCGATACTTACGGTAGTTGGTTCATCTTTTTTACCTGGACCCACGGCAACAATGGTGCCTTTCTGTGGTTTTTCTTTGGCGGTGTCTGGAATAATTATTCCACCAGCTGTAGTTTCTTCAGCTGCCGCAGGTTCAACTAGAACTCTGTCGTGAAGTGGTTTGATATTCATTATATATAATTTTTTTCGTAGAGGTTTGCATACTTTATGCCAAAAAGGATTTCTGCCATTTTGGCAATCAATCACGTCCGTTCTAGGACCATTGCACCAGCTCCGCCTCCGCCATTGCATATTCCTGCTACACCGCAGTTTGCATCTTTCTGTTGAAGAATATGCGTTAGTGTGACCAAAATTCTTGCGCCACTTGCGCCCAAAGGGTGTCCCATGGAGACAGCTCCGCCATTGATGTTTACTTTTCTATGGTCGATTTTTAGCAATTTTATGTTTGCCAATCCCACTACCGAAAAGGCTTCATTTAATTCAAAATAGTCAACTGTATCTATTTTTATTCCTGCCTTATTCAATGCCTTGGGAATTGCTTTGGCAGGTGCCGTGGTAAACATTTCTGGCTCGTGAGCAGCGTCTGCAAATCCTGAAATTTTGGCCAAAGGCTTTAGATTCAATTCCTTTAATTTTTGCTCGCTTACCAAAACAAGTGCTGCCGCGCCATCGTTTATTGTTGAAGCATTGGCAGCTGTTACTGTTCCTTCCTTCCCAAAGGCAGGCATTAGATTTGGTATTTTATCAAATTTCACATTTGTATATTCTTCATCTCTGTCAAAAAAAAGGGAAGGGCCTTTTCTTTGCGGAATCTCTGCCGGAACTACTTCTTCAATAAATCGACCATTTTTCCAACTTTCTTCTGTACGCCGATAACTTTCTACCGCAAATTTGTCCTGATCTTCCCTAGTGATGTTTAGATTCTCTGCGGTTAGGTCTGCTGCTTTTCCCATCATAAATTTGTTGTATACATCAAAAAGCCCGTCGTGAGACAAGCCATCTACCATTTCAATAGAACCGAATTTGTGACCACGTCTAGAATTGGGTAAATAATGTGGAACCTGACTCATGTTTTCCATGCCTCCTGCTATCACTAGGTCATTGAGTCCAAGCATGATTGACTGCGCCCCGAGCGCGACAGATTTCATACCACTGGTGCAAACTTTATTTATTGTAGTGCAAGGAACAGTATTTGGGATACCTGCAAATAGCGCTGCCTGTCTTGCAGGAGCTTGACCTAAACCTGCTTGCAAAACATTGCCCATATAAACTTCGTCTACTTCTTTTGGGTCGAGTGATATTTTTCTTATGGCACCTTTGATGGCAGTTGCCCCCAATTGTGTTGCAGAAATACTCGACAAGGAGCCATTGAAACTTCCTATGGGTGTTCTTACGGCCGAAACGATGTATACTGGAATCATGACTCCAAATTAAAGTTGCAAAGGTGAAATGGTCAAGGCTTTTTGTTACTTAGCATCATTTTAAAGAATATTTGTAAAATCATGCCGAGGGTAACAACTATTTTTAGTGCGCATTTGGGTACATTGTATGACTTTGAGGGTAAGGTTGTAGTAATTATTGATGTTTTAAGAGCCACAACTACAATTTCAACAATTATGGCAAAAAATCCCAAAATGCTTATGGCTACTGATGATGTCTCTTTTGCTCTTGATTTGAAAAAGAACAATTCTTTTTTGACAGTAGGGGAGAGAAATGGCAAGAAGATACCGGGTTTTGATTTTGGGAATAGCCCTTTTGAACTTTCGAAAGCAGAATTAAAGGAAAAAAAATTGGTTATAACCACAACAAATGGAACCAAAATAATGAAAATGGCAGAGCGAGCTGATGAGCTACTGGTGGGTTCTTTTCATAATTTGGACGCCTTAATTGAAAGGCTATTGCCGGAGAAAAGGGAAATTGTTTTGTTCTGTGCTGGTTGGAAAGGAAAAGTAAACATGGAGGACACACTTTTTGCTGGAGCCTTGGCAAGTGATTTACAGATTTCAAAATTTGATTTGGATGATTCTTCTAAAATTGCATGGAAAACATATTTGATGTATAAAGAGAACTTGCTGGATTGTATCTTGGAATGTGAGCATCCAAAAAGGTTGAAGACAAAATTTAAAAAGGAAGATATAAAAACGGGATTTGAGCGAAACAAGTTTGGATTGGTTCCGAAAGTACGTGAAATGCAAATTATTCTATAAAAAAAAAGCCACAGTAAAGTGGCTTTTTTTTGAATCACAATCAAAATTAATCTACTGCCATCTCTACAACATCAAAGCCCAATTTTTCTAAATTTGGTTTTATCTTGTAGGCATGTCCCACCACCACAATAAGCATGTTGTCTGGTTTTAGGTACTTTTTGGCCAATTCATTAACCTCAGATTTACTTATGTTTTCAACGATTTGTTTTTGAACACTTGGGTAATCTTTCGGCATATTGTATTGCAAAATCGAATTTAAAAATCTCAGCTTTTTAGAGGGGGTTTCATAATCAAGAGCTTCACTCAAAACAAGCGCTTTCTTTGTGAAAGATAGTTCCTCATCTGTAATCCCATTGTTTTTAAAATTTGTGATTTCATTAATCAATTCTATTATGGCAGAATCGGTTGCTCTTTTTTTGACATCCGATGAAAATCTGTAAAGTCCATAATCGTTATCCCCTATAAAGCCCGCTCGTGCGCCGTAAGTATATCCTTTATCTTCTCTTAAGTTGAGGTTGATTCGGCTATTAAATGCTCCGCCGAGGCTAAAATTCATGATATCACATTTAAAATGATCTCCATTATAATCAAACTTGGGAGCAGGGAATCCGGCGACGATTCTACTTTGTGCAGCATATGGTTTGTCGATTAAATAAATGGTTGTTTTTTTCGGTAAAATAGGTTGTCCTAATTTGGGAATAGAAACATTTTTATTTCTCCATTCGGAAAGAAAAGAAAGTTTTGCAATGGCAACATCCTGAGTGATGTTACCAACAACCATTATCCTAGAAACGTTGGGAGAATAAAATTTCTTGTAAAATTCCTTTACATCTTCCAAAGTGATTTTTTTAATGTCTTTGTAGTTTCCGGTGTAATAGGTACCAAGAACACTTTTGCCCCAAAGCAATTTGCTAAAAGCTTTGCTTGCCATCGTACTGGGTCTTGTTTTTTGATTTTTTACGCTTTCAAGTGCTTGATTTTTGATTCTCTCAAAGTCTTCCTCATCAAAACGAGGCCTCAACAAAGACTCCTTAAATAAGTTGAGCGCAGTGTCAAAATTTTCTACTGGACAGGACAAATATGCACCACTTTGGTCATTGCCAGCACTGAAATACAAGTTGGCACCCAATAAATCTAATTTTTTGGAAAATTCTTCTGTCGATATATCTTCTGTCCCTTCACCCATCATGTAAGACGTAAGCGCTGAAACGCCGGTTTTGACTTTCTTTCCATCTTCTAGTAGGTGTGCACCATCGATGTCTAAACTAAGATAAACCATTGGAACTTCATTGCTTTCGGTGCCAATTAGTTGAAGTCCATTATCAAACTTTTTCGTGTAAAAGTCGGGCACGGAAAGCTCGCTTCCTTTGGCCTCTGTGGCAATTTTGGGGCGTATACTTCTGTCAAAATTGTCTTTTGGTGGATGATAGCTCAAGTTTAGGTATTGTGGGTCTGTTTTCTTTGGAACGCCAGCATATGGATTAATACTTTTTGATTTTTCGTTGTCCTTGGTTTCTTCAATATTTTGATCCCTTACTACATTGATGTTTACAAATTTTTTGCCCTTGATGTACCTCCTGTAAACATTTAAAACATCATCAGCGGAAACATTTTGATATCGATTTATTTCATCTTGGCCGTTCCATTTTTTATTGAGCAGGGTATTCCATTCAGCAATGATGAGGGATCGACCGCTAATGGATTCAAGAGAAGAAATGTAATTGGCTCTAAATGAGTTCTTTGCCATTTGTAATTGTTCCTTGGTGATACCGGTCTTCTCAAACTCATCGAAACAATTCATTACTTTGGTTTCTATTTCATTTCTTGATAAACCCCCAAAACTACTTACTACATTGATTGAAAAAACGCCGGAAAGTTCTAATGAGAAATGAGAAGAATTTGCTTGAACAGCATCTTTTGTTTTGACCAAGTTCTTGTACAGTATAGAGTTATTAGATCCTCCGAAAATGTACGAAAAGACATCAAGAGCAGGTTGATCTTTGTGATAAGAGGGAATGGTAGGGAAGGCATAAACATTTAAGGGGAGGAAAATATTGTCTTTGATTTCTCGATATTGATTGCTCGGTAAGATTGGTCTCGCAGCTCTTTGTTTCCTTACCTCCGGACCTTTTTGAATACCACCAAAGTATTTCTCAACCCAATTTTTTACCTCCACTGGGTTTACGTCTCCCGATACTGTTAGAATTGCATTGTTTGGGCCATACCACCGAAGGAAAAAATTCCTCAAATCGTCGAAAGATGCAATGTCTAAATCATCAACAAATCCTATGGGTGTCCATTCATAAGGATGGTTGGCAAAAAGTGTTTTGAAAAGCTCTTCGTTGAGCATTCCATAGGGTTGATTGTCGTAACGTTGCCTTTTTTCATTTTTGACTGCATCTCTTTGATTGTTGAATTTTTTTTCTGTGAAACCTTCGAGGTGGGTCCCCATTCGGTCTGCCTCTAGCCACAACATGGTTTCGGTAAGATTGGCTGGAGCAGTTTCAAAATATACTGTTTTGTCAAATGAAGTAAAAGCATTGTTGGTTCCGCCGGCTTCGCTAATGATCTTGAAGTGCTCTTCATCTTCTACATTTTTTGATCCTTGGAACATCATGTGCTCAAAGAAGTGCGCAAAACCTGAGTTCCTTATGCTTTCTCTTGCAGACCCTACATGATAAGAAACTTGAACATGTGCAATCGGGTCGGAGTGATCCTCATGAATGATTAAAGTGAGATCATTGGATAGTAATTTGTATTTGGTGAAGGGAATAACATAAGGGTTATTGCCATTTTCTACCTTCTCGACGAGTTCAAATTGGGCATAAGAACTTCTGAGTGTTGAAATAAAAACGAATAGAACAATTAGAAATTTTTGAAACATTTACCAAAACTAAAAGCTTCGCGGGAATAGATAAAAGAAAATAGATAAAAAGTTTGATTCTAACGATGAGATTTTTATCCCATTTTTAGAGGTACATTTTTTTCGAGAAAATCAAAATCGGTAACGGAATTTGTTGCAATGATAAGAATTCTATTTTTTGGTAATTCTTGAATCCAATTTTTGTATTCCTCAATGCTGTCCGAATCAAGATTACTGGTTGGTTCATCCAAAAGGTACACTTGCACTTTGGAAAATAAGGCCAAAATTAGTTTTAGTTTTTGTTTCATTCCACTAGATAAATCTCTAAACCATTTGTCTATATTGTTTTTTACGAAGGGAATTTCAAAGATTTCTTGTAATGGGGTTATGGTTTTTTTGCTTTGAAAGTGAACATGGATGATTTCTCTGACAGAAGAAGTCTCCGAAAGATCAATATACGGGGCAGCAAAAGACAATTCGTTCTCTGACTTATTTTTGAGTTGTACTCCATTTTCCTCCCAAATTATTTCTCCGTGGTTGGGTTCCATCCAAAGGGAAATAATTTTGAGCAGTGTAGTTTTTCCTGAACCATTTGCTCCACTGATGATGTAATTTGTATTTGGTTCAAAGACATAACTAAAAGTGTTGATTATTTTTTGTTTGCCAAACTTTTTGGTTATATCTTTTGCGTGGATCCTCAAACTACTTGTGGGTAATAAATCCTTTCATTATTCCTCTATCCGAATGCTTTATAAATTGAATAATTTCGTCTCTTTCCTTGGTAAGTTCAACAACTTCTTCAATTTTTCGCAAAGCTTGAGTGTTGTTTAATCCTCTAAGAAACAACCATCGGTATACATCTTGGATAAGATTTATTGTTTTTGAATCAAAGCCTCTTCGCCTGAGTCCAACAGAATTAACACCTTCGTAACCCAAAGGTTCTCTTCCTGCTTTGCTGAAGGGAGGGACATCTTTTCTGACAAGAGAGCCCCCTGAAATCATACAATGTTTGCCTATTTTCACAAATTGGTGAACTGCAGAGAGTCCGCCTAAGATGGAGAAATCGTCTACTTCGACATGGCCAGCCAATTGAACTCCATTTGCCAAAATTACATCGTTGCCTACTATACAATCGTGCGCCACATGAACGTAAGCCATGATAAGACAATTGTTGCCAATCGAGGTTTTGCCCATTGCCTTTGTTCCCCGATTTAGTGTAACACATTCGCGGATGGTTACATTATTGCCAATTTCAAGAGTAGAATCTTCTCCATCAAATTTTAAGTCTTGTGGAACTGCAGAAATTACTGCCCCCGGAAAAATTCTACAGTTTTTTCCAATTCTAGCTCCCTCCATAATGGTTACGTTAGAACCAATCCATGTTCCATCTTCAATGACAACATTTTTGTGTATGGTCACAAATGGCTCAATGACAACATTGTCAGCTATTTTGGCCTCGGGATTTACATATGCTAATGGCTGGATCATCTATTTCATTTAAACACTATTTTTATTCAATTCCCCCAAAAGTCATTTGTTTTCTATCACCTGCGCAGTCATATCGGCTTCAGAGACAAGTTGTTTTCCGACATAGGCTTTCCCTTTCATAAAACAAATCCCCCTTCTTATGGGTGCGATAAGTTCCATTCGGATGATTAATGTATCTCCGGGGATAACTTTACCTTTAAATTTTGCATTTTCAATTTTGGCGAAATAAGTGCTCCATTTTTCAGGATTCGGCTTGTCGTGTAAAATCAAGACGCCCCCGGCTTGGGCCATGGCTTCTAGTTGTAAAACCCCTGGCATGATGGGTTCATCAGGAAAATGTCCTTGAAAGAAATATTCATCTCCCGTAACATTTTTAATGGCGATTATATAGTTGTCTTCGATAGAGACAACCTTATCGACCAATAGAAATGGGAATTTGTGCGGAAGAATTTTTTGTACTTCTCGATGAGTATACATGGGTGGATTATTGGGGTCATATTTTGGCGAACTTGATTCTTTTGATTTATGTAAGGTGATGCTTTGCTGAGTTTGCCTTATTTTTTTTGCAAATTCTACATTGGCTTTGTGCCCTGGTCGAGCAGCTAAAATCTGCGCTTTTAGTGGACTACCTACCAAAGCTAAGTCACCGATTAGATCTAGAAGTTTATGTCTGGCTGGTTCATTTTGAAACCTCAATTCTACATTGTCCAAAATCCCTTCTTTCCTAACAGAGATTGAGGGCTTGTTGAAGAGTTGTGCCACGGACTCCATTTCTTCTTTTTTGATTTCTTTGTCTACAATCACAATTGCATTGCTCACATCTCCTCCTCTTATCAATCCATTTTTAAAGAGAAACTCAATTTCATGCCAAAAGCAAAAGGTTCTGCTGGAGGCAATTTGCGATTCAAATTCTTGTAAATTACTAATGGATGCATGTTGACTTCCCAAAACAGGAGAATTGTAGTCAACCATGACGGTTAGCCGATAATCATCCAAAGGCATTGCAATCATTTCAACCTTTGATTTTTCATCTCGGTAAACAATGTTGTTGGGGACTTCGAAAAATTTTCTTTCGATGCGTTGTTCTTGAACACCAACATTTTTTATTGCCTCTACAAAAGGTAGGGAGCTGCCATCCAATATTGGCATTTCTGAACTGTCAACTTCAATGATTGCATTATCTATCCCACTACCAACAAGGGCTGCCAAAAGGTGTTCGATGGTTGCCACTTCTGCACCGTTTTCTTTTAATTTTGTTCCTCTTGATGTGTCTATCACATTTTCTGCTACAGCATTGACGATGGGGTTTTGTGGCAAATCTGTTCGGCAAAATTTAAAGCCTTGATTTTCACTTGCTGGTTTTAAAATCAGATTTACTTGTTGCCCTGTATGTAGTCCAACACCGTCAATGGATATGGATTCTTTAAGGGTTTTTTGAAAAGAGCTATTACTCATGATTATTTTTTTCTAAAGTTTTAAGACGTTTTTCCAATTGTGGAAGTTTTTTAAAAACAGCAAAAGATTTAAAGAAATCTAATAGGGGCATGGCAGGACTTCCAAAGTATTTTTTTCCTTCCTCCACTACATCCTTGCTGAAACCACTTTGCCCTGCAAGCTGACTGCCTTTAGCAATCTGTATATGACCGGCAACCCCTGCTTGTCCTCCAATCATGCAGTTGTCCCCAATTTTTGAACTCCCAGCGATTCCTGCTTGAGAAGCAATGACAATGTTTTTTCCTAAAACAACGTTGTGTGCTACCTGAACCAAATTGTCTAGCTTGGTGCCTTGCCTGATGATGGTACTTCCCATGGTAGCTCTGTCGATTGTTGAATTTGCACCAATCTCTACGTTGTCCTCAATGATCACATTTCCAACCTGTGGAATTTTATAATATTCTCCATTGGGCATGGGTGCATGTCCAAAACCATCTGAACCAATTACGGCACCACTATGAATGATACAGTTATTGCCAATATGAATGTTGTGATAAACATTAACTCCCGGGTAAATCAAACTATTTTCTCCTATGATTGAACCTTTGCCGATGTAAGTGTTGGCCAAAACTTTGCTGCCCTTGCGAACAACACTCCCCTCATCCAAAACTACATTTTTGCCAATAAAGACGTTCTCTTCGATGACCGCAGTTTTTGAAACATCATTACTTTCTATGCCTTCAAGATTCCGATAGGGATTGAAAAAGTTTTCCAACACCTTGGCAAAACCCAGATAGGCACTCTCCACCTTGATCAGTGTTGCTTTTACTTCTTGTTTTGGGTGGAAATCTTTGTTGACTAATACAATACTGGCATTTGTTTTGTAAAGAAATGCTTCGTATTTCAAATTGGATAAAAAGCAAATACTGTTGTGTTTTGCCTCTTCAATTTTTGACGCTTCCGTTGCTACCGCATTTTTTTCTCCAAAGATATCCCCCTGAACAGATAAAGCAACTTCTTCGGCAGACACCCTAAACATACAGCAAATATATTTTGTTTTCTTGGCTTGTAATTTTATGATCTCGGAAAAATAAAAAATGGTTTTTTTACCGCATCCTTTAACGCATTTATATTGTAATTGTCTGAGGCTACTGCAAGGTCCTCAATGCTGCCGTCTTTTCTAAGAATTTTTATTTCCCCTCCTGCATTTTTATAAGCTTCATTTTCAACCTCTCCGGAGCTGGTGTAATAATTTATTTCTTCATCAGACATTCCATTATTTTTCAATTGGTCTAGGATTATATTTACCTTAGAATCATTAAAATGATGTTTGCCAAACAAGATATGTGGCAATCGACGATTGATAATTTTTGAACTTAAATTACTGAGAATGGTGTCTTTACAATTGCTCCATTCTTTCAAGGCTGAAATGATATCGGAATCGTCCAGCAAAGCAAATTGTTCCAAAACACGGTCTTGCCTTAAGCTATCTTTATTAAAATCATGAACCAAGAAAAAATTAAGGCTGGACGAGGAGGGCAATTTGCCGTCATTTTCAATAATGATTTTTGCTCTTTTGAGTGCTTTTTTTAGCACTTCATCTGCGGCTACCGTTGTTTTGTGGAGGTACACTTGCCAATACATAAGTCTTCGGGCAATGATGAATTTTTCAATGCTATAAATTCCTTTTTCCTCAACTACTAGCTCGTTTTGATAAACATTCAACATATTGATTATTCTTTCATAGCTTATAATGCCTTCGGAAACCCCCGTATAAAAACTATCTCTTCTTAAATAATCAAGTCTGTCTACATCTAGCTGACTACTGATCAGTTGGTGGAGGAATTTTTTATGGTATTTGTTCAAAAAAATATCGATGGCCAAATCTAGCTTTCCGCCAAGCTGTTGATTTAGACGTTTCATAAATGCAATCGATATCTGCTCATGAGAAATTTGAATAATTGTATTTTCAAGCGTATGGCTGAATGGTCCATGGCCGATGTCATGGAGTAATATTGCTGCAAGCGCTCCTTCTTTTTCGTCAGGATTTATTTGTATTCCTTTTTTTTCAAGAATGTTTAAGGCTTTGTCCATAAGGCTCATCGCACCTATACAATGGTGAAAACGAGTATGAAGTGCCCCAGGGTAAACCAAATTGGTCAGTCCTAACTGTTTGATTCTTCTAAGCCTCTGGAAATATGAATTTTCAATCAAGTCGTACACAAGGTCATTTGGAAGAGTGACAAAACCATAAAGTGGATCATTTATGATTTTTCGTTTATTTTTTGAGTGAAATACGATTCCCACGGTGATTCAAGTTTTAATTATAGTTAATTTGTTTATTAAATAGGATGCAAAATAAAAAGATATTGTGGGCAGACGATGAAATTGAACATTTAAAACCTCACATCATGTTTTTGGAGGAGAAAAATTTTATTGTAGAAACGGTGAACAACGGCTTAGATGCCATAGAAAAGGCCAATATGCATTCGTATGATTTGGTTTTTTTGGATGAAAGCATGCCAGGGATAGGAGGGTTGGAGACACTTAAACGCATAAAAGAAAATAGACCCAGCCTTCCTGTCATTATGATTACAAAAAACGAGGAAGAACAAATTATGGAGGATGCCATTGGCCAAAAGATTGCAGATTACTTGATTAAGCCAGTGAACCCCAATCAAATTTTATTGGCAACAAAAAAAATCCTAGAAAACAATAGAATCCAGTCTGAAAGGGCCATGAATGAATATCAAAAAGATTTTGCGCAAATCTCAATGGATCTGATGAATGTGGATGACTTAGAGGGTTGGAAAATGATTTATAGGAAATTGGTTAAATGGGATTTAGATTTTTCGGAAAACCAGGAGGTTGGCTTTAAAGAAGTTTTTGAAAATCAACAGAGAGAATCCAATCAAGAATTTACAAAATTTATCCAAAGAAAATACTCATCTTTTGTGGCATTAGGAAACCAGAATGCACCTGTAATGTCACACAATCTTTTGGAGAAAAAAGTCATGCCCATTTTAAAAAATAAAGAAGAGAATTGGCCAATCTTTTTTTTACTAATTGACAATTTGCGTTACGATCAGTGGAAGGTTTTAGAGAGTGCCTTTTCTCAATTGTTTCGATTGGAGGACGATTCTCTTTTTCTGTCCATTTTGCCCACCACGACGCAGTATAGCAGAAATGCTATTTTCGCTGGACTCACACCGCTACAAATAGAGGAAAAATATCCTGACTATTGGAGTCATGATGAAGACGAAGGTGGAAAAAACAACCATGAAGAATCTTTATTGCTTGAAAATCTTAAACGATTTGGACTGAAAGACACTTCTACTTCCTATCAAAAAATAGTCAATCTCGATCAAGCAAAAAATTTGGTTCAGCAAGCTGATAATTTAATAAGCAAAGATTTCAATGCAATCGTATATAACTTTATCGACACATTGTCTCATGCTAGGACAGACAGCAAGATAATGCGAGAATTGGCCGAAGACGAAAGGGCTTACCGTTCGCTAACCAAATCATGGTTTGATCATTCACCATTGTTCTCATTTCTCAAAAAGATTAGCAAACACAAAGTAAAATTATTTGTAGCAACGGACCACGGATCCATCCAAGTGAAAAATGCAGTGAAAGTGGTTGGAGACAAAAAAGCCTCTACCAACCTAAGGTACAAAACAGGAAAAAATTTATCCTACAATTCAAAAGAGGTTTTTGAAACAAGAAAACCGCGAAATTTTGGGCTACCTCAAAAGCATGGCAGCAGCAGCTATATTTTTGCCAAGAACAATGATTTTTTGGTATATCCAAACAATATGAACCACTATGTCAAATTTTACAATCAAACTTTTCAACATGGAGGGGTCTCCATGGAAGAGATGCTCATTCCATTTTTAACATTTCAATCGAAATGAAAAAATTTGTTTTGCGCCATGAAAATGATTGGGAAGAAGTGGCTATTTTTCTATCTCAAATGGAACCCAACATTCATTTGCTTAGTGGCGATTTGGGTGCAGGAAAGACAACATTGGTGAAATACTACATGAGACTGCTGGATAGGGAAAATGAGGTGTCTAGCCCAACTTTTGGTCTTATCAATCAATACGGGGTAAATGATGAATCGGTATTTCACATGGATTTGTACCGCTTGGAATCTGAAAAAGATTTGTTAGAAATAGGAATTTTTGAGATTTTGGAAACCAAATACCCCGTGTTTGTTGAATGGCCAAATTTACTTCTTCCTTTCTTATCAGATTTAGCCCATACTCGTTGCAAAATCAGCTTAAATCAAAACGAAAGAATTGTTGAAATTGAATAAACTAAAATTTTCTTTTTGCTGTTTTTCTATTTTTTTGATTTTCTGGGAAAATACATCCGCCCAACAATTCAGTCATCACGTTTACAATGAAATTCAAAAAGTTGAAAATAAGGAAAAATTATTGTTGGAGTTTGAAAGTTTTGGGCCAAAAAATTCAGGATCTAAGGGGCTAGAAAATACTTTTTGGTGGCTTTATCATTATTACTTGAATCTCGGTGCTGATTACCTAATCATTGATACTTTCTTTTACAATTCCCAAGAAAATTACAATTTAGTTGCAGGATTTTTTGGAAAAAAAAATCCAAACAAAATTTTGGTTTCTGCGCATTATGATACCAAAGGTGGAGCAGGCGTGAATGACAATGGAACAGGAGTGGTAGCTTGCATGGAGATTGCACGACTAATCAAACATCGTCCATTGGTAAGTGGAGTAGAGTTTATTCATTTTGCTGCAGAAGAAAATGGTTTGATTGGAAGCAAACATTATGTCCAAAATGTGCTGGGGCTGAAGGATACAAATATTAAGTTTTTGCTAAACCTTGATCAATTGGGAGGAACAAAAGGCAATACAGACAACTATAAGATAAGATGTGAAAGAGACGAAGATCAACCCATTATAAATGACAGTTATTCCAATATAATTACCAAAAAGTTGGCAAGAAGTGTGGATTTATATTCCAATTTAGTTCCTGTGATTTCAAAAGCCTATGGTTCAGATTATGTCCCATTTCAAAAGGCGGGATATTCTATTACAGGACTTTATCAATTCAGCGATTACCCGTTCTATCATACGGAGCAAGACTTGTTGCGGAATGTGGACGCGGAAATCCATAAAGAAACAATCAAAGCGTCTTACGCTTTTTTGCTCCAGGAAACAGATTCTGTTGTGCTCAGCGCACCACGCCTTGCAAAGCCAAATGATTTTCACATTGTGGTATATCCCAATCCAACAGGTGATCTTTTTTGCTTGGATTTGCCGAGAAAAATTGAAAACGCTAAAGTTTTGTTAACCAACATTTTGGGCGAAACTGTGTTACATCAATCCATTGACCGTGGGCATCCTTGTTTTGACATCACAAATATCCAAGAGGGTATTTTTTTTGGGGTCGTAATGGACAAAAATGGACGGTTAGGAACATTTAAAGTTTACAAACATTGAAAATAAAATTTATTGGCGCTGCACAACAGGTAACAGGAAGTATGTATCAAATTACTGACCAAGACAACAAAATGTATTTGGTAGACTGTGGTTTGAGTTATGAAAAAGATCAAGATTATACTGAAAATAGAAATTTTCCATTTGACCCAGCTCAAATAGAGGCGGTTATTTTAACTCATGCGCATGTAGATCATTCGGGAAACATTCCTACTCTGTATGCCCAGGGATTTAGAGGGAGTGTCTTTTGCACAGAACCTACATTTGAGATTGTAAAAACTTTACTTCTTGATTCTGCTCATTTACAAAAATCAAAGGCCAATCGAAAAGCCAAAAAAGCAAAAAAGAATAAAGGAAAAATGGATGATGAAATACTATACAATGTCCACGAAGCGACAGAATCTTTTGAGCTCTTCGTTACGCTGCCGTTTGAAAAGACCTTTACCCTCAGTTCTACACTAAAATTTTCATTCTTTGAAGCAGGTCATATTTTGGGCGCTGCGAGCATCCGCTTTGAGTACACTCAAAACAAAAGAACCAAAAGCATAGGATTTACAGGAGATCTTGGCCCAAATCACACACAAATTATTGTTCCACCAAAGCCTTTGAAGAACTTAAATTATTTGGTTATGGAAGGAACCTATGGCAATCGTTTGAAAAAATCAACCAATAGCCCAGAAGATGAATTGATGCTGCATATACAAAAAACATGTATAGATAGGGGAGGGAGGCTTGTGATTCCAGCATTTAGTGTGGGGCGAACGCAATCCATTCTTTTCACTTTAAATAGATTGTATCGGGAGGGAAGGTTAGGCAATTTGCGGGTTTTTACCGACAGTCCCCTCGGAATGATCAACACGGACATTCACAAGCATTTCAGATCCTTTTTAAATAAGAAGGCAATCGGTTTTTATGAACAATTTGGTTCCTTGTTTCAATTTCCAAACCTTTACACAGTGGAGGACGAAGAGGATAAGGATGAAATGGACAATTATGCAGGAGCAAGCATTTTGGTTTCGAGTGCGGGTATGGTCGTTGGCGGTAGAGTGCAACAACACGTTAAATCGAATTTAAACAAACCGCAAAGCAAAATTTTGATTGCTGGTTTTTGTGCGCCTGGCACTCTAGGGAGAGAGCTATTGGACAACAAAGGCAAAGTTTGGATAAAAGGGAAGGAGCATGTCATATATTGTCAAATTGCTCAAACGGATGTCTTTAGTGCACATCCAGATTTGACGGGTTTAATCGAATATTGTCATTCTGTCTCCTCAAATTCTGACGAATTAGAAAAGATTTTTCTTACCCATGGAGAAATTGATTCTCTAGAAAACCTCAAAAAGGAATTGCACAAAAAAAATAGATGTCTAGAAATTAAAACACCATATGCGCATAAGGAGTACGACATTTAATGGTTTAATTTTTTATTATTAGTATATTGCCTCCATGTTAAGAAATACATTAACCTTATTTTCAGTTTTATTTTTCTCGGCGACGCTTTTTGCCCAAGAAGATAAAAAAACTGATTTTTTACCAATGGCTGGGGAGTTCAGCATTGGTTTTGATGCAGTTCCTGCTTTGGATTATGTAATGGACAAAACACGTGTATTCAGCAACAATGCACCTAGTTCCGCTGCCAACATGTTCAGTTATCAAACACCACTCACCCTTGTAGGTCGCTACATGATTACCGACAATCAAGCTCTTCGTGGGAAAGTTCGATTGGGTGTTTCTTCCACAACCCAATTATCGGAAGAAGCCAAAGTAAATGGCCAACCCGATGAGAAAGTGGAGAACTCAGAAAAAACGAACAGCTTCGTTTTGGGTGTTGAGCTTGGAAAACAACATTATCTTTCTTCCAGAAGATTGAGAGGGTTTTGGGGTTATGAAGGTATTTTAAACCTTTCTTCTGCGAACAATAAAAAATTCGAATATGGAAATGACTTGAGTGGCTATGGCGCAGATGGAACCCGAACATTAAGTTCAAGCAATGGATTGAATATTGGCATTGGTGCAAGGGGATTTGTTGGCGCTGAATACTTTTTTGCCAATCGAATGTCACTTTCTGTTGAGTATGGTTATGCATTAAATTATGCCATGCAAACCAATGGAACTATAGAAGAAGAACAGTGGACTGAAGGTACCAAAGAACTAAAAAACGTAGAGAGTGATAACTTTAGAAAATCCAGAGGCCTGCTTTTAGATGTAGACAATGCATCAGGAAACATTACACTTAGTTTTTATTTGTAGGAAATAATCGTTTTGTAATCTAAATAAAAAGGCCACCTCGAAAGGTGGCCTTTTTTTATGATTCTTTAAGAGATTTAGAAAAAACTTTAATAAATATTTAATATTCTTAAAACTTTAAAATAAATCAGAATTCTATCCTTTGTGCATGCTTATTAATTTACATAAATTTATTGCAGTCCTAGCATTGGTAGTATTTGCTAAAACTGCAGCCTTTGCCCAAAATGTAGTGCGAGGCAAGGTTAAAGATGCTGAGTCCTCCTATGGCTTAGAGGGTGCAGCGGTCTTGGTCTCCGGTACAAACATTGGCACATTAACTGACGAAAATGGAGTATTCACTTTAGATATTCCAAAGTCTAATTTTACATTAGAAATTTCATACAGTGGATATGCGACCATAGCTAAATTGCTTTCCAACAAAGGAGAAGATATCGATTTAGGTGATATTTCTCTAAATTATGGTTCAAATGCACTTAGTGCAGTTGAAGTTCTTGCTTCTAGATCAACATCTAAAACACCATTTACTTCAACCAAATTAAACAAAAAAGAGATATCCGAAAACTTAGGCTCAAGAGATGTTCCTAATGTATTAAATATTGCTCCCTCAGTATATTCAACAAATCAAGGAGGAGGTGCTGGAGATTCGAGAATCAATTTAAGAGGTTTTGACCAAAGAAATATTTCAGTAATGTTCAATGGTATTCCAACCAATGATAATGAAAATGGTTGGTTATATTGGTCGAACTACGACGGAATTGGCGATGCAATTTCCTCTATAGAGGTTCAAAGGGGTATAAGCCCAGTAAATGTAGCTACACCTTCGGTGGGTGGTACAATCAATATTATAACTGATCCGGCATCCAAATCTCAAGGAGTTTCAATCCAAAGAGAAGCCGGTAGTTGGAACTTCCAAAAAACTATAATATCTATGAATTCTGGTCTTATAAATGATAAATTTGCAATAAACGCTTTAGTTTCTAGAAAGACTGGAGACGGATTCGCTGATGGTACATTCACTGATGCGTGGTCTTGGTATTTAGGTGCTTCTTATCAAGCAACTGAAAAAGATAAATTTGAATTTTATGCCTTTTCTGCCAGACAACATCATGGACAAAACTTATATGCTCAAAATATCGGAAGATACAGCCACAGTTATGCACTTGGCCTTGGTGCCAACCAATACGACCCAAGAGCATTAACTCCTGATGGCGGATACAAAGAATATGGAAGAAGATGGAATCAAAATTATAATGCTGTTGACCCCTCTTACAGAGGAGAACAATATTATGAGTTTTATAAAAAACATAGACGTAGCAGATGGCACAATGACTTTTTGATGGAAAGACATAATTATTTCCAAAGGCCACATGTGAACGTAAACTACTCAAGAGATTTTTCTGATAAGGTTAAATGGAATAACACATTGTATATGATCGGTGGTGCCGGCGGTGGAACTGGTACTTGGGGAGATCTTGAAAGAGTAGGATATGGATATGAGGGTGGTGCTGTCTTTGATTGGAATGCTACTATTGCTGCAAATTCTACTGTTGACCCAACCTATGACCCTGATTTAAAAAGGTCTTATGGCGTTCTAAGGAACAGCGTAAACCAGCAAAGAACCTTTGGAGCAATTTCTAAACTTGATATTGAATTGAGTGAAT
The DNA here is from genome assembly GCA_963991985.1 of uncultured bacterium. GTDB lineage: Bacteria > Bacteroidota > Bacteroidia > NS11-12g > UBA9320 > MED-G17. The sequence goes on along the minus strand of CAXDRX010000005.1, from coordinate 41,596 downwards.
ACTTAAATTTACAAATTGGTACAGATTGGAGATCGCAAAAAGTTGATCACTGGAAAGAGATAAGAGATCTTTTAGGTGGTGATTATTATACCATTGCTCAAGATGTTGAGGAGGGAGATCCTTACAATATTTTTGATTATGAAGCTGGACGTTTAATGAAAAGATTAGGTGATAAAGTTGACTATGATTTAACAAATACTATAGATTGGTTTGGAACACATGCCCAAGTTACTTACAACAAAAACGGCTTAAGCTTATTTGGTGTTGTGGGAACAACAATATCAAATTATTCGTTGGAAAACAGACATTACAAAGATGCGAATGATCCAAGCAAAGCATCCAAAATTGAGACAGACAATTTCACAGGCTTCCAAACAAAAGTAGGTTTAAAGTATGAAGTAAATAGAAATTTCAATTTTTATGCCAACGGAGGCTATATTTCTAGAACTCCAATATTTGATTTTGTGTTTTTTGATGAAAGAAATCAATATTTTGGTGAGCCTGAAAATGAGAAAGTTACCACCTTCGAATTGGGAGCAAATCTCTACGCAGGAAATAATTTTGGACTTTCTATTAATGCATACAGTACTCAATGGAATGATAGAACACTCACCCAAGGTGTGAGAAAAGAAGATGGAACAGATGACTTTGTTTTCCTTCAAGGACTGGGCCAAATTCACAATGGAGTAGAGATTTCCGGCTCATGGAAACCAACGAATAAAATTAGGTTTGATTTTGGCGGAAGCTATGGGGTTTGGGAATATGCAGGAAATGTGAATACTCAATATTCAACATTTGAAAGTGGCGCAATGACAACCAAAGAAATCGCTATAAAACTAGATGGCTTAAAAGTTGGTGGCGCTCCTCAGCAGTCTGCTTACATTGCAGCCACGTTAAATCCGATAAAAAATCTTAGTGTTAAATTAGACTATCGTCTTTATGGAGATTTTTACTCTAACATGAACATCGTTGATGGTGACGGTTTTACTTTAGAGACAGACACTAGAGTTTTTCAAAACGATGGCGTACAATCTTGGCAAGTCCCAGATTATGGTGTAGCTGATTTACATATTTTCTACACAGTTCCGACAAAATCTAATTCATTCTCTGTTAGTTTGTTTGCCCATATTTTTAATTTATTTGATAATCTTTATATCCAAGATGCAACAGATAATTCAAAATACAACGCATTTGATAGAGACCACGATGCAGATGATGCTGAAGTTTTCTTTGGAATGCCAAGAAACTTTAATTCAGGAATACGCGTCAATTTCTAAACATATTTTTAATTTAATTTCTAAAGGGTGCGACAATCGCACCCTTTTTTTTTGTATAAAATTTGATCTTGACCTATCTATAACAAACGGATAAGATACTTTCGTTTTAGGTACAAATCCTTTATTTCCGACAACACCTTTGAGGATTGATTCAAATCAAAGTTTTTGCATTTATCCAATAATTTGGTTTCTAAATTGCTTAGCTTTTGTTGAATTTCTTTTTCTATTTCAATAGGATTGTTGTCTTCCTTTGCTTCATTCAACTCCATCATTTCCATCAGAAAATCCATGGGCAAGTCCTGTTTTCGTTGTTTGTCTAACAAACCCTCTAATTCTAAAACATATGCCAACCGGTGGTAAAAGCTTTTGAGTACCGAGTAGGCCTTATTTATTATTGAGGTCATTTCTACTGCTTTGGAATGTGCTTCGGGGTCGTTCATCAAAAGATCTGGGTGATGCTTTTTGCTCAAAGAATAATACACTGATTTTACCTGATCCTCATCTACAAAAAAGCTAGGCTTTTTGAAACCAAAAAGTTCAAAAAAGGTCAAAATTTATGATTGAAAATTTTGAACAAATCGTTGCCAAAAGCAAAAGCCATTAAAGCAAATAGAATCGCCATGCCGATGTATTGAGCAATAAGCAATGTTTTATCGCTCAAAGGTTTTCTTTGAATCATCTCAATGATTAAAAAAAGCATGTGCCCTCCATCCAAAGCAGGAATAGGCAAGGCATTCATAAAAGCCAAGACAAGACTTATGATCGCTGTTAGACGCCAGAAAATACTCCACTCCCATGAACTTGGAAACAAATTGGCAATTCCAATAGGACTTTGAACCGAATCGGTAGCCTTAATTTCTCCATTGAATATCTTTCCGAAACCAGCGGCATTATAATAAATCATTTCCCAGCCGTCGACCAATCCAAAATAAAATGCTTCTTTCAGGGTGTATTTCTTTTTTGAAATATTATCAAATCGAGTTTCAGACATAAAGCCTATTTTCCCATTTGAATCTACCAAACAAGCAAGGTTGACCTTAGAAAGGTTTCGCTTGACTTGAATTTGTGCGGTATCATTTTTTGATTTTGACAGAATGTCAACAAGATGCCCAAATCCCAGTATCTCTTGTCCATTTGTTTCGATGATTTGATCCCCTTTTTGAAGGCCTGCAATGGCGGCATTTGATTTGTTCTTTGTAAAAATTTCTTTGACAAAAACCTCACTTTGAGGTTCATATAATAAGATTCTTTTGTTTTTTCTGCCCATAAAGTCAGACGGAATTTGAACTGTTTTTTCTGCTCCATTTCGCAGTACTGTAATTTCCGCTCCAAACAATACCTCTATGGAGGTAAAGTCTTTGAAACGCGTTTTTTGTTTTCCATTGACCTTAAATAGTTGATCACCATTTTGAAATCCAATTTCTTTGCCCGTTTCTGTTGCTACGATACCTTTTTGATTTACCGATTCAATGGGTAGGTACTCTGAATCATATCGATACAGGACCATCCAAAAAAGTAAAAAGCCCAAAATCAAGTTCATCACAATACCACCAATCATCACAATAAATCTTTGCCATGCTGGTTTGCTCCTAAACTCCCAACTTTCGGCAGGTTTTTTCATTTGTTCTTTATCAACACTTTCATCAATCATACCGGATATCTTAACATAGCCGCCCAAAGGAAGCCAACCAATACCATACTCAGTATCTTTGTATTGGAATGAGAACAACTTTTTGCCCCAGGCATCAAAAAAGAGATAAAACTTTTCTACACGAATGCCAAAAGCACGAGCGGCCAAAAAATGACCAAGTTCATGCAGTGTAACCAAAATCGCCAAAGAAAATATGAGTTGCCCGCCCTTGATGAATACGTCTGACATAAATGACGCGCAAAAATAAAGCATTTCTCTTGAGGCAAAACTCTATTGGATAAAGGAACAAATAATTAAGACAAAACAATCGATTAGGTCGAGCAAAATTCCTCCAATTTATTGGCTATTTTTCGATCATTTGATAGCCTCGGTACTTTGTTTTGTCCGCCCAATTTCCCGATGGACTTCATGTATCTCGCAAAAGTATTTTTTGGAAGCCATAAGATTTTGAGATTTTGCAAAACAGCCCCCTCAATAAGATCTTTGTAATACGTGTTTTGTAAGCACATCATTTCATTTAAATCATTGGCAAAATTTTCTTTGTTTTCTTCTTTTATGTGCCCCTCGATAAGCCATTGGTGATGGGGGAGTTCTTCTTTAGAGGGATTTACTTGAGGAGCTACTGTAAATTCTGCAATGGTACATGGATATTTGGCTGCTGTTTCCTGAATTGCTTTTTCTACCTCTTCTCCAATGACATGCTCCCCAAAAGCGCTGATAAAGTGTTTGATCCTTCCCGTAACAAGCACTTGGTAAGGACTTTTACTAATAAATTTTACCGTATCTCCAATGGAATAGCCCCATAGGCCAGCATTTGAATTTATTATCAAGGCATAATTTACATTCAATTCAATTTCCTTAATCGATAGCCTTGGAGGATTCTCTTCGAAAAATTTGGTTAAGGGAATAAATTCAAAAAAAATACCTTCATTCAATAAAAGAAGAAGACCTTTCTCATTGGGTTTGTATTGATAGGCAAAAAAGCCTTCTGATGCAGGGAACACCTCTATACCATCAATTTTTTTGCCGATACTCTCCTCAAGTTTTGCTTGGTAAGGCTCAAAGTTTACACCACCATAAACCATCAAAGAAAAATTTGGAAAAATGTCTTTGATGGCTTTGTTGGTCTTTTCTGTCAATTTGTCGAAATACATTTGTACCCAGGGCGGAATACCACTAATTAGACGCATGTCCTTGTCTACTGTTTCATTAGCGATTGCCATTATCTTTTCTTCCCAGTCTTCAATGCAGTTGGTCGACCATGTGGGCATTTGATTCCTTTTAAGATAGGACGGAACATGATGATTTACGATACCCGATAGTCTGCCCACAGATATGCCAGCTTTTGTTTCCAAAACAGGACTTCCAGATAAAAACATGAGCTTACCCAGTAAAAATTTGTATTTACCAGTATGGGCGATATAATTGATCAAAGCATTTCGAGCTGAATTCATGTGATTGCCAATGGAATCTTTTGTAATGGGAATAAATTTACTTCCTGAAGTTGTTCCCGAGGTTTTGGCCAAATAAATGGGCCGTCCTTTCCACAATACATTTTTTTCACCATTTGCGGTTCGCTCAAAATAAGTTCGAAGGTCCTCGTAATCGGATATTTTTACTTTTTTCTTAAATTCTTCGTAGGTGTCGTTGGCTTGAATACCATTGTCTATTCCAAATTTGGTTTTGGCCAATGTTCTTATAAGTTTTTTGAAAATCTTTGCTTGAGTTTCTTCCGCCCGAAAGGCCCATTTTTGCTGCCTTTCATAAAAAATTTTGACGATTATAGAAATAAGTATTCGCATCTATGTTTATAGTGTTTTTGCAAAATCTATAATTTTATTTCCAAAACTTTCCCAAGATCTTTCTTTCTTTAGAATGGACAATTCTTGCTCGAACTTTTCCAATGAGAAAGAATCAAAAAAATCCACGATACCATCAGCCAAATGATCCACATCCACTTTGGAAATTATGTAGCCTGTTTTTTTATGAACAACATGCTCTTTCAAGCCCCCAACATCGGTAGCAATAATGGGCACGTTAAAATGATAGGCAATCGATTCTATCCCGCTTTGTGTAGCCGATCGATAAGGCAAAATACAAGCATCTGCTGCACTCATCAAAACAGGGACTTGCTCGTCTGGGATATACTGATTGAATAAAAATATTTTGTCTTTTTTTCTGCTTTTTTCAATCAGTTTCTGATAGCCATCAAAATTTCCATAACATTCTCCTGCAATGATTAAGTTGAAATGATTGTCCAACTTTTCAAATGCCTGAAGGAGTAAATCCAGCCCTTTGTATTTTCTAATGAAACCAAAAAAAAGTAGGTTTTTGTTTTCATTGTTTATGCCTAGACTGTGTTTTGCATTTTCTTTGGGAATACTTTTTCCAAAGTGGTTGTACAGTGGGTGTGAAATTTCCACAAATTTTGCTTTACCATCAGTAAAATTCAATAAATCACTTTTGACCTTTTTACTCATGACAACAAAGCCATGATTTTGATTGACAAAAAATTGATTGAATCTTCGATCAAAAGATTTGGGTTCATGGGGAATAAGATTATCTAGTATACTAACCACTTTACAATTCGCATTTTGTCTTTTGGCAACCGTCCCTAAGGAAGGTCCAAAAAAACTCATCCAATACTTCATCAATAGAAGTTCGGGATTAAATTTTCTAATTTCTTTTGCTGTAGAGAAATACGAAAATGGATTGATGGAATCCAGAAGCCTTTGTGCTTCTACGGTAATCTCCTTCTCTTCCGTCAACTGCGTCTTACCAGGAAACAAAATGGAAGGATATTGTCTTTTGAAATTATACGCTTGTAGGGTATGTTTTTTGGAAAGTGCATGATAGAGAGAGGAATTGAATTGAGCAATACCACCTCGAAAGGGCGGAAATGTGGAAAGTTGAGCTATTTTCATTTCACTTTTTTGCCCTTGTTCCAAAGAACTGTACCTACTTTTTTTCCTTTAAAATTATAATAAACCCATTCTCCATCAAATTGCCCCTCAAGATACTTGCCTTTTGAGCTCCCAAAAGCAGCAGTTTGACCCAATTCCCAATAACCGTGTCTAAGGTTGTTTTTGTAAGGTCCTTTATTCTTAGTTTTCTCATCAAAGGCGTTTTCTATCCATAGACCTTCTTTTTTGTTGTCTTTATAGCTACCCTTAAAATCTAGACGTCCTTCAATTAGTTTTAAATATTCACCGTGCTTTTTGCCTTTTTCAAAGGTGATCTTTTCTGCGAGCGTTTTATTCTTGCCGTATTTTTCAAAAACCCCATGTTTTTTTCCATTCTTGTAATTACCTATGGTAATCAGTTGGCCAAAAGGATCATATTCTTTGTAATTTCCTTCTTGTAAACCATTATAAAAGTTGCTTTCTTCGAAGAGTCTTCCGTTTCTGTGGTATAGTTTAAAAATACCATGTCGCAAGCCATCTTTGTAATGGGTTATTTTTCTTATTTCACCCAAGGAATTGTACGAAATCACTTCACCATGAGGAAGGCCATTGAAAAATTGACCTTCTTGTTGTTTTTTTCCATTGGAAAAATAGACAACCAATTTCCCAGTTTGTTTGCCCTCGAAATAATGGGCATCCTCTTTGGTTTGGCCATTTTTATAAAATGAAATAAAACTTCCATGGAGAATTCCATCCTTATAATGCCGAATTTCCTCTCTAGCGCCGTTGGGAAAATAACTTTTGTACTGACCGTTGCGCTTTCCCATTTCATATTCTATCTGTAAATCTATTTTGCCATCGTCATAATAAGTGACAAAAAAACCATTTATTTTCCCTTCTTTCCAATCAATTTTTTGAAGTATGTTTTTTTGTGCTCCTCGAAGGATCGATTTCCCAGAAAAGGGTTTGTTGTCTCGTATGTACAAACCTTCTTTCTCTATTAATTCTGAAAAATTCACCGGTTTTTGCGCATAAGAGGACAAGCCAAAAATGCTTAAAAAAATCATTGTAGATGTCTTAGGTATCAAATTAAATGGCATTGGCTTGTTGAGCGATGTTGGAATAATTGATTTGATTCATGCAATGAAAATGTTCTTTTGGACATTTGTAATGACCAAGTTTTGAGCAGGGTCGGCAGCCCAAACTTTTTGTTTCAAAAATTATCGATTGTTTCTTTGCTTTGGATTGATCCTTAAAAAATGGGCTAAAACCAAATTTGGGCACAGTGCTTCCCCAAATTGAAAATATTGGTGTTTCGGTGGCTGCAGCGACATGCATCATGCCAGTATCTCCAGTAATCAAAAGACGCGCTTTTTTTATCAAGATACAACTTTCCACAAGGCTACTTTTTCCAACCATGTTGCGGAGGTCTTTTTTTGGAAAAATTTGACAAAGGTTTTCCGCCAATTTTATTTCGTTGCTTCCCCCAAGAAGTACAATAGGCCTGTTCACTTGATCAATAAGTATTTTCCACTTTTCCGCTGGGATTTTTTTTGTGTAGTAGGTTCCGCCCAAAGACAAAGCAATATAATCTTTTGTTTCTTCAGTAATTGCTTTATCGGTCAAAAACACATCGAGCCCTTTACCGTCATAAAGAACGTTAATTTTTTCGAGTTGCTTAAAATACCTATCTACCAATCCAATGTTGGGTAGGAGATCAATTTTTGTATTGACGAGCAACCATTTGGCAAAATTTTTCTTTTGATAGGAAATAATTTTTTTATAAAACCCGAGCGTAACAAATCGGCTCCTTAGGTTTTTGTGAAGATCTACGACCATGTCAAAAGAGTTGTCAAAGAAGGTTTCTCTGGCTGTTTTAATGGAATGGAAAATATGAATTTTGTGGATGTGTGGATTGGTATCCAATAAAGAAACAAATGCAGCTTTTGTGAAATAATGAATTTCAGCATTCAATTGTAGATGTAGACAACGAACGACAGGTGTTGTAAGTAAAATATCCCCAATTGAACTGAATCGAAATATGGCAATTTTTATGTTCTTCATTCCAAATTTTCGCTAACCACCAAATAAGGCCCTTCAAATCCTATGATTTTTACTTGGGTATGTGCAGAAATAAAATTAACCTCAGATTTGGCCAAATAAATTTGTCCTTGATGCAAAACCTTCCCTTGCGGTCTTAGATCACTTATTGCTTCTGCGTTTTGGTTGAGTATAGATTTTTTTGGCACTTTATTTTCAGGAACTCTGGCATCTTGTAAAGTATCAGAAAGGGCAATTCGCTGGAACATTCTAGACTGAAAGAATTTATAACCAAAGAAAAAAAGCAACAGTAAAAAAGCAAGAAAGCTTGAAAAAACAAGCAAAATAGAGCCCGATAGTTTTTCTGAGCCCACCAATGAAAAGTCAAAATTGATGTTTTTTACCATCGCCAAGCTAAGTCCCAAGACAATGCATACAATGCCGGATATCCCTGACAATCCAAAACCCGGAATTACAAAAACTTCTAGCGCCACAAAAATCAAACCCAAAAAGAACAAAGCAATTTCCCAATTGGAAGCCAATCCATCAAGATACAAGGGAGCAAAATACAAAACAGCCGCAACAGCCGATGCCAATATAGGGAAACCCACTCCTGGAGATTGCAGTTCAAAGTAAATCCCACCCAATATGATCAAAATCAATACGGAACGAAAAGCGGGGTTTGCCAAAAAACCAAACAATTTATCGAGAGAACTTTTTTCAATTTTTTCAATGGTGTAATCCCGATATCCTTCGGACTTCAGCATGTCTTCTATGGACCGAAATTGACCTTCACAGAATCCATGCTTCATTGCTTCCTGGGTAGTAAATGTAATTACTTCACCCTTTTTGGTGATTCCTTTGATTTCAATATTTTGATCGACCATAGCCTGTGCAATTTGAGGATCTCTCTTATATCGAACAATGGTTTTTCCCTTCATAACAGTCGTGTCTTTGCCATGTGCTTCAGCAGTACTTCTCATTTGTCCACGCATGTAACTTTGATATTTGTCCGGAGCTGCTTGGCCACTCTGGTTCACAACGGTTGCAGCCCCAATGTTGGCGCCCGGTGTCATAAAAATTTTGTCGCAGGCTATAGAAATAAGTGCTCCCGCTGAAGCCGCGTTGTTGTCGATAAAAACGTAAACTGGAACCTTGCAATCCAAAATAGCGGATCTTATGGAGTCCGCATCTGTTACCAAACCGCCATAAGTATTCATGTGGATGAGCAACAAATTTGCCTTGCTTTTTTGAGCTTGGCGAATCGCTTTTTTCGTGATTCTTGAGGCGCTCGGAGCAATAGGTTCTTTAATATCAAATTGAACAATTTTGATGGTCGAATCATCTTTTCCAAGCTCTTCCGACGCAATGTTCTTTGCTAAGAGCAGAATAAGGCAAATGACTAAAATTTTTGAATTCATCTGTCAAAAGGTTAATAAGTTAAACAAATAAAAGAAACTCGTCTTAATATATTTGAACATATGTTAAAGTTTCGCGCTTTCACTTTGCTTGTTTTGCTCTATTTTCCTTTCGTTTTTTTAAACGCTGCAAGACAAGATTCTATTGGCAAAAAAAAAGTAGATGGAAAATGGTATATCGTCCATCAAGTAAATCAAGGTGAAGGACTTTTTTCTGTCAGTAGAAAATATGGAATTCCATTGGCCAAACTTAAAGAATCAAACCCCCATATCGGGAATTTTTTAAAAATTGGCCAATTGTTAATGGTTCCTACTAAAACAAATCAAATTACCGAGGAGCACAGCCAGGTAAAGGATGAAATCCCAGGCAACACTTACATCGTTAAATCTGGAGAGACTCTTTTTTCCATTGGCCAAAAAACCAAAGTGTCCATTAACGATTTGATTCAAATAAATCATCTAAAATCGACTGAAATAAGTATTGGACAAGTTCTAAAACTCAATAAAGGTCCTAAGAAAATGGAAACTTTTGATACATTGAAAAAACCCCCAGCAGTAATTCATCATGCGGATGATTATCGAAAGGATTCATTTCATATCAAAGAATTTGGAATAATGAAAATTGAGGAAGTAGGATTTGGTGAAACGTCGAAACTGGGGGAGATCAATCCATTGAGAAATGAAGCTTTTCATTATGAGGCTCCGATTGGGACTATTCTATTGGTAAAAAACATTTCAAACAATCGATCAGTTTTTGTAAAAGTCGTTGGCAACAGCCCTTTTGACGGGAATCAAAATTCAATTTTGTTTATTTCGGAAAAGGCCACTTCAATTTTGGGTATTCAGTCCAAAACAAAAGTGAAGATCAGTTATGCAAAATAAGTTTGCCTATTTTTCCACTGGGCTTTCTTTTCTTGGTGGTTTGTTCACAATCGTTGGTATTTTATTTTCACACTTCTTAATTTCTCTTGGGACAATTCTTTTGACACTCAGCCTAGCGTTCCAAAAGAACAGTGGAAATCGACCCATTTTATTGTTTTTTTTATTGCTATTTTTCATTTCGTTGATTTTTAGTGTTCTTCAAAACCAATGGTTGGTTGATTATACAATGCTCAAATTTTCCTATGTTCTCTTTGGTATAATTGCTTATCGTTCAAGCACTTTTCAACCCAGCATTGTAAGATTTATTTTCTTGGTTTTTATCTTTTTGATCAGCGTTATTAATTTACTGAGCGTTGCAAACTATATTTTGAATTTTCAAAGCATAAATGAAAGTTTGCTAAAATCCAAAAGCATTCCAATTTTGGCCGATGTGGAGCATATATATTTTGGTTTGTTGTCTTGTTTTTGTTCTTTAAGCCTCTTATATTTTCTATTTTTCAAGGGCAAAAGTTCAAATATTTTGTCCAGGCAATGGTTGATTGTTTTGTTTGGACTTAACTTTTTTTGCATTCATATATTAAGTTCAAGAACAGGCTTGTTGGTCCTATACACCGGCCTTGCCTCACTGTTCATCATTCAATCCATTAAGAACTCATCTAAGAAATTTTTTGTTATATCTATGGCAGGTATAATTGTTCTCCCTGTTCTTTCATTTTTCATATTTCCTTCTTTTAAAAATAAAGTGTACAACTCTATGGAAGACTACCATGCTTTGATCAAAAGAGAAAACGTAAATCACAAATCTATGGCACAACGGGTAGAATCTTGGCGCGCTACTTATTGGTGCATTTTAGAAAAACCGTGGGTGGGTTGGTCAAAAAAAGAAGAAGGCAAAACTTTGGCCTTTGGCTACCAAGCGACCAATTCGCAACTAATCAATAGCAATCGACTTGATGTTCACAATCAATTTTTGGCTGAAGCTTTTTTTAGAGGAATATTTGGCTTGATTCTGTTTTTGTTCTTTATAGGGTATTGGCTCCATTATTTAAAAAACAGTCCATTGAGTGTTTCCTACACCATTGGCCTTTTGCTTGCCATGGTTTTAGAACCCCTGTTGGAACGTCAATTGGGTTTTGTTGTATTTTTTTTCCTACCAATCCTGGCCTTAAAGCTTGAGCAAAAAAAGAATCGTAATATTGATTTGTCTCAAAGGTAAAGCTGATAAGTTGTTATTTTTGAATTCCATTTGGAACACATTTTTTTAAATAGAGAAATAAGCTGGTTGGCGTTTAACCACAGAGTTCTTCAAGAGGCTCAAGATGCATCTGTACCATTGATTGAACGAATCCGTTTCTTAGGTATTTTTTCCAACAATTTGGACGAATTTTTTCGAGTCCGGGTAGCAACGGTTAAAAGACTGCTCAATTTGAATGACAAAAAGCTAGCCAATAATATATTTCCGCCACAAAAAATATTAAACCAAATCCAAGAAGAAGTTCTAACACTACAAAAAGAATTCGAGAAAACGTATGAAATTTTGTTGAAAGAATTAAAGAAGAGCAATATTCATATCAAGAATGAAATAAATCTTGAAGAGAATCAAAAAAGCTATGTCAACAATTATTTCACCAACAAAGTAGAGCCCTTCATTTCACCAATAATGCTGCGCTCCTTGCCCAAATTCCCCTATTTGAAAGACAAATCGGTTTATCTGTTTGTGATTTTAGAAAAAGAGGGAGAAAAGCCTTTATATGCATTGATTGAAATTCCCACCGATAGGGTTTCTAGGTTTGTTGTTTTGCCTCGTAAAGGTGAAGAAGAGCAAATTTTGTTTTTGGACGACATCATCCGATTGCATTTAAATGATATATTTTCTGGTTTTGAATTCAACTCAATTGAGTCCTACATCATCAAACTAACGCGAGATGCTGAGTTGGATTTTGATGAAGATATTGCGGAAAGTTTTTATGAAAAAATTTCAAAAAGTTTAGAGAAGCGAAAAAAAGGAACGCCTGTAAGGTTGGTTTATGATAAAGAAATGCCTGAAAGGTATCTTAAGTATTTGCTAAAAAAAATTAAACTAACCGATCATGACAACATAATCCCAGGGGGGCGCTATCACAACTTTCGAGATTTGATGAAATTTCCATCCCTTGGCAAAAAGGAGCTTGTTTATGCAAATAAGGAATACATCAAAACAAACTTTTTAGAGAACAAAAAATCCATTTACCAATCATTGTTAAACGATGGCGACCTGCTTCTGCATTTTCCCTATCACTCCTTCAGGACAATCGTATCCTTGATCAAAGAGGCCTCACTGGATGAAGAGGTTCAGGAAATTAAAATTACAATTTATCGCTTGGCTTCTGATTCCCAAATCGTGAACGCCTTGATCAATGCAGCTAGAAATGGAAAAGAAGTCCTTGTAGTTATGGAATTAAGAGCACGGTTTGATGAAAAAGCAAACCTGAAATGGTCTAAAATTCTTGAAGAAGAAGGAATTAAAGTAAGTTTCGGCATCAAAGGCTTGAAGGTTCATTCAAAACTTATCTTAATCGGTCGAAAACACGGATCAAACAAAAAGTATTATGGCGTTATAGGTACGGGAAACTTTCATGAGGGTACTGCCAAGATCTATTCAGACATTGTTTATTTGACTACACAAAAAGACATCATGAATGAGGTGAAATCCGTTTTTGACTTCATCGAGAAGCCTTATAGATCGTATCCTTTTCAAAATCTTTTGGTGGCACCGATCAATATGCGGTCCCAAATAGAATCACTTATAAATTTTGAAATTCAGGAGGCAAGACAGGGAAAAAAGGCAAAAATTGTGTTTAAAATGAATAATCTTGTTGACACCCACGTCATTGAGCTTTTGTGCATGGCTTCCCAAATAGGGGTAGAAGTGAAATTAATTATCCGTGGGATTTGTTCCCTTATCCCTGGGATTCCAGAATTGAGCAATGGAATTTTCGGAATTAGTATTGTTGACAAATATCTTGAACATGCCAGAATCATGCACTTCTATCATGGCGGCAAGGATAAAATCTATATTACATCTGGGGATATGATGACAAGAAACTTAGACAAAAGGGTAGAAGTAGCTGTGCCCATCGGTCAAAGAAAACTTAAGCAAGAAATCATAGATTTTTTAGAAATCCAACTAGCAGACAATCAAAAAGCTAGACGGATTTTTCAAACAAATTCAATTGAATATGTAAAAAATGAAGAAAAAGAACAACGCGCACAAGTTGCCTTTTTCAATTATTTAAAAAATAAAAACGTTCACTCTTGAAAAGCTATAAGTTCGCATCAATCGATATCGGCTCCAATGCATTAAGATTACTTTTTTGCACAGCGATAGAATTGGACAACGAAGAAGTGCAATTCAAAAAGTCGTCCCTGATAAGAGTTCCGCTTCGATTGGGAGAAAGCGCTTTTAACCAAGGTTATTTAGAGGCACAGAAAATAATGCAGTTGAGCAAATGTTTATTGGCCTTTAAATATTTGATTGAGGTCAACAAAGTAGTTGCTTTCAAGGCCTTTGCGACAAGTGCTTTGCGCAACTGTTCAAACAACCAAGAAATAATCTCTATAATTAAAGCAGAAACAGGCTTAGAAATAGAGTTGATTTCAGGGACGGAAGAAGCCAAAATCATTTCCTCAATGAATGTTCCTCGTGAGCTTATTGATGAAGAAAAATTGTTGTATATGGATGTTGGGGGAGGGAGTACAGAATTGACCTATCACAACAAAAATTTTATTTCCAATCGATCATTCCCAATTGGAACTTTAAGGATGTTGTACAAAAAATCAGTGGGCAAGCAGTGGCTAGAAATTGAAAGGTGGTTAAAAATGAATCGACTTTTGGACTCTAAAATTAAAATGGTTGGTTCTGGTGGAAATATCAATAAAATCTACAAAATCCATCGTAGAAAAAATAGTGATCGATTCTTTTCTTCTGCAGAAATTCCTAGTTTTATAGAAAAGCTTGAATCTATGAGCATAGAAGAAAGAATGATCAAACTCAATTTAAATCCAGATCGAGCAGATGTAATTTTGCCCGCTAGTCAAATCTTTCAATTTGTGCTGAGCAACACAAAAACAGAGATTATTTATGTCCCAAAGTCGGGTTTAAGTGATGGCATCGTAAGAAAACTTTATTATGACCACAAAAAAATCCAAGTCCTGACTTAAGCTAATTTCCCTTTTTGAAGAAATCTATATCTCGATTGTAAAGAAGGCTGGATATCTTTTTCGAAGGAAGCACCCGGTAACTATTTAAAACGATCTGTGCTTTTTCACCCAACAATCCTTTGACGAACCAAGAGGGAACGTGAACTTTTAATTTTGGTGAAGGCATTTTTTGATCAAAATAATTTTTCATGGTAATAGGATTTTCTGAAACGGCATTGTATACCCCATGAGGCAAATTTTGTGTCGCTTGATCAAATAAGCGAACAACATCATCCAGATGAATCCAACTTAAATATTGCTCTCCGCCACCAAACAAAGGAATAATCCGAAAGGTAAAAAGAGGTTTTAATTTTTTCTCAAAGGAATTGTTTTTTCCCAACACCAATCCGATCCGAAGAATGGTGCATTTTTCCTTACCAAATGCCATTGCAGCATTTTCCCAGTCCCTACAAAGCTTGGCCATAAAGTCGTCACCACATTTGCTGTTTTCCGTTAAGATTTCATTTTTATTGTCGCCATAATAGCCAATGGCAGAGCAAGAAATAAATTTTCTTATACTCGGATTAAAAGTCTTCATTTTTTCAACGAGAAATTTGGTATGGGCAATTCTGCTATCTCTTAAAAGTTTTTTTCTAGAGGGAGTCCACCATTTTTCACCAACATTGGCTCCATTCAAGTTGATGACACATTGAACATCCTCCAAAGCTGCGGGGTCAAAACTATTGTCTAAATAATTGCCATGAAACCATTTTTTATTTTTGTTGGTGGGTTTTCTAGTTAAAATTTTGTAAGCAATATTTTCTTTATTAAAGTGCTGAATTAGAGCATTTCCTAGATATCCAGTTCCACCTGAAATTAAAATTGTCACAACCAATAAACAAAATAGAAGTCGAAGTGTTACAAAGTAAGTTTCCGTGGCCCGCTATTTCATAAAAGACATAGAAAATATTTCAGGCATCAAGGCGCACACCATTCGTATTTGGGAGCAACGATACAATTTGATTAGTCCCAAACGCACAGAAACGAATCTGCGATTTTACAATGACGAAGATGTCAAGTTGATTTTAAATGTATCGATCTTAAAAGACGCCGGGTACAGAATCTCTGACATAGCGGCGCTCACTCAGCGTGATTTGATGGAAAAGGTCAACTCAGTAATTGATGAAGTGGAGGGCAAAGAATCGATAATCAAATCGCTGGTGGCCTCTACTTATGATTTAAACGAATCCGAAATCAATAAAATAATTTCATCGCATATCCTCAAAAATGGTTTTGAATCGACCGTTTTGAATTTAATTTTTCCTTTCCTAAAAAAAATTGGTCAGTTGTGGATGAGTAATTCATTGCATCCAGGATTGGAGCATTTTGCGACCAATATTATCAAAAATAAACTTCAAATAGCATCGGAAGGAAAACAGATAAGAAATGAAAATTCGAAAAAATTTCTATTGTTTTTGCCCGAAGGAGAACACCATGAAATTAGTCTTCTTTTTGCTTCTTATTTGCTGAAAGCCAACGGTCATGAGGTCGTATATATGGGAAGCAATACACCGATGGAGGATTTGGAGAAAGTTTTCAAAGATTGGCTCCCTGAATATATTTTCACCTCGGTAACTACGGGTTTTACTCAACTTACTTTTGAACAAATGCTGGAGGTTTTTGAATCCAATTGGGACAACATTAAAGTTTTTATCACAGGCAACAGAGCATTGGACCACAAAGGTAGGGTGCCAAAAAATGTAAGCATCATCAAAGATGTTTCAGCATTTAAGTCAGTCATAGAGTCATTATAAATCATTTTGAAGAAGTTTTTCAGCTTCATGACAAACTTCATCCAAACTGATTTTTTTCATACTCTCGTTTCTTTTATTTTTATCTTTAAAAAATGGATGTATGACCTTGCTGTTCTGGCCCATGGGATAAAAAACGCCAACTACTCCCGGGCCAAAGAGTCCCAAATTTTTCGTGCCGGTGAGGCTTGCAATGTGTAAGGGACCGCTTTCATTTCCAACAAAAAGAGCGGATTGGCAAACAAGTGCTGCAAAATCTAGCAAATTGTGACTTGCATCAGCAAAAGAGAAAGAAGGTGTTTGAATGTTGCCTTGTATTTCTAAGATCAAGTTGTTTTCTTCGGGTGCACCCACAAAAACGCAAGGAAGCCGATATTTTGTAAACAAATACTTTGCTAGATCCGCAAAATTTTGTGCGGACCACCGCCTAGCCTTTTCTCTTGCTCCTGGGTGAAAAACAACAAATTGTTTTCCTTCTAACTTATTGGTTAAAAGGAACTCAGAAGCTTTATTATGATTGGATTGATTTATCGAAATCTTTGGATAAAGCATTTCATCTCCCTTAAACAAATCTTGAACAATCTCCCAATTGGTGATAATCTCGTGTTTCTGACCCCCTTTAATTTTGTTCTTCATGCGTACCATTCCTCGTCCAAAGTACAAAAATGGGTTGCGATCAATGGCACAAAACAAAGAATTTAAATTGCCCCGTAAATCAATAAAAAGGTCTACTTTTTCAGGCAAATCTTCCAATTTATGAACGATTTTTATTTTCTCCCTCTGAACAAATATTTTATTGAATGGCTTTATAAGAAGCGTAATGCTTGCATTGGCGTATTCCTTCTTCAACTTTTCTATCACATGTAGAGAATATACAAAATCTCCGATTTCATCGAGCTTTACCACAGCAATTGATGAAATTTTTAGATCGGTCTTTTTTTGTCCGAAATTTTGAAAAAACTGAAATAAGGCACTAAAAAAGAAAAGTACTTTCTCATTCATTATACATCGTTTATTGGGTAGACGATTAATCGAGCTGGGCTGGCATCGCTTTCAATGGCCAAACTTTGCACTGCTAGAATATAATAGCCAGGTTGAAGTTCCATAGGAATCTTTGCCAATTCTGAAATAAATTGTGTATTTCTTTTGTTTTCATTCCACCAAAAAGCTTTGTGCGCAAGAAGCTGTCCATCATCTTTCTCTGGATCTACAGATGGCAAGTCGGTTACGAAGATACTCCATTGGTGTTGTTGAAAAACCTGAGGAGAGAAGGAAGGTGCATTTTGCCCACTAAACATCTGCGGTACTTCACGATCGTGATAAAATCTACCAATGACGCCCTCCACCTTGGAAGAAATTTTGGGCAATGTCAATTTTCCATCTTTTCCAAAAACAACATCTACGAGTTCAACCAAATAATGTGTTTTGGGAAGAGCTTTATTCAAATGCAAAGGCCTCTTACTGATATGTCCATAGCACTCAATATGTGTAGACTGACCATGAGCATTCAATGAAAAATATTCACAATTTACGGAGGAACCATATTGGGTGTTGGCCAAGAAATCATTTTTCGTATAAGTCCTAAACTGAACAGGATCAACAAAGTAGGCATTTACATTGCCCGATCTTAGTATAGGCCTGCTTATTTCGATACCATTTTCCAATGGGATTTTTACATTTTTTTGACCAATCCTTAATTTTAGCTCCAAAACCATACAAAAGTAGTCCAAACATCGTTTAATTTGGAAAAGATGCCTTCTGGAACCTATCAAGTAAAACGTTTTGTAAAGTTGCTTTTATTGTTAAATGCCGTCCTTATCGGTTTGGTGACTTTGTGGTACACCAATCGTTTGGTGGAAAAACTGGCCAAACAAGAAAGAGAGCATATAAAAATATGGGCCAATGCCACCAAACAAATTCTGTATGGCATCAGTGAAGATCCTTCTTTTGATTTCACTTTCCCACTAAGTATAATCAAAACCAATCAAAACATTCCAGTAATTATTTTAGACCAAGACGGTAAAGTTTCTGCTTTTCGAAATATTGATTCTTTGATATTGAAAGATTCCAGTCTTCTTACCAAGGAAATTGAAGAGATGAAATTAATCAATGATCCCATTGTTTTAGAAATTGATGCGAACCAAAGTATTACGATACTTTACAAAAACAGTTTGATATTACAAAAACTCAAATCATATCCCATAATACAACTTTTCGTCATTTCGGTTTTTATGTTGATCAGCTACCTTGCTTTTTCATATTCTCGAAAAGCAGAACAAAATCAAGTTTGGGTGGGATTAAGTAAAGAAACGGCACACCAGTTGGGAACGCCCATTTCCAGCCTAATGGCTTGGACCGATTTGCTATCAGAAGAAAATGATGATTCAAAAATACTTTCAGAAATGAAAAATGACCTGGAGAGACTCAATACAATCACAGAAAGATTTAGCAAGATTGGTTCTCAACCTAAATTGAGTAAACAAGATTTAGTTTCATTGGTTGAAGAATCGGTTAGATACTTGGCAAAAAGGGTTTCTAAGAAAATAGAATTTGATCTTGAACCTGCTCATGAACCATTGCTCGTTATGGTCAATCCACCATTGATCGCCTGGGTTATCGAAAATCTCAGCAAAAACGCAGTAGATGCCATGCATGGAGAAGGGATCATTCGGATAACTTTTGGAATGTCTAAAACAAAGAAATGGATCGATTTCAGTGACAATGGAATAGGAATTCCTTCTTCGAAACACAAAACCATATTTAAACCAGGCTATACAAGCAAAAATAGAGGATGGGGTTTGGGTTTGTCTTTGAGCAAAAGAATTATGAACAACTACCACAATGGAGATATTTTTGTTTTAAAATCGCAAGTGGGTGTAGGAACAACTTTCAGAATTTTAATCAAAACCTAACAAAACTTTGTTTATTTGAAGTACATGAAATGGACCAAATTTCTACTATTTTACATTTTGCTATTTTTTCATCACCTCACTTGGGGTCAATACAGCCGACATCTAAGCGGTTTTGTGAACGATGCACAAACAGGAGAAGCGCTTGTTGGTGTTAAAATCTCCCTTTTAAGGTGGGGGTCGGTTGTTTACTCCAACCAATTTGGCTATTTCAATATTTCGGTTCCAGTTGGTGAAATTCAATTGGAAATGGATTATAGTAATTACAAACCCATTGTGCTTGATCTTAATCTTCAAAAAGATTCTAGCATACAAGTCGAGCTGACTGAGCAATTTGGGAATTTTGGTATCAATAATTTTCGTCGGAAATCATTAAACGATATTGAATGCCCAATACCCGGAAAAACAGACTTGCCCATTGAGCTCATCGAAGCTTTTCCCTACTTTCTCGCAGAGAGTGACCTCATCAAAGGCCTTCAAATGATACCAGGAATAAATGCCGGAAACGAGGGGTTTTCCAACCTGTACATCCGAGGGGGTTCTGCCGATCAAAACTTATTGCTATTGGATGGTGTACCGGTTTACAACAACAATCATGTTTTTGGATTTTTCTCCATATACAATACCGAGGCAGTAAATGATGTCCAAATTTACAAAGGTGGCATGCCAGCAAAATTTGGAGGCAGACTTAGTTCTGTAATTGACATAACCATGGATGAAGGAAATACAAATGAACTTTCCGGAGATTTCACTTTAGGTCTTATGGCAGGAAGACTATTGCTAAGTGGTCCCATTGGCTCAAAGAATAAGACAACCTACAATTTGTCATTCAGACGTACCCTCATCGACAGACTTTTTGATGCCGAAGGTGATAATTCTGAGGCGATCACCAATTTCTATGATCTCAACGGGAAAGTTAAGCATAGAATCAACAAACGAAATCAGCTTTTCGCAAGCATCTATTCTGGTAGAGATAAGTTTGAATTTTCTGACGTTGTTTATGATTCAAGTTCCAATAAAGACTTTAAGTCAACTTTTTCACTAAAATGGGGGAACTTAACAAGCAATTTGCGTTGGAATCACATCTTCAATAACAAAATGTTTTTGAACCTATCGCTTGCCTATACACAATATCAAAGCAAATTTTCTTACACCAACGAACAAACAGGGTCTGCAAGGAATCTACAATATTCAAATATTGAAAGAACCAATGGTATTCGAGATTTTATGATCAACTCGGATTGGGAATACAACCTAAGCAACCGGCACAAACTAAATTTTGGAAGCAACTTTATTCGACACAACTTCAATACGGGAAAGGAAAAAACAGAAAATAAAAACATTAGTTCTTCTTCAGATGGTACAAGAGAAATAGGCAATATAAATGGCACCAAAACTTATGAGTTGGCTCTTTTTGCTGAGGATAATTTTAGAATCAACAAATATCAATTTTTGCAATGGGGATTCCGACTAAACAATTACCTCCATGGCGATGGGTCTTATGTCCCTCTTTTCTCACCTAGGGTAAATTATCGCCTCATTTTGAATCAAAAATTGGCCTTCAAAAGTGCATATACCCGCACCCACCAAGTTACAAACCTTATGACCAACCGAGGTACTGGAGGATTGCCTACAAATTTTTGGTCCCCCAGTATTGGAAACATTAAACCCCAGTCTGCGCATCAATTTACCATTGGATTTGCCAACAAAATAAGTGCTAGTTTAGAACTAAATATAGATGCTTACTATAAAATGATGCAGAACGTAATTGAAGTAACCAATCCAAACTTTTTTGATGTAAACGAAGATTGGAAAAGTTTTGTAAAGCAAGGGCAAGGAAACGCAACGGGTATCGAATTGATGATCCAAAAAAAACAAGGTTGGCTTACTGGATGGTTTGGTTATACGCATAGCTATACCAATAGAACTTTCGAAACGCTCAACAGTGGCAATACTTTTCCATTTAGTTTTGATCAAAGACACATGTTTAAAATTTATACCAATTGGAAATTGGACGATTACCTTACGCTTTTGGGCGCAATTACCGCAGGCAGTAGTCCAAGATTTACAATGCCCTCAAACAAATACTATGACCTAGAAGGCAATCTTGTCTTAGATTATGGAGAAGTGAACAATTTCCAACCCAATCCGTATTTCCGTTTAGATATTGGTTGGATAAGAACAAGTTATGGAGTAGGGGTTAGCCAAGAAATGAAAGTAACCGTATATAACTTTTTGGCAACGAAAAATCCCATGTCTGTATTTGCAGAGCAAAGTCAGAATCAACAACAAGCATTCAAAGCAATGAAATACAACAACCCACGTTTTGTCCCTGGAATTACCTATAAAATGATTTTTTAATGATGAAAACAAGTTTCAGCTCTTATATGTTGGTCATTGTCCTAGCAATGATCGCTTGCAATGCAGAAGAAATTGACCATAAAAATATTGGTCTTGAGAGAGAAAAATTGGTTGTCAATGGCTTGACAAACAACCAAAACGACACCTCTTTTTTTCAGCTAAGCACTTCAGAATATGCCTACAACGATAGTTTCCCCAAAAAAATAAAAGAAAATGACGCAAACATTATTTTTTTCATCAATGGAAAGAACCAAAAAGTAGAATTTGCTCCATTTCAAGAAAAATTTTATGTAGTCAATAAAATAAAACAAGGAGATATCCTAAAAATAAAGGCAGAGAAAGACGGTTTTTCCAAAATTATTTCCTCTACCCAAGTACCCATTTTGCCGAATGATTGGCAAATTGAAGTAATTGCAGGGAAAGGTTTGGACAGCAGAAATGAGCCTAGCGATATCATTCAAATCTCTTTTAAAGACTTTGAAAATCAAAGAAACTATTACGGTTTAAAGTTATTTTATCTAGAAGAAGGAACCAATGAACTTCGAGATGTGATTTTCGAAAAAAATGATATCGCCTTCTTGGGTAGTGATTTTCTTGAACAAAACGACAGAACCCTCATATTCTCAGACCAAAGTTTTGATGGGCAAAACAAAACCCTACAGATTGTTCCTGAATCAGGGCAAGGAAATTTTAATACAGACATAAAGTACGTCCTCAAATTCTACCATTTGCATCCCGACTATTACCGATACCTTTCGAGTCTTAAAAGTTATAAAGATGATTTTGGCGACAATCAACTTTCCCCCTTTCGACTTACCTCGGGCTTGTTTAGCAATGTCCAAAATGGTTTGGGCATCTGGACCTCCCAAAATCTGAGAATAGATACATTGAGATAAGAAAGTGCCGCATTCTCTTGGACCAAACCTTTTGCCCTATGATGGAGCGCTGTACTACCATCCATCTGTTTTGACGAATACTTCATTTGAGTCCTTGGAGAATACAATTCAATGGGCTCCAGACATTGTGAAAATGTTTGGCAAAATTATAAAGACACAACGCCTCACAGCTTGGTATGGGAAAAAACCTTTTGTCTATACCTATTCTGGGATGTCTAAGACGGCTCATCTTTTTACACCATTGCTTGGCGAGATCGAAAAAGAAATTTCTAAAATCTGTGGTTACTCATTCAATTCTTGTTTGCTGAATAGTTATCAAAACGGATCTGAGGGCATGAGTTATCATAGAGACAATGAAAAAACTTTGGTCAAAGATTATCCGATAGCTAGCCTTAGCTTAGGCGCCGAAAGAAAATTTGTTTTAAAGCATCGTGATAGCGGAGAAAAAGTCGAGATTTTGTTGGAACACAACAGCCTTTTGCTTATGGCTGGAAAAATACAAGACCACTGGCTTCATGCTTTGCCAAAAAGTAAAAAGGTAAAAGACAAAAGAATCAACTTAACTTTCCGGCAGTACGCCGATGATAAATTGAAAGTAAAATAATTGAGTATACGAT
Source organism: uncultured bacterium (assembly GCA_963991985.1). Classification (GTDB taxonomy): domain Bacteria; phylum Bacteroidota; class Bacteroidia; order NS11-12g; family UBA9320; genus MED-G17. The sequence goes on along the minus strand of CAXDRX010000005.1, from coordinate 18,652 downwards.
TATCGATAAAAATATTACAAGATGACACTATTAGGAATCAATCCCTATGGCCGAGCATAAGCAGGATTGCTGAGCATATCAGAGTCCTCCAAACCATTTAAAAAAGCAATCAAATCTCTTTTGTCTTGTTCTGTCCATTTTCTAGGTAAGGGTCGCATGCTTTGCGGATCCAAATGTTTTTTCATATTGGGGTCCAACAAATTCGGATATTTTGGATAATAGTGAAATCCTGTATCATAAAAACTAAGCACTTCTTCCAAGCTTGAAAAACGACCATCATGCATGTAGGGAGCGGTGTGCCTGATATTCAGCAAGCTGGGCACCCGAAAACGACCTTTGTCCATTTCTTCGCCGGTTGATTCAAAAAGGCCCGAGTCAGCATCAGGATCTTCCACCAAGCCGTTGCTCATAAATTCATAATTGGTATTGAGTAAACTGACCGAATGGCAATGAAAACAATCTCCTTTCTCCTCATCGACAAAAACCCTCAAGCCCCTGATTTGCTGAGGAGTCATAACGCGCTTGCTCAATGCAGTATCCGGGTGGAGGGCCAGATCATAGGCAAAAATACTACGGATGAATTGAGCAAGACTTTTCACTATTTTAACTGAATCAATGTTTTTATCACCAAATGCTTTTTGAAAAAGAAAAGGGTATTCAGAATCATTTTGGAGTTTTGAAACAACATTTGCCATGGTTTCATGCATTTCTATTTTACTGGTAATAGGTTTGCTTATTAAACCTTCCAAACTTCGGGCAGATCCATTCCAAAAAAGCCGTTTGGCATAAGCCAAATTATACAGAGGCATTGAGTTTCTTTCTCCGATGGACCCGTCTATTCCCAAACTAAATCGTTTTTTTTCATCAACGAACGAGGCAGATTGTTGATGGCAAGAAGCACAACTCTGGCTTTGGTCTCCGCTCAAAATGGGATCGTAAAACAACTTTCTGCCCAAAAAAACACCTTCTACGGTAAATGGATTGTCCAAAGGAATGGGCAATGGTGGAAAACCAAAAGGTGGATTAATTTCTAGGGGCGTAGCAATGTAGGTGCTGTCTGTTGACTTGTTCTGTGGTGGCGATTCTGAACAGGATGTTATAGACACCAAAAACAAAAAGAAAACGAAACAATGGAAGCATTTTGTCAATATTTTCTGGTGTTTAATCAAAAGAAACGGGTTTACTTTTTTTTATATAACAAAATAAATCATTTTCGTATTGTCTAGTGCGAAAATTATTTATCACCTCAATCATTCTTTTTTTTGTTACGGCCTGTTATGCACAGAATACGGAACTAAAAGGTTTTGTGTACAACAAAAAAACAGGTGAAAGTTTGGGTTTTGTTAACCTTTACTTTAAGGAGACAGGGCAAGGCACGGTGAGCAGCGAAGAGGGCTTTTATTCCCTGAGCAAAATACCTCCCGGCCAATACACTTTGGTTGCAGATTATCTTGGTTTTGAAACCTTGGAGATGAAAATAGAATTGCGAGCAGGAAACATTTTAAGGAGAAATCTTTACCTATCGCAGGTAGACAATACAATGGAAGAGTTTAAGGTTTCGGCACGCCGAAACAATCAATTGAACAAGGTAAATATTTCTCGAGTTCAGATTACAAAAAAACAGTTGGAAAAACTGCCCAGTGTTGGAGGAGAAGCTGATTTGATTCAATACCTGCAGATTGTTCCAGGAGCTGTTTTTTCTGGTGATCAAGGAGGACAACTTTATTTGAGAGGTGGATCACCGATTATGAACAAAGTATTGCTCGATGGGATGACCATTTATAATCCTTTCCACTCCATTGGGCTGTTTTCTGTTTTTGACGCGGATATTATCAAGAGCGCCGATGTGTATAGCGCAGGCTTTGGGGCCGAATACGGAGGAAGAATTAGCGCCATTGTAGATGTAAAAACAAGAGATGGCTCCAAAAATGAAAGTTCGGGAAAATTAAGTTTAAATCCTTTTGGAGCAAAAGCACTTTTGGAAGGACCACTCCGAAAGTTTGAAGCAGGGAAGGGGGGAAGCTCCTACGTTTTGTCTTACAAAAACTCCTACTTGGATAAATCATCGCCCATTATTTTTCCTCACTTGGGAGAAAACACACTGCCTTACAGTTTCTCCGATCTATTTGGAAAGCTCAGTTTTAGTAGTGGTTCGGGGAGTACTTTTAAGCTCTTTGGATTCAATTTTCAAGACAATGTAAATTTTAAAGAAACAAGCTTCGACTGGAACGCAAGTGGACTTGGGGCCAATTTTTTGGTTTTGCCCGTCGGCAGCAAAGTGCTGGTGGAAGGTGTTGCGGCCTATTCAAATTACAAAATCCAACAGGAAGAGTCTGATTCTAAACCACGATACTCTGATATTGGCAATTTTAATGTGGGTATGAATTTCAGTTATTTTAAAAATAAAGATGAAATTAAATATGGTTTTGAAATCAATACATTTAAAACCAATTTCGAGCTTTTCAATGAAAACAATCGAAAGATTGAGCAAGTAGAAAACAATACGGAATTAAATGTTTTTTTTAATTATCGAAAATTTATTGGGAAACGTCTCATTGTAGAACCCGGTTTTCGTTTCCAATACTATGCCTCCCTATTGAATTTTTCTCCTGAACCAAGGTTCCGAGCAAAGTATATCATTTCAAAACGATTAAGAGCAAAACTTGCTGGGGGTATATATTCCCAAAACTTAATCAGTAGCGTAAATGATTTAGATGTTGTCAATCTGTTTTATGGTTTTCTTTCTTCCCCAGAAGGATTTAGTAACGCCATCAAAGAAGACGAAAAACATAAGTTGCAAAAAGCATGGCATGGGGTAGGTGGATTTGAATTGGATTTGGGTAAAAATAGTGACTTAAATGTAGAGGGGTATATCAAAGAATTTGGTCAGTTGATCAATATCAATCGAAATAAGATATACGACGACAATGGAAAAAATTCAGGAAAACCTGATGTATCAAAAAAAGACTTCGTTATTGAAAATGGAAGGGCCTTTGGCTTTGATTTAACCTATCTTTTTGAGAAAAAACGCTTCTACTTTTGGTCGGTTTATTCCTACAATAATGTGCTCAGAAATGACGGAATAACCAAGTACAGGCCGCATTTTGATCGACGACACAACATCAACTTAGTGCTCTCGATTTATTTGGACAAAGGAAAAACTTGGGAATTTAATACGAGATGGAATTTTGGCTCAGGATTTCCTTTTACCAAGACCCAAGGTTTCTTTGAGAATATTACTTTTCAAGAAGGATTGGGGACAGATATACTTAGAACCAATGGAGAGTTGGGTATTGTATATGATGAGGTGAACAAAGGACGTTTGCCAGATTATCATAGGCTAGACCTTTCTTTGAAAAAAACCCTTGTCAATGATGAGAAAGATAGAAAGTTTGTGGGAAGTGCTTCCGTAATTAATATCTATGATCGAAGAAATATATTCTACTTTGACCGTATATCCTTCGAAAGAATCAACCAGCTCCCAGTTTTGCCGAGTATTAGTTTGAGCTATGAATTTTAAACACCCAAAGTGTCTAACTCTTGAGAAGCTTCCAAAATGATTTCAATAGAGGTAGGGCTGGGTTTATATCGATCCACTTCTTTGTTTAGTATTTCACTAAGTTTCTCAAGTGTTTCTAGCTCTTTTTTTGGAATCTCACCATACTTTTTATTGTAAAACAATTGAATGGAATGGGTAGAAATGTCGTTCATATATCACCCAAACGATAGAGAAAAAAAATTATTGCAAATTCAAATGTTTTTCTTCCATCATTTTTCGGATGTTCTTGAGTGCATATCTCATTCTGCCAAGAGCTGTATTTATGCTTACGCCTGTCATTTCAGCAATTTCCTTAAAACTCAACTCTCCATACTGTCTCAAAACCAAAACTTCTTTTTGTTCCTGGGGCAGCATATGTATGAGCTTGCGAACCATTGAGTTCCGCTCTTCTTTTATTAGTGAAGTTTCGTGATTGTCCTCATTCATGTTAAGTATTTTAAAAATGTCATCACCACTTTCTCCAATAATTACAGGCTTTTTCTTGGATTTTCTAAAATGATCTATGGCCAAGTTTCTTGCAATTTGAACCACCCAGGGAGAAAACTTGCCTTGTTCGTTGTACTTTCCTTTTTTGATCGTCTTGATGACCTTTATGAAAGTTTCTTGAAAAATGTCCTCTGCAATGTAACGATCTTTGACAATAAACATAATGGTGCCAAATATCTTGTCTTGATGTCTTTCAATAAGCATTTTTAAGCAAACATCATTGCCCAAAATGTACTGACGTACCAATTTTTGATCTGAAATTTTTGAATTTTTCTGCATAGCTATACTACTTTTTTAAATTATTTCTTGAAAAATTTAAAGTAGAAGTATGCTATAGGCGAGTTATTTAAACGCAAGATAAGAAAAAAAATACGATTGTAAAAATTTGATCCAAATCAAAACCCTACAGGACTTGACTCGTTTTGTTAAAGTAATTGTACAATTGTCTAAAATTCTACAATCCAAACACGCAGTGAGCAATAAGAAGTTTATTCAAATAAAGGGTGCCAAGATGCACAACTTAAAAAATGTTTCAGTAAAAATTCCAAGGAATAATCTAACAGTGATCACTGGTGTTTCTGGCTCTGGAAAATCCACCCTTGCTTTTGACACCTTGTATGCAGAAGGCCAAAGACGCTATGTAGAAAGTCTCTCAAGTTATGCTCGTCAATTTATGGGAAGAATGGAAAAGCCTCTCGTAGACGAAATCATAGGTTTAACTCCTTCCATTGCTATCGAACAGAAGGTAATAAACACAAATTCTAGAAGTACCGTAGCAACAACTTCTGACTTATATGAATACTTAAAATTAATGTATGCCAAATTCGGGAAAACCATTTCACCTATTTCCGGAAACGAAGTAAAGGCACATTCGGTCGCGGATGTAATCGCTTTTTTGAAAAGTAAATCAAAAAATAATAAAGTTCTTATTGTCTTTGACGCAAGGGTAAATGAAAATGAAGGACTAAATACATATATTCAAAAGGGATTTAGCAGAATATATCAAAAACAAAAGCTTGCCAAACTTGAAGAATTTACACAACGTGCAGAACAGGAAACAAGCAACATAAAAATAGTTGTAGATCGTTTGGTATTAGATCCAGACGATGAGCACCTAGAATCACGCTTGGCCGACTCCATTGAAAATGCCTTTTGGGAGGGCGATGGCGAAATGAGTATTTTGCTTTTGGATGAAATCAAAAACCATTGGGATTGTTTTGATTTCAACAATCGTTTTGAGTTGGATGGGATGTCATTCGAAAAACCAAGTTTGAACCTTCTATCATTTAACAACCCTTATGGCGCGTGCAAAACATGTGAAGGGTTTGGCAGTATTATTGATATTGATCCTGAATTGGTTATTCCCAACTCCAATTTATCCATTGCCGAAGGTGCCGTCGCTCCTTGGCGAGGCCCGACCATGAAGTCATATCAAAACGAATTTATTTCTGAAGCGATAAACAACAAATTCCCAATACACAAACCTTACCGATTACTAACCGCAAGCCAAAAAGAGTTTCTTTGGGGAAATAAAAACAGAAAAGAAGTAAGTCTCTACAATTTCTTTGAAGAGTTGACGAGAAAATCGTATAAAATTCAATACCGAGTTTTGCTTTCCAAATATAGGGGCAAAACAACGTGTCATTCTTGCTTGGGTACCAAATTAAGGAACGATGCCCAATATATTTTCCTACAACCTGTCAATAAAAGAGCAAGTCACTTGGTAGATATTTTAAATATGACCGTTTCAGAAGCCAACCGTTATTTTCAAAACATCCAGCTTCCCGAAGAAATCCGAACAGCAAGTATAGTGTTGGTAGATGAAATTCAAACAAGACTCCATCTTATGGATACCATAGGTTTGGGCTACCTTCAATTGAGTCGGGCGTCCAATACATTGTCTGGAGGGGAATCTCAACGAATAAAAATTGCCTATTCTCTTGGGAGCAATTTAACTGGGTCAACTTATGTATTAGACGAACCAAGTATAGGTCTGCACAGTCAAGATTCGGAAAAATTAATTTCTGTATTAAAAAATCTTAAAAACCTAAATAATACCGTTTTGGTTGTTGAACATGATGAAGACATAATGCGTCAGGCAGACTATCTCATAGACATTGGACCAGAGGCTGGGACAAATGGTGGTCAAATTGTATACCAAGGATCATTTGAGCAAATGCTAAACTCCAATTCGCTCACAGCCAATTATTTGAACAAACAAAAAAGAATAAAAATCCCGGAGCAAAGAAGAAAATGGAACAACAAAATTGTTTGCAAAAATGCCCGATTAAACAATCTTAAAGACATTAATGTCTCTTTTCCATTAAATACACTTACAGTAGTTGTAGGGGTAAGCGGTTCAGGGAAAAGTACCTTGGTCAAAAAAACCTTGGTGCCCCTTTTGCAAAGAGCTGTAAATGAAAAAAGCAATCTTTCTCTTGCAAAGATTGGTTCAATTTCTGGTGACATACAACGCATTGATGAAGTTGAAATCGTAGATCAAAATCCTATCGGTAGATCCTCAAGAAGCAACCCGGTTACCTACGTGAAAGCCTATGATGCCATTCGAGAACTATTTTCCCTTCAAAGTGCATCAAAACATCTTGGCTTAAAAGCCAAAGATTTTTCCTTCAATGTGGATGGAGGACGTTGCGAACGTTGCAAAGGTGAAGGAGAAGAAATTGTCGAAATGCAATTTATCGCGAACATCCACCTAACTTGTGAAGACTGCAAGGGCAAAAGGTTTAAGAAAAAAGTATTGGATATACAATTCAAAAAGAAAAGCATACATGATGTCTTACAACTTACTGTTGATGAAGCAATGGTTTTTTTTGCCGAACAAAATTCCATAATCAAAAAATTAAAACCCCTTCAAGATGTAGGACTAGGCTATGTGGCACTCGGACAATCCTCGAACACCCTAAGTGGTGGAGAAGCACAAAGGGTAAAATTGGCATCGTATTTGGCCAAAACCAACAACAAAGAGCACAGACTTTTTGTGTTTGACGAACCTACAACGGGCTTGCATTTTCACGATATTAAAAAGTTGCTAAAAGCTTTCAATCAGTTGATAGAAGAAGGAAATACCATCGTAGTTGTGGAGCACAATCTTGATGTAATCAAGTCTGCAGATTGGTTAATCGAAATAGGTCCGAAGGCAGGAATGGATGGAGGTGAAATTGTTTTTGAAGGTACTCCAGAAGATTTAATAAAAAAGAAAACCAAAACATCTAAATATCTTAAAATGAAAATTTAATTTTCTATCATGCTCACCCTCTTGCTCATTTTTTTTATGCTTAAATTTTACTTTAAGGTAAATGTTCAATGCAAAGATATTGCCAAGCCCAAAAGACTTTTTTTTCGTTTTTTGGGAGAGCTTAGGAAAAAAATGAGTACTTTTAAAAAGTGATTTTTAGCAAAAAATATGCCGGCTTGTTGATTGTTGCTTTTGTAGGGTTTTCCCATGGTCGTGCGCAGACTTTAATGGAAAAACATAAATTGTTGGATTCGATTTCTGGTTCTGTTTCTTTTCGTTCCATTGGTCCAGCTTTTATGTCGGGTAGGGTTGCAGATATAGCAGTCCATCCAGACAATTCCAACATATGGTATGTAGCTCACGGATCTGGTGGAGTTTGGAAAACCGAAAATAGTGGTACTACTTGGAAAGCTGTTTTTGAGCAACAAAACGTTTACGCTACTGGGTGCTTAACCATAGATCAAAACAACCCTCACACAATCTGGCTCGGAACAGGAGAAAATGTAGGTGGACGGCACATAGGTTTTGGAGATGGCATCTACCGAAGTATGGATGATGGAAAAACATGGAAAAACCTTGGGCTCTCAAATTCAGAGCATATTTCAAAAATTGTTATTCATCCTAAAAATTCTCATATCATTTGGGTGGCATGTCAAGGTCCCCTTTGGAGTCCGGGTGGAGATCGAGGTTTGTTTAAAAGTGTGGATGGTGGAAAAACATGGGTCAATAAGTGGAAATCAAATTCGTGGACGGGTGCAACAGACCTTTTGATTGACCCCAGGAACCCCGATGTTCTTTATATGGCTTCGTGGCAAAGGCACAGAACCATTGCGGCTTATATGGGTGGAGGAGAAGGAAGTGGAATTTACAGAAGTGATGATGGTGGAGAATCGTGGAAAGAGATAAAAGTAGGTTTGCCAAACTCTAGGATTGGTAAAATTGGTTTGGCTATCTCACCACAAAATCCAGATGTCTTGTATGCAGCTCTTGAATTAGATAGGAGAACGGGTGCTGTTTTTAGATCGAATAATAGAGGGGAAAGTTGGAAAAAAATGAGCAACACTGTTTCAGGCGGAACAGGTCCTCATTACTACCAAGAATTATATGCCTCCCCTCATCAATTCGATAAAATTTACTTGGCAAATGTTAGAATGCTTGTTTCTGATGATGGAGGAAAAACATTCCATCAAATGAATGAGCGATTCAAGCATTCTGACAACCATGCTTTAATTTTCAACGAGCATCGACCCAATTATCGATTGGTAGGCACAGATGGTGGACTCTACCAAAGTTTTGATGGTGAAAAAACATGGTCCTTTGTTGCAAATTTACCTACACTGCAATACTATAAAGTAGCGGTGGACGACAAGTGGCCTTTTTATACAATCTATGGAGGCACACAAGACAACAATACCCATGGCGGCCCTGCAAGAACAGACAATATACATGGCATTCGAAATTCAGATTGGTTTGTCCCCCTTTCTGGAGATGGCCATCAACCTGCTGTTGAACCCAGCAACCCCAATATTGTTTATGCCCAATGGCAACAAGGAAATCTCACCCGTATCGATAGGAGTAGTGGTGAATCAACTTATATTCAACCGCAAAATCTGGAAGATGGAATTCCCGAAAGATACAACTGGGATGCACCTGTATTGATAAGCAGCCATCTTCCAAGCAGAATATATTTTGCCTCTCAACATTTATGGAAATCAGACAACCGGGGTGATTCTTGGATTAGGATTTCACCTGACCTAACCAGAAATGTAGAGCGCTTTAATGAACCAATTATGGGAAAAAAACAAAGCATTGATAATGCTTGGGATGTTTATGCAATGAGCAATTTTAGTACCATCACCTCTATTGCAGAATCTCCATTAGATGACCAAAAGTTGGCCATAGGAACAGATGACGGATTGTTACAATTCACCAAAAATGGAGGAGAAACATGGGAAAAAAAAGCTCTTAAAGAAATAAAAACAATTCCAACAAACTGTTACGTCAATGACCTCAAAGCAGATTTATTTGACAAACACACATTTTATGTTGCCTTGGACAATCATAAAGAGGGGGACTATAAACCTTATTTGCTGAAAACCACTGATGACGGGAAAACATGGTCAAGCCTATCCGAAAATCTGCCAAAAAAACTTCTAATTTGGCGGGTTGTTCAAGACCACATCAATAAAGACTTACTTTTCATCGGCACCGAATTTGGTATTTATGCCAGCATCGATGGTGGAAAAAATTGGAGCAAATTGACCCAAGGAATTCCAACCATCCCTATTCGTGATTTAGCCATTCAAAGAAAGCAAAATGATCTTGTTGCGGCCTCTTTTGGCCGCGGTTTCTTTGTGCTTGACGACTATTCTGTTCTTAGGGAAGTTGGATCAAAAATGACGGAAGATAAGGTATATTTAAGTCGTCCAAGAAATGGTCTTTGGTATATCCCCAAAAAGGTGATGAGTTTTAGTATCAGAGGAGGGCAAGGGGATGGTTTCTATCATGCAAAAAATCCACCGTATGGTGTTACTTTCAACTATTATGTTCAAGACCCTATTGTGTCCTTAAAACAAAAAAGAAAAGCGAAAGAAAAGAAGTTCAATCATCAGGACATTTCATTCCCAGGATGGGAAAGTTTGGAAAAAGAACAGAGGGAGCATAAAAGTGAATATGTTTTGCATATTTCAGAGGAAAAGGGCAAAACAATAAGAAAAATCCAATTAAAAAGCAGTTCGCAGGGCCTACATCAAACAACGTGGGACATGAAGCATCCTTCACTTTCATTAGTTGATGAGTCCACCACCGGGAATCCCAGTGGTTTTCTTGCCTCCCCCGGAAGATATTGCGCTCAGATATTTTTGTCAGCAAAAGATACAATCAAAAAAATTGGAGATTCGGTTTGTTTTCAGCTCATAAGAATAAACAAGAGCGAACTGAATCAAAAGTCCATAGACATAGCAGTGTCGGAATGGAGAGAAGTTGAAAAGATTAACAAGGAGATCAATTTATTGTACCATAAGTTTGAGAAACTTTCGCATTTATTAGGCGCTATCTTCCAAGCTTTCAAATCATCCTCAATACACAATGTTGAAATTTACCAAGAAATGAAAGTGGCACGGACAAAACTAGACAGCATAGAAATTGAATTATTTGGGTATCAAGTCAAAAATAGTGTTGGAGAAAAAAATAATTATAGTTTAAGGGATCGAATAACGGTTGTGAATAGGGGCATATCGAGCAGCACCTATGGCTTAACGGAAATGCAAAAAAAGTGCCTAAGTATTGCACAAGAAATCTTAGATGAAACCAATCATCGGCTCAACTTTTTAATGGATTTGCACGTTGCCCCAATTCTGAAAAAATTGGAGTCATCGGGGGCACCGGGCATAAAAAATCAAGTTTGGTTAAAGTATTAAGGCAGCAAAACATGTAAATTTGCCCCATGCCTGGGTGGTGGAATTGGTAGACACGCCATCTTGAGGGGGTGGTGGCCTTAAGGCCGTGCAAGTTCGAGTCTTGTTCCAGGCACTGGTTTACAACAACCGCATTTGAGGATCTTCACTTTCTATCTCTGTTTCCTCATTTGTTCCTCTCGTAATTTTGTCTATTGGAGCATCATCCTCCGGTTGCATTTCTTCATTTTTTAAAACATTTAATTTTTGAAATTTATCGTAGGAAATCTTATTTCCAATACTTTTCCAACCCTTAACTTCAATAAATGCCTCAGGATCTATTTGTTGAATTATCTTTTGGCCAGCGGCCTTCACACTTGTTATTTCCAATAAAACTTTCCTATTGAAACTTGCAAAAAGAAGTTTACTACCTTTCTCGTCCCTTAAGAATAGAAATCTTTGATTTTTGGTCATTGTTTCAATCGAAAATCTTTTCATCATTACCTGCTTTGTCTTCCCGTCTTTGTAGACCGCTGTTAAAACACCATGAGGCAAAAATTTATACAATCCAATCAACTCTTCAGGTTTAAATTGTCTCAAATCACTTGGATTGAAAAGCTCGTAATCTCCTGCTTTGTAGATTGCCAAAACAAGATCACCTCCCTGGAATGAGCCAATTTTTTCGCCCCTTTCATCAAAGTATATTCGGCCTGTACTTTTGTCATAATATACCATTCTGCCACCTAAAGTGCTTGTTCCTTCTTTTTTCAAGTCAATCTTTCGGACCCTATGTTTGCTCAAAATATTTCCTTTAGAATTTCTTCCTTTGATATCCAATTTGGAAAAATCAAACTCAAAATTTTTGATTCTTGCTTTGCTTGAATGATGAAGAAAAACTGAAATTGTTTCAGCCTCTCCATTGGGGTTGGAACTAAAATAAAGGACTTTTGAGTTGGGATTGTTTTGAGCTATACTGTAATCCTTGTCTCTTGTAATGGAATCAACATAAAATCTTTTGACATATGAAATATCAGTTTTCCCATCTTTATAAACAGCATTGTAAATCTTTCTTTTGTTGTTCTTTCTCCAGACTTCCACGTGAAGAATGTTGTTTCCAAACCATGCTTTTTCAGACACCTTGCTAACCAAATAGCTTCCGTCTTCTCTAAAAACGATGATATTGTCTATGTCAGAACAATCCTCAACATATGCTGCTTTTTTAATGCCGTAGCCCACAAAACCTTCCTCTTTGTTGATGTATAGCTTTTCATTGGCCATGGCAACTTTGGTCGCTTTAATGCTCGCCATTTCTGTAATTTTTGTTTTACGCTCACGGCCTTTCCCATATTTTTTTTTGAGAGATTGAAAATATTGAATCGCAAAATCAATGAGGTGGTTTAGATGATTTTTGACCTCTTCAATTTCATTTTCGAGCTGTATGATCTGCTCGTCTGCTTTAAATGAGTCATATTTCGAAATTCTCTTTATTTTAATTTCGGTTAGTTTGACAATATCCTCTCTCTTTACTTCTCTTAATAGTTGTTTTTTGAATGGAGTTAAACCTTGATCAATAATTTCAATAATTTGTTCAAATGTTCTTGCCTCTTCTATGTTTCGATAAATTTTATTTTCAATAAAAATCTTTTCAAGACTGCTAAAATGCCATTTTTCTTGCAAGTTATTTAGTTTTATCTCCAACTCAAGTTTCAAAAGATCAACGGACTGGTCAACATTGGTCTTTAGCACATCACTAATTCCTATAAAATGTGGCTTTTCATCAATTATAATGCACGCATTCGGGGAAATACTAATCTCACAGTCTGTGAAAGCATACAATGCATCTTTGGCTTTATAAATGTCTACATTGTTTGGGAATTGAATTTCTATTTCTAGCTTCTCCGCCGTGTTGTCAACGACTTTTTTGATTTTAATTTTTCCTTTCTCATTTGCCTTGATGATGGAGTCAATGACACTTGATGTTGTTGTCCCGTATGGTATCTCCGTTATGATCAATGTTTTTTTATCCAATTCTTCGATGGTTGCTCGCAAACGAATTTTTCCACCTCGTTTGCCATCATTATAATCTGAAGCTTCCATGCTCCCTCCCGTAAGGAAGTCGGGGAGAAGTCTAAAAGATTTACCTTGAAGATACTTAATAGAAGCGTCTATCAATTCTATGAAATTGTGCGGCATTATTTTGGTGGAAAGACCCACCGCAATTCCTTCAACTCCTTGTGCCAATAACAATGGGAATTTCATCGGCAGCACAATGGGCTCTTTGTTTCTTCCATCATAACTTTGCTGCCAATCCGTTGTATCTGGGTTGAATGCTACCTCTAAGGCAAACTTAGACAATCGAGCTTCAATATATCTTGGCGCCGCAGCCCGATCACCTGTTCTCACATCTCCCCAATTTCCTTGGGTTTCAATGAGAAGGTTTTTTTGACCTAAATTGACAATCGCATCACCAATAGCTGCATCACCATGAGGATGGTATTTCATGGTATTGCCAATAACATTTGCCACTTTATTGAATCGACCATCATCCATCTCTTTCATGCTGTGCAAAATGCGCCTTTGGACAGGTTTTAAACCATCGTCAATAGCTGGAACTGCTCGCTCTAGAATAACATAACTGGCATAGTCTAGAAACCATTCTTTGTACATCGACCTCACAGCACCTCCTTCATCACTGTTTTTTTGAAGGTCTGTAAAAGAGGATTTGTCGTGCTCCATGACTGTGCAAATAGCAAAAAAAGTAACGTAGGTTATTCACAAAATGTAAAGAATTGATGATACCAAAAGACAATTAGATCAATATTAAAAAAATATTAAAACTTGTGGATATAACCTTTGCATAAGCTTATGCTGCTTTCGTTCAGTTCACTATATTGCCTATTTATTTTCATCAGATGAATCATCAAAACGAAAAAATCGTTCCAATAAATATCGAAGAAGAAATGAAGACAGCCTATATCGATTATTCGATGTCTGTCATTGTTTCTCGAGCCCTCCCTGATGTTAGGGACGGAATGAAGCCTGTCCACAGAAGGGTGCTTTATGGAATGTTAGATTTGGGCCTTGGTTCAGGAAGGGCGTATAAAAAATCGGCAAGAATTGTAGGAGAAGTTCTTGGAAAGTATCATCCTCATGGGGATAGCTCTGTTTATGACACCATGGTGCGTATGGCGCAAGAATGGAGTATGAGATACATGCTAGTGGATGGGCAAGGAAATTTTGGGTCGATAGATAATGATCCTCCAGCTGCCATGAGATATACTGAAGCAAGAATGCGAAAGTTGGCTGAGGATATGCTTGCAGATATCGATAAAAATACGGTAGACTTTAGACCCAATTTTGATGAATCACTTACCGAGCCTGAGGTTTTGCCTTCCAAAATCCCCAACTTGCTCATCAATGGTGCTTCTGGTATTGCAGTGGGAATGGCGACCAATATGGCGCCTCACAATTTATCGGAAGTGGTAAACGGTATAAAAGCTTACATAGACAATCATGATATTGAAATAGAAGAATTGATGGAGCACATCAAAGCACCAGATTTTCCTACTGGTGGAATTATTTATGGCTATGAGGGAGTAAAGTCAGCTTTTGAAACAGGGAAGGGGAGAGTCGTGATGCGAGCAAAAGCGCATTTCGAAGAAACAAAAACTGGAAAAGAACAAATCGTTATTACAGAAATCCCATACCAAACCAGCCCTGGGTCCATCTTAATCCGAACAAGTGCTTTGGTAGAAGAAAAAGTATTGGATGGTATTTCTGACGCACGAGATGAGTCAGGTAGAAGTGGTTTACGCATTGTTTTTGATTTAAAAAAGGATGCTATTCCCAATATTGTATTAAACAAATTGTTTAAATACACACCACTTCAGTCTTCATTTTCAGTCAATAACATCGCTCTAGTAAAAGGCAGACCCAAAATGCTCAATTTAAAAGATATGATTGTTCATTTTGTTGACCATCGCCATGAAGTCGTTGTCAAAAGAACTGAATATGAATTGGAGGAGGCAAAGAAAAGAGCGCATATTCTTGAAGGTCTTATCATTGCTTTGGACAACCTTGACAATGTCATTGCGCTCATTCGAAATTCGAAATCTCCAGATGTTGCCAAAGAAGGATTGATTCAACAATTTGGCTTATCAGAGATTCAAGCAAAGGCGATTTTGGACATGCGTCTCCAAAGACTCACTGGTCTTGAAATGGATAAAATTAGAGCTGAATATGCCAATTTAATGGAGCTTATAGAGGATTTGGAAGCAATTTTATCAGACAAAAATCGGAGAATGACCATCATCAAAGAGGAACTTGAAGAAGTCCAAACAAGACATGGAGATGAAAGACGTTCAACGATAGAATACAGCGCAAATGATTTAAATATCGAAGATCTTATCCCCAACGAACAAGTTGTTTTAACCATTTCCCATATGGGTTATATCAAGCGAACTTCTCTGGAAGAATACAAAGCGCAGGGTAGAGGAGGCGTCGGGAATAAAGGGGTTCGCCATCGGGACGAAGATTTTACTGAGCACCTATTCATTGCCAACGCACACAACTATATGCTTTATTTCACGGAAATGGGAAGATGTTATTGGCAAAAAGTGTATGAAATCCCAGAAGGTGGTAAAAACACCAAAGGTAGAGCCATTCAAAACCTAATTGATATACCCAAAGAGGACAAAATAAAAGCCTTCTTGACAGTGGCCAATTTAAAAGATGAGGATTACCTTGACTCTCATTATATCATTATGTGCACCAAAAATGGGATAGTAAAGAAAACCTCGCTAAGAAGTTATTCTCGTCCGAGAACCAATGGAATCAACGCGATAACGATAAAAGATGGGGATGAATTATTGGCCGCAAAGCTAACAGATGGCAACAAAGACATAATGCTCGCCAAAAAATCTGGCAAAACCATTCGTTTTGACGAAAATGATGCAAGATCAATGGGCAGAACAGCTGCAGGGGTCACGGGAGTTCGTCTTGAAAATAAAAATGACGAAGTGGTTGGGATGATTACAATAGCGGATAGAGAGAATGATTCGATTTTGGTCGTCTCGTCCAAAGGGTATGGAAAAAGAACCAATATTCAAGAGTATTCAAAAATTAAAAGAGGAGGGAAAGGCGTAAAAACATTGTCTATTACCGAAAAAACAGGAAACCTAATTGGTTTGAAAAACGTGAGCGAAGAAGATGACTTGATGATTATATTGAAGTCCGGTATTGCCATTAGAACACCAATAGAAGGTATTCGCGAAATGGGCCGGTCAACCCAAGGTGTTCGGTTGATGAAATTAAAAGATGGTGATGAGATTGCAGCAGTTGCCAAAGTGGTAAAGCAAGAATCAGAGGAGACAGAAAATGAAAACAACCCTAATGATTTTGTAGAAAACCAAGAGGAGTAACATAATGTGGCATTATATTTGAAGAAAATCATTCACACAGTCGATGGAAAGTATAACTAAATTTTTATTAATCATTTTTATCTCAACCATTTGTGCTAATAATGTTTTTGCACAAAAATATATTGTCGAAAATGTTGCATTAGAGATGGAAAAAAGAGGGACAACAGAATTACCAGACCTAAATCAATGTGTAGAATGGATAGAGAAAGCTCAGAACAATACCAAAACTGCAAATTATTATGAAATGTGGTATTACAAAGGATTGACTTACTTAGAATTGTATATTAACGGAACAGATGAACAAAAATCTTTATATAAAGATGCCATTTTTACGGCTTATGAGTCTTTTTTTAAAGCCATAGAAACAGACATAAGCAAAAAGAAAAAAATCGCAGAAAAATCAAAAGTTAATTTGTTAAATGTAGCCTTAGGCTTATACAACGAAGGAATCATTCAATATCAAAACTCAAACTTTAAAGAAAGTATTTCTTCCATGGAAAAAATTGTACAAATCTTCCCATTTGAGCAAGAGAAAGAATTGGAAATGAAAAGTTTAACCATTCAAACTGTCAATCAACTAATATACAGCTCTTACTTTTCACTAGGAGAATATGGTAAAGCCAAAAAATACATCAAACAATTGTTGGAAAGCGGATTTGACGAACCAAAAGTCCACAACGATTTGGTCAGTATTTACCTATTGGAGAAAGACACCACGCAAGCCTTGCAAGTCCTTTCATCTGCAAGAGAATATTACCCCGAGAATACATCTCTGTTGAATGCAGAGTTGGATATCTACATCAAGCAAGGTCGATCGGAAGAACTGGTGAGTAAGCTCTCCGAGGCCATAGAGACAAACCCCGACAACAAGTTGTATTACTTTGCAAGGGCAGTGAGCCATGACAATTTGGGCAACTATTATGAAGCACAAAGAGACTATAAATTGGCAATAGAGATAGATCCGGCATATTATGATGCCTTTTACAATTTGGGCGTTTTATATGTTAATCAATCCAACCCGCTTACAGTAAAATATGAAAAAGCCAATACGATGGCAGAACAAGACAAGATATATGAAGAAATTTTAGGCTGGTACAAAAAGGCACTGGTAGAATTTGAAGTTGCATTGGAAAATCCAGAAATGAGCAACGGTGATAAATACGTTTTGGCTGAAACGATGAAAAAGCTTTATGCAAAAACACAGGACATGGATAAGTTTGGCCAAATGAAAAATTTAATGAAATCTCTTCAAGAGTAGAAGGTATGGTGATAATGATACACTTATAATTCAATACATAAGTTAACATAATATAAATTATGGGAAAATTATAAATACAACGATTTAACAACTATAATACCTTAGAATAATCCTTAATCACTCATTGGTATGTCACTACCAATGAACTTATTCCAATCATCTTTGGTGAACTCAATTCCATCTAAGGTATTTATTAAGCGTTTAATCAGAGATTCAGTATTTGTAGTATGTGCCAAAATAGATCTATCGCGGCTTCCAGAAATAAGTACATCCTTATCTGCGTTTAATTCAATGGTTGTTACCCAATTTTTGTGTGTTTTAATCTCGATTGGCTGAGCATCCAAATTTTCTTCATCAAATACCCTTATAGTACCATCATAACTCGATGTGTAAATTTTCTTTTTGTCTGCATCATAAGCCACATCAGATATGAAAGATTTATGGTCTGAGAGTGTCTGAATGAGCTTACCAGTTGAGATATCAATAATTTTCGCGGTTCCTTGCTTTGAACCAACTAAAATATTTTGATTGCCAATTTCCTTCACTGTGGAAATGTTGCCCAAATTATCCGAAATAATCTTAAATCCTAATTTAGGCGTAAGCACCAACTCTCCAACTTGATTGCTGTTAACGATTGCATAAAGTTTGCCATTCCTTCCCTTTTCCAAGCCAGCGATACGATTGTTCGTAAATACTTCATCGTATTGCTCAAATTTATCAATATCATACTTCAATAAGTAACCCGTTGAACTAGCTATGAATAAATTATTCTCTAATATTTCCGCATCTATGGCATCCTTGAACGGCAATTTTATTGATCTCAATAGCTTGAGGTCATTTAGCGCACGTACTTGTATTTGATTATCAACGGAACCAATATTGTACTTTCTTTCTCCATAATACAAAAATATTAAAGTTGACAATAAAGTACTTCTATTTCTTTTTCAAGTTTTTGTGATAGTTTGAGAAGACTACTTTTATTTTGGTTCAATTTTTTCATTTTTTCAGGGTTTCTGTAATTCTTTTCACTCGCCATGTCTTGTTCAATAAGTAGCAATGACTGTCTGTATTCAAACAATTGATTTTCGTAATTTTCAATTTGCTTCTCGATATCCTTGTCATCCTTTTTAAGCAAATTTTCCTTTTTCTTGACATTCGTACTTTTTTTGTTGAATGCGGCTTCTTTCTCATTTGATGAAGAATGCGTAAACCTGTTCCTCCAATCAACAAATTCTTCATAGGTACCCGGATATTCCTTTATATTTTGATTCTCAATCC